>NZ_JBITFA010000004.1:593583-625535 GCF_044455705.1 Kitasatospora sp. NPDC051170 | reverse complement strand
TGGCACGCTGTTGAGTTCTCAAGGAACGGACGCTTCCTTCGAGCCGCCTTCCAGCGGGCCCTCCGGGCGCTTCGTTCTTTCGTGTTTCCAGCTTACCAGATGTTTTCCGCTCCGTTTTCCGGAGTTTCATTCATCCGATTCCCGCTGGGGGGATTTCCTTCGAACTTCGCTCCGAAGCCTATCAAAGCTTTCGGTGTGCTCTGTCCGCGGGATTTGCTTCATCCGGGGCGTGCATTTCGTGAAATGCACCTGCCCGATTTCGGCGGTGTCGTAGACACTAACGCCCGGGGCGACCGTTGTCCAGTCGCTCCCAACCGTTGAAACCTACTAGCCCACCCCCACCACGTCAATGGTTTGGCTGAGATGCGAGAAGAGTACCAGGTCAGGGGCCTGGTGATCACATCGGCTCAGGCGGCCACGGGCTGCAGGTCCGCCCGGTCGGCCGCGTCCAGGTCGCCGATTTCCCCGCTCGCGGCGGCCTTCCGTCCCAGCACCAGGGCGTAGAGGAGGAAAGCGATCTCCGCGGCCACGCCGATGGAGATACGGGCCCAGGTGGGAAGGCCGGACGGGGTCACGAAGGCTTCGAAGACGCCGGAGATCGCGAGCACCGTCGCGAGGCCCATCGCCATGCCGACGATGGCCCGGCCCTGTTCCGCCAGGGCCACGCCCCGGGTCTTCGGGCCGGGGTCGATGATCGTCCAGCCCAGGCGCATGCCCAGGCCCGCAGCGACGAAGACGGCCGTCAGCTCCAGCAGGCCGTGCGGGATGAGCAGGCCGAGGAAGATGTCGAGCCGGCCGGCGGAGGCCATCAGGCCGATACCGACGCCCAGGTTGAGCACGTTGGACCACAGGACGTAGATCACCGGGATGCCGAACGCGATCCCGAAGATCAGGCACTCCACGGCGATCCACGCGTTGTTCGTCCAGACCTGCGCGGCGAAGGAGCTGGCCGGCCGGTCCGAGTAGTACGCCTCGTACTCCCCGCCGGGGCGGGTCATCTCCCGCAGTTCGTCCGGGGAGGCGAGGCTGCGGAGCACCTCGGGGTGGGCCGTCAGCCACCAGGCGATCAGGGCGCTGAGCGCGAACGAGACGATCGCGATCGGCAGCCACCAGCGGCGGGAGCGGTAGAGCGCGGCCGGGAAGCTCACCGTGTAGTAGCGGGCGACGTCCTGCCACCCGTTGGTGCGGGAGCCGGTCACCGCCGCCCGGCCGCGCGACACCAGGCCCGTGAGCCTGGCCACCAGGGCCGGGTCGGGCGCGGCGGCCTGGACCTTGGCCAGGTGGCCGGTGGCCCGCTGGTACAGCGTCACCAGCTCGTCCGCCTCCTCGCCGGAGAGGCGGCGCCTGCGGGCGAGGGCGTCCAGCCGGGCCCACTCCCCCTGGTGGGTAACGACGAAGACGTCCAGGTCCATTCGGCGGCTCCAGGGTGGGCGAGGCGCTCGGGGCGGCTCGCGCGGGCGGGCGGGGTACGTACGGACAAGCGCGGCCCAGCATGCCAGGAACCTCCGACGCCGTGGTCGCCGGGATCTCACTTCCCGTGCGACCTCCCGGAGCCGTATGTTTGCGGCTGCGGATCAGAATGCGGAGGGATTGCGATCAACGGGTCGTTGGGGGCCGACCCGCTGCCGGCACCGCCTCGCGTCCGCAGCGCCCTCCCACCGGTCCGCCTCCACGAGGCGGGCTCCATGCGGGGGCCGTACGGCTCCACGAACGTGAACGGACGGGTGTCTTGAGCGACCTGGTGACGGGCGAGGCCGTCGTCCTCGACCTGCAGACGGCGAAGCTCCCCAGCAGAGCCCTGGCGATCCTGATCGATCTGCTGCTGGAGTTCGCCGCGCTGATCGTGACCACGCTCGTCCTGAGCGTCGCCCTGATCGACATCGACCGGGCGGCGCTGGCGGCGGTCTCGCTCGGCCTGACGGTGTTCTTCCTGGTCGCCGTTCCCGTGATCGTCGAGACCCTCACCCACGGACGCTCGCTCGGCAAGGCCGCCCTCGGCCTGCGGGTGGTGCGCACCGACGGCGGGCCGGTCCGGTTCCGGTACTCACTGGTGCGCGCGGGCGTCGGGTTCTTCGAGCTGATCACGTTCGTCGGCTGCCCGGCCGTGATCACCTCCGCCGTGCGGCTGGACGGCAAGCGCCTCGGCGACGTCTTCGCCGGGACGGTCGTCGTCCGCGAGCGCGCCGCGTCCGGCGGCGGCACGACCGCCCCGCTGCCGCCGGTGCACCCGCAGCTGCTGCAGAGCATGGGCCGCGAGCTCGTCGCGATGGACCTCTCCGCCGTGCCGGAGCCGCTCTGGCTGGCGATCCGCCAACTGCTCAGCCGAATAGGGCAGTTGGACCCGGTGATGACCCAGCGGATGTCCGAGAGGCTGGCCACCGACCTGGCCGGCCGCACGGGCCTCGCCGTGCCGCACGGGCTGCACCCCGCTGCCTACCTGGGCGCGGTGCTCACCGAACGCCAGCGGCGGGAGTGGACCCGGGCCCAGGAACGGCAGTGGCGCGCCGCGCAGGCCGCCCAGGCCGCGTACGCCGCCCAGGCCCAGGCGCAGGCCGCCCCCGTACCGGACTCCGTCTGGGACGACCGGCCCGTCCGCGTCCTCGGCGTCCCGGCGGCCCCGGCACCGGCCCAGGCCGCACCCGTCGCCGCACCTACGGCCGCGCCCCTCTCCCTCGAGAAGCCCGCCGCCCCGCCGGCCCCCGACAGCGGCTTCGCACCTCCTGCCTGAGGCCCGCCCGCCTGAGCCCCGCCCGAGAGACGGGACCTACTCCCCGAACTGCGCCGGCCAGGCGTTCGGCGGCGAGGCCAGCTCCTCCAGCTCCACCCCCGCCGCCGCCAGCACCACGTCCCCCGCCAGGTGCACGACCTGCTGCTCCCCCGTGGCCAGGTCCGCCACCTGGTACCGCTCCACCGTCAGCGGCCCCGAGTCCGTCTCGTGCCGGTCCACGCCCTCCAGCAGCCACCCCTGGTCGAGCGTGCGCGGCGCCAGCACGGGCTCGGTGAACGCCACCAGCCGCACCCGGGCGCTCGCCCCCTCCTCCAGCCGCAGCAGCCGCGCGGTGGCGACCAGGAATCCCGGCGATCGCCCGGTGAAGGCGTGCGCCCGGTCGTACCCCTCCGCCGCCTGGGCCCCACCCGGGTCCGCCGCGTCGGTCCGGACCCAGGCCACCCCGTCCACCGCCCCACCACGCACCTGCCAGCCGCCCGCCCGCAGCTCCATCCGCAGCGGGCGGGCCCGCGAGTCCAGCGTCAGGTCGAGGCTCCCGATCACCCGGCCGTCGGGGGCGTAGGTCTTGGAGACGTACCGCCAGCCGGCCGCGCCGGGCGCGCAGCTGAACCGCTCCTCGCCGAGGAGCTCCTGGTCGTGGGTGTCGTGCAGCGAGTACCGGCCGTTGGGCATGCCCGAAGCCTACGTGCGCACTTCGCGTGCAACGTTCCCCGGCCGTCCGCGCATTAGGGGTGTGGACGGCACCGGACCGGTGCCGCCGCCGTCATCGACGAGAGGGGGTGCGGATGGCGAAGCAGACGCGCACCGAGGAGTTCACGGAGTACGTGGCTTCCAGGAGCGGCTGGCTGCGCAGGGTCGCCTATCTGCTGTGCGGGGACTGGCACCGGGCCGACGACCTGGTCCAGGAGACGATCACCAAGCTGTACGTGAACTGGTCCAAAGCCTCGGGGGTCGAGAACCTGGACGGCTACACGCGCCGGATCCTGGTGAACACCTTCCTGGCCGAACAGCGCTCCCCCTGGTGGCGCCGCACCGTCCGCTCGGCCGCCGCCCCCGACGTGGCGGCGGTCGGCGGCGACCTGGACGCCGCCCTCGACCTGCGCCGGGCCCTCGCGGCCCTCCCTCCCCGCCAACGGGCCGCCGTGGTGCTCCGGTACTACTGCGACCTGACCATCGACCAGGCCGCCGAGGCCCTGGGCTGCTCCTCCGGCAACGTCAAGAGCCAGAGCTCCCGCGCCCTGAGCACCCTGCGAGACACCCTGACCCCGCGTACCGCCGTAGTTGAGAGGACGCCATGACCGCCGACGACCGCGACGACCTGACCGCCCGCCTGACGGCTCTCGCCGACGAGGCCGCGCCGCCCGCCCGGCTCGACACCGCCCGCTCCATCGCCGAGGGCACCGCCCGGCGGCGGCGTCGCCGGGGGATGCTGATCGGCGCGGCCGCCGCCGTCACCTGTGCGGTGGTGGCGACCACCGCGCTCATCGCTCCCGGCACCGGTTCCGGCGACGTTCCGTCGGTCGGCAACCTTGCCGCCGGCGCCCCGGCCGTCTCCACACCCACCCCGCACCCGGCCGGAACCGACCCGCTGGTCGCCGACTTCCGCTTCGGCTGGCTGCCCGACTGGGCCGACGGGGAGAAGAACATCACCTACCGGGCCGGCGCCGACGGCACCTACGGCGATGTCCTCTCCACCGACCCCGGGTCCCGGATGATCACGCTCTCGATGTACCCCGCCGGTGTGGTGCCGCCGACCACCGCCCCCGGCGGCACCGGGCCCGGGACGCGCGACGCCGCGCCGGTCAACGGGGCGACGGCCCACTGGACCGTGCAGGCCGGGTCCTCCGACGAGAGGAACACGCTGCGCTGGCTCACCCCCTCGGGGCGCTGGGCCGAACTCTCGGGCTTCGGCGAGAAGCCCGGGGCCGTCCCCGAGGAGACCCTGCACAAGGTCGCCGAGAACATCACCTTCGGCCGCTTCGCCGTCCCGCTGCCCGTGCGCTTCACCGGTCTGCCGGAGACCTTCAAGGTCACCGGCGTCCAGCTCTCGCGGCCGGACTGGTCCGGTCCGTCCGTCTGGAGCCTGCGGGTGGACTTCCGGCTGGACGGCAAGAGGGTCTCGGTGGTGCTGCGCCCCGATGACGGGGGCGCGAGCGGTTCCCCCTCCGGCACGCCGGGCCCGCCGCTGGAGGCGGTGCGCAACGGCGTCCGGATCTCGATCACCACCGACGCCGGCGTGCCTCCCACCCTGGAACAGCTGGGCGGCCTGCCCTGGCTGCTGACCCGCACCGAGGCCGTCGGCCTCGACCAGGGCGCCTGGACGACCGACGTCCTCCGCTGAAGGCGGCCGAACACGCCGGTGGCCGGCACCCCCGCCGAGGGGGTGCCGGCCACCGGACGTGTCACCGCGTCAGTAGCGGTACTGCTCCGCCTTGTACGGGCCCTCGACCGGGACGCCGATGTAGTCGGCCTGCTCCTGGCTCAGGGTGGTGAGCTTGACGCCCAGGGCGTCCAGGTGGAGGCGGGCGACCTTCTCGTCCAGGTGCTTCGGGAGGACGTAGACGCCGATCGGGTACTGCTCGGTCTTCGTGAACAGCTCGATCTGGGCGATCGTCTGGTTCGCGAAGGAGTTGGACATCACGAAGGACGGGTGGCCGGTCGCGTTGCCCAGGTTCAGCAGGCGGCCCTCGGAGAGGACGATGATGGTGCGGCCGTCGGCCTTGCGCCACTCGTGGACCTGCGGCTTGACCTCGGTCTTCACGACGCCGTCGAGCTGGGCCAGGCCGGCCATGTCGATCTCGTTGTCGAAGTGGCCGATGTTGCCCACGATGGCCTGGTGCTTCATCCGGGCCATGTGGGAGGCCATGATGATGTCCTTGTTGCCCGTGGTGGTGATGAAGATGTCGGCGATCTCGACGACCTCGTCCAGGGTGGTGACCTGGTAGCCGTCCATCGCGGCCTGGAGCGCGCAGATCGGGTCGATCTCGGTGACGATGACGCGGGCGCCCTGGCCGCGCAGCGACTCCGCGCAGCCCTTGCCGACGTCGCCGTAGCCGCAGACGACGGCGACCTTGCCGCCGATCAGGACGTCGGTGGCGCGGTTGATGCCGTCGATGAGCGAGTGGCGGCAGCCGTACTTGTTGTCGAACTTCGACTTGGTGACCGAGTCGTTGACGTTGATGGCCGGGAACAGCAGCTGGCCGTCGCGGTGCATCTCGTACAGGCGGTGGACACCGGTGGTGGTCTCCTCCGTCACGCCCTTGATCGTGGCGGCGACCTCGGTCCACTTGTTCGGGGTGTCCTTGAGCGTGCGGTTCAGCAGCTCGAGGATGATCCGGAACTCGTCGTTGTCGGCGGTGGACGGGTCCGGCGCGGAGCCGGTCTTCTCGAACTCGACGCCCTTGTGGATCAGCAGGGTGGCGTCGCCGCCGTCGTCGAGGATCATGTTCGGGGTCTTGCCGTCAGGCCAGGTCAGGGCCTGCTCGGTGCACCACCAGTACTCCTCCAGCGTCTCGCCCTTCCAGGCGAAGACCGGGACGCCCTGCGGGTTCTCCGGGGTGCCCTCCGGGCCGACCGCGATGGCGGCCGCGGCGTGGTCCTGGGTGGAGAAGATGTTGCAGGAGCACCAGCGGACCTCGGCGCCGAGAGCCGTGAGGGTCTCGATCAGCACGGCGGTCTGGATGGTCATGTGCAGCGAGCCGGTGATGCGGGCGCCGGCCAGCGGCTGCGCGGCGGCGTACTCGGCGCGGATGGACATGAGGCCGGGCATCTCGTGCTCGGCCAGCTGGATCTCCTTGCGGCCGAACGGCGCCAGGGAAAGGTCAGCGACCTTGAAGTCACCGGTGATGTCGGTCGACATGCGTCTGCTCCTCGCTGCTGGGGTGGGGAACGGCCAAAGGTCCGGGTGCGCTGCGCAGCACGACGGCCCGCGCGGGTGCACGGACGCGCCGGGGCGGCCGGCCCCGGGGTACGGGTCGGCTCCCTGCTACGCGGCACAAACCGTCGGAGGACCTCTCTCCCTCGACCGGCGCACACCCTACGGGCGCGGACCACCGATCGACCGCCATCAGCAGCGACGTCTTGGCTCTGGTGACGAATCTACACGCAGGCCGCGCCGGGCGTTCCCGTATGACCGAATCCGGCCGGACGGGCGATCACCCGCCGGTCGGTGTCCGGCCGGTGCTCAGTGCCCGTCCGCCGTCGGCCCGGGGCCGCCCGGGGTGGCCGCCGGGTCCTCCCCGGCGGCGGCCTTCTCGGCGCTGTAGACGTCCGGTTCCAGGTAGATCGCCCGGGCGATGGGCACCGCGTGGCGGACCCTCTCCTCGGCCGCGTCGATGGCCTGCGCCACCCGGGCGGCACTGTCCTCGGCGTTGACGGCGATCTTCGCGGCGACCAGCAGTTCCTCGGGGCCGAGGTGCAGGGTGCGCATGTGGATCACGCCGGTGACGGTCTCGCCGTCGACGAGCGCGGTGCGGATGCGCGCCACCGAGTCCCGGTCGGCGGACTCGCCGAGCAGCAGCGACTTGGTCTCCAGGGCGAGCACCACGGCGATCAGCACCAGCAGCACGCCGATGCAGAGGGTTCCGACGCCGTCCCAGACCCCGTCGCCGGTGATGACGGTGAGCGAGACGCCGAACAGCGCGAGCACCAGGCCGATCAGCGCGCCGGTGTCCTCCAGCAGCACCACGGGCAGTTCGGGCGCCTTGGCCGTACGGATGAACTGCGTCCAGCTCCGGCTCCCCTTGGCCTTCTCGGACTCCTGCACGGCGGTGCGGAAGGACCAGCCCTCCATGACGATGGCGAAGAGCAGCACGCCGACGGCCCAGCCCCAGGCGTCCAGCTTCTCGGGGTGGGTGATCTTGTGCCAGCCCTCGTAGACCGCGAAGAGGCCACCGACGCTGAACAGGACGATGGCCACCAGAAAGCCGTACACGTAGCGCTCGCGGCCGTACCCGAACGGGTGCTCCTCGTCCGCCGCCCGGCGCGCCCGCTTGCCGCCGATCAGCAGCAGCACCTGGTTGCCGGAGTCGGCCACCGAGTGCACGCCCTCGGCGAGCATCGAGGACGACCCGGTGAAGCCGAACGCTGTGAACTTGGCCGCCGCGATCGCCAGGTTCGCGGACAGCGCCGCCACCAGTGCCTTCGTCCCACCCTCAGTACTCATGCGTCCGCCTCGCTGCGCTCGGCGGGGGCATTCGCCCATACGCACCCATCGATTGTTCGCTCGCTTCGCTCTCTCACGCCGACAACTTAGCGGCAGCAGCCTCAGGACTGCGCAGCGGCGAGGCCGAGGTAGACGGCGGCGAAGTCGGTGAGCGCGACGAGGTCGGCCAGGGCGTGGAGCTGCTCCGGCCGGGTGCTGGCGTACTCGGTGAGGCGGACGTCGTGGGCCGCGGCGAGGCGGTGGGCGCGGCCGGCGCCGAAGCTGCGCGGGCGGTCGTCGTCCTCGGGCACCTCGGCCGGGCCGTCGTTCTCCTGGTCCGCCGTGCCGGGGGCGTGGCGCAGCAGCAGGACCTGGAGGTGCAGCGGGTCGGGCTCGTCCACGCGGTCGCGGAAGAAGTCGTCCGGGTCGGCGCCGGCGCCCAACTGGCCGGTGAACATGCCCCGGTGGGCGGTGAGCACCTGCGGCAGGGCCCCGGCCAGGGCCGGGCGGCCGGCCCGCTCGGCGAGCTGGG
The DNA here is from genome assembly GCF_044455705.1 of Kitasatospora sp. NPDC051170. Taxonomy (NCBI): domain Bacteria; kingdom Bacillati; phylum Actinomycetota; class Actinomycetes; order Kitasatosporales; family Streptomycetaceae; genus Kitasatospora; species Kitasatospora sp. NPDC051170. The sequence continues at coordinate 617,132 of NZ_JBITFA010000004.1, read as the reverse complement.
CGGCGAAGCGGGTGGCGGCGGCGCCGGCGATCGGGCCCTCGGCCCACAGCAGCGGGACGGTTCCGGCCAGGCGGGCGGCCAGGCCCTTGGCGGGGTTGGTGTACGCGGCGGCGTCCGGCCGGCAGCGGACGGCGGTGGCGTCCAGCAGGTCGGCGACGGCGGGCAGGGCGTCGTACGGGAGCTGGGTGAGCCCGATCTTCTGGGCGAGCGCGATCAGCGGGGTGAGGTGGGACCACAGCGCGGCCGGGTCCTCGGCCGGGAGGTCGGGTTCGGCGGCCACGACGGGCCGGTCCTCGTCGGGCTGCGCGGCGGTGACGTACGGCAGCGGCAGGGCCCGGACCTGGAGCGCGGCCCCGGCCAGCGGGCTGCCGGGCGGGGCGGTGACGACGAGGGAGCAGCCTCGGGCGTACGCCTGCTCGGCGAGGCCGATCAGGCCCGTCTCGCCGCCGTCCGCCGAGCTGATCACCAGCAGGTCCAGGGGGCCGACCCAGCCGGGCAGCTGCCAGCCGAGCCCGGCGGTGAAGGCGGGCCGGGCGCCGGAGCGGTCGGCGCGCGGGGCGGACGCCTCGGTCGGCGGCAGCGGGACGACCAGGCTGGCGCTGCCGGCGAGGGCGGCGAGGATCTCACCGGCCGTCAGGGCGCTGCCGTGGCCGGCGACGAGGACGGCGCGGGGGCGGCCGTCCGGGCTGAGCCGGTCCAGGCCGGCCGCGTCGGCCTCGCGCAGGGCGGTGCGCACGCGGGCGCCGGCGCCGGCCAGGGCCAGCAGGGAGCGGTCGCGGTCGGCGCGCTGGAGGGCGGCCGGGTCGTCGAGCAGGGTGTCGTCGAGCATGCGGCTGGCCTCCGGGCGGCTGTCCTGGGAGCGCGGGGAAGGGGAAGGGCCGGGGAAGGGGAAGTGCCGGGCTCAGCCCTGGCGACGGGCCTCGTCCACCAGGAGGACGGGGATGCCGTCGCGGACCGGGTACGCGAGGCCGCAGTCGGTGCCGGTGCAGATCAGCTCGGGGTGCTCCTCGGTGCCGCCCTCGGTGAGCGCGGCGCGGCACTGCGGGCAGACCAGGATCTCGAGCAGGAAGGATTCGAGCTTCACGGTGCTCTCCAAAGTTCGGGGGTGGCACGGCGGTGCCCCGGCCGATAGGCAACCCTACCGGCCGGGGCACCGCGGGCCCGAGTCAGGCGCTCGGTGCGGGTGCCGGGTTCAGCCCCGGACGATGGCGAGCACGCCGTCGCGCAGCTCCGCCATCTTCGCCGGGTCCTTGGCCTCGACGTTCAGGCGCAGCAGCGGCTCGGTGTTGGAGGCGCGCAGGTTGAACCACCAGTCGGGGCCGGCCACGGTGAGGCCGTCCAGCTCGTCGACGGTGGTGCCCTCCAGGTTGCCGTAGGAGGAGCGGACGGCGGCGGTGCTGGCGGCCTGGTCGGCGACGGTGCTGTTGATCTCGCCGGAGGCGGCGTAGCGGTCGTACTCGGCGGTGAGCGCGGAGAGGGTGCCCTCCTGCCCGCCGAGCGCGGCCAGCACGTGCAGCGCGGCGAGCATGCCGGTGTCGGCGCGCCAGAAGTCGCGGAAGTAGTAGTGGGCGGAGTGCTCGCCGCCGAAGACGGCGTCGGTGACGGCCATCTCCTGCTTGATGAAGGAGTGGCCGACGCGGGTGCGCACCGGGTTGCCGCCGAGCTCGCGGACCACCTCGGGGACGGTCCAGGAGGTGATCAGGTTGTGGATGATCGTCGGCTCGTCCTCGCCGGCGGCCTTGGCGCGGGCGATCTCGCGGGCGGCGACCAGGGCGGTGATCGCGGACGGGGAGACGGGCTCGCCGCGCTCGTCGACGACGAAGCAGCGGTCGGCGTCGCCGTCGAAGGCGAGGCCCACGTCGGCGCCGACCTCGCGGACCTTGGCCTGCAGGTCGACGATGTTCTTCGGGTCGAGCGGGTTGGCCTCGTGGTTGGGGAAGGTGCCGTCCAGCTCGAAGTACATGGGGACGAGCTCGATCGGCAGGCCGTCGAAGACGGTCGGCACGGTGTGACCGCCCATGCCGTTGCCCGCGTCGACGGCGACCTTGAGCGGGCGGACGGCGCTGAGGTCGACCAGGCCGAGGAGGTGGTCGGCGTAGCCGCGCAGGGTGTCCTGCCCGCTGAGCACGCCGGGCTTCACGTCCTTGGCGGGGACGGTCACGGTGTCGTCCTCGGCCGTCCAGGACTCGACGAGCTCGCGGATCTCGGACAGGCCCGTGTCCTGGCCGACCGGGGCGGCGCCGGCGCGGCAGAGCTTGATGCCGTTGTACTGCGCCGGGTTGTGGCTGGCGGTGAACATGGCGCCGGGCAGGTCGAGCTTGCCGCTGGCGTAGTAGAGCTGGTCGGTGGAGCAGAGGCCGATCTGCACCACGTCGGCGCCGTACGCGGCCGCGCCCTCGGCGAAGGCCAGGCTGAGCGAGGGGGAGGAGGGGCGCATGTCGTGGCCGACCACGATCGCGCTCGCTCCGGTGACCTGCACGAACGCGGCGCCGAAAGCCCGGGACAGGCTCTCGTCCCACTGGTCCGGGACGACGCCCCGGACGTCGTACGCCTTCACGAGCTGCTTGAGGTCGCGCACTGCGGCTCCACCTGGTCTCTGTAGTGGTCGATGTGGTCGGTCACGAAGGGCCACCGGCCGCTCAATGTCGACAAGCCGCGGTGGCGGTAGCACCGGCAGCGTACCTGTGCCGGGAGAACGGTCCGTGACGCGCCGGCCGTCAGTTGTCGGGCGAGCGCAGGACCCTCAGGTGGCCTCTTCGGCCGGCCTCGGTGGACTCGCCCTCGGGGGAGCGGCCCTGACGGGGGGTCTGCGGGCGGGCGGCCTCGCGGACGGCGTTGGCCAGGGCTTCCAGGTCGTCGCTGCTGCGGCGCAGCGGGCCGGCCTCGGCGGCGAGCCGGACGACCTCCCAGCCGCGCGGAGCGGTGAGGCGCTCGGCGTGCTCGGCGCACAGGTCGTAGCAGTGGGGCTCGGCGTAGGTGGCGAGCGGGCCCAGCACGGCGGTGGAGTCCGCGTAGACGTACGTCAGCGTCGCGACGGCCGGCCGGCCGCACGCGGTCCGCGAACAACGACGTACAGAGCTCACGAGGGTGGACGGTACCGCACTCCTTGCCGGGGCGCGAAGACCGCCTGTCCGGAGGGTGTCCCGTGTCGTCCTCCGCACGCCGCGGCACGCGCCCCCGCCCCTGGCGTTTCCCGGCCGGAGTGGTCCACTTCCGTCCGTCCAAGGACTACGCTCGGCAGTGATATGGACAGCTCCGCACCGCAGTCATCGACAGGGCCCTCGCGCCGCCCGCGGCACCGCGACCGGCACGGCAGGGGGCTGCGCGGGCCGCTGGCACCGCCCCAGGTGCCGATCTCCCTCACTCGTTCCGAACTGTTCGACGACTACGTGCGCGAGTCGGTGGAACGGCTGGAGCGGCGGTGGCCGCAGCTGATCGAGGTCGAGTTCGCCGTCCAGGAGGTGCCGCTGCACGAGCCGGACGCCGCCGACGCGGAGGACGGGGTGCCGCTGGGGCGGGTCTCGCCGGGCGGGCAGGGGCGCAAGAGCCAGATCGTCGTCTACCGGCGGCCGGTGGAGATCCGGGCGAAGACCCGGGAGGACCGGGCGGCGCTGGTGCACGAGATCCTGATCGAGCAGGTCGCCGAGCTGCTGGGGCTGTCGCCGGACGCGATCGACCCGCGCTACGACGAGGACTGACGTGATGTGACGGAAGGGGGCGGGCACCGACTCGGTGCCCGCCCCCTTCGTGTGTGCGGGTCAGCGCAGGACGACGCCCGGGTCCTGGGCGGCCTGCGGGACCTTGACGGTGCTGCGGTCGTCGCGCAGGGACTGGACGGTGAACATCGGCACGTCCTTGGCGGGGATCGCGAGCATCCGGGCGGCGACCACCGGGCCGCCGGAGGCCGTCTCCACGGTGAGCGCGAAGGCGCCGTTCAGCCCGGCGGGCTCGGGCGCGGGGATGGCGACGGTGCCGCCGGCCGGGATCTGGACGTCCTTGGTCGCCGGGGTGCCGCCGCCGGTGCCCGCCGAGGCGGTGACCTTGACGGTGGCGGCGTCGCCGGTGGAGGTCAGGAAGAGCGTGGAGGCCCCGGCCCGGTTGTCGGCGACGGTGGCGCGGGCGCCGACCGGGGCGGCGCCGGTGAGCCAGGCCGCGTCGCTCTTGCCGCCGGCCCCGGCGCGGTCGACGCGCAGGCCCGCCACGATCGGGGTGGCGTGCTTGTCGTCGCTGGGCGACAGCCGCAGGCCCGCGACCTCGTCGCGGGTGACCTTGCCGAGGTCGACGGCGGCGACCTGGCCGGCCTTGACGTGGATGGACTCGTTCCCGGCCGGGGTGAACCAGCCGTTCTTGCCGGAGAGCTGGACCTTGAGGTCGGCGTCGTCCTCCGGCGGGGCCCAGACGACCAGGCGGGCGGAGGAGGTGTCGGCGGGCAGGCCCGGCATCACCTGGGTGGGCGCGGGGTCGGCCGAGGCCGGGATCCAGTCGGCGCCCTTGGCGCCGTCGGCGGCGTGCAGGGCGGCGCCGACCCGGCCGGAGCGCACGACCACGTGCACGGCGAGGTCGGTGACGGCGCCCTTGCTGAGGGTGGGCAGCAGGATCGACTGGGAGCTGCCGGGGGCGACGGTGAGGCCGTTGGCGGCGTCGTTGTCGATCAGGCCCTTGTCGCCGTACAGCTTGAGGTCGACGACGGCGGCGGTGGACTCGGTGTTGACCAGGCTGACGTAGTCGACCCGGTCCCCCGCGGTGCTGGCGCCGGCGAACCAGAAGCTCGTACCGGCCGGGGTGCAGGTGAGGCCGGACATGCCCTGGCCGCGCTGCTCGGTGACGACGGTGGTCTGGGTGACGGTGAAGCCGGGCGCGAGGGCGCCGGTGGCGACGGCTCCGACGCCGGGGGCGGCGTCGCCGTTGGCGGCGGGCACGGCGACCGGGGCGCCGGGCTTGGCGAGGGTGAGCCGGGCGTCGGAGGGCGCGGTGCTCTTGCCGGGAGCGGCGGCCGGGGTGCCCGAGGCCGTCGGCGCCGCGGTCCCGGCGGGGGCGGCCGGCGGCGTGGCGGGGGGCGTGGCCCCGGCCGTCGGGGCGGCGGCGGGCGCGGCCGGGGCGGCCGCGTCCGAGAGCCAGCCGGCGCCGCCGGTGGCGGAGCCGGTGCCGGGCGGGCTGTAGGCGGTGAGGGTGGTCGCGCCGGTCAGGCCCTGGAACGGCTGCGGGCAGACCGCCGAGGTCCGCTCGACCTGGGCGGTGGTCGGCGCGACGCCGTCGGCCTTGGCCGGGGCCGCGGGCGGGCGCGCCTCGGCGATGCCGAACACGGCGGCGAGCACCACGGCCGCGGCCAGCAGCGACTGGGTGGTCCTGGCGCCGCCGGCGAACCGGCTCGCCCCGGCGGGGGCGGGGGCGGGGGCGGCGGCGTACGACCCCTGCGGCGCGTACGACTCCTGCGACCCCTCGGACTCCTGCGGCTGGGCGCCGCCGGCCTCGGGCGCGGACTTCTTCCGGAATGCGGGCTTCTTCATCGCGGGTCAGCTCCCCGATCCGTGCTGCTGCGGCCGGTAGTTCCCGGGAGAGTGGCCGGTGCCGTGTGGGTCGTTCGGGTCGTAGTAGGGCTCGGACTGCTGCTGCCCCGGCAGCCAGGGCTGTTGCTGCTGCTCGTAGCCCTGCTGGTCGTGGCCCTGCTGGTAGCCCTGCTGCGGGTAGCCCTGCTGGTCGTAGTTCTGGTCGTAGCCGTACTGCTGCTGGTCGTACCCCTGCTGCTGGTAGCCCTGCTGGTCGTACTGCTCGTAGCCCTGGCCGCCGTAGGGCACGGCCGCCGGCTGCTGGCCGTACTGGTCGTAGCTGTACGGGTCGGCCTGCTGGTACGTCTGGTACGGGTCGGCGTACTGCTCCGCCTCCTGGGCGGCGGCGGCCGCCTGGACGGCCCCGGTGACGGGCTCGCCGGAGGGCTGGGCCGGGGCGGTGCCCGGCCGGCCGTCGTACACGCCGGGCTCCTCGGAGCCCTCCTCGCCGCCCTCGCCGCGCTCGGCCATCCGGCGGGCCCGGCGGCTGCCGGGGGCGGGGGCCTGCTTCTCGGCGGCGGCGGCCAGGGCGGCCGCGGCCACGACGTCCTCGGGCAGGTCGTCGTCCTTGTGGCTGCGGCGGCCGGGCAGGGCCAGCACCAGGATGGTGAGGCCGAGCAGTACCTGGGCCCAGATCCAGCCGGTGTGGGCGAGGCTGCCCTCGCGGGTGACGCTGAGCTTGCCGCCGGCGGCCGGGAGCTTGAAGCCCTGCGCCCAGCCGTCCACGGTGACGGGCTCCAGGGCGGTGCCGTCCACGGTGGCCTTCCACTCGGGGGCGGCGTTCTCGGCCAGGCGCAGCACCCGGCCCTCCGCCCCTGCCGGGACGGTGGTGGACAGGTCACGGGCGCCGGAGGGGACGACCACCGGGTTGGCGCCCGGGGCGGTGATCACCGCGCGGACGGCCGGGGTGCCGGTGACCTGCCACAGGGCGGAACCGGTGTCCTGGTTGGCCTTGACCAGACCGGGGGTGGTGTCCAGGACGTCCTTGTAGGTGTCGATCACGGGCTGCTCGACGAGCACGTAGCCGATGCCGTAGCCGGACAGGGCCCCGGCCTGGTCGGCGCCGGAGCCGGCCAGCAGGCTGCCGACCATCGCGTTGAGGCCGTCCTGGGTGCCGGTGGCCGGGTCGACGGTGGACTCGGCCTGGCCGAGGGTCAGGCCGGCGCCGCGCAGCACGGTGTAGCGGACGGCGCCGCCGCCCTTCTCCCCGGTGACGACGAGGGTGCGGGCCCGGTCGGTGGTGCCGGCCTCCTCGGCGATGAAGGCGGGCACCTGGTCGGACTGGCCGCGGTGCAGCGGGCCGCCGGCGCCGGTGATCGCCCACCAGACGCCGGTGCCCAGCGGGGCCAGCACGGCGGCGGCCACCACGAGGGCGGCGACGGGCTGGCGCCAGCCGAAGGCGATCCCGGCGACGCGGGCGTTGGCGCCGTCCGCGCCGATGGCGGCGGCGGCGAGCAGGGCGATCCCGGCGATCAGGGTGGCGGGGCCGGCCCAGGCGGGCACGGCCGGGCCGCCGGAGGCCGGGGTGACGGTGGTGCCCGCGACGGCGACGGCGAAGACCAGGCCCGCGCCGGCCGCGCCCCAGGCGGCGAGCACCGCGCGGCGGCGGTCGGCGCGCAGCAGCGCGGCGAGCGCGGCGAGGACGACACCGGCGGAGAGCCACATCGGCGGCACTCCGGCGCCGCCGGGGTTGACCAGCAGCAGGCCCGCGGCGCCCGCCCCGGCGCCGTGCAGACCGGGCAGTCCGGCCTCCAGCAGCAGCCAGGTCGGGTGCGAGAGCACCTTGAGCGACCAGGGGGCCAGGACGGCGACGGGCGCGGCGAGGATCACCGCGACGCGCAGGCCCAGCAGCCGCAGCGCCGTACCGCCGGAGCCGAAGGCCCCGCCGCGCAGCACCGCGACGACGAGCGTCGCCAGGCACAGCGGCACGGCGAGCGCCCAGGTCAGCGGGACGAAGGCGGTGGCCAGGGTGAGGAAGAGGACGGTCATCCAGACCGGCCGCCAGCCGGGGCGGGCGCCCTTGGCGGCGCTCTCCTGGCGGATGCCGAGACCGGCGGCGATGGCGGCGGCGCGGGCCAGCGGCGGCAGCAGCACGGCGAGGACGGCGGTGCCGATCCGGCCCTGGGCGAGGGCGCCGGTGGCGGCGGGCAGCAGCGCGTAGGTGGCGCTGGCCCAGGCGCGCACCAGCTTGGAGTCCAGCAGCGGCCGGGACACCAGGTAGGCGCTGACGGCGGCGAGCGGGACGGTCAGCAGGAAGAGCAGCGTCAGGGCGAGGTCGGCGTTGCCGAACAGCCCCCAGCCGAGCACCGCGAGGACGCCCAGGTACGGCGGCGCGGCGGCGGCGGAGCCGGTGCCGACGGGGTGCCAGGCGTCCGCGTACATCGACCAGAGGCCGCTCGCGCCGTCCGCGGCGGGCAGCAGGGCGCCGCCGAAGAGCGTGCCGCCGCCGAGCAGGCTGCGGCAGGCGACGAGGGCGAACACCAGCAGGGCGGCGAACAGCACGGGGGCCGGGCGCCGGGCGAGCTTCTTGATCAGGGCGAACTGCTCGACGACGAGGTCCTCGGAGTCCTCGTCGCCGCCCGCCTCGGCGGAGCCGTGCCGGCTGCCGGTGTCGTCGCCGCCCCCTATGCCGAGCGAGGAGACGACGCCCTCGACGGCCAGCCGGGTGGTGGCGCCGGGGGCGGGGAAGAGCGAGCGGTCGTCCAGGGCGTCGGCGGCCCTCGTCCGGGCGCGGCGCTTGCGGGCGGCCAAGAGCCGTGGCAGCCGCACGAGTTCGTGGCCGAGGCCGGCGAGCTCGTCCACCGCCTGCTTCGGGTCCTTGCCGAGCAGGCTGGCGACGGCCCGTACCAGCGTGCCGAGGATCAGGCGCAGCAGGACGTACGGGAACAGCGCGCCCCTGCTGTTGGCGAGCAGGGTGTAGACGGCGCCGGCCTTGTCCACCCGGTGCGGGTGGGTGGGGCCGCAGTCGATCGCGCGGCGCTCGCGGCTGGCGGCCTCGGCGTGCCGCAGCACGGCGTCGGGGGCGACGACGACGCGGTGGCCGGCGGCGTTGACGCGCCAGCAGAAGTCGGTGTCGTCCCGCATCAGCGGGAGGGCCTTGTCGAAGCCGCCGAGCTCCTCGAAGACGTCCCGGCGCACCAGCATGCCGGCGGTGGAGACGGCGAGGACCGGGCGGACCTGGTCGTGCTGGCCCTGGTCCTGCTCACGGCGGTCGAGCCCGGTCCAGCGTCGCCCGGAGCGGGCGATCGTCACGCCGACCTCGAGGAGCTGGCGCCGGTCGTACCAGCTGCGCAGCTTGGGGCCGATGACGGCGGCGCTGGGGGTGGAGTCGGCGACCTGGAGGAGGCGGCGCAGGGCGTCGGTCTGCGGTTCGCAGTCGTCGTGCAGCAGCCAGAGCCACTCGACGGGCTGGGTCTCGCGCGGGCCGCCGCGGCCGAGGACGTCCTCCTGGGCGAGCGGGTCGCCGAAGTCGTCCCAGCCGCCGGTGACCGGGTCGTAGCCGGAGGGGTCGAGCCGGTACGGGAGGTCCTCGGGGCGCAGCGGCGGGCTGTTGAAGACGGCCTCGGCGACGGCGGTGCCGAAGCCCGCCCGGCGGCCGAGGAGGATCGGGCCGCTCTCCGGGAGCCAGTCGGCGAGGGTGTCGGCGAGCAGCTGCGGGGAGTCGTCGGTGGAGCCGGTGTCGACCGCGAGGACGCGCTGGACCTGCCGGTCCTGGCCGAGCAGGCCCGCGAGGGCCTGCGGCAGCCAGCGGGCGCCGTCGTGCGAGACGATCACGGCGGTGACCAGGTGGCGCGGATAGGCGGGCGGCCGGGAGGCGGTGAAGCCGCTCTGGCTGTAGACGGTCATCGAGTGCGCGGGCCCCAGTTCTCGGTGGACACAGCCGGTGAACGGCAACCGGATGGCGCACCACACTAACGGCTCCGGGTGGCCGCCACGTGCGGGGTGTCCGTGCGGGGGTCATGGAGAAGCCGGGCCCGGCGCACGAAAGCGCCCCACCGTCACGGTGAGGCGCTCGTACGACGGATGCTCAGCCCGACGCCCGGCCCACGCTCGGCCCGGCGCTCAGACGGCGCTCTTCTTGAGCCGACGGCGCTCGCGCTCCGACAGGCCGCCCCAGATGCCGAAGCGCTCGTCATTGGCGAGGGCGTACTCCAGGCACTCGGAGCGGACCTCGCAGGCGAGGCAGACCTTCTTGGCCTCGCGGGTGGAGCCGCCCTTCTCGGGGAAGAAGGACTCGGGGTCGGTCTGAGCGCACAACGCGCGCTCCTGCCAGCCGAGTTCCTCCTCTTCCTCCGCGATGCCGTCACCGATCAACAGCTCAAAGAGCTCGCTCATGTGGCGCGCCTCCTCTGCCCCTACCTTGGCGTCCCCGTGGTTGCCGTTGCCTCGTGCGGCTGACGACACGAGTGAAATTACAGTTGCGTCACTCTGGCTCAGTCAAGCCGAGCTCTGGTATTGGGGCTCGGATTCACTCCCTGGCACCAAGCTGTTACGAATAGTGTACATATCTGGACACAGCGGACCTTTGGCCTGGAAGCCTCGAACGGGATCGAACCGTCAACAACCCGTCGCCGAGTGACGCACAGTCACGATCACGGGTCGGTCATCGGCCTGCCTTCCCGGCGATCTTCCCATCGAAACATAGAGGGTGATGAATCACCCCATCCAGGAAAGATCCGGACCGAATCACCCGAATGCCGCACCTCGCGGGTTTGACACCGGCCCCGCGGATGCGGTCTCCTTTCCCCCATGTCAGAGTTCGCCAGCCCCCGGAGCGGTTCCACGCTCCGCCGTGCCGTGAACTCCTGTTGTCGCCTCTGTCCCTGTATCTAGGCGCCCGCGTCCCACCGCGCGCCGCCTTCTCCAGGAAGCACAGAGGCCGCCCGCGATCTCCCGCCCCAGGACATCCCGGAGCCGGCTGCTCCCCGCCGAACCAGCCGCCACCTCCGAGGACGACTCCCGTGCGCATGATCCGCATCCGTAAGCGGAACCGCGACCGCAACAAGCTCGCCCGCCTGGGCCTCGCGACCGCCCGTACCGGCCGTACCGACCGTTGGGCCGACGGCCTGAGCGACGTGTCCATCGCCGGCGACCCGCTCGCCTTCCCGCACCTCGCCCGCACCGACCTGCCCCGGCACCCCACCACCGTCGCCGAGTACGCCCGGCTGGTGCGCGAGATCGCCGCCGACCGCGCCCGCTGGGAGCCGCTGGTCCGCTACGACGCCCTCACCCGCTGGTACGCCCGGCTGGAGACCGGCCCCGGGTACGAGGTCTGGCTGCTCAGCTGGCTGCCCGGCCAGAGCAGCGGCTTCCACGACCACGGCGACTCCTCCGGTGTGATGGCCGTCGTCCAGGGCGAGCTGATCGAACGCTCCCTCACCCACGCCGGCGAGGACGAGCGGACCCTGCGGCCCGGCGGGCGCCGGGTCTTCTCCCCCGGGTACCTGCACGAGGTCGTCAACGGCGCCCTCGAACCCGCCGTCTCCATCCACCTGTACACGCCCGGTCTGACCGAGATGAACCAGTACGGAACCGCGGCCGTCGAACAGCAGTCGCTGGCGCAGCCGGACGCCCACTGACGAGGCGTCCGGGCGTGGCAGGATGGCCCCCATGCGCATCGTGGCACTGGCAGGCGGGATCGGCGGGGCGCGCTTCCTGCGCGGACTCCTCGCGGCGGTCGGACCGCAGGACGAGATCACCGTCATCGGCAACACCGGGGACGACATCCACCTCTACGGCCTCAAGGTCTGCCCCGACCTCGACACCGTGATGTACACCCTCGGCGGCGGCATCCACGAGGAACAGGGCTGGGGCCGCACCGACGAGACCTGGTCCATCAAGGCCGAGATGAAGGAGTACGGCGTCGGGCCCGAGTGGTTCGGGCTCGGCGACCGCGACTTCGCCACCCACCTCGTCCGCAGCCAGATGCTGGGCGCCGGCTACACCCTCAGCCAGGTCACCGAGGCGCTGTGCGTGCGCTGGAAGCCCGGCGTGCGGCTGCTGCCGATGAGCGACGACCGGGTCGAGACCCACGTGCGCATCACCGACGAGCAGGGCACCCGGGCGATCCACTTCCAGGAGTACTGGGTCCGGCTGCACGCCGCCGTCGACGCCGAGGCGATCGTCCCGGTCGGCGCCGACACCGCCAAGCCCGCGCCCGGCGTGCTCGACGCCATCGCCGAGGCCGACGTCATCCTCTTCCCGCCGTCCAACCCCGTCGTCTCGATCGGCACCATCCTCGCCGTCCCCGGCATCCGGGAGGCCGTGGCCGCCGCGCCCGCGCCCGTCGTCGGGCTCTCCCCGATCATCGGCGGGGCGCCGGTGCGCGGCATGGCCGACAAGGTGCTCGCCGCCGTCGGCGTCGAGGCGACCGCCGAGGCCGTCGCGCTCGACTACGGCTCCGAGCTGATCGACGGCTGGCTCGTCGACACCGCGGACGAGGCGTCCGTGGCCGCCGTCGAGGCCGGGGGCATCGCCTGCCGGGCCGTCCCGCTGCTGATGACCGACGTCGAGACCACCGCCGAGATGGCCCGGGCCGCGCTCGCGCTGGCCGAGCAGGTGCGCCGATGACCGTCCGGATCCTGGGAGTCGAGGGCCTCCCGGAGATCGAGGCGGGCGCCGACCTCGCCGCGCTGCTGGCCAAGGCGGGCACCTACGAGGACGGCGACATCCTGCTCGTCACCTCGAAGATCGTCAGCAAGGCCGAGGGACGGCTGCTGCGGGCCGAGGACCGCGAGGCCGCGATCGACGCCGAGACCGTCCGCGTCGTCGCCCGGCGCGGGCGGGCCCGGATCGTCGAGAACCGCAACGGCTTCGTCATGGCCGCCGCCGGCGTCGACGCCTCCAACACCGCCCCCGGCACCGTGCTGCTGCTGCCCGAGGACCCGGACGCCTCGGCGCGCGCCCTGCGCGCCGGGCTCCAGCGGCTCACCGGCCGCCGGCTCGCCGTCGTCGTCACCGACACCTTCGGACGGCCCTGGCGCAACGGGCTCACCGACGTGGCCATCGGCGCCGCCGGGCTCTGCGCCCTGGAGGACCACCGGGGGCGCACCGACGGTCACGGCAACGAACTCGTCCTCACCGTCACCGCCATCGCCGACGAACTCGCCGCCGCCGCCGACCTGGTGAAGGGCAAGGCCACCGGCGTGCCGGTCGCGGTCGTGCGCGGGCTCGGCCACCTCGTCACCCCCGAGGACGGCGAGGGCACCCGGCCGCTGGTGCGGCCCGCCGTCGACGACATGTTCCGCCTCGGCACCTCCGAGGCCCTGCGCGAGGCCGTCACCCTGCGGCGCACCGTCCGCGCCTTCACCGACGAGCCCGTCGACCCGGCCGCCGTCCGCCGGGCGGTGGCCGCCGCCGTCACCGCGCCCGCCCCGCACCACACCACGCCCTGGCGCTTCGTCCTGCTCGAATCCGCCTCCCGGCGCGTGCGGTTGCTCGACGCCATGCTCGACGCCTGGCGCCGCGACCTGCGCGACCTCGACGGCTGGGACGAAGCCCGCATCGCCCGCCGCACCGCCCGCGGCGACGTCCTGCGCAACGCCCCGTACCTGGTCGTCCCCTGCCTGGTGATGGACGGCTCCCACAGCTACCCCGACCCCCGCCGCGCCACGGCGGAACGCGAGATGTTCACCGTCGCCGCCGGCGCCGCCGTCCAGAACCTCCTCGTAGCCCTCACCGGCGAGGGCTACGGCTCCGCCTGGGTCTCCTCCACCATGTTCTGCCGCGACACCGTCCGGAAGGCCCTCGACCTCCCCGACACCTGGGACCCGATGGGCGCCGTAGCCATCGGCCGCCCCGCCGAACCCCCGAAGCCCAGGCCCGCCCGCAGCGCGGACGCCTTCATCGAGGTGCGGTAGAGCCGCGCTCGGCAAGGTCGGCCAGCACCTCGGCGAGGCTGACGGTCGGTTCGCCGAGGTGCCCGCGAGCCTCACGGGCCAGCAGCTCGTCGAGGGCATCCTCAACGGCACGCAGCATCTCGATCGGCACCAGGGCGGCGATGGGCTCACCCTCGCGGGTGATCACCGTGATGTCGTCGGCCACCGCACGGTCGACCAGCTCGGCGAAGCGGTCGCGCGCCTCGTGGATGCTCAGGGTCCGGTCCATGGCCCGGAGGATAGCGGGCCGGAGCCCACCGGGCAGGTCAACTACCCCAGCACCGCTTCGAGTTCACTCGTCTCAGCGGTGGCGGTGGTCGTTGGGGGTGAGGCGGGGGCCGTAGCGGGGGGCGCGGGCGCCGGTGGCCATCAGGAGGCGGCAGAGCCGGTGGCGGTGGGGGCGGTAGGGCTCGAGGAGGGCGAGCATCTGGGCGTCGTCGCTGCGGGGGCGGCCGGCCAGGGCCCAGCCGACGAGGTCGGGGAGGTGGAAGTCGCCGACGGAGACGGCGTCCGGGTCGCCGTTGCTGCGCTGGAGGGTCTCCGCCGCCGTCCACAGGCCGATGCCCGGGACGGCGGTCAGGCGGGCGAACGCCTGGTCGTGGCCCATGGAGGACGCCTCCTCCAGGCGCGGGGCCAGGCGGACGGCGCGCATCACCGTCGCCGAGCGCTTGGGGTCGACCCCCGCGCGGTGCCACTCCCAGCTGGGGATCATCGCCCACTCGCGGGCCGAGGGTGCCACCCGCATGCCCTCGGCCGGGCCGGGGGCCGGGGTGCCGAAGTCCCGCAGCAGGGTGCGGAAGGCGCGGTACGCCTCGTCAGTGGTGACCTTCTGCTCCAGGATCGCCGGGACGAGGGACTCCAGGACCAGGCCCGTCCGGGCGAGGCGGACGCCGGCCGTACGGCGCTGGGCGTCGCGCAGCGGGCCGGCGGGCAGGTGCAGGTCCTCCGGGTGGTCCTCGGCGCCGAGGAGGACGGGCAGGCGCTCCAGCAGCCACTCCGCGCCGGGGCCCCAGGCGGTGGCCTCGACCTCGCCCTCCGCCGGGTGCGGCAGCACCCGCAGGGTGCCGATGCCGGCCGGGGTGCGGGAGGTGCGCCAGACGGCGCCGTCGCCGGTGGAGCGGTAGGACGGGTCGGCCGGGCCCCGGCGCAGGGGCAGCAGGGTGCGGGCCACGTCCAGGGGGAAGCCCGGGCGCCAGCGCCGCACCGACTCGCCTGCCACCGCGCACCTCCGCCTGGTTCCGAGAAGGGGAAGGATATGCGGCACCACTGTCAGGGCGTCGCGGGTGCCTGCGGAGCGGATGCCTGCGGAGCGGGTGCCTGCTGCTGCAGCCGCGCGGCGGCGGTGCGCAGGGCGGGGAGCGTGGCGTAGAGGGAGGTGCCGGGGCACTCGGTGTTGAAGGCGTCGCGGTGGCCGGAGACGGCGTCGAAGTCGACGACCGTGCCCTTGGGGTAGCGGCTGGCGTCGGAGGAGGAGGTCAACTTGGTACGGCCGTCCGCCGGTTGGGCGTTGAGCGACAGCTTCCAGGCGGCGATGGCGGCGAGGCCGTCGAGCAGGGGCTGCGGCGGGGCGGCGTCGATGTAGGTGCCGATGGCGGCGACGCCGGAGGAGTCGGTGTTGAAGCCGAGGGTGTGGGCGCCGTGCACGGGCTGGTCGACGCCTCCGGCCCGGCCCTCGTAGACCGTGCCGCAGCGGTCGACGAGGAAGTTGTAGCCGATGTCCCGCCAGCCGCTGGTCCGAACGTGGTACTGGTAGATCGCCCGGATGACCTTCGGGGCGTCACTGCACTCGTAGTCCGTCGCCGTGGCGGTGTGGTGGACGAAGACCTCCCTCACCGGCCCGGTGTACTCGAAGTCCTTGTCGCGCAGCGACTCGTCGGCGCCCCACCCGGCCCGGGTCACGATGGCCGGCCGGGGAGCCCCGGTGGCCGTGGGTGCGGGATCGGCGGGCAGGGTGCGGGTGGCCGCGCCGCCGGGGGCGCCCGCGCCGGGGTCGACGAGTTCCAGCCGCAGCCCCGCCGGCGCTCCGGCCGGGCCGGGGCGGACCTCCACGGCGACGCCGTCGCTGCGGCCCGTCCACAGCGGGGCGGTGGAGCCGTGCGGGGCGCGGTCGGGGCCGTCCTCGGGGCCGGTCTCCAGGGCGTGCCAGTCGCTCCAGCCGCCGGTGTCCGCGTCCCGGGTGCGGACCCGGACGGAGCCGCCGGAGAGCGCGTCCGCCGGGCCGTCCCAGCGGACGCCGAGGAGGGCGAACGGCCGGGTGCCGCGCGGGGCGAGCGGGTGACCGGCGGTCAGCGGCAGCGAGGTGGTGGTGCCGCCGCCGGGGAAGTCGCGGCGGGTGGAACCGTCCGAGGCCAGGGCCGGGGCGGGCTGGAGGAGCAGGGCACAGGTGCAGCCGGCGAGCAGGGCGGCCGGGAACGAGAAGCGCATACAGCGGATGTTCGCCGCAAACCGGACCGCCCGCCACGCGCCTCGCCACGCGCCCCGCGAGCACACCGGCACCCCTCCCGGCACGCCACTCGAAGGCCGTAGGCTGGGGCGCACCATGACTGCGCCTTTCGCTGCCGATGCCCGCACCCCCGTCGAGCTGCTGCACGCATATCTGCGAGGCGGCACCCCGTCGGTCGATCCCGCGGCCCCGCTGGTCACCTTCTACGACGACGCCACCGGCGAACGGGTGGAGCTCTCCGCCCGGACCTTCGACAACTGGGTGGCCAAGACGGCCAACCTGCTCCAGGACGAACTGAACGCCGGCCCGGGCGACCGCGCCGCGCTGCTGCTGCCCGCCCACTGGCAGAGCGCCGTCTGGCTGCTGGCCTGCTGGTCGGTCGGGGTGACGGCGGTGCCGGGCGGGGACCCGGCCGCCGCCGACCTGGTCGTGAGCGGCCCGGACGGCCTGGAGGCCGCCCAGGCGTGCGAGGGCGAGCGCGTCGCCCTCGCGCTGCGCCCGCTGGGCGGCCGGTTCCCGCAGCGCCCGGACGGCTTCCTGGACTACGCCGCCGAGGTGCCCGGCCAGGGCGACCGCTTCGCGCCGTACTCCCCCGTCACCCCGGACGCCCCGGCGCTGGAGACCGGCGTGGACGGGCTGCCGCTCAAGCTGACCGCCGAGCAGACCGTCGCCCTGGCGCGGGAGGGCGCCGCCCGGCTGGGCATCGAGCCCGGCGACCGGGTGCTCTCCACCTCCTCCTACGACGACTGGGCGGGCCTGGAGGCGGGCCTGCTGGCGCCGCTGGCGGTCGGCGCCTCCGTGGTGCTGTGCCGCAACTCGCAGGACCTGAGCGCCGAGCAGTGGGAGAAGCGCACCGAATCCGAACGGGTGACTCTGCGCCTCGGGTAACCCCCCGCCCGGGCCCGGCGGGTAGGGATCGCTGCCGTGGCCGAGGACGAGACCCCGATGACCGATCCCCCGACGACCGCTCCCCCGGGCGGCCCGGAACGTCCCCGACGGCGCCGGCGGTGGCTGATGATCACCGCCGGCGCCGTCGCGTTCCTGCTGGTCGCGACCGGGGTGCTGCTGTGGATCGCGTACCGCAAGCTGGACGGCAACATCCGCACCGACTCGGCCACCGACCGGCTGCTGGCCAGACTGGAGGCCGAACGCCCGACCCGGACGGCGGGGGCGAAGGGCGCCCAGAACCTCCTGCTGATCGGCAGCGACGACCGCTCCGGCACCAACGGCGCGTACGGCGGCGAGGCGGGCACCCAGCGCTCGGACACGACGATCCTGCTGCACCTGGCCGCCGACCGGCGGCACGCGACGGCCGTCTCGATCCCCCGCGACGTGATGGTGCCCGTGCCCGCCTGCGAGCAGCCGGACGGCACCCGCAGCAGGCCCGGGACGATGCAGTTCAACTGGGCCTTCGAACGCGGCGGCGCGGCCTGCTCGATCCGCACCGTCGAGCAGCTGACCGGCATCCGGATCGACCACTACCTGATCCTCGACTTCTCCGGCTTCAGGACCATGGTGGACGCGGTCGACGGCGTCGAGGTGTGCGTGCCGCAGCCGATCCACGACAAGGACGCCAAGCTGGACCTGCCCGCCGGGCGACAGACCCTGCACGGTGAGCAGGCCCTCGGCTACGTCCGGGCGCGGGAGAGCCTCGGCGACGGCAGCGACACCCAGCGGATGGGGCGCCAGCAGCAGTTCCTGGCCTCGCTGCTGCGCAAGGTGCAGTCGCAGGGGGTGCTGCTGAACCCGGCGAAGCTGTGGCCGGTGCTGGACGCGGCCACCTCCTCGGTACGGGCGGACGGCGGGCTGTCCTCGCTCGGCGCGCTGTACGACCTGACGCAGGACCTGCGCGGGGTGCCCTCGGCGGACGTGGTGTTCCTGACGGCGCCGCGCCGCCCGTACCGCTACGACTCGGACCGGGACGAGTTCGTGCAGCCCCAGACCGGGCAGCTGTTCGCCGCGCTGCGGGACGACCGGCCGATCACCGTCCGGCCGCCCGGCTCGACGAGCGGTTCGCCGAGCGGTTCGCCGAGCGGTTCGCCGAGCGCGAGCCCCGGCGCCGGCGCCGGACCGACCGCCGAGGCGGGGTCGGAGGAGGCCGCGTCACCCACCGCGGGCGCCTCGCCCACCTTCGAGGGACGGACGGCCGACGTGGACGCCTGCGCCCAGCACTGACGTATTTGCCCGCCCATTACCCAGACGTGACCGACGTCATACCCGGAACGATTACCCCCCGCGGCTCGTCTACTGTGTCCGAATCGGCCTGCCGCCCCCGTGCGCCCGGCCCCGTGACCGGACGGACGTAGGGAACCCCGTTGCAGCAGGACATACCGGAGACCGGCCAGGGCAGCGGGGGCAGCCGTCGCGACAGCCGGCGCCGGGCGGCCG
Source organism: Kitasatospora sp. NPDC051170 (assembly GCF_044455705.1). Lineage (NCBI taxonomy): Bacteria > Bacillati > Actinomycetota > Actinomycetes > Kitasatosporales > Streptomycetaceae > Kitasatospora > Kitasatospora sp. NPDC051170. The sequence goes on along the minus strand of NZ_JBITFA010000004.1, from coordinate 598,878 downwards.
CGGCGGCCCGGCGGGCACGGCGGCGACGGGCCCTGAAGTGGACGGCCGGGGCGGGTGCGCTGGTGCTGGTCGCCGGCTGCGGCGGGGCGCTGTACCTGTACGAGCACTTCAACAACAACCTGACCTCGGTCAAGGTCGACGTGGGCACCGAGGAGGAGCGCCCCAAGGCCGCCGGGGACGCGCTGAACATCCTGGTGCTGGGCACCGACAGCAGGAAGGGCCTCGGCCGCTCGTACGGCGACGAGGGCAGCGAGGGGCACGCCGACACCACGCTGCTGTTCCACCTCGCCAAGGACCGCTCCAACGCGACGGTCATCAGCATCCCCCGCGACCTGATGGTGCCGATCCCCGAGTGCCAGTCGGCGGACGGGAAGAAGATCCCCGGCTCCCCGCGGGACATGTTCAACGTCAGCCTCGGGCAGTCGGGCCGCGACCCGGGCTGCACCTGGAAGACCGTGGAGAAGGTCACCGGCATCCGGATCGACCACTTCGTGGAGGTCAACTTCGAGGCCGTCAAGTCGCTGTCCACGGCCGTCGGCGGGGTCGAGGTGTGCGCGGCCAAGGACATCAACGACTCGGACTCCCACCTGAGGATGACCAAGGGCCGGCACGTGATCCAGGGCGACGAAGCCCTGGCCTTCGTCCGCACCCGGCACGCGGTGGGCTTCGGCGGTGACCTCACCCGCATCCCGCTGCAGCAGCAGTTCATCAGCTCGATGATCCGCAAGATCAAGAGCGACGACACCCTGACCAGCCCCACCAAGCTCTACAAGCTCGCCGACGCCGCCACCAAGGCGCTCACCGTGGACTCCGGGATCGGTAGCGTGGACAAGCTCAAGGACCTGGCGGTGGACATCAGCAAGGTGGACACCAAGAACATCACCTTCGCCACCGTGCCCGTCCTCGACGACCCCGCGGACAAGGACCGGCTGATACTCAAGCAGCCGGACGCCGGGCAGCTGTTCGCGATGATCGCGGCCGACCGCTCCCTGACCGAGACGGCGGCCCCACCGGCCACCACGGCTCCGGCCGCGCCCGGCACCCCGACCGCCACCGCCCCGGCGGTGGACACCAAGGACGTCCGGGTGACGGTCCGCAACGGCAGCGGGACGCGCGGACAGTCCGGCCCGACCGTGGAGAAGCTCCGCGCCAAGGGCTTCGCCAAGGCCGCGGTGGCAAGCGACGCCCCGGCGGCCACGACCACCACCGTCTCCTACCCCGCCGGCCAGGAGGCCGAGGCCGCCGCGCTCGCCGCCGCCCTCGGACTGCCCGCCGACGCGGCCAAGCCGGACCCGAAGGCCGACCCCAAGGGCGCGCTGGTGCTGATCCTCGGCAAGGACGTGCTCGACGCGGGCCCCGGCCCGCAGCAGCCGCCGACGGCCGCGCCCAAGGACCTCCAGCGGGTGCAGGCGGACGACGTGGACGTCTGCGCCAAGTAAGCCGGGCCCGGGCAGGGGGCCTACGCGGGGGCGAGGGTTCCGTCCGCCTCCTGGTAGCGCTCGCCCGTGCGGGGGCAGGCCCAGCGGCCCCCGCCCACGGGCTCCAGGCGCTCCCCGGCGCGGCCGACCCAGCCGATCCGGCGGGCCGGGACCCCGGCGGCCAGGGCGAAGTCGGGGACGTCCCGGGAGACCACCGCGCCCGCCGCGACCAGGGCCCAGCGGCCGACCGTCACCCCGGCGACCAGCACCGCCCGGGCGCCGATCGAGCATCCCTGACGGAGCGTCACCCCCTCGGCACGCCAGTCGCGTTCGGCCTTGAGCCGCCCGTCCGAGGTCACCGCCCGGGGGTTGCGGTCGTTGGTGAGGACGGCGGCCGGGCCGATGAACACCCCGTCCTCGACGACGGCCGGCTCGTACACCAGCGCGTGGTTCTGCACCTTGACCCGGTCGCCGATCCGCACGCCCGGGCCGATGTACGCGCCGCGGCCGATCACGCACCCGGCGCCGACCACCGCCTCCTCGCGGACCTGCGCGAGGTGCCAGACCTTCGTCCCGGCGCCGATCACGGCCCGCTCGTCCACGTCGGCGCTGGGCTCGATCCGGGGTTCGTCCATGGTGACGGAGCCTAGTGCCGCGTCAGGCATCCAGCGCATCAACGCGCCTGGGAGAACACGTCCTTGGAGGCGGGGGCGGTGCTGGCGATCACCTTGCGGGCGAGCGAGCGCGGCGAGGTGAGGAAGCCGAAGCCCCAGCTCAGGTGCATGGTGGCCAGCGCCACCGGGAGCAGCGCCTTCGCCTTGGCGGACAGGCCCCGGCCCTCGACCACCGAGCCGCCGAGGATGCCCAGCAGATAGGCGCCGGGGGCGGCGAGGAAGGCGGGGTGGACGGCGGCGCCGAGCACCAGGCCCAGGGTGACGCCGAGGAAGGCGGCCGGCGGGGCGAGGTAGCGCAGGTTGACCGAGCCGCGGTGGTAGCGGGTGACGACGCGGCGCCAACGGCCGTAGTCCTTGTACTGCTTGGCGAGCGCGCGCACCGAGGGGCGGGGCCGGTAGGTCACCTTGAGCTGCGGGGTGAACCAGATGAGGCCGCCGTCCTGGCGGATGCGGTAGTTCAGCTCCCAGTCCTGGGCGCGGATGAACTCCTCGTTGTAGCCGCCGAGCTTCTCCAGCACCTCGCGGCGGAAGACGCCGAGGTAGACGGTGTCCGCCGGGCCGGCCGTGCCGCCGGTGTGGAAGGCCGCGTTGCCGACGCCGATCTTGGAGGTCATCGCGGCGGCGACGGCGTTCTCCCACTCCGTCTCGCCCTCGGCGTGCATGATGCCGCCGACGTTGGCGGCCTCCATCTCGGTGAGCAGCCGCACGGCGGTGTCGATGTAGCCGGGGGTGAGCAGACCGTGGCCGTCCACGCGCACCACTATCGGGTGGCTGGAGCCCTTGATCGCCGCGTTGAGGGCGGCGGGGGTGCGGCCGGTGGGGTTGGGCACGGTCTTGACCCGGGGGTCCTCGGCGACCAGCTCGGCGGCGATCTCGTCGGTGCGGTCGCCGGACGGGCCGAGGGCGATCACCACTTCCAGCTCGCCCGGGTACTCCTGTTCCAGGATGCGCCGGACGGCGGTGCGCAGGTGTCGTTCCTCGTTGAGCACCGGCATGATCACGGAGACCGCCGGCAGCTCCTCAGCAGCCTTGGTGTTCATCGCGCCCAACCGTACCGGTGCGCGAGGCACTGCGTCTCATCCGGCCGGTCTCAGCCGACCAGGTAGTGGGCGACGGTGAACACCGCGTAGCCGGTCAGGGCCAGGCGGTTGAGCAGGTTCTGCGGGCGGCCGAGGTCCTCGGGCAGGGCTTCGGCCGGGCGCAGGTCGGGCCGGTTGGCCGCGACGGCGACGGTCCGCGCCAGCCGTACGGCGTCGTAGCGCTCGCCGAAGTGGCCGGCCAGGGCGGCCATCAGCCGGGTGTTGACGGTGAGGTCCTCGCCCGAGCGCAGCTGGACGGTCAGCGTGCCCTTGTGGACGGCGGCGCCGCCGATCCGGCGCCACTCGAAGCGGCGCACCCGCAGGGCGGTGGCCATCCGCAGGCCCTCGCTGTCGGCGACCAGCTGCCAGGAGCAGGCCCGGGCGAAGGCGGCGACGGCCACGGTGCCGAGCCAGAGGGGGCGCAGCAGCCCGTCCCAGAGGCCGTCGCCGCCGAGCAGCACGGCGAGGACGGCGAGCGCCACGGCGGCGAGCGGGCCGCCCAGGGCCCGTACGGGCAGGGGCAGTTCCCAGCGCAGGGCGGGCAGCGGCCGCGCGCCGGGGGCGGGGGCGTCGGCCACCGTGCGGGCGCTGATCGCGGCGACGGTCTCCTCGCGCTCGCGGTCGCGCTCACGGCGGGTGCGCGGCGCCCGGCGCAGGCGCGGGGCGCGGGCGGTGGGGGCGACCGCCGAGACCAGCCAGCTCGGGTCCCCCTGGGACAGGGCCGGGCGGAGGAGGAGTTGGGGGTCGAGGCCGTCGGGGCCCCGGTAGAGCACGGCCGGGACGGTGCGGTCGGGAGCCTCGTCCGGATCGGGGTCGGCGGGCCGCTCGGGGTAGTCGGCCTCGTCGCCCTCGATGTCGGGGTGCTCGGAGATCCAGGCCGGTTCGGGGTCGTCGGGCACACCTTCGTGGGCCCAGTAGTGGCGGTCGCGTTCGAGCAGCCGCCACACCGGGGGCTCCTCCGGCGGGCCGTCCACGGGCAGGACCAGCAGGCCCCCGCGGCCGTCGGCGCGCAGCCGGACGGCCAGGGCGGGGGCGGCGCCCTCGAACGAGGGCCGGGTGCGGCGGGCGTCGTGGGCGAAGGCCGAGCCGAGCAGCAGCAGGGCCGGCAGGGCGATCATGGCGCCGAGGCTCAGATCGTCGTCGAGGTCGTACGCCTCGCCCTCGGCGCGGACGTCGTCGCCGTCCACCAGCAGCGGCACGTACTGGCCGGGCCGGGGGACGGTGGCCCACCAGAGGTCGACCTTCGCCGTACGCCGGTCGCCGCCGCCGGGCGGCTGGTAGTGGACGGGGAGCGCGCCGTCCCGGTCGGTCTCCCCCGCGACGCCGGTGACCCGTACGGACCGCTGCTCGCTCTCCTCCCACCGGTGCTGCTCCCACAGCCCGAACAGCGGCACGGCCAGGGCCCCCGCCAGCAGCAGGCCCCCGAGCACGCGCCGGCCGACCGGCGGGCCGTCCCGGCGGATGTCCGGGGGCGGGCCGGCGGCCGTCCAGGGGAAGGGCGCGGGCGGGTTCATGATCTCGTCGAGCTGCTGGCGGGCGCGGCGGCGGCCGAGTTCGGCGCCGACCAGGACGGCGGTGAGCAGCACGTGGGCCAGCACCATCGACCAGCGGGTGAGCGGCTCCACCAGCCCCTGGGGGGCGTACCAGAGGACGGCCAGCGCGACCGGCGGGATCAGCGGGCGGATGCGGGGCTTGAAGAGCAGCAGCAGGATCTCGGCGAGCAGCGTCCAGACGGCGAGGCTCTCGCCCCCGGCCGTGTGGCAGATGCCCTGGACGTTGCAGACCCCGGAGTCGTCCGGTTCCGTGGCCGTGGCGAGGACGGTGACGGCGAGCGGCACCAGCGCGAGCCAGCGGGAGTCCAGCCGCCAGGCCGTACGGGCGGCGCGCCAGCGGGCGGCCGCGACGGCGGTCAGGGGCGCGGCGCTGGGCAGCGACGGGGCGTCCGGGGTGTACATCGGACGATCATCTCAGCGGGCGGAGAACGGGAACACCGTGGGGCCGGGTGTCCCAACACCCCGCCCCCCCGGCCCCCCGGCCCCCCCCGGCCCCCCCCCCCCCCCCGGACCCCCCCCCCCCCCGCCCCCCCCCCGCCCGGGGGCCCCCCCCCCCCGGCCCCCGCGCCGC
>NZ_JBITFA010000004.1:290702-593575 GCF_044455705.1 Kitasatospora sp. NPDC051170 | reverse complement strand
CGGGGGGGGGGGGGGGGGGGGGGGGGGGGCGGGGGGGGGGGGGGGGGGGGGCCCCGGGCCCCCCCCGGGGGGGGGGGGGGCCCGGGCCCCGGGGGGGGGGGGGGGCCCCCCCCCCCCCCCCCCACGGCCCCCGTTCCCCCCGTTTCCCCCCGTTCCCCCGTTCTCCCCCGCGCCCGGCTTCCCCCTGAGGCCGGGTCAGTCCGTCGCGATCGCCGCGAGGACGTTCATCCGCCCGGCCCGGAAGGCCGGGATCAGGGCGGCGATCAGGCCGATCACCACCGAGGCGACCAGCGTCAGCGCCACCGTCGGGACGGGGATGGACAGCGTCCCCAGCCCCTGGTCCCGCAGCACCCGCTGGGCGGTGACGCCCCAGGCCAGGCCCAGCCCGGCGCCGAGGACGGCCCCGAAGAGCGCGATCACCACGGACTCCAGCCGGATCATCCGGCGCAGCTGGCGGCGGGAGAGCCCGATCGCCCGCAGCAGGCCGATCTCCCGGGTGCGCTCGACCACCGACAGCGCCAGGGTGTTGACCACGCCGAGCACCGCGACGGTGATCGACAGCGCGACCAGCCCGTAGATCAGGTAGAGCAGGGTGTTGATCTGGCCCTGCACCAGCTCCTTGTAGCCCGCCTGGTCCTTGATGGTGAGCTGCGGGTACTCCTTGAGGCCGTCCTCCAGCGCGGTCAGCGTCTTGGCGACGTCGGCGCCGGCCTTGGCCTTGGCGAAGAAGGTGAACACCGGCGGCTGGTCGGCGACCGGGACGGCCTTGGACAGGGTGTCCAGGTCGACGAAGGAACCGGAGCCGTACAGCCCGCCCTTCTCGAAGACCACGCCCACCGCGAGGTTCTGGGTGTGGCCCTGGCCGTAGTTGACGGTGACCTGGTCGCCGACCTTCAGGTTGTGGTCCTTGGCGAAGGTCTCGCCGATGCCGATGGTGCCGCGTCCGACCGCGTCCGCCGAGCCGGCGACGACGCCCGGGTGGAAGTCGGTGTCGAAGAAGGTCGGCGGCACGGCGGTCAGCTCGTTCTTGACCACCCGGCCGTCCGGCAGCTGGAGCTTGGAGGAGACGAAGGACCGCTGGAGGCTGACGTGGTCGATGCCCGGGGTCTTCTCCACCGTGTCGATGACCTCCGGGGCGACCGCGCCGCGGCCGCCGGAGAGGATGTAGTCCACGCCCACGGTCTTGTCGATCTGCGCGCTGGTCGAGGTGACGGCCGAGGAGCTGAAGACCGAGGCGGCGATCACCAGGGCCAGGCCGATCATCAGCGCGGCGGCGGTGGCGCCGGTGCGGCGCGGGTTACGCATCGCGTTGCGCTGGGCGAGCTTGCCGGACGGGCCGAACAGGGCCGGCAGCACCGCGCCGAGCACCTTGATCACGGCCGCGGCCAGCAGCGGGCCGAGCACCACGAAGCCGATCAGGGTGAGCACCACGCCCAGGCCCAGCAGCTGGCCGCCGTCGGCGGCCTTCTCCGCCTGCCCGCCGAGCACCAGCACCGCGCCGCCGCCCGCAGTCAGCACCAGGCCGATGATCGTGCGGATCAGGTTGGTGCGGGCGTCGGCCGGGGTGCCGTGGTCGCGCAGCGCCTCGATCGGCGCGATCTTGCCGGCCCGGCGGGCCGGGAACCAGGCGGCGACCATGGTGACGATGATGCCGAGGGCGTACCCGGAGATGAAGACGTCGGGGCTGATCTCCAGGTCGGCCGCGTTGAGGTTCATCCCGATCAGGTTCATCAGCTTGACCAGGCCCCAGGCGACGAACAGACCGAACCCGATCCCGATGGTGGAACCGAGCACGCCCAGGATGAGCGCCTCGACCAGCACCGAGCGGTTGACCTGGCTGCGGCTGCCGCCGACGGCGCGCAGCAGGCCGATCTCCCGGGTGCGCTGGGCGACCAGCATCGAGAAGGTGTTGACGATCAGGAAGATGCCGACGATCGCCGAGACGAACGCGAAGCCGAGCATCGCGTAGGTCATGAAGTCCAGGCCCTGGCCGACGGCCTTGGAGCTCTCGTCCTTCTGCTCGGCGGCGGTCTTGGCCTGGAAGCCGGTGCCGACCTTGGCCAGGGCGTCGGCCTTGATCTGCTCGTTGGTGCGGCTGCCGTCGCCGAACACCTCGACGGAGGTGAACGCCTGCTCGCCGAGCAGCACCTTCTGGGCGGTCGGGGTGTCGATGAAGGCCAGCGCCGCACCGGGGTTGGTGGTCCGGAAGGTGACGATGCCGACGATCGTGAAGTCGTGCTTGCCCATCTGGTTGTCGACCCGGACCTTGTCGCCGAGGCCGAGCTTGGCCTTCTTGGCCGTGTCGGCGTCGAGCACCAGGTCGGCGGAGCCCTGCGGCAGGTGGCCGGAGGTGAGGTCGACCGCGTTCCTCGGGGTGTCCGTCCAGTTGCCGACGATGGTCGGCGCGCCGGTGGTCGGGCCGACCAGCTTGTTGGTGGACGGGTTGACCAGGACGGCGTTGTCGACGGAGACCTGGCCGAGGGCGCTCTTCACCCCGGGCAACCCGGTCAGCTTCTGGGCGAGGTCGGTCGGGACGGTCGGCGGCTTGACGGCCGCCCGGCCCTCCTCGTCGTCCTCGGCCGGCTTGGGCGGCTGGACGGAGACGTCGGAGGCGGTGGCGGCGAACAGCTTGTCGAAGGTGCTGGTCGCGGTGTTGGAGAACACCAGCGTGCCGGACACGAAGGCGACCGACAGCACGACGGCGATGAGGGAGAGCACCATTCGGCCCTTGTGGGCGAAGAAGCTCCGCAGTGAGGTCTTGAGCAGCATCGTCTCTTGTCCCGCCCGCTCAGCTGGTGCGCTTGCCGTCGAAGCGGCGCATGCGCTCCAGGACGGAGTCGGCGGTGGGGGCGTGCATCTCGTCGACGATCACGCCGTCCGCGAGGAAGAGGACGCGGTCCGCGTAGCCGGCGGCGACCGGGTCGTGGGTGACCATGACGATGGTCTGGCCCAGTTCGTCGACCGAGCGGCGCAGGAAGGTCAGCACCTCGGCGCCGGAGCGGGAGTCGAGGTTCCCGGTGGGCTCGTCGCCGAAGATGATCTCGGGGCGGGCCGCCAGGGCTCTCGCGACGGCGACGCGCTGCTGCTGGCCGCCGGACAGCTGGGTCGGGCGGTGCTTGAGGCGGTCGGCCAGGCCGACGGTCTCGACCACCTGGTCCAGCCAGGCCCGGTCGGGCTTGCGGCCGGCGATGTCCATCGGGAGCGTGATGTTCTCCAGCGCGTTCAGGGTCGGGAGCAGGTTGAACGCCTGGAAGATGAAGCCGATCTTGTCGCGGCGCAGCTTGGTCAGCTGCTTGTCCTTGAGGCCGGTGATCTCGGTGTCGCCGATCCAGATGCGCCCGCTCGTGACGGTGTCCAGGCCCGCCAGGCAGTGCATCAGGGTCGACTTGCCGGAGCCCGAGGGGCCCATGATCGCGGTGAAGCGGCCGCGCTGGATGTCGACGTCGACCGCGTCGAGCGCGGTGACCTTGGTCTCGCCGGAGCCGTACGCCTTGGTGACCTGGCGGGCCGCTGCGGCGACGGCGGATTCCCCGCCGGGAAGCTGGGGGTCGTACACGGCTGCTGCCGTCGTCACTGGAGTCTCCTTGGAAGTGGGCCCACCGGTCACTCCCGCCGGTTCCTCCAAGGAACCGGCGGGGACGTGTCCCACGTTAGGAGTGCGGGCGACGGCGCTCGTCCTCCCCCGGAATGAAGCGCTTCAACCAAGGTTCTACGGGGTGCGCGGCCCCTCCCCCTAGGGGTCGGCCGCCGCCGTCTCGGGGAAGGCCCGTACGGGGGCTCAGCCGCAGGTCAGTGCGGGTACGGAGAGCCGCTCGAGGGCGTCGGCGAAGCCCGTGACGACGGGGGTCAGCAGGGCGTCGGTCTCGCGCTCGACCAGGGTGGTGCCGTCCTCCCTCGCCGTCACGTGGCGGTCGAGCACGAACCAGCCCTGGGTGATGTGGCCGGCGCCCATCGAGCTGAGCACCGGGCGCAGCGCGTAGTCGACGGCGAGGACGTGCGCGGGCGAGCCGCCGGTGGCCAGCGGCAGGACGGCCTTGCCGGCGAGGGCGTACTGCGGGAGGACGTCGAGCAGGGCCTTCAACAGGCCCGAGTAGGCGGCCTTGTAGACGGGGGTGCCGATCACCACGCCGTCGGCCTGCGCGAACAGCTCGGTGACGGCGACGATCTCGGGGTGGCCGAAGTCCCCGGACAGCAGCGCGTGCGCGGGCAGGCTGCGGGCCTCGAACGGGACGACGTGGTGGCCGCGTTCGGCGAGCTGCGCGTCGACGTGGCGCAGCAGGCGGGTGGTTCGGGAGGTGGCGGAGGGGGAGCCGGAAACGGACAGGACGGTGGCCATGCGGTTCACCTCGGGCGGGAAGCGGGGGCGGCGGTGTCTGAGGAGGCGCGCGTCGGAGGCGCGTGTCAGCCGCGACAGAGCGAACAGGCCACCCCACGCCGCAGGTCGACGTGCCGCCGACGCGTGAGGGTCCGACTCTGATCCATACCGTCGATGCAAACACGGGGTGTTCGAACCGGTCAAGAATCGTTTCAGCAGCCGGAACGCGGGATGTCGGGACGTTACGGCGGAACGATCCGGTGCGTGCATCAAAACTGCTACAAGAGGCCCGGTGAGCACCCCGGGGGGAGTCACCCCGGCCGGGGTCGGGCATTCTCGACCACATGAACACGTGGCAGGAGGGCCGCCGGGGCGGCGGCGGGAACCCGTACGGCGGCAACGGTACCGGCGGCGGGGCGGCCGAGCCGCCGCTGCCGTCCTCGCTGAACCCGCGCGGGCCGGGGGCCCCCGCGCCGCAGCGGCCGGAGCCGCCGCGGCCCGCCGGCATCCCCGGGCAGCAGCAGGGCGAGGGGCTGCCGGGCGGTCGCCCGGGCGGTCCGGGACGCCCCGGCGGGCCCGAGGGCCCCGGCGGACCGGGCGGTCCGGGCGGCCCCGCCGGTGCGCGGCCCGCTCAGGCCGGGCGGTGGCCGCGCCGGCGGATCGTGAAGTGGACGGTCTTCGGCGTGCTGATCGCCTTCATGGTGACCTCCGTCTCCACCTGGTTCTGGGCGGACTCCAAGCTCAACCACGAAAACGTGCTGGCCGACTACCAGGGCCGCCCGGCGGCGGGCAAGGGCACCAACTGGCTGATCGTCGGCTCGGACAGCCGCGAGGGCCTGACCGACTCGCAGATGGAGGACATGCACACCGGTCACGACGTCGAGGGCAAGCGCAGCGACTCGATGATGATCCTGCACATCGGGGACAGCGGGAACACCCTGATGAGCGTCCCGCGCGACTCCTGGGTGCCGATCCCCGAGCACAAGGACAGCAAGGGCAAGACCGTCAAGGAGACCACCTCCAAGATCAACGCGGCGTACAACAACGGCGGCGGCCGCCTCCTGGTGCAGACCGTCGAGAAGAACACCAACATCCGCATCGACCACTACGCCGAGATCGGCTTCGCCGGGTTCGCGGGCATCGTCGACTCCATCGGCGGCGTCGAGATGCACATCGACAAGGACATCCAGGACCGCGACTCCGGCCTCGACCTCAAGGCCGGGGACCAGACCCTCAACGGCAAGCAGGCCCTCGCCTTCGTCCGCCAGCGCCACCAGATGGCCGACCAGGACCTCGGCCGGATGCGCAACCAGCAGAAGTTCCTCGGCGCGCTGGCCCACCAGGCCGCCTCCCCGGGCAACCTGGTGAACCCGTTCACCTTCTACCCGCTGGTCGACTCCGCGCTCGGCACCCTGATCGTCGACGACGACTGCGGGCTGACCGACCTCGGCTCGCTGTTCCTCGCCATGAAGGACGTCAACGGCGGCAGCGGCAAGAGCCTGACCATCCCGATCGGCAACCCGGACTTCCGCACCAAGACCGGCGAGTCGGCGGTCCAGTGGGACAAGGCCAAGTCCACGCAGGTCTTCGACGCCTTCAAGAACGACACCGCCGTGCCGGACTTCAAGTAACCGTGACGTGACGTGCCGGTGACTTCACAATGGGTGAATGTCACTCGTCACCGCACTCGTCTACCGCCGTCGCCACCGCCTCCTGGGCCGCCTGGTCCAGGAGGCGCTCGCGTTGTACGGGATGGAGGTGCCGGCCGTCTGCGAGATCGGGCCGGGGCTGACCGTCTTCCACCGGGGCTTCGGCACCGTCCTGCATCCGTACACGACGCTCGGCACGGGCGTGACGCTGTACAACGGCGTGACCATCGGCAGAGCCGACCCCTGGGTGCCCCAGGAGCTGAGCCCGATGCGGCGGGTGGTCGTCGAGGACGGCGCGGTGCTGTGCGCGGGCGCCAAGGTGGTCTGCAAGGAGGGCGTGCTCACCGTCGGCGCGGGCACGATCGTGGGCGCCAACGCGGTGCTCACCCGCTCGACCGGGCCCGGCGAGGTCTGGGCCGGGGTGCCGGCCCGCCGCGTGGGGATGCGGGAGGGCCTGCGGGAGGGGTACGCGCCGCCCGTGCGCGCGTAGAACTGCCACCGCCCTGGAGTGGGAGGTCGGCCCGGCCGACTTCCCGCTCCAGGGCGGTACGCGTTTCATCCGGCCCCGAGGGGCGGACGGGTGACTACTCGACCACGCCCGACTTGGCGATGGTGACCTTGGCGGACGTGCGGCCGCTCTGCGAGCCCTTGGACTCGACCAGCTTGACGACGTCCATGCCCTCGACGACCTCGCCGAAGACGACGTGCTTGCCGTCCAGCCAGTCGGTGACGATGGTGGTGATGAAGAACTGCGAGCCGTTGGTGTTCTTGCCCGCGTTCGCCATCGACAGCAGACCCGGCTTGGTGTGCTTGAGCTGGAAGTTCTCGTCCGCGAACTTCTCGCCGTAGATGCTCTTGCCGCCGGTGCCGTTGTGGTTGGTGAAGTCACCGCCCTGCAGCATGAAGGCCGGGATGACACGGTGGAAGCCGGAGCCCTCGTAGCCGAAGCCGTTCTGGCCGGTGGCCAGCTCGCGGAAGTTGCGGGCGGTCTTCGGGACCACGTCGTCGTACAGCTTGAAGACGATGCGGCCCGACGGCACGCCGTCGATCTCGATGTCGAAGAAAACGTTGGAAGCCATGCAGGGATCATGGCACGACCGGCAGTCCGATGCGCGCCGCCCCCTCCGGCCCTCACGCTCCGGCCCTCACGCTCCGGTGCTCAGCTCCCCGGCTTGCGGGCCAGCAGGTACGCCTGCCGGGCCTTCTCCCCCTCGGCCGGCTCGCGGACGCTGCGGAAGGTGACCGGCAGGCCCGCCTCCCGGGCCAGCTCCTCCACCCGCTCGGGCCGCAGCCGGCGGAAGTCCAGCGTCACCGGGTGGCCCCAGGGCCGGTCCTGCCGGGACGGTTCGTCGCCGACCTGGAAGGCCAGCACCAGGTGGCCGCCGGGGGCGAGCACCCGGGCGAACTCGGCGAAGATCTCCGGGAGCCGCTCGGCCGGGGTGTGGATGAGCGAGTACCAGGCCAGTGCGCCGGTCAACTCCGCGTCCCCGTACGGGAGGTCGAACAGCGATCCGACGCTGAACGGCACGTCCGGGTGCTCCCGCCGGGCCAGCTCGACCATCCCCGGCGAGAGGTCCACCCCGGAGACGTCCAGGCCCAGCTCGCGGTGCAGGTACCCGGTCACCCGGCCCGCGCCGCAGCCGAGTTCGGCCACCCGGCCGTCCGGCCGCTCGGCGCGGACCAGCTCGGCGAAGAGGCCGAGCACCGCGCGGTCCACCGGGCTGGAGTCCATGTGGCCTCGGAACTGCTCGGTGTAGTCGGCGGCGACGGCGTCGTAGAACGCCCTGGTCTCGGCCAGGAACTGCGGCTCGGCGGGCGACTGCGGCTCGGCAGGCGACTGCGGCTCTGTGGTCATGACCCGGGACCTTAGGACGCCAACTCCCGCTCCGCCACCGCCTGGTCTCCGCTGAACTCCCCGGTCTCTCGGAAGCCCAGGCGGGCGTAGAACCCGGCCGGCCCGTCCGGGCCCGGGTGGTAGGTGACGGTGGCGCGGGTGCCGCCCCGGCGGCGGATCTCCGCGAAGACCTGCTCGACGGCGAAGCGGCCGTAGCCGCCGCGCTGGGCGTCCCCGTCGATCAGCAGGCGCCACAGGCCCGAACGGGGGCGTTCCCCGGGCCGGTCCGGGTAGAAGGTGATGTCGAAGAAGGCCATCACGAAGCCGACCGGCCGCTCGCCGTCCAGGATCAGCCGGGGCCAGGCCGTCTCGCCGTACACGTACGCCTCGGCCAGCGACTTCGCCACCGGCGAGACCAGGTGCTCCTGTCCGGGGCGCACCCGTAGGCCGAGGGCGGCGTCGATGTTGGCGGGGGTGAGCTCGGCGAGGCTGAGGGCGGGGTTGTTCACGATCACGGCGGGCAGCCTACGAACCGAGGCCGCCCGCCGTCGCGCGATTTTCGGGGCTGCCGTTACGGGAGGTTGCGGGCCATGACGATGCGCTGGACCTGGTTGGTGCCCTCGTAGATCTGCGTGATCTTCGCATCGCGCATCATCCGCTCCACCGGGTAGTCCCGCGTGTAGCCGTACCCGCCCAGCAGCTGCACCGCGTCCGTGGTGATCTCCATCGCCGCGTCCGACGCGTAGCACTTCGCCGCCGCACCGAAGAACGTCAGGTCACCGTCACCACGCTGCGACTTCGCCGCGGCGGCGTAGGTCAGCTGACGGGCCGCCTCCAGCTTCATCGCCATATCGGCCAGCATGAACTGCACACCCTGGAACTCCGCGATGGCCTTGCCGAACTGGCGGCGCTCCTTCACGTACCCCTTCGCGTAGTCCAGCGCGCCCTGGGCGATGCCGACGGCCTGAGCGGCGATCGTCACCCGGGTGTGGTCCAGCGTCTTCATCGCCGTGGCGAACCCCGTACCCTCCGCACCGATCATCCGGTCCGCCGGAATACGCACGTCGTCGAAGTACACCTCACGCGTCGGCGAACCCTTGATCCCCAGCTTCCTCTCCGGCGCACCGAACGACACCCCCTCGTCGCCCTTCTCCACCACGAACGCCGAGATGCCCTTCGAACGCAGCTCCGGGTCGGTCACCGCCATGACGGTGTAGAACTCCGACACCCCGGCGTTGGTGATCCAGCGCTTCACCCCGTTCAGCACCCAGAAGTCGCCGTCGCGCACCGCGCGGGTCTTCATCCCCGCCGCGTCCGAACCCGCCTCCGGCTCCGAGAGGCAGTACGAGAACATCCCCTCGCCCCGGGCCAGCGCCCCCAGGTACTTCGCCTTCAGCTCCTCCGAACCCGACAGCTGCACCGGCAGCGAGCCCAGCTTGTTCACCGCCGGGATCAGCGAGGACGACGCGCACACCCGCGCGACCTCCTCGATCACGATCACCGTCGCCAGCGCGTCCGCCCCCGCACCCCCGTACTCCTCCGGCACGTGCACCGCGTGCAGGTCGTTGCCCTGCAGAGCGTCCAGCGCCTCCTGCGGGAACCGCCCCTGCTCGTCCACCTCCGCCGCGAACGGAGCGATCTTCGCCTCGGCCAGCGAACGCACCGCCTCACGGAGCATCTCGTGCTCCTCGGAGATACGGAAGAGATCGAAGTCAGCCGCGCCTGCGCTGCCCGCCATGATGCCCGCCTCGTCCAGCTCGAATTACCGGTTAACTACCGTTCAGTACCAGATCCTAGGGCGCCGACCTGCGGCTGCCTAGCGTCACGGACCCGGGCGGATCGGGCGCCTGGACGGGGCCCGATAGCATCGGGGAGCATCTGATTCCGGCCGACAGGCCGGTCGCACCTCACGTCGAACCGCACGTCGAACCGCACTAAGGGGAACCCGTGACCCTCCGCATCTCCGTGATCGGCACCGGATACCTCGGCGCCACGCACGCCGCCGCGATGGCGGAGTTCGGCTTCGAGGTGCTGGGCCTGGACATCGACCCCGACAAGATCGCCATGCTGACCGCCGGCCGCGTCCCGATGTACGAGCCGGGGCTGTCCGAGCTGCTGGTCAAGCACGTGGCCGGGCACGAGGGTTCGACCGGGCGGCTGCGCTTCACCAGCTCCGTCGAGGAGGTCGCGCGGTTCGCCGACGTCCACTTCGTGTGCGTCAACACCCCGCAGCGCAAGGGCGAGTTCGCGGCCGACATGTCGTACGTGGACGCCGTCATCGAGGAGCTGGCCCCGCACCTGACCCGCCCGGTCCTGGTCGTCGGCAAGTCCACCGTGCCGGTCGGCTCGGCGGCCCGGCTCGCCGAGCGGCTGGCCGCGCTGGCCCCGGTCGGCGAGGAGGCCGAGCTCGCCTGGAACCCGGAGTTCCTGCGCGAGGGCTTCGCCGTCCAGGACACCCTGCGGCCGGACCGGATCGTGGTCGGCGCTCGCAGCGAGCGGGCCGAGCGGCTGCTGCGCGAGGTGTACGCCGAGCCGATCGGGGCCGGGGTGCCGTTCCTGGTCACCGACTACGCGACCTCCGAGCTGGTGAAGGCCGCCGCGAACTCCTTCCTGGCCACCAAGATCTCCTTCATCAACGCGATGGCCGAGGTCTGCGAGGCCGCCGGAGCGGACGTCACGATGCTCTCCACCGCGCTCGGCCACGACGAGCGGATCGGCCGCAAGTTCCTCAACTCCGGCCTCGGCTTCGGCGGCGGCTGCCTGCCCAAGGACATCCGGGCGTTCATGGCCCGGGCCGGCGAACTGGGCGCCGACCAGGCGCTGACCTTCCTGCGCGAGGTCGACTCCATCAACATGCGCCGCCGCTCCCGGATGGTCGAGCTGGCCCGCGAGCAGTGCGGCGGCGGCTTCCTGGGCCGCCGGGTGGCCGTGCTCGGCGCCGCCTTCAAGCCCAACTCGGACGACATCCGGGACTCCCCCGCCCTCAACGTGGCCGCGCAGATCCAGCTCCAGGGCGCCCAGGTCACCGTCTACGACCCGAAGGCCGTCGACAACGCCCGCAGGATGTTCCCCTCCCTCGCTTACGCCGGCTCCGCCCTGGAGGCGGCCGAGGGCGCCCACGTCGTCCTCCACCTCACCGAGTGGGCCGAGTTCCGCGAGCTGGACCCGGCCACCCTCGGCGCCGTCGTCGCCGAACGCCGCCTCCTCGACGGCCGCAACGTCCTCGACGCCGACGCCTGGCGCGCCGCCGGCTGGACGTACCGCGCCCTGGGCCGCCCCAGCTGAACGGCCGTCTCTCCGGGGTATGCCGTTGACACCGGTATGACGAACTACGGCGACGAAGCGACGGTCCGCGGGATCCTCACCGGCACCGGCGACACCTGGGCGAGTGATACACCCGGCCGCCCCGTTCCTTGCGGTTCAGGCGAGTCCATTGGTCTGACCTACCGCATCGAGGCCACCAAGCCCAAGCGCGCCACTGGACAGGCCAAGACGGTCCGCTAGCCGTTCATACGATCTGAGTATCTTGACGGATACGTAGCGCACATGGCTCAGTTAACGTTCCGTAGAACGTAGGTGCGTATGCCGAACGTCCGGGGGAGGACAAAGCTGTGGGTGACAACGCCACCGGCAAGGTCGTTATCCAACCAACCGACCTGCGGGCGTCCGCAGGTATCGCAAAAAGTCTGGGTGAGGAACTCGGCACTCCCGTTCAGAACGCCGTGAACGACAGCCACACGGTCTCCGGCCAGCTGACCGGCTGGTCGATCGCGGGCGGACTCAACCAATTGGGCACCGGTTGGTCCAAGCCGCTCGGTGACCTGCAGCAGCGCCTCGCAAGCACCGCAACCAACCTGAACGCGAATGCTGCTGCCCACGAGCACAACGACCGCGCTGTCGCCGGCGCATGGGCCACACCACAGCAGGGGCCGAAGTGACCGGCACGTACGAACTTCTCGTGAAGTTCGACCCACATGGGCTGCACGATGCCGCCAAGACCTGGACGGCCCTCGGCCACGCGGCAGAGAGCATCTGTCAGCGGCACCGCCGCCAGGTCAACGGTCCGTTGAGCGGCAACTGGGAGGGAGACGATGCCAAGGCCGCACTTCCGTACATGGCGGACACGGAAAAACAACTGAACATCGTCAAGAAGGAAGCGGACACCGCCGCCCTGGTCCTGAACACCGTGGCCGACCGGATGTACCAGGCGCAGACCAACCTCACCAACGCCGTCAAGCGCTCAGTTGACGCCGGCCTGAACGTGTCCGCCGAGGGCGTCGTCAGCCTCCCACCCGCAGGCAAGGGAGAGGCCAACGACCCCGATGCGATCAGGGCTCGCCAACAACTCGCCTCGGACATGAAGGGTTTCCAGAGTCGGATCGACACCGCTCTGAAGGACGCCCAGACAGCGAGCGATCAGGGCAACAAGGCCCTTGGCCGGCTCAGTTCGAACGCTCTCGACCCGACCAAGGTGAACGGATCGCTCGCCGGCGCCAAGAACGCGGTCGCCGCCGCGATGCAGGACCTCGGACTGGTCGACCCCTACATTCCGGACGGCAAGGACCCGGAGAAGTCCGCCGCGTGGTGGAAGGGCCTCACTCCTGAACAGCAGGAGGCATACCTGGCCCTGCACCCCGATCGGATCGGCAAGCTCGACGGGCTTCCTGCGACCGTGCGCGACGAGGCCAACCGTCTCGTGCTCGACGAGAAGCTCGACGCCTACCGAAGCGGGAAGCCCGGCGACTTCGGCATCGACGAGGACGAGTACAAATCGCGGATCAACGCCCTGGAGGAAATCAAGAGGAAGCTGATGGCTTCCGACGGGAACCCCGAGAAGCACCAGATGCTTCTGCTCGGAATCGACCCCGAGGCACACAACGGCCGGGCCATCGTCTCAACGGGCAACCCCGACAAGGCGCAGCACACGGCGGTCTTCGTGCCGGGCACCGGCACCGTTCTCGGTGGAGTGCCGGGGCAGATGGACCACATCCGGCGCCTCCAGAAGGCCGCCGAGGACAAGGCCGGCGACGAGAACGTTGCCGTGGTCTCGTGGCTCGGCTACGAGACACCGAACTGGTTGGACGGCAGCGTGGTGTCCAACGATCGCGGAGAAGCCGGTGCACCGGATCTGCGGAACTTCACCAAGGGCCTGCGGGTGGCCGAGGGTGGCAACGGCAACTGTTCACACCTGACCTTGATGGGGCACAGCTACGGCACTTATGTCGTGGGGGTGGCCGCCCGGGACGGCGGGGCGAACGTCGACGACATCATCGCGCTCGGCAGCCCCGGCATGGGGGTGGACAGGGCGTCGGAGCTCAACATCAACCCGAAGCACGTGTGGGTCGGTGAGGCCAAGAACGACTTCACCCAGGACTTCAACCTGTTCGGTGAAGGTCCACAACTCGGGATCTTCGGCGCCCAACGCATCCAGATCGACACCAGCGGGCACGGCGGCTACTGGGACATCGGCCCCGGAGGCGCAAGTGAAAGCCTCCAAAATCAGGGCCGGATCATCGCCGGCCGCCAGCCCACGCTTGCCCCCAAAGCCCCCTGACTCCCACAGCTGGTTCAACCGACCGCCGACTCGCGACACAGGAGCACCATGACCGCCAGCGAATCCCGCACCTTGGGGCGGATCATCGCCACTGTGCTCCTGCTCGCGGTGCTCGGCGGATGCTCGTCCACCCATCCCGCCGACAGGAGTGACACGCCACCCGTGAAGTCCAAGGCTGACGCCCAGACCTGGGCACAACAAATAACCGAGCACATGGCCCGGACCGCCGGGATCGAGATCGATCCCACGACCGTCGACGCGCTCTTCACTCCGTGTACCGGCAGGAACGGGGAAACCGCGAGCGATGACCGGTACGTCCTGATGTACAGCGTCAAGAGTTCGGTGCCGCGCGCCCAGCATCCGGAAGCGGTCAGAAAGGTCCGCGACATGTTGGTCGGCGAGGGCCTGACGGTGGAGGGCTATCGCGAGTCCGTGGACGGCAAGCCCGACGCCCTCGTCGATGCCGTCCACCCCGACAGCCGGTACACCGCCACGGCGGAGACCTCGGGCAGCGGAGATCGCATGTACCTCGGCGTCATCACTCCCTGCCTGTTGCCCCCATCCTCGTCGGCCTCGCCGACGGGCACCCCCTAGCCACCTGTTCAGCCCCCACATCCCGGACAGGGCTGGGCTCTCGTCGTCGGCGGTCATGAGCAGTCCGAAACCCAGCAGACAGACTGAATCGTCCTGGCCCTCAGCTTTCAGGAACGGACACCGCTCACCGAGGCCTCGCAGCTAGTAGACGGCTCGGTGGCCTTGTGAGTTGTAGGACGGTTAGCTAAACCGCCCAGCCAGGCCAAGGCGTGGGATCTCGATGGCCGGGCACTTGTCCATCACCATGGCGAGCCCAGCGGCCTGTGTCCGCTCGTACGCGGCTTCGTCGATCACGTCGAGTTGGAACCAGACGGCCTTGGCCCCAATGGCGGCCGCCTCGTCCGCGACGGCGCCGGCGAGGTCGGAGCGGACGAAGACGTCCACGACGTCGACCTCGAAGGGGATGTCCGCGAGGGACGCGTACCCCTGCTCGCCGTGGACGGTCTCCGCCTTCGGGTGCACGGGCACGATCCGCTTGCCGAAGCGCTGCAGCACCTCGGCGACGCCGTAGGCCGCTCGTCGCTGGTTGGAGGAGAGGCCCACGACGGCCCAAGTGTCGCCCGCCTCGGTCAGGATCTTCCGGACCGTCTCCGGGTCTCCGTACATGCCCTGCCTCCTCGTAGCGAGTGCTGAGAACTCATCCAGTGCCAGCGCCATGACTCCCCCGGCCATTCCCTCCCGGGGTATGCGCTGGTCAGCCCGCCAGGTCGAGATGGAATCGGATGGCACCCGGCGTACCCGTCCCGGTGGACGTGGTGGACGTGTTCGTTCGGTCCGACCTCGCCGGGGAGGTGGCCGATCAGGCGGTGGCTGTCGGGGCCAAGGCGGTCTGGTTCCAGCTGGGCGTGGTGGACGAGGCCGCCTACGGGCGGACGCGGGAGGCCGGGCCGGCCATGGTGATGGACAAGTGCCCGGCCATCGAGATCCCGCTGCTCGATTAGCCGTCCAACCCCGCCAGGGTGGCGATGGACGGGCGGCGGCTCGCGCGCAGCGTGGTGGCGACGGACTCGGCGTCGCGCAGGACGCGCACCGCGTTGTGCCAGGTGAGCTTGGCGAGGTCGGCCTCGGACCAGTGGCGGCGGAGGAGTTCGGCGACCAGGTTGGGGTAGCCGGCCACCGAGTCGAGGCCCTCCGGGAGGAAGGCGGTGCCGTCGAAGTCGCCGCCGATGCCGATGTGGTCGATGCCGGCGACCTCGCGCATGTGGTCGAGGTGGTCGGCGACGGTGGCCGGGGTGGCGACCGGGCGCGGGTGCTCGGCCTCGTAGGCGCGCTGGCGCTCCATCGCGGGCGGGGTGGTGTCCAGCGGGTGGAAGCCGTGGGCGCGCATGTTCTCGTCCGCCGCGGCCGTCCACTCGATGGCGGCGGGCAGGATGAACTTCGGCACGAAGGTCGCCATCGCGATGCCGCCGTTGGCGGGCAGCTGGGCGAGCACGTCGTCGGGGATGTTGCGCGGGTGGTCGCAGACGGCGCGCGAGGAGGAGTGCGAGAAGACGACGGGCGCCTCGGTGACGCGCAGCGCGTCGCGCATGGTGTCGGCGGAGACGTGCGAGAGGTCGACGAGCATGCCGAGCCGGTTCATCTCCCGGACGACCTCCTCGCCGAAGCGGGTCAGCCCGCCCGCCACCGGCTTGTCGGTCGCGGAGTCCGCCCACGGCACGTTGTCGTTGTGGGTGAGCGTCATGTACCGCACGCCCAGCTCGTACAGGGCCCGCAGGGTGGCGAGCGAGCAGTCGATGGAGTGGCCGCCCTCGGCGCCCATCAGGGAGGCGATCCGGCCCTCGGCGCGGGCGGTCTCCATGTCGGCGGCCGTACGGGCGAGGCGCAGCCGGTCGGGGTAGCGCTCGACCAGGGCGTGGACGAAGTCGACCTGCTCCAGGGTGGCGCTGACGGCGTGGTCCCCGGCGAGGGAGGCGGGCACGTAGACGGACCAGAACTGCGCGCCGACCCCGCCCTCCGCGAGGCGGGCGAGGTCGGTGTGCAGGCGGTCGCTCTGGTCGGCGGCGAGGTCGAGCGCGCCGAGGTCGTACCCGGCCTGCTCGCGCATCGCCCAGGGGAGGTCGTTGTGGCCGTCCACCACGGGGGCGGTGCGCAGCAGGGCGCGGGCGCGGTCGAGCGGGGTGAGGGTCTCCGAAGTCATACGGGTTGTTCTACCCCACCCCCACCGCGGGGGTTACTTGCCGAAGCCGAAGGAGCTGGAGCCGGCGACCTTGGCGCGCAGCTTCTTGCCCTTCTCGGTGGCCTGGTTGTTGAGTTCGGCCTGGAACTCGGCCATCTTCTCGGTGAGTTCGGGGTCGAAGGCGGCGAGCATCCGCACCGCGAGCAGGCCCGCGTTGCGCGCGCCGGCCACCGAGACGGTCGCCACCGGCACGCCGGCGGGCATCTGGACGATGGAGAGCAGGCTGTCCATGCCGTCCAGGTAGCGCAGCGGCACCGGCACGCCGATGACGGGCAGCGGGGTGACGGAGGCGAGCATGCCGGGCAGGTGGGCGGCGCCGCCGGCGCCCGCGATGATCGCCTTGAGGCCGCGGGTGTGGGCGTTCTCGCCGTACGCGACCATCTCGCGCGGCATCCGGTGGGCGGAGACGACGTCCACCTCGTACGGGATCTCGAACTCGTCGAGGGCCTGGGCGGCGGCCTCCATGACGGGCCAGTCGGAGTCCGAGCCCATGACGATGCCGATGAGGGGGCTGGTCATTCGGTGATCGTTCCTCGCAGGTAGGCGGCCGCGTGGCGGGCGCGCTCGCGGACGTCGTCGAGGTCGTCCCCGAAGACGTTGACGTGGCCGACCTTGCGGCCGGGCTTCACGTCCTTCCCGTACATGTGGATGCGCAGCCCGGGGTCGCGGGCCATGCAGTGCAGGAAGGCGTGGTACATGTCCGGGTAGTCGCCGCCGAGGACGTTGACCATGACGGTCCACCTGGCGCGCGGCCGGGGGTCGCCGAGCGGGAGGTCGAGGACGGCCCGCAGGTGGTTCTCGAACTGCGAGGTGGTGGCGCCGTCCTGGGTCCAGTGCCCGGAGTTGTGGGGGCGCATCGCCAGTTCGTTGACGAGGATGCGGCCGTCGCGGGTCTGGAACAGCTCGACGGCGAGGTGGCCGACGATGCCGAGCTCGCCGGCGATGCGCAGGGCGAGCTGCTGGGCCTCGTCGGACAGGGCCGGGTCGAGGTCGGGCGCGGGGGCGGTGACCTCGGCGCAGACGCCGTTCTCCTGGACGCTCTCGACGACCGGGTAGGCGACGGCCTGGCCGCTGGGCGAGCGGACGACGTTGGCGGCCAGCTCGCGGACGAAGTCGACCTTCTCCTCGGCCAGCACGGCGACGCCGGCGAGGAACGGCGCGTGCGCCTGCTGCTCGTCGTCGACGACCCAGACGCCCTTGCCGTCGTAGCCGCCGCGGACGGTCTTGAGGACGACGGGGTAGCCCGTGCCCTCGTTCGCGAAGGCGGTGACGTCGGCCGGGTCGGCGACCAGCCGGTGCCGGGGGCAGGGCACGTCGATGGAGTCCAGCTTGGCCCGCATCACGCCCTTGTCCTGGGCGTTGACCAGGGCCTCCGGGCCGGGGCGCACGGCGATGCCGTCCGCCTCCAGGGCGCGCAGGTGCTCGGTCGGCACGTGCTCGTGGTCGAAGGTGATCACGTCGCAGCCTGCGGCGAAGGCGCGCAGGGTGTCGAGGTCGCGGTAGTCACCGAGGACGACCTCGGAGACGACCTGCGCCGCGGAGTCCTGGGGCGTGTCGGCGAGGAGTTTGAACCTGACCCCCAGCGGGATGCCCGCCTGGTGTGCCATGCGGGCCAACTGCCCGCCGCCGATCATGCCCACCACTGGAAAATTCACATTGCCCGGGGAAGTCACGCGGCCCAGGATATCCGGGCCGGTGGGAGGTGGTGGAGCCGCCTGCGGGCAGTGAGTACTGGACGCGCGTAGATGTCAACCCCCACCCCGGACGGCTGAGCCGTTCGATGGAAGCGGGTAGCCTGGACGGCTAGGTCCTCGTCCGCGTAGTCGGATCATGTGCGTGCACGCAGGACTCAAGGGGTGGCTCCGGCCCGGTGGGACACCCTTTCGTCCCGCAGGTACATGGAGGCAGCCCGGTATGGCGACGACCGAAGCTTCGAAAACCCCGCTCGCGCAGAAGCTGCACGGGCTCACGGGTGAGGTCGTGAAGTTCGGCATCGTCGGTCTGAGCGGCGTGGTGGTCAACTTCGCCGTGTTCTGGGTCTGCATCAACGGCCTGGGCCTGGCCTCGCTGCGCTCCAACATCGCGGCGACGGTCATCGCGATCGCCACCAACTACCTCGGCTACCGCTACTGGCTGTACCGGGACCGGGACGCCGCCTCCCGCAAGCGCGAGATCACGCTGTTCCTGATCTTCAGCGGCATCGGCATGCTGATCGAGACCGGTGTGCTCGCCTTCACCGTCTACCTCCTCGGCCTGGACTCGCACTACGAGCAGCTGGGCGCCAAGGTCGTGGGCCTCGGCCTCGGCACGGTGTTCCGCTTCGTCTCGTACCGGACCTGGGTGTTCAAGGCCCTGCCCGAGGAGCCCTCCACCGCTGTCGCTGTCGGTACCACCGCTGCCGCCACCGCTGCCGCTGTTCCGGCGCCCGCCCAGGCCAGCGGGCAGGAGCTGGCCGCCCAGGCCGAGCTGATGCTGGCCGCCGAGCAGATCCGCTTCGCCAAGGCCGAGTAACGCCCCGCTCCGCTTGCCCGGCCCGCCGCTGCAAGAGGACAGTGGTGACCGAGGGCGAGCACGGCTGCGGACGATCGAGGGCCGAGGGGGATCCAGGAGGCTCGCCATGGCGTTCGTCCAGATCATCGACTGCAAGACCGACAGGCTCGACGACCTCAACCGGCTCATGGACACCTGGGCCGAGTCCACGAAGGGCAGGCGCACCGCCTCCCACGCGGTGGTCGCCACCGACCGCTCGGACAAGAGCCACGTCGTGGAGATCGTGGAGTTCCCCTCCTACGAGGAGGCGATGCGCAACTCCAAGCTGCCCGAGACGGACCGGATCTTCCGCGAGATGGTGGCGCTCTGTGACGCGCCGCCCACCTTCACCGACCTCGACGTGGTCCGCGACGCCCAGTTCGACAAGGCCCTCGCGAGCAGGGTCCTGGACGGGCTGGCCGCGGGCGACCTCGACGTCATCGACGAGTGCATGGCCGCCGACTACCACGACCACGACTACGGCAGCGAGGGCGACGCGGTCGGCATCCAGGCGTTCCGAGAGCGCTGCGCCGCCTACGTGGACGCCTTCGAGTTCACCTTCGAGGTGGAGAGCCAGATCGCCGAAGGCGACGAGGTCGCCACCCGCTGGACCTGGCACGCCCACCAGAAGGCCGCCTTCCGGGAGATCCCGAACACCGGCAGGTCGGTGATCGGACGCGGCACGACCACCTTCCGCTGCCACAACGGCCGGATCACCGAGGGCTGGTGGCAGTGGGACGTCATGGGACTGATGCGCCAGCTCGGCGTGCTGCCGACCTCCTGACCGGTCCTCGTCAGTCCGCGTGGCTGCGGCCGAGGAACAGCGCGAACACCGGCGGCCTCAACGAGAGCAGCTCCAGCCTCCCGCCGTCCGCCTCCGCGAGGTCGCGGGCGACGGCGAGGCCGATGCCCGTCGAGTTGCGGCCGCTGACCGCCCGCTCGAAGACCCGGTTGCCGAGGTCGGGCGGCACGCCCTGGCCCTGGTCCTGCACCTCGACCACCACCGAGGTGCCGGAGGGCCGCACCCGCAGGGTGATCGTCCCGGCGCCGTGCATCAGCGAGTTCTCGATCAGGGTGGCGAGCACCTGGGCGACCGTCCCCGGGGTGCCGACCACCGTGACGCCGTGCAGGCCCTCCAGGGAGAGCACCCGGCCCTTCTCCCGCAGCGTCGGTCCCCACTCCTCCACCTGCTGCTTGATCACCTCGTCCAGGTCGAAGGCGACGGCGGTGGGGCTGCGCGGGTCGCGCTGGGTGGTGAGCAGCCGCTGGACGACGTCGGTGAGCCGCTCGACCTGCTGGAGGGCGATGGTCGCCTCCTCCTTGACCGTCTCCGGGTCCTCGGCGACGGCGGTGATCTCCTCCAGCCGCATGGACAGCGCGGTCAGCGGGGTGCGCAGCTGGTGCGAGGCGTCCGCGGCGAGGCGGCGTTCGGCGGTGAGCATCCGGGCGATCCGTTCGGCGCTGGTGTCCAGCACCTCGGCGACGCGGTCCAGCTCGGGGACCCCGTAGCGGCGGTCGCGCGGGCGGGGGTCGCCGGAGCCGAGCCGCTCGGCGGTCTCGGCGAGGTCGGTGAGCGGGCGGGCGAGCCGTTTGGCCTGCCAGACGGCGAGGGCGACGGCGGCCTGGATGGCCAGCAGGGCGACGACGCCGAGCAGCAGCAGCATGTTGGCGACCTCGTGGTCGACGTCCTCGCGGGACTGCTCGACGGTGACGATCGCGCCGCTGCTCCCGCGTTCGGCGGCCTTCAGCAGGTGGTTCCCGGCCGGGCGCTCGCCGGCCGAGACGACGTCCTGGCCGGGGAGCTGCACCTCGACGTAGCTGCCGTCGGTGACCTGGCTCTCGAAGGAGTGCCCGTTGACCGCCTCGTTGGCGTTGATCCGGCTCTCGACCAGGGCGAGCACCCGGACGGCCGTGGCGTCGACCCGGTCCCGGGCCGAGTTCACGATGGTGCGCTTCTCGACCAGGGCGAGCGGCACGCAGAACACCACGACCACCACCAGGACGACGCCCAGCAGCGAGTTGATCATCCGGCGTTTCACGCTGCCGCTCCCCGAGGTGTGCTTCCGTCGACCGCTTCCGGCTAATTCTTCTCGAACCGGAAGCCCACGCCGCGCACGGTGGCGATGTAGCGGGGGTTGGCCGCGTCGTCGCCGAGCTTCTTGCGCAGCCAGGAGATGTGCATGTCGAGGGTCTTGGTGGAGGTCCACCAGGTGGTGTCCCAGACCTGCCGCATGATCTCCTCGCGGGTCACGACCCGGCCGGCGTCGCGGACGAGGACGCGCAGCAGCTCGAACTCCTTGGCGGAGAGCGTCAGCTCCTCCTCGCCGAGCCAGGCGCGGTGGGACTCGATGTCGATCTTGACGCCGTGCGCACCGGTGGTGAGCTGGTCGACGTTGCCGCGCCGGAGCAGGGCCCGGACGCGGGCGAGCAGCTCGGCCAGGCGGAAGGGCTTGGTGACGTAGTCGTCGGCACCGGCGTCCAGGCCGACGACGGTGTCCACCTCGTCGGCGCGGGCGGTGAGCACCAGGACGGGGCAGCTCTTGCCGTCCGCGCGCAGCCGGCGGCAGACCTCGAGGCCGTCCATCTCCGGCAGACCGAGGTCGAGGACGACGAGGTCGACCTCCTCCGTGAGGCCGGCGGCGAGCGCGGTCGGACCGTCCTCGCGGACGAGCACCTCGTAGCCCTCGCGTCGCAGGGCCCGGGCGAGGGGTTCGGAGATCGCCGGATCGTCCTCGGCGAGAAGCACACAGGTCATGTGGTGATGGTAGTCCGCCGGGGTATGCCCGTACGTCCTGTGAGGTGTTTCACAGAGCGTGATCGTTATACAGGGGTGTGATCGCGGCCAACAAAGCGCGGCAGACCGGCTGTTCGGCGCAGAATCTGCGCTTGCATCTTTGAACCGAAGGAAGACGCGCCCATCTACCATGGATCAATCGGGAAGATCCGATGCCAACTTTGTTATTAACCCGGCTGATTCACGACGTTTGTCATCTGATAACGCCAAATATCGCCACGTAGAGTGGTTCGAGTCCACGTCCGCCGCACCCCCCTTTGGCGGACGCTGTCAGGCAAGGAACCACTACACATGGCGTCTACGACCCGGGCCGCCGACCTCACGTCGGCCCCCAGCGGCAAGACCTTCCTCGGGCACCCCCGAGGTCTCGCCACGCTGTTCATGACCGAGATGTGGGAGCGCTTCTCCTACTACGGCATGCGCGCCCTGCTCATCTACTACCTGGTCTCCGGTGGCGCCGACGCCGCGGTCGGCAGCCAGGGCGGTGGCCTCGCCAAGTCGGCGGCGCTGGCGACGGCGGTCTACTCCGTCTACGTCTCGATGGTCTACCTCATGGCCTACCCCGGCGGCTGGTTCGGCGACCGGGTCTGGGGCGCCCGCAAGACCGTCGCCATCGCCGGTTTCGTGATCATGTCCGGCCACATCGCGCTGGCCGTCCCGGGCTCGGCGGCGTTCTTCGTCGGCCTGTTCCTGGTCGCGATCGGCTCCGGCCTGCTGAAGGCCAACATCTCCACGATGGTCGGCCACCTCTACAACGGCCCGGACGACCCGCGCCGCGACGGTGGCTTCACCGTCTTCTACATGAGCATCAACCTCGGTGCCTTCGCCGCCCCGTTCATCATCGGGACCATCGGCAAGGAGTACAACTGGCACCTGGGCTTCGGCCTCGCCGCGGTCGGCATGGCCTTCGGCCTCGTCCAGTTCCTGCTGGGCAGCCGCCACCTGAGCGCCAGGAGCAGCGTCGTCCCGAACCCGCTCAAGCCCGAGGAGACCAAGCGCCTCCTGGTCAAGGGCGGCCTCATCGTCCTCGCCATCGCGGTCTTCTACGGCGTCGTCGCCGGCCTGGGCTTCTACACCCTGAACTGGGCCCTCGTCCCGCTGACCATCGCCGGTCTGCTCATCCCGGTCATCGTCCTGACCCGCATCAAGCGCGACAAGGACCTCACCGTCGGCGAGCAGTCCAAGATGTCCGCGTACATCTGGTTCTTCGTCGCGGCCGCCGTGTTCTGGATGATCTACGACCAGGGCGGCTCGACCCTGTCGCTGTTCGCCGACAAGAAGACCGCGGACTCCGTGTTCGGCTTCGGCTTCTCCGCCACCTGGTACCAGTCGCTGAACCCGCTGTTCGTCATGGCGCTCGCCCCCGTGTTCGCCTTCCTGTGGCTGTGGCTGTCCCGCCGCAACAAGGAGCCGAACACGATCGTGAAGTTCTCGATCGGTCTGGCCCTGATCGGCGCCTCCTTCTTCGTCTTCATCCTCCCGATGACGATGGCCGACGGCGGCACCAAGGTCTCCCCGCTCTGGCTCGTGTCCATCTACCTGATCCAGACCGTCGGCGAGCTCTGCCTCTCCCCCGTCGGCCTGTCGGTCACCACCAAGATGGCCCCGCAGAAGTACGCCTCCCAGATGATGGGCGTCTGGTTCCTCGCCGTCACCGCCGGTGACTGCACCACCAGCCTCCTCTCCCTGGCCGGCGTCAACCTCGACGGCACCACGATCATCGCCGTCCAGGCGGCCCTCGCCGTCCTCGCCGGCTTCGCGGTGTACACGTACCGCAAGAAGGTCCAGGCCCTCATGGGCGACGTCCACTGACGTTCACCCCATACGGCTCCGGGGCCGTCGCGGATTCCTGAGATCCGCGACGGCCCCGGTGGTTTTCCCCGGACCTCAGGGTTGCGGGGCGCCGGAGCTGCTCGGGGGCATCAGGCAGGGGGTATTGATCCGGAACATGAGGTCCCCGGACTGCATGGTCTCCAGCGTCATCAGGTAACGGCTGGACTTCTGGTAGGCGTCGACGATGACGTCGATCCTCCCGCTGTCCACCTTCTCCCGGTACCCGGCGATCTCGAAGCCCTCCTTCTCCAGCTCCGCCCGGACCTTGCGTGCCGCCTCCGGGTGCTGCTCCAGTGGGAACGGCGCATAGCCCGCGTACGACATGACGAAGCGGCCGTCGTCCCGCATCTCGCCCTCCTTGCCGACGCAGTCCCGGTACGAGGTCCGGGCTCCCTCCGGCCTGATGGTGGTGCCGACGAGCTGCGCCAGGTAGTCGGTCGTCCGCTTGGCCCAGCTCAGGGCCTCCTCCCGGCTCTTCACCGGCAGCGGGTCGTCCGGACCGGCACCTTTCGCGTGGTCCTGGGACACACAGCCTCCGATCAGTGAGGAGAGGGAGAGGAGCAGTGCGACCGCGACGCCCGTGCGCCGCGCGGTTGCCCGGACCACGGTCACCGACCTCCCGCGCCGGGCACGTTGTAGGGCGGGACGACGAAGTGCCCCTCGATCTTCTTCGGGGCCTGGAGCGGATCGGCTCCGACGATGATGCGGCCCTGGTTCATGAGGGTGATGCTGCCCTCGTCCCAGTAGCCGCTGTGCCCACTGGTGTCGATCTGGATGTTGTGCCCCCCGAACACGTCACTCCTCGGGTCGCGCCCCAGGGTGAGCCCGGACGCGAAACGAATGGGGTCGTCGTTCGCCGTGCCGACCCAGACGTGATCGGTGCTGATGTGGAGCTTTCCGGCATCCGGCACGATCATGCCCGGACTGGCGAGCGCGATGATGTCGTCCGCCCCGAGCCCCGCGCCCCCGGAGGCGGCCGCGCCGACCGCCGTCGTGCCGTAGCTGTGGCCGATCACGGTGAGGTGGCTGTGGTGGTCGCCCTGCGCGATGCGAAGGCCCTCGGTGAACTGGCGCATCGGCGCGGCGCCGTCCTTGGCGCGGTCCGTGTCCGCGACGGAGAAGTTCTCGGGCGGGATCTCGGGTGCGTCGTAGCCGAGCCAGGAGATCACGGCGACCTTCTTGGTGCCCTGGCAGGCGTCACTGGCCGCTTCCTGCGTGGCGTCGATGCGCTTGATCTCGCGCGGCATGCTGGCGATCGTCGTGTCGGTCCCCGGGACGACAACGGCGGTGTGGTCCGCAGTGTCGGGGTTGCCCATCGAGACGATCGCGTGCCCGTGCCCGTTCGGGTCCAGGCCGAGCAGGAAGAGCTGCTTGCCCTCGGGGGCGCCGTCCTGCTCCGCGAGCCGGTCCCGCAGTGCGCGGAGGCCCGCCTGCTGCTTGTTGTACTCCTCGGAGGTCAGGTTGCTCTCGCGCGCGTGGCCCGCCTCGCTCTTGTCCAACTGCTGATCGAGGGACAGCCGGTTGGCCTCGTCCCGTACGGCGGACGGCAGCCCGTCCATGGCGCCGATCCGGCCCGGGTGGAGGGCGATGAAGTCCGCCTGCTGGTCGGGGGTCAGGGTCTTCCACCAGGCGGCGGCCTTCTGCGGGTCCGTGTTGTCCGGGACGGAGAGGCCGTCGAGCCCGAGCGCCTTCTCGACCGCGTCACCGACACCGGCCGTGGCGGCCACCGCGCCGAACACCCGGGGCTGGGTGAGGATGCCGGGGTCGCGGTTCTCCAGCACCTCCTTGCCCTTGTCGCTGGCGGCCTGCGCGTCCGACAGCGCCTTGTCGATGCGCTGCTGGAGCTGCTTGCACTGGTCCAACTGGGCCTTGCGTTCCGGCAGTTCACCAGGGTCGTGCGCCTCGGCGAAGCTCAGCTTCGGGGGGTTCACGGTGCCGTCCGGGCCCACCGTCAGGCTCCACTCCTGAGCGCGCTGGACGGCGTTCTTCAGGTTGGTCTGCGCCTGGTACATCCGGTCCGCGACCGTATTGAGGGTGAGCGCGATGGCCGCGGCCTCCACCCGGACGATCTCCACCATCTCCTCGGTGCGGCGCATGGTCCAGAAGGCGGTCTCCGCGTCCTTCCCCTGCCAGTGCATCTGCCGCAGCGGCCCGTCCACCTGACTCCGGTGCCTCGTCCCGGCGGAACGGGTCGCGTTCGCCAGACCGTGCCAGGACTTGGCCGCCGCGTGCAGGCCCGCCGGGTCGAAGCGCATCAGCAGCTCGAACCGGTTGACCGCCGCCGGCCCGCTCACGGGGCCCCCTTCGGCTTCACGTCCGACGGCTCCGCGATCTTGTTCTTCTGCCAGACGTCGGTGACGGCGTCCTCATGACCGGTGTACGCCTGGGCGGTGGCGACGAGATTGTCCGCCGTCTTCCCGAACCGCTCCCGGACGGTCGCCAGAACGGGATCCCAGGCGGTCGCCACCTGCTCCAGCGCAGCGACCACCGACCAGCCCGCCGACTGCCCGACCGCCGCATGGCTGTCGGTGATCGCAGCCGTGCACGCCTTGCCCAGATCCTCCCCGATACTGCGAGCCACCCCCGCCGACGCGTTCAACTCCGCCGGCCTCACGATGACGGTGCCCATTTCGCCCTCCCCCAGGCTCCTGGATGCTTTCGGGCCACCGTACTTGCCAGACCGTCAGCCCACGTCCGAAAGCCCGAGAACCTTCACGCCCGTCCCCACCCTGCCGGGTGGGAACGGGCGGTGTGCTCCGTCTCCGCCGGTCAGCAGCTCAGGTTGGAGCCGGTGGGGACCCCCAGGATCGAGGTGAACGTGGTGTACGCGTTGACCCGGGACTGGACCTGGGCGGGGTTGCCGCCGTTGCACTCGAGAGAGCCGTTGATGGAGCGGATGGTCTCGCCGAAGCCGGCGCTGTTGACCATGGCGTTGTGCGGGGTCATGGTGCCCGGGCCGTTCTGGGTCATCCAGTACCAGATGCCGGTCTTCCAGGCGACGGCCGCGTCGGTCTGCACCAGGTTCGGGTTGTGGAGCAGGTCGATGCCCAGCGCGTCACCCGCGGCCTTGTAGTTGAAGTTCCAGCTGAGCTGGATCGGGCCACGGCCGTAGTACGCGGCCTGGCCGGCCGGGCAGCCGTAGGGCTGCGAGGCGTCGCAGTAGTGCGGGTAGTTGGAGGTGTTCTGCTCGACGACGTAGACCAGTCCGCCGGTCTCGTGGTTGATGTTGGCGAGGAAGGCGGCGGCTTCCTGCCTCTTCACGGTGTCCGAGCCGGAGTTGGCGAACGCCGGGTAGGCGCTCAGGGCCGTGACCAGGCCGGAGTACGTGTAGAAGGGGTTCCGGTTCGGGAACATCTGGTTGAACTGGGCCTCGGAGACCACGAACCCGCCCGGGTTGGGGGTGGTCGGGCTGGTCGGGGTCGGGCTGGAGCCGCCGCCGGTGCAGGTGTACGGGCTCCAGTACCAGGTGGAGATCGTGGGGTCGTAGCCCGGGTTGTCGTGGGTGGCGATGTAGTACTGGCCGTTGGGCGCGTACTTCACGACCGCGCCGGTGGTGTACTGGGTACCGGCCACCCAGACGGGGTGGTCGCAGGACTGCGGAGTACCGGTGCCGGTCGGGCTCGGGGACGGGTCGCCGCCACCGCCGCAGGCGCCCTGGTCGGACCAGACCCCGGAGCCGCCGGTGCTCGGGGTCTCGCCCTGGGTCCACCACTTGGCGTTCCAGTTGTGCCCGTTGTACGAGGCGGACGCGCCTCCCGTGTACACCTGCGACGCCGAATACGGCGCCGCACAGGCCGAGGCGGCCGTCGAGGCGGTGGGGACCATGACGGCCAGGCCGGTCGCGGCCAGCGCGCCGGCCAGCAGCGCGGCGATCTTCTGCTTGTTCAATGCCACTCCTTGTGGGGGTAAGGACGGGGCAGGGCAGGGAGCCCGCAGCGACTCAACTCCGAATGGTCCAGACCTGTCAATAGATTCGGACCGCCCCGGGTCCAGGTGAAGGAGAGCTGATCTCATGGCACGGACGGAGTTCTACGACGACCCCGACGCTCCCAAGCCGAACCGGCTGGTTGTGGCAGCGTCGGCGGTGGTGACAGATACCGAAGGACGCATCCTGCTCCAGCGGCGTACTGACAACGGGCTGTACGCGCTGCCGGGCGGAGCGATGGACCTCGGTGAGTCGCTTCCCGGCACGGCCGTCCGGGAGGTGCGTGAGGAGACCGGGCTCGACATCGAGATCACGGGACTCGTCGGCACGTACACCGATCCCCGGCACGTGATCGCCTACTCGGACGGCGAGGTCCGGCAGCAGTTCAACATCTGCTTCACTGCGCGCATCACGGGTGGGGAACTG
The DNA here is from genome assembly GCF_044455705.1 of Kitasatospora sp. NPDC051170. NCBI lineage: Bacteria > Bacillati > Actinomycetota > Actinomycetes > Kitasatosporales > Streptomycetaceae > Kitasatospora > Kitasatospora sp. NPDC051170. The sequence continues at coordinate 565,946 of NZ_JBITFA010000004.1, read as the reverse complement.
CGGATCTCGGACGAGTCCACCGACCTCCGGTTCGTCGCGCCCGGCGAGATCGAGGGCCTTCCGATGCACCGCACCCAGCGCCTCAGGCTCCAGCACTTCCTGGAGCACCGGACGATCCCCCACCTCGGCTGACGAACGGTGTACCCGCGAGGCCCTCGCCCGGGGTGGGCGAGGGCCTTCGCGTGGGCTCAGTGGTGGTCGTCGCGGTCCTCGGGGCGGGGCGTCCTGAGGGTGGCCACGACGCCGAGGGCCACGGTGGCGATCGCGAGGAAGAGGAGCGCGATGAGGATCGCGCCGACGAAGAACTTCACGGGTAGCACGGATCGTCGAGATCCAGGTCGCGAAGGAGGTGGAGGAGGTTGAGCAGGGTGCTCACCGGGGCGTTGCCGAAGTTGACGAGGGTGTAGCCGTCGAGCGTCCTCTCGCCGGGCGAGGCGGAGCCCCAGAGGAGGCCGTGCGACAGGCCGCGCCGGTGCAACTCGCCGAGGAGTTCCATGATGTGGGGGCCGGTGCAGTCGCGCGTGCTGGGGTCGCCCGCCGGGACGGGTTCGCCGATCATGCGGCGAAGTCCAGCTCGTACCAGGTGGTCTTGCCGCGCTTCTGCGGGTCGACACCCCACCGGTGGGTGAGGCCGTCGACGAGCTGGAGCCCCCGGCCGCTCTCGGCGAGTCCGGAGGACGGCCGGAGACGGGGGACGACGTCGGACTCGTCGAAGACGGCGACCCGCAGGGTGCCGCCGACGAGGGAGAACCAGACGACGGGCGAGGGGGTGTCGCCGTGCCGCCAGGCGTTGGAGATGAGCTCCACCAGGGCGAGTTCGGCATTGAAGATGGTTTCGGGGTCCCAGCCGTTGCCGGTCAGGACGTCTCGCAGGGCCAGCCGGGAGAGGGCGAGCGAGGGGTTGTTACGGGTGCACACGGGAACCTCCGTGAGGCTGTGGTGTGGGAGAGGAGAGAGACGGCGGATACGTCGCCGTGAGCCAGGCCAGAGTGGGGCTGGTTGCTCTTCGGTGCGCGGGCAGCAGGCGCCTACTGCCGTGAAGGCAGGCGTTGTTGACGATCCATCGGATCGACCTGAGCACGACGATAGCGCGGATCGCCACAGTTTTGTGGCGATCCGCGCAAGGTTCCCTCTAACGAGGCTGTCGACGTGCGGCACACTGGTCCCAGAACCTGCAGAAGGGACGCCATGGCGCTTCGATCGAACCCGACCATCCGCCAACTGCGCCTGGGAGCCGAGTTGCGCAGGATGCGGGAGCAGGCGGGCCTGGGCGGCAGTCAGCTCGCCCGCGCTTTGGGCATCAACCCAGCCCATGTGACGCAGATGGAGAGCGGCAGGACCGGGATCAGCGTCGAACGCCTTCGCACAGTCGCCGCACGATGCATGTGTGTCAACGAACCTCTGATCGAGGCGCTCGCGAGCATCATCACGGACCGAGACAAAGGCGGCTGGTGGGAGGAGTACCGCGGACGGCTCTCACAGGACTTCCTTGAGGTTGCCGAGATCGAGAGTCACGCACGAGGTCTCTCCGCCTACACGATGGCCTTCATCCACGGACTACTTCAAACCAACGCCTATGCCTCCGCCGTCTTCGCTCGCTCCTATCCGCCCCTTCCCGGCCATGAGGTCGATCTGAGGGCAACCTTTCGCTTGCGGCGCCAACAGATCATCCGCTCTGAATCGACTCCGTTCACTGCCTACATCCATGAAGCGGCGCTACGCATGCAGTTCAGCGGAGCCAAGGTCCAATCAGAGCAACTCGCTGCCCTTGTCGAAGCCTCCGAGCAGCCCAACATCTCGATTCGAGTCGTGCTGTTCGAGGTGGATACAGCTCCGCTCCCCAATGAGAACTTCACGTACGTCGCGGGCCCGGTTCAGGAGCTCGACACAGTTCAGACGGACTCCGAGGTTGGCAACCTGCTGTTCGATGCACCGGCCCACACAGCCCGATTCAGATCACTACTCGCCCAGCTCGGCTCGGCCGCCCTCTCGGATTCGGAGTCCCGAGAGTTCATTCGCTCGATCAAGAAGGAAATGGAAAGCAAGCATGCATAACTCCACCTGGCAGAAATCAAGCTACTCCGGTTCAAACGCATCCTGCGTCGAGGTCCGTACGGCCGAGGGAGCGATCGAACTCCGCGAGTCCGACGAAGGCGACGTCATCGTCCACACCACCCGTGGCAAGTTCGCCGACCTCCTCCAGGGCGCCAAGGCGGGCGAGTTCGACCACCACGCCACCACCGCCTGAGCACGTCGCCCCGTCGAGCACCGGCTCGACGGGGCGACGAGAAGCAACGGGTCCGTCTCGGGTCGTCAGGACACCCCTGTGCGCGCGGCAAACTCCCGCACGCCGGCCACCGCTGCCGGGGCGTACAACAGGTCCGCTGTGAGCGCCCGCAGAGCGGGCCTTCGCACCTCCTCCGGAGCGACCTGCTCGGTGAACCGCAACGCCGCGAACGTCCTGCGCTGGTCTCCGAGGTTGTGCCACATCCGCGCGCAGTCCGTACCGTACCGGGCCCGACGCTCGGCCGTGGGCAGTTGCCCCGGCGTGATCCGCGCCGCATACAGCACGCCCTCTTCGGGAGTGCCCATCGCCGTGTGCACCCCGATCCAGTACAGATTCAGCTGGGCACTCGTGGCGTCGACCGTGAACAGCGGGGTACCCGGTCGAACTCCGGCACCCGGCAAGCGGTCCACCGCGTCGCCAGCACCCGCCATAAGGTCGAGGGCGTCACCTCGTCGTTGCCCACATGCCGCCGTGTAGGCGGCAGTCATCAGCAGGGTTGCCGCCACGGCCCGGGACACGTCGTCCCGGGCCGTGGCGAGCGAGTCAGCAGTACGACGCAGGAGATCGACAGCAGCGACGGGACGGCCGGAACGCCGCATCGTGATCGCCAGAACGCGTGCCGCCTCACCCTGCACCACCGGGTCGCCACTGGCCTGGGCCGCTGCCAGCGCCCGGTCCGCTGCAGGCCACGCGACATCGGAGTGAGCCTTCAACGCGAGCTCGGTCGCCAACACCCAGGCTCGGGCCACACACGCATGGGCCTCCTCGCGGGACCGGCCGGACAACGCCTCTCGGGTCGCCTGCGCGGAGCCCAGCAAGCCAGGCAGCTCATCGCCGAGCTGCCGGTAGCGAGCCGTCGTGAACTGCGCACGCGCCGAAGACAGTGTCGCCTTGAGCTGCTGCAACGATGTGGCCTCGGATGTCTCAGGCTCGTACAGGGCCCTGACGATCCGGGCCGACGCATCCGGGCGCGCAGCGGCCGCCGAAGTGGTCGAAAGGGCCGATGCCCCGGCCGCCGCCATGCCGGCCACGAGCAGTTGCCTGCGGAGCATGGCGTCCTCCTGATCCGGGATCACATCCTGCGCCAGGGTAGCCGGTCGCCCCAGCCCGAGGGCTTCAAGCGGCAGGTCCAACACCCGGGTGATCAGCAGAAGCGCCCGCTCGGTCGGGCGGAGCGCGCCCGCCTCAACCCGGCTGATCGCGGAGGCCGAGTAGCCGCATGCCAGACCCAGTTGGGCCTGGGTCATCCGTCGTGCACATCGGGCGGCCCTGATGGCCGTCCCAAGCCGACGCTGACGTGACACGGTGTCGCCTTTCGAGTGCAAGGAGTACTCACGGTATCGACAGGACGGCACACGGGGGCAGAGCGCGCACGGGGTGTGCGGTGCACGCACACCCCGTGCGGAAGCCCCTCAGTTGCGCCCGATTCCGGTCCTCGGCGGGGTTCTCTGGGTGTTGCCCGGCCGGCGCACCCCAGCCACTCCGTCCCGAGGGGATACGTCATGTGCACCATGATCGACAAGCCCGTCACCGCGACTGAGCCCACTGCCACCCCGGCGCCCAGTACCCTGCTGGAGCGGGCCGACGAGCCCAGCGCCCGCGCCTGCCCGGTCTGCGGATCGGGCGCCACCTACCAGACGATCGACGGCCGATGGGGCTGCACCACCTGCGGCTCCACCTGGGCCTGACCCGGGGAGGACCCCATGGCGGCCTGCACCCAGTGCTCCGCTCCTGCGGTGATCGAAGACCTCGACGCACAGCCGCCGACACCCTGGTGCCTTGGCTGCGCGACCGCCCTCGTGCGAGCCGGAGATCCGGTGCTCAACTACCGCCCGCTCAACGGCGGAACCGACTACCAGCACATCCTGGCCGGCGGCAGCACCCAAGTCCTGCCCTTCGGCTGACCGGCACCACATCGAGGCGGCCCGCTCCCTGCTCGCAGGGAGCGGGCCGCTCATGAGGTGGGCCCGGCCTTGCAGACCTGCTCGCATCACTCACGGGTCGAATGGGCACAGGCGCCAGGCGGCCGCCAGCTCGGGCTAATCGAGCTTCGCGAGTCGGATGACGCCGACATCGTCGTCCGTACGACTCGCCCCAAGTTCGCTGCGCTTCTCCAGAGCGCGCAGGCTGGCGAGTTCGACCACCACACCACGCGCCGAAGCGAATCGTTCCGGCGGCCTCTTGCGGGCAGCAAGAGGCCGCCGGCAAAAACCACGCCCGCTCCGCTCAGCCGACCGGGAGACGGTCCATGAGGTCGCTGACACCATCCACCTGCCGGTAGGGCCTGAAGCCCAGAGCGAGTTCGCGCACCAGGGTGACGCACCGTTCGGCGCCGATCCGGGTGGCGAGGTCGAGAGACTGGTTCGCGACGGCAACGGCTTGCTCGACCTCGCGGGCCTTCAACAAGCTCCGGGCCTCGTAGGTCAGGAAGATCCCACGGGTCTTGTCACGAGAGCGCGGCAGCAGGCTCATGCCCTCACCAATCCGGGCGTGCGCCTCCTCCGTACGGCCGAGGTCGAGCATGCACTGGCCGGAGTCGACGGCCAGGTCCGCCGTACTCATCCACCGGCACCAGGCCGGTGCCGGGTCGGGGCTGTCGGTCAGCAACGCGACCTCCGCAGCGGCCAGGTCGCGATGGCAGTCGGCGGAGGCCCCCATGGCCGCGTGCGCGCGGGCCCGGCGGAGGTGGAGCAGGGAACGGGCGGTGGGGTGCCGGGTATGGATGAGCGCCTGGCTGAGCGGTTCGACGGCGGCGTCGGGCTGTGTGAGCCAGATCGACTGGTAGGCGAAGTCGGACAGGATCCCTGCGCCGAGGTCGCGGTCACGCGCGGCGTGCGCGTTGGTGAGGGCCGCGTTCCAGAGCTTGCCCGCCGCGAAGTGGTGCCCCTGGTCGAAGCGGTGCCAGCCGCACGTGCTGGCCATGGAGGCGGCCAGCAGGTGAAGCCGCCGGCCCACGGGTTCGGTGTAGCGGCCCTTCTCGAGCAAGTCGGTGACCATGTCGAGCTGGGCATCCATCAGCTTCGCAGTGTGCTGCCGCTGTTCAGTGGGCAGAGCGGTCAGCTTGGCGCTGGTCTCCTCCAACCAGTCGACCAGTTCGCCGTCGACCAGCTTGCCGTTCAGGGCTGAGGTGAGCCGGTCGGGTTCGAGGGTGGCCCACCGGGTGGACAACCCGGCCAGGGCGAGCGCGCTGAAGGTCATGAAGCTGCGGCGACGATGGTCCATGGCGGCTCTCTGTGCGTCTCGAAGTGCGTGGACGGTGAACGCCGATCCGAGCGGCACCGGCTGCTCCTGACCCGGGAGCCAGTGCGGCCAGTCGAAGGCTTCCAGGTCGGCGATCGGGACGTCGAAGGCTTCGGCGATGAGCAGTTGGGATTCGATGCTGGGCGTCTTCCGCCAGTTCTCCCACTTGCTGACGGCGGCCTTGTCGGTGCCGGAACGAAGCCCCTCGGGCCTGCTCCTGGCAGCGCGGTGGATGCGGGCCGCGAGGTCGGTCTGGGACCAGCCGCGAAGCGCGCGGGCATACGCGAGGGGGTGCCGGATCTGGTCGTCCACGGGCCCAATCCCATCATCGACTGTGACCGCGAGCCTACTGCGAGCAATAGCGGGACAACCCTGGGACTACGGACAACGCCTGGATGGTGACCGCGAGTTGGGCTCTACTCGTCGTGCACCGACATGTTCCTTCACGAAGCGGAAGGAGTCCGCGCATGAAACGACGCGCTGCGGTCAACGGCCTCGGCCACCAGACGATCGAAGACCACTTGCGGCACCGGCAGGAACAGGTCCAGATCCGGGGGTTCACTCGTGCCGGTGAGCTGCTGGATACCGTGGCCCCGGATCGCGTGGTCGCCGCCGTTCCCCACCACGCAGTCCGGAGGGCTGAGATGACCACCACCCGACACACCTCCGCGCACACGGCCACCGACCGACTCCACGGCCGAGCGGCCGTCCGCGGATTCCTGGAGGGCCCCGAACTGACGGCGGCGGACCTGAGTATGGTCCTGCTGGTCCGCGAGGACGGCGAGGACGGTGACCGGCCCATGCCGACCGTCACCGCCGCCGAGATCCCCAAGATCGTTCGGAGCCTGGCCGTCGTCGGCGTCCGCTCGGTGAAGGTGTTCGCCAACAGCCTCGTGCGCGACCAGCATGCGTCCGGCGCCATCGCGCCGGACAGCCTGATGGTGCGGGCGATCCGCGCCGTCAAGGACACCGAGCCCGGCATGGCCGTGATGACGGAGAACTGCCTGTGCGGGCACACCGACACCGGCGAGTGCCACCTGAGCACCGGCGGCCGGATCAACCTCGGCGCGACTGCCGAGCTGATCGCTGCCCAGGCCGTCATCCAGGCCGAGGCCGGGGCCGACATCGTGGGACCTGCAGCGATGACCGAGGGCACCACCTGGGCCGTGCGCCGGGCCCTGGACGAGGCCGGTCACCGGGACGTGGCGACCATGCCGCACCTGATCTTCGACTCCGCCCTCTACGAGGGCTACCGCACCACCATGCGGGCCACCCCCGCCTCCGGCGCACGCCGCCCGTTCCAGATCAGCCCCCGTAGCCCGGAGACCGCCGTGGACACGGGCCTGGCGTTCCTCAGCGAGGGCGCGGACATGCTGCTGCTGGAGCCCGGGATGCTGTCGGTGGACGTCCTCACGGCCCTCAGGCGCCGCACCCAGGCGCCGTTGATGCCGTTCTCCGTCTCCGGCGAGTACCTGCGCCTTGCTCCGATCGACCAGGCCACCGGACAGCGGGACTTCCGCCCCCTGACTGAGCTGTTCACGATGCTCAAACGGGCCGGGGCGGAACGGATCATCACCTACGCGGCCCTGGACCTCGCCCGCCTGCATGCCTAAACGGTAGCGGTGGGCCGTACCTCCGCGAGGATTCCCTCCACGCCCTGAGCCAACAAGAGACGGGCCACCTGCACGCCCAGTTTCTCCGGCTCGCCCAGCGAGCCGGAGAGGCGGGCGTCCACTTGCCGCTTGCCGTCGAGGGAGGTGACCTGCCCGTACAGGGTCAATACATCACCGTCGACCTTCCCGTAAGCGCCGATCGGGACCGAGCACCCTCCGTGGAGCTCGGCGAGCATCGCGCGTTCGGCGCGCACCTCCGCTTCCACCACCAAGTCACCGGCCGTGGAGAGGATCTTGCGAGCCAGATCGTTGTCCTCGCGGATCTGGATGCCCAGGGCGCCTTGGCCCGGCGACGGGGGGAACTGCTCGATCGGCAGAAGCTCGCCGATCGCGTCGTCCAGGCTGAGGCGCTTGAGCCCGGCAGCCGCGAGCACCACGGCGTCCAGGCTCATGGTCTTGAGCTTGTTCAGCCGGGGCGGGACGTTGCCGCGGATCGGCACCGGCACCAGGTCCGGGCGTACGTGCAGGAGCTGGGCGATCCGGCGGGCCGCCCCGGTGCCGATCCTGGCGCCCTGCGGAAGGCCGGCCAGCGTGCTCCCGCACAGCGCGTCCCGCACGTCCTCCCGCCCCGGCGGGGGCAACAGCACCAGGCCGGGAGGGCTGGTAGTGGGCAGGTCCTTGAGGCTGTGCACGATCACGTCGACCTCGCCGACGACGAGGGCGGCTTCCTGGTTGGTAGAGAACGCCGACCCTCCGGAGCGGACGGAGACCTGCGACAGGGCTGCCCGGCGGTCCTGGTCGCCGCCTTCCAGGATCACCTGGTGACGGAAGACGACACCGGGGAAGCGCTCTCGCAGCGGCGCCAGGAACTCCCGCACCTGAGCTCGTGCCAGGTGACTGGCCCGGGACCCCACCACCAGTGTGCTCATACGCCAACTCCCGGCCTTGGACGAGATGTTGACGCGATGCTACCTGCATCGAACACATCCGGTTTCCGACGTTATGTCGGAAACCGGGGAAAGGAGTCCCAGCGCAAATCGTTCCGGTGGCCTCTTGCGGGATGCAAGAGGCCACCGGCAAAGATCTGGGTCCTCGTCGTGGCGCCCCAGACTCGTTCTGCTCCGCCACAACGCATGTCAACAAGGCCCGTCGAGACCGTATCCGCAACCGCGCCGCCGCCCAGTCCGCTGCCGGAGCGGGCCGACCGACTCAACACCCGCCACTGCCCGGTCTGCGGATCGGGTGCCGACCCTGATCCGGGGAGGAATCGATGGCAGCCTGCTGCACGCAGTGCTCCAGCCCTGCGGTGATCGAGGATCTCGACGCGCAGCCGCCAAAGCCCTGGTGCCTCGGATGCGCGACGGCCCTCGTCCGGGCCGGCGATCCGGTGCTCAACTACCGCCCGCTCAACGGCGGAACCGAGTACCCGCACATCCTGGCCGGTGGCAGCACCGAGGTCCTGCCCTTCGGCTGACAGGCAGGCCGAAGCGGCCTCCTGCCACCCCGGCAACGAGTCGTACTCGCTGAAACCACTGCGGTGGCGCCGGGCTCGGTCCGGCGCCACCGCAGCCCGCAGGAGTGGACTTCGCCCAAATCTCGGCACCAGCGCGTACCCAGCGCGAGGATGACCGGGTGACGCCCCCTTCCCCGGCACCGGACCTGTGGCACCACTACGGCCGCGCCCGCTCCGAGACGGACCGGGCCGTCCCCGGCACCTTCCACTGGGTCTGGGATCAGCACGGCGGGCCAGGGGCCGAGGTACTGGGAGACATCACCGGCCTCGTGGTGGCCGACCTCGGCGCAGGTGCCGCCCGTCATGCCGCGCACCTCGTCACCCACCACACTCCGGCCCGTGTGGACGCCGTCGAGGCCTCCCCCGCCCAGCACGCGATGGCCTGCGACCTGTACGGCCACCTCGCACCGCGTCTTCGCGCGGTGCACGCGGACGCGGCCGCGCACCTGGACGCGCATCCTGGCGAGTACGACGTGGTCTACTCGGTGTTCGGCAGCCTCGACTTCGCCGATCCCCGCCAGCTCCTCCCAGCAGCTGCTCGCGCCCTGCGGCCCGGCGGATTGCTGGCCTCCTCCACCCTGGGTCACTACCTCGGTGGAGCACCCGCTGAGCCGGACGTCCGGCCCGCCGACATTCCGGCCCTCGCCCAGGACGGCACCACGACGACCATGCGCCGCTGGGTTCTCCAGGGGACCGTCTGGACGAAGCTGCTCGGCGAGTCCGGGTTCACGAACATCACCATCTCCCGGCTCCCTCCCACCGAACCGAGTGCACGCGCGGCCGATAGCCTGCTTGTCCGCGCCCACCGTCAGCCCTGAACGTCGCCCCGTCGAGCAGCGGCTCGACGGGGCGACGTGACGTACTGAGGGGCTCACACCTCGCGAAGATCAGCGACCACACAAGGAGCTGCAGTGACTGTCCCCTCGCCCGAGTTCGCGGCCGGCCTGGCCGCCGATGCCGAAGCCGCTGGGATCACCGGTTTCGTCGCCGCCGCAGTGATCAGCCACGACGGCCGGGTCCTGCTCGTCCGTCGCAACCCCGACGACTACATGGGCGGGATGTGGGAGATCCCCTCCGGAAAGGTCGACGTCGGGGAGAGCATCCTGGAGGCCCTCCATCGGGAGACCACCGAAGAGACCGGCCTGACGGTCAACCAGATCGTGGGTTACCGCGGGCACTTCGACTATGAAAACAGTCGCGGCGGCACCACCCGCCAGTTCAACTTCGCCGTCACCGTGGAGAAGACCGAGCCGGTCGTCCTCACCGAACACGACGCCCACCAGTGGGCACTCCCGAGCAAGCTTCCCGAGGTCAGCGACGCAGTCCGCAACCTGCTCACCCCCTGAGCAGGAGCCATCGGACGATGAGCTCCTTCCGGCGGCCTCTTGCGGGGAGCAAGAGGCCGCCGGGAAAGATCTGGCCCCTCAACGGCGAACCTATGAGGAGCGGCGTAAGGATCTCAGCGGCCCAGCGGGCCGAGAACCGCTGGACGTGATCAGACAATCAGGCCGGAACCTCGTGGGTCGGCGAAGGCACGACACATGGGCGGAGGACCATGAGCGAGTCCTCCAAGGTCGCCACCATGGCGAAGGGGAACCGGTCGAGCTCGATGCAGAGTGCGACGTCATCAGGATGAACCCCTTGACGCACGCCCTCCGCGAGCTCGGTCGCAGCGCGTGACTCGGCAGCGCGGCGGAGGAACTCACCGGCATCCGTCTCCGCCCCGGCGGCCCTGCGGGCGATGTACTCAGCACATGCCAGGTCTTCATCGGCCTGCCCGTCCTCGCCGGTGACCACGAACGTGACATCGTCACGCCCTCGCGCCCGCAGGAGCTGGGCCGTTGCCTCCGCCACCACGAAGCTGGCGCACAGCACCAGCGACGCTTCCTTCACCGCGAGGGCGCCGACCGTCCCCGCCGTAGTCTTCTGCACCACGGTCCGCCCGCCCAGCTCAACCGACCGAAGCAAGCCCGGTGAGTTGACCGCGTCGAACCCGGGCGCGGGCGGGCCGTCCTTGAGCGCCACCCAGCCCGGGTGGCGAGCCTTGAGCGCCAGGGCGTCATCCAGCGACTCGGCGAGGACGATCTTCTCCGCACCCTGGGCAAAGGCCCAGGCAGCCACGGTGAAGGCACGCATGACATCGACGACGACCGCCACGGACGGGACTTCTGCCAACTCGGGAATGCCGAGGAAACGAGCGTTCATCCGGTCATGATCACGCACGCCCAGCCGAGGCGTCAGGCCAATAAAGCAGCCCGCTCCCTGCGCGCCGGGAGCGGGCCTCCGCGGGGGCCGCCGGACCGGAACAGATGGTTCCGGAATTCGTGACAACCTGATCCGGCCCACATCTGGTTCCACCGGATGTGGGAGACACGACAGGAACAGGAACACGATGGCAAGGACACGACGGTGACGGACCCGGCTCCGGATTTCGAGGAGTTCGTGGTCGGGTGCGGGCCTCGTCTGATCCGGGTGGCCTGGCTGCTGACCGGCGACCGGCACCTGGCGGAGGACCTGCTGCAGACCGTCCTCGCCAAGGTGTGGCCGAAGTGGCACCGGCTGGCGGACAACCATCCGGAGGCGTACGTCCGGAAGGCGCTGGTGAACACGCACGCCTCGTGGTGGCGCCGCCGCTGGCGGGGCGAGCTGCCGCACGGCGAGCTGCCGGAGCGCGCGGCGGGCGGGGACCCGTTCGCGGCGGTCGACCTGGAGCAGTCGCTGGCGGCGGCGGTGCGGCGGCTGCCCGCGCGGCAGCGAGCCGTGGTGGTGCTGCGGTACTTCGAGGACCTGAGTGTGGAGGAGGTCGCCATGACGCTCGGCTGCAGCACCGGCACGGTGAAGAGCCAGGCGTCCCGGGCGCTGCGCACACTGCAGAGCCGGCTGCCGGTGGACGAACAGGCCTGGGGCGGTGAGCGGCGTGTACGGAGCTGACCAGCGACCCGATCCGGACCGGACCCCGGGCGGCGAGGAGGCGGCCATGCGGCTGTTCCTGGAGCTGACGGTGCCCCGGCTGCCCGCTCCCGAGCAGCGGATGCGCCAGCTCCGGCAGCGCGTGGTGCGGCGACGGCGGCGACGGGCCGCCGCCACCACCGTCGGGTCGGCCGCCGCTGCCGCGGTGACGGCGTTCGTGCTGGCCACCTCGTCCGGTACCCCGGCGCTCGCGCCGCCGCCGGCCGCGCTCGCCCCCGCCGCGGGCAACCCGACCCCGTGGACGGAGATCCAGGTCCCGGCGGTCGCCGGGCTGGAGTACCGGCTGCCGCCCGGGTGGCACGACTCCGCCGGGTCGGCGATCGGGACGGCGGAGCCGGTCGCCTTCGCCACCACCGAACCGCTGCCGACGGGCGAGTCGGCCTGCCCGAAGCCGACGGACTTCAAGGCCCCGTACTGCCCACTGCTCAACCACCTGCGGCCGGGCGGGGGGCTGGTCGTCTTCCAGACCCTGCCGGAGTCCGAGCAGATCCCCGCAGCCGACGCCCTGAAGCTCACCGAGACAGCTCCGTCACCCGCCTGCCGAGGGGTCGGCGGCACCCGTGAACTGGCGGGCAGCATCCCGACCGGGCAGGCGGGCCCGGAGACGCGGTTCGTGCTGTCCGTCTGCCTGAACGGCACCGCTGAGTCGACGCTCGCCCAGGCCAGGGGCATCGCGGCATCGATCAGCCTCGGCCACTTCCCGGGCTGAGCCCGGCCACTCCGACACCTTCTCCGGCTCCGAAAGGGCTGAAGCATGTCCTCTGCACGCCGTCTCACGGCAGGTGCGATCCTCCTGGCCCTGACCGCGCTCACCGGGTGCGGCCAGCTCGGGGCCCACAGCGTCCGGCTGGGGAATCCGGCCGGACGGACCGCCGCCCCGTCCCCGGCCACCGACGTCACCCGGGCCGCCCGCCCGATGCCGGCGGCGGACCAGGCGGTGCCCACCCCCGCCGCCACTATCCCCGCCACGACGGCCGCCCCCGCCCCGGGCCAGCTCGTCGGCCTCGGGCCGCACCTCCTCGCCGCGATACCGGCGGACAGTGGGCAGGTGCTTCTGGTCACCGGCTCGGGACGGGACTCCTCGACCGCCACCGCCGTCCTCTACCAGCGCTCGGCGGCGGGCTGGCAGCCCGGGTCGATCTGGGCCGCCCACAACGGCCACGACGGCTGGACCGCCGACCACCGCCTGAACGACTACCGCTCCCCCATCGGCGTCTTCGGCCTCACCGACGCGGGCGGCCGACTGCCCACCCCCGGGAGTCTGCTGCCCTACAACCACTCGAACGGCTTCACCGTCAGCGGGCAGGGATTCAACGGCGAACCACTGGCCGGCTCCTTCGACTACGTGGTCGCGATCAACTACAACCGCGTCCCCGGGACCTCCCCGCTCGACCGGACCAAGCCGATGGGCACCGACCGGGGTGGCGGCATCTGGGTCCACGTGGACCACGGCGGCCCGACCCACGCCTGCGTCAGCCTCAGCGCCGACCATATGAAGGAGCTGCTGCACACCCTCGACCCGGCCCGGCACCCGGTGATCGTGATGGGCGACGCCGCATCGCTCGCGGCGTAGCCGCCGGACGGCCGTGCGGGACCGCCGGAGCATGTCGCCCCGTCGAGCAGCGGCTCGACGGGGCGACGTTGGCCTGGGGGGGTCAGAGCTCGCGGACTCCCGCGCGCCAGACGGCGGCCGTGAGCGGGACGCCGGGGCGGTAGGCCAGGTGGACGTGGGAGGGGGCGTCGAGCAGGAGCAGGTCGGCGCGGGCGCCGACCGTGATGCTCCCGACGTCGGTGCGGCGGAGGGCGTGGGCGCCGCCTGCCGTCGCGGCCCACACCGCCTCGTCGGGGGTCATGCCCATTTCCCGTACGGCCACCGCGATGCAGAAGGCCATGGAGCTCGTGAAGCTGGAGCCGGGGTTGCAGTCGGTGGACAGCGCCACCACGGCACCCGCGTCGAGCAGGCGACGGCCGCTCGGGTACTCGGCTCGGGTGGAGAACTCCGCACCGGGGAGCAGGGTGGCGACGGTGCCCGAGCCGGCGAGGGCAGCCACGTCCTCGTCCGTCAGGTGGGTGCAGTGGTCCGCCGAGGCCGCGCCCAGTTCGACGGCGAGTTGCACGCCGGGGCCGTACGTGAGCTGGTTGGCGTGCACTCGCGGCGTGAGGCCGCGCTCGATGCCCGCCGTCAGGACGGCCCGCGCCTGGTCCCCGTCGAAGGCGCCCTTCTCGCAGAACACGTCCACCCAACGGGCGTGCGGAGCGCAGGCGTCGAGCATCTCGCCGGTCACCAGGTCCACGTAGCCCGCCGGGTCCTCGGCGTACTCGGGAGCGACGACATGCGCGCCCAGGTACGTCGTCTCCGGGGTGTGCTGCGCGGCGATGCGCAGAGCCCGGGCCTCGTCCTCGACCGTCAGCCCGTAGCCGGACTTGCACTCGATCGTGGTCGTCCCCTGCCGCAGCGCCTCCCGCACGAACCGCGCCAGGTTGGCGTCGAGTTCGGCATCCGACGCGGCCCGGGTGGCCGCCACCGTCGTCCGGATCCCGCCCGCCGTGTACGCCTGCCCCGACATCCGGGCGTTGAACTCCGCCGTACGGTCACCCGCGAACACCAGGTGCGCATGCGAGTCCACGAACCCGGGCAGCAGCGCCCGCCCCTCGGCGTCGAACCGCTCGTCCGCCGACGGGGCCTGCGCAGCCGGGCCGACCCAGGCGACGCGGTCGCCCTCGACCACCACGGCCGCGTCGGCCAGCAGGCCGAGCGGCCCGGTACCGAGCCCGGGATCGTTGGTGACCAGGCTGCCGATGCCGGTGATCACGGTGGTCTTGGTGCTCAAGACAGCGCCTTCCTAGGTGAGTTGAAAGTTCAGCCGCTCAGCGCGCCGATCGAGGCCCGCAGCGCCCCCGGTACGTCGGCCACCAGCAGGTGCCGCCCGTCCCGGACGACCTGCCGCCCGCCGACCACCACGTGCCGCACGTCCGCCGCCGAGGCCGCGAAGACGGCGATCTCCGCGCCGAGCCGCGCCGGCGGCCCCGCCGTACGAACCGTATCCAGCGCGATCACCGTGAAGTCCGCGAGCGCCCCCGCCTCGATCCGCCCGGCCTCCGGCCAGCCGATCGAGGCGTGCCCGTCCTCGCCGCCGGCCCGCAGCAGCGCGTTGGCCGTCCAGTGGCCCCGCGTCCGGGTGCGCAGCCGCTCGTCCAGCTCCAGGGCACGCGCCTCCTCCCACGGGTCGATCACCGCGTGGCTGTCGCTGCCCAGCGAGATCGGGCACCCCGCCGAGGCGAGCGCCCGCGCCGGGCCGATGCCGTCCGCGAGGTCCCGCTCCGTCGTCGGGCACATGCAGATCGTCGTGGACGTGTCGGCCAGCAGCCGCACGTCCTCCTCCGTGAGGTGCGTCGCGTGCACGGCCGACGTACGCGGCCCGAGCGCCCCGTGGTCGGCGAGCAGCCGGGTCGGGGTGACGCCGTGCGCCGCGAGGCAGGCGTCGTTCTCGGCCGTCTGCTCCGACAGGTGGACGTGCAGCGGCGCCTGCCGCTCGTCCGCCCACTCCGCGATGGTGCCCAGCTGCTCCGCCGGAACCGCCCGCACGGAGTGGATGGCGGCCCCGATCCGCGCGTGCTCGCGCGGCTTGAGCGCGTCCGCCCGTACGGCCCACGCCTCCGCGTCCCCGTCGCTGAACCGCAGCTGCGGCCTGGTCGGCTCCGCGCCGAACCCGGACGACAGGTAGCAGGTGTCCAGCAGCGTGATCCGGATCCCGGCCCGGGCGGCGGCCTCGATCAGCGCCTCGCCCATCGCGTTGGGATCGGTGTACCGAACCCCACCCGGCGCGTGGTGCAGGTAGTGGAACTCCCCCACCGCCGTGATCCCGGCGAGCGCCATCTCCGCATACACCGCAGTGGCCAGCTCCAGGTACGAGTCCGGATCGAGCGTGCCGGCGAAGCGGTACATGGTGTCCCGCCACGTCCAGAACGTGCCGGACCCGACCTGGACGTGCCCGCGCAGCGCCCGGTGGAAGGCGTGGGAGTGGGCGTTGGCCTGGCCGGGCAGCGCCAGCCCGCCCAGTCGGACGGCCCCGGACGGACACGGCCCGGAGTCGGCGGTGACACTGACGATCCGGCCGCCGGGGCCGGTGGCGATCAGGACGTCCCGCTCGACGGCCGGGCCGTTGGCCCCCGGCAGCCAGGCGTACTCGGCCCAGTAGGTCACGTGCGAGGTCACGTGCGAGGTCACGAGCGGAGTCAGTGGCACGCCAGGTCCTCCAGTACGTCGGCGAGGGCGGTGACCCCGGCGAGGCAGTCGGCCTCCTCGGCGTGTTCGGCCGGGGAGTGGGAGACGCCGGTGGGGTTGCGCACGAACAGCATGGCGGTCGGGATGACCGAGGCCAGGATGCCCGCGTCGTGTCCCGCGCCGGTGGGCAGCACCGGGGCGTCGAGCAGCTTGGCGAGGCGGTCGCGCAGCGGGCCGTCGAAGTCCACCACCGGGGTGTAGGACTCGCGGGTCAGCTCGACGCGGACGCCGTCGCGCCCGCCGCGCTCGGCGGCGGCCTGCTCGATCTCGGTGACCAGCGAAGTGAGGGTGGCCTCGTCGGCGGCCCGGGAGTCCAGCCAGCCGCGCACCAGGGAGGCGATGGCGTTGGTGCCGTTGGGCTCGACGGCGACCTTGCCGAAGGTGGCGAGCGCGCCCGCGAGCCTGGCCTTCTTGCGGGCGGCGAGCACCGTGTTGGCGAAGGTCAGCATCGGGTCGCGGCGGTCCTCGATCCGGGTGGTGCCGGCGTGGTTGGCCTCGCCGTGGAAGTCGAACCGCCAGCGGCCGTGCGGCCAGATCGCGCTGGCGACGCCGACGGGCTGCCCCTCGGTGAGGTAGCGGCCCTGTTCGACGTGGAGTTCGACGAAGGCGCCGATCCGGGAGAGGCGCTCCTCGTCCGCGCCGAGGGCGGTCGGGTCGTAGCCGGCCTTCTCCATGGCGTCGGGCAGCCGCAGGCCGTCCGCGTCGCGCAGCTCGTACGCGGCCTCGCGGCCGAGGACGCCGGAGGTGAGGCGGGAGCCGATGCAGGCCACGCCGAAGCGGGCGCCCTCCTCGTCGCCGAAGTTGACGATCGCCAGGGGCTTGTCGAACTCGGCTCCCCTGCCCCGGAGTTCGTCCAGGGCGGCGAAGGAGGAGACCACGCCGAGCGGGCCGTCGAAGGCGCCGCCGTCGGGGACGGAGTCCAGGTGCGAGCCGGTGACGATCGCGCCCTCGCCCTTCGGGTCGCCCAGCCAGGCCCACTGGTTGCCGTTGCGGTCGAGCTCGTACGTGAGGCCGCGGCTGCGGGCCTGCTGCTCGAACCAGGCGCGGCACTCGGCGTCGGCGGAGTTCCAGGCGAAGCGGCGGTAGCCGCCGGAGGAGGCGGAGCGGCCCACGGGGAGCAGCTCCGCCCACATCTCGTTGAACGAGGCCGTCACAGCTCGCCCATCGGGACGCGCACCCCACGCTCGTCGGCGACCTCAACGGCCCGGTCGTAGCCGGCGTCCACGTGCCGGATGACGCCCATGCCGGGGTCGTTGGTGAGGACGCGGCGGATCTTCTCGCCCGCGAGCGCCGTACCGTCGGCCACGGTGACCTGGCCGGCGTGGATCGAGCGGCCGATGCCGACGCCGCCGCCGTGGTGGATGGAGACCCAGGAGGCGCCGGAGGCCACGTTGACCATGGCGTTGAGCAGCGGCCAGTCGGCGATGGCGTCGGAGCCGTCGAGCATCGCCTCGGTCTCGCGGTACGGGGAGGCGACCGAGCCGCAGTCCAGGTGGTCGCGGCCGATGACGATCGGGGCGGACAGCTCGCCGGAGGCGACCATGTCGTTGAAGCGCTCGCCGGCCTTGTCGCGCTCGCCGTAGCCGAGCCAGCAGATGCGCGCGGGCAGGCCCTGGAAGTGCACCTTCTCCTGGGCCATCTTGATCCAGCGGTGCAGCGACTCGTTCTCCGGGAAGAGGTCGAGGACGGCCTTGTCGGTCTTGGCGATGTCCTGCGGGTCGCCGGACAGGGCCGCCCAGCGGAACGGGCCCTTGCCCTCGCAGAACAGCGGGCGGATGTACGCCGGGACGAAGCCGGGGAAGGCGAACGCGCGGTCGTATCCGGCCAGTTGGGCCTCGCCGCGAATGGAGTTGCCGTAGTCGAAGACCTCGGCGCCGCGGTCCATGAAGCCGACCATCGCCTCGACGTGGCGGGCCATGGACTCGCGGGAGCGCTCGGTGAACTCGGCGGGCTTGGCGGCCGCGTAGTCCGCCATGTCGTCGAACTCGACGCCGACGGGCAGGTAGCTCAGCGGGTCGTGGGCGCTGGTCTGGTCGGTGACGATGTCGATCGGGGCGTCCATCGCGAGCAGCTGCGGGAACAGTTCGGCGGCGTTGCCCAGCAGGCCGATGGAGAGCGGCTGCTTCTTGTCGCGGGCGGCGGTGGCGAGCTCCAGCGCGTGGGAGAGGTCCTTGGCCTCGACGTCCAGGTACCGGTGCTCGATGCGGCGGGAGATGCGGGACGGGTCGCAGTCGATACAGATCGCCACGCCGCCGTTCATGGTGACGGCCAGCGGCTGGGCGCCGCCCATGCCGCCGAGGCCCGCGGTGAGGGTGATGGTGCCCTCCAGCGTGCCGTCGAACCGCTTGTTGGCGACGGCCGCGAAGGTCTCGTACGTGCCCTGGAGGATGCCCTGGGTGCCGATGTAGATCCAGGAGCCGGCGGTCATCTGGCCGTACATGGTGAGCCCGAGGCTCTCCAGGCGGCGGAACTCCTCCCAGTTGGCCCAGTCGCCGACCAGGTTGGAGTTGGCGATGAGCACGCGCGGCGCCCACTCGTGGGTCTGCATCACGCCGACCGGGCGGCCGGACTGGACGAGCATGGTCTCGTCCTGCTTGAGGCCCTGCAGCGTCTTCACCATGGCGTCGAAGGAGCGCCAGTCCCGCGCCGCCTTGCCGGTGCCGCCGTAGACGACCAGCTTCGACGGGTGCTCGGCCACCTCGGGGTCGAGGTTGTTCATGAGCATCCGCAGGGCCGCCTCCTGCTGCCACCCCTGCGTCGACAGCCCCGTCCCTCGCGCCGCCCGCACCTCGCGCGGCCCACTCACCTGCTGCACCATGTCCCGGCCTCCTGCGGATGAAATCATTCAGACTTGGTTCGGCTGAATATATCCAAACATCCGGCCTTCGGCCAGACCTGGACCCATCCGATCAGCGATGGCCGGAACCCGCCTCCGGGCACGCCGAAACGCCCGCCCGGACGGGCCGGACGGGCGTTTCGGGGCAGGCCGCGTCACGCCGCGGCGTCGCCGTCCCAGTCGATGCCGATCTCGGCGAGCCAGCGGCGGTCGGCCGTGTTGGGGGCGGGCGGGGACGGTGGGCGGGGGACGTTCTGGACGGGGCCCAGGCCGTACTTCTCGGCGGTGGCCGAGGCGGTCCCGGCGGCTGGGCCGGCGTCGGCTCCGGCGGCGGGTTCGATGACGCCGACGTGGACGGCGGAGTCGTCGCCCGGGTCGAGGACGGTCAGTTCGGGTTCGGGCAGCCGCCGCAGGGTGACGCGGCGGCCGCAGGTGGGGCAGGACCATTCGTCGACACCCGAGGCCAGGCGGGCG
The DNA here is from genome assembly GCF_044455705.1 of Kitasatospora sp. NPDC051170. Lineage (NCBI taxonomy): Bacteria > Bacillati > Actinomycetota > Actinomycetes > Kitasatosporales > Streptomycetaceae > Kitasatospora > Kitasatospora sp. NPDC051170. The sequence goes on along the minus strand of NZ_JBITFA010000004.1, from coordinate 546,728 downwards.
ACGAACTTCATCTCATGGATCACGCGCATGGGCGGCACCCCCTGCTGTAGGGGATGCCCGGGTTGATACCGAATACTCCCCGGCCCCTACTCCAGGAACAATCCCCGCGCCGCCGCCGCCTGCTCGATCGCCTCCAACCGGGCCTCCGCGCCCGGGAGTTCGTCGCACATGGTCTGCAGCAGAACCCGACCGAGCATCATCGGCGCGCAGGCGGTGTCGAAGACCAGCCCGGTGCCGACCGCCGCCGGCAGCATCAGGTCGGACATCTTGGCGACGGGCGCGAAGGCGCTGTCGGCGACGGTGAGCACCGTCAGCCCGCAGTCCCGGGCCACCGCCAGCGCGTCCATCAGCTCCCGCGGGTAGCGCGGCAGCGCGAAGCAGAGCAGCGCCGTCGCGCCCGCCGCGGTGGCCTGTTCCAGCCGGTCGGCGAGCATGCTGCCGCCCTCGTCGAGCAGCCGTACGTCCGGGTGCACCTTGGCGGCGAAGTACGCGAAGCCGCGCGCCTGCGCCGAGGCGGCGCGCAGCCCGAGGACGGGCAGCGGGCGGGAGGCGGCGAGCAGCCGGGCGGCGCGGATGATCGGCTCGGGGTCGGCGAGGAGTTCGGCGAGGTGGCGCAGGTGCTCGATCTCGGCGAGCACGGCCTGCTGGTGCTCGTTGCGCATCGTGTCGTCCGGGGTCTCGGGCGCGGCCTGCTCTCCCACGCCGAGTTCGCGCAGCTGCCGGCGCAGCGCCGGGTAGCCGTCGTAGCCGAGCGCGACGGCGAAGCGGGTGACGGAGGGTTGGCTGACCCCGGCGAGTTCGGCGACCTCGACGCTCGACAGGAACGGCGCCTCGGTGGCGTGCCGGACGAGCGAGTGCGCGATCCGGCGCTGGGTGGGGGTCAGCCGGTGGCCCTCGAAGAGCTGGAGCAGGCGGGCGGAGGGCCCGACGGTGCCGGCCTCGTCGGTGGCGGTCATCAGCGCGGTACCTCCGGATGCGTGCGGGTTGGACGACGACTGTGCAGCAGCACGCCTTCCCTGGCAAAAACGTCTCGTACGACGGGACGGCCGGTGAGACGTCCCGAAGGGGCGGCGGCGTCTCGGGGTGACCCTGATTTCACCCTGATCCCGCCCGGATTCCCCCCACGAAGGGGTGGACCGAGCCCAACCTCGGCCCCAGGCTGGTGCCATGGACACCCGTCAGGACGAACTTCGCCGCGACCTCAACGCCACCCTGCAGGCCCGCAAGGAGCTGGGCAAGGAGTACGAGGACGAGCTGGTCGACTCCTTCATGAAGCGCCTCGACTCCCGTCTGGACGCCCGGGTCGAGAACGCCGTCGCCGACCGGATGGACGACTACGGGCCGTCCCGCCACCACGGCCACCACCACGACCGTTCGCGCCGCCGCGGCTGGGGCCAGGGCCGCCCCGGCACCCGGCTGGCGATCGCCTCGATGATGTTCGGCATCCCGCTGACGGCCATCGCGAGCAACCCCACCGGCGGCGGCTTCGAGGGCCTGCTGGTCTGCTGGGCCGGCATCGTCGGGATCAACTTCGCCGCCGCCTTCGGCAACCGCCGCGAGGAGCGCCGCTCGCGGGACGACTGGGACTGAGCCACCGCCCGAACCCAGCCGTCCCACCGCTCAGCGGTCTCAGGCCAGCGGGCCGGTGACCTTCTCGACGGCGCGCACCAGCTCGCCCGAGGCGACCAGCGCGGCGGCGGCCTCCAGGTCCGGCGAGAGGAAGCGGTCGCGGCCGGCGCCGCCGACCCCCGCCTCGCGGGCGGCGGCCATCGCGGCCGCCGTGGCCGGGGCGACCCCGCCGGCCGCGTCCGCCTGCTGACGGATCTCCAGCGCGCGGGCGGAGGCGGTGAGCTCGACGGCGAGGATCCGGCAGAGGTTGTCCACGGCCTGGCGCAGCTTGCGGGCCGCCGACCAGCCCATCGACACGTGGTCCTCCTGCATCGCGGAGGAGGGGATCGAGTCCACCGAGGCCGGGACGGCGAGCCGCTTGTTCTCGCTGACCAGCGCCGCCTGGGTGTACTGGGCGATCATCAGGCCGGAGTCCACGCCCGGGTCGTCGGCCAGGAAGGCCGGCAGGCCGTGCGAGCGGGCCTTGTCGAGCAGCCGGTCGGTGCGCCGCTCGGAGATCGAGCCGAGGTCGGCGGCGGCGATGGCGAGGAAGTCCAGCACGTACGCGACCGGGGCGCCGTGGAAGTTGCCGTTGGACTCCACCCGGCCGTCGGGGAGCACCACCGGGTTGTCCACGGAGGCGGCCAGCTCGCGGGAGGCGACCAGCCGGGCGTGGGCGAGGGTGTCGCGGCCCGCGCCGGCGACCTGCGGGGCGCAGCGGATGGAGTAGGCGTCCTGGACGCGCGGGGCGTCGTCCTGGTGGTGGCCGGTGAGGCCGGAGCCCTTGAGCACGGCCAGCATGTTGGCGGCGCTGAGCGCCTGGCCGGGGTGCGGGCGGATCGGGGCGTGGAGCTCGGGGGCGAGCACCTTGTCGGTGCCGAGCAGCGCCTCCAGGGTCATGGCGGCGGTGATGTCGGCGGTGGTGAACAGGCGGGCCAGGTCGGCGATGGCCATCACCAGCATGCCGAGCATGCCGTCGGTGCCGTTGATGAGGGCCAGGCCCTCCTTCTCCAGCAGCTCGACCGGCTCGATGCCGGCGGCGGCGAGCAGTTCGGCGGCGGGCTTCTCCACGCCGTCGGGGCCGGTGGCCACGCCCTCGCCCATCAGCACCAGGGCGCAGTGCGACAGCGGCGCGAGGTCGCCGGAGCAGCCGAGGGAGCCGAACTCCCGCACCACGGGGGTGATGCCGGCGTTGAGCACGGCGGCCATGGTCTGCGCGACCAGCGGCCGTACGCCGGTGCGGCCGGAGGCGAGGGTCTTCATCCGCAGGAACACCAGCGCGCGGACGACCTCGCGCTCGACGGCCGGGCCCATCCCGGCCGCGTGCGAGCGCACCAGCGAGCGCTGGAGCTGGGCGCGCAGCTCGGGGCTGATGTGGCGGACGGCGAGCGCACCGAAGCCGGTGGACACGCCGTAGACGGGGCGCGGTTCGGCCGCGAGGGCGTCGATCCGCGCGCGGGCGGCCGCCATCTCGGCGAGCGCGTCGGGGCCGATCTCGACCCGGGCGTTGCCCCGGGCGACGGCGAGCACGTCCTCCGCGCTGACGTCGGCCTTGCCGACCAGGACCAGCGGAGCGTCGGGGGCCACAGCACTGTGCATATCCATATGCATCATCACATCAGGTGAATGAAGATATGACAACAGGTGCCCGCCATCCGGATTCCCACAGTGGCGGCGGGCCGTCAGAGCCCGGGAGGCGAGGCCGGGCCGGCCAGGGCCACCGCGACCAGCGTCCGCATCGCGCAGGCCGCCTGGCCCAGCGGCAGGGTGGCGTCGTCCGCGAAGAGCTCGACCAGCCAGCCGCCCGCCGCGTTCTGCCCGCCGGCGGCGACCATCCCCCGGTACCCGGAGACGACCAGCATCGCCTCCTCCGCCGGGTCGTTGCCCGCCGCGCCCGCGCGCAGCGCGAAGGCGCCGCCGCGCACGGCCCGCCGCGTCATCGGGTAGTGCCGCAGGTCGAAGACGGCGTCCGGGGCCTCGATCTGGGCGCGCTGCGTCTCGGCCCGCCTGCTGCTGGGCCCGCTGGTCATCCGGTAGACGGCGTGCTGGGCGGTGCGCATCAGCTGCGAGCCCGGCGGCACGTACGAGACCCACCAGCCGACCGCGTCCAGCAGCCGCGCGGAGGTCTCGGCGACGACGACCAGCTTGCCGAGGCTGTCGGCCGGGTGGACGGACCGGGCGCCGGCCGCCTGGTCGAGGGAGGCGAGGACGGCGGTGAGCAGCTGCCCCGGGTCGGCGCTGTGGGCGGCGCCGCGGAAGCGCCGCCGGTCGCCGGACCCGGCGCGGCCGGTGGGGCCGCGGCGCCCGTCCGCGCGCCGGTGCGGGTCGGCGGCGTCGGCGAGCAGCACGGTGGGGTCGGGCGAGAAGCCGGGGCCGTGGCTGCGCCCGGCGACGACGGGGTGGGCGGCGCGGGCGGCCTTGGCCCGGTACTGGGCGGCGTCGGCGAGCCGGAAGAGCCGGTCGGCGGTGGTGACGGGCCCGATGGAGTCCCCGGTGGAGGCGACCCCGCAGGCGACGCCCTCCCCCTCGGACAGGGCCAGCGCCCGCGCGCACAGCTCCTCGGCGACGGCGACCACCTCGTCCGCCTTCTGCCCCTCCACGAGCAGGCAGAACTCGTCGCCGCCGAGCCGGGCGGCGAGGCTGCCGGGGAGCTTGGCGGCGGCCAGCGAGAGCTGGTGGCCGAAGCGTTCGAGCAGCCGGTCGCCCATCTCGTGGCCGAGCTGGTCGTTGACCCGCTTGAGCCCGTTGACGTCGCAGACGACCAGGGAGACCACGGCGCCGTCGCGGTTGTGCGCGGCGAGCGCGCCCTCCAGCCGCTCGTCGACGGCCCGCCGGTTGGCGAGGCCCGTCAGCGGGTCGGAGAAGGCGAGACGGCGCAGGTCGGCGAGGCGTTCGGTCTGGGCGAGCCCGGCGGAGACCTGGGCGGCGAGCAGGGTGGCGTAGTCGGCGTCGGCCTCGGTGAACTCGGGCATGCCGAGCGCGCGGGCGAGGTAGAGCTCGCCCCACGCCTGCCCGTGCAGCACGATCGGCGCGACCACGCAGCAGCCCCGCCCGCGCCGGCGCAGCGCGGCGGCGCGCTCCTGGCAGTACGCGCCGGCGGTCGGGTGCGCGTGCCCGGCGTGCGGCTCGACGCTCTGGGCGGTCTGCACCCAGGCGCGGGGCAGCCGCCCGGTGGTCCAGCGCTCTTCCAGGTAGGTGACGATCTCGGGGAAGTCGGCGACGGGGTACGACTCGTCCTCGGGCAGTTCCTGCTCCCCGGGCGCGAGGTCGCCGTGGTTGACCAGCACCCGCAGCCGTCCGGACTCGCGGTCCCAGACGGAGACGGCGGCCATGGTGGCGCCGAGCGCCTCGGTGGCCCGGGCGGCGGCGACCCGCACGGCCTCCAGCGGGGTGAGCGCGCCGGCCATGTCCTGGGCGAGCTCGACCACGGACCGCAACCGCAGGTCGGGCAGCGACTCGGGCCGCGTCGGGCCACCGCAGTCGCAGCCGCGGTCCGTCATGATCGCCTCACTGCTCACCGGCTCGCCTCGCTCCCTGTGTGCTCGGTCCTGCCAGACCCCCCGTGGGCCGGTGCGGCCCGCTTGCACCAAGACTATGGCGATTTCGCTCGGTTATGTCCCGTTTGCCCCAGGGAAGAGCTACGCGGCCGCGCGCCGCCCCGGGCTACTCCGCCTTCATCCGCCGCGACAGCAGCCACGGTTCGACCAGCCCGAGCCCCCGCACCGGCCGCCGCCACATCGGCTGCAGGTGGAAGCGGTGGCCGGGTTCCGGCGCGGGCATCGGCAGCCCCGAGGCGGGCATCCCCGCCGCCGCGGAGAGCGCCTCCGCCAGGCCCGGCCCCTCCGAGTCGGCGGGCGCGACGGCGCCGCTCTGCTCCAGGGCGGCGGCGAACTCCCCGTCGATCAGCACCGCGTCCTTGGGCGCGATCGAGGTCAGCCGGCTCGCCAGGTTGACGGTGGTGCCGAAGACGTCGCCCATCCGCGAGGTCACGGTGCCGAAGGCCATGCCCACCCGCAGCGCGGGGATGGTCTCGTCCTCGGCCAGCGCGTCGATGAGGCTGAGCGCGATCTCGCCGGCGGTCGCCGGGTCCTCCGAGACGTAGAGGATCTCGTCACCGAGGGTCTTGATCACCCGGCCGCCCTGGCCGGCGATCAGGTCGGAGCAGGTGTTCTCGAAGGTCTCGACCAGCTCACCGAGCTCCTCCTCCTCCAGCCGACGCGACAGCCGGGTGAAGCCGACCAGGTCGGCGAAGCCCACCGCCAGCCGTCCGCTGGTGATCTCGTGATCCTCGGCGGCCTGCACCACCCGGCCGGTGACGGCGGCCAGCTGGCGCCGCCAGACGTACACCAGGAACTGCTCCAGCTCCGGCAGCAGCAGCTCGACCAGCGGGTACGCGACCTCGGCGCGGGTCAGACCGGGCTCGACGGACTGGGTGAGGTTCTCCAGGAAGGTGTCCATCTGCCAGCCCGCCAGCCGGGCGGTGGTCTGCCCGGTGGAGCGGGCCACCTGGATCGCCATCGACTCGCTGAGCAGCCCGGACTCGACCAGCCCGGCCAGGCGCCGCAGGGCGATCACGTCGCCGTCGGTCAGCGCCCGGGACTGGCCGATGTCGGGAAAGCCCATGGCCCGCCAGAAGCGGGTGGCCAGCTCCATCGGGACATCGGCGGCACGGGCGGCCTGGTACGGGGTGTAGCGGCGCGGCGCGTCCAGGATCAGCCGCTCCAGTTCGAGGGCGACCGTCTGGTCGTGGTCGCCCGCCGCCGTGCCGCTGCTGCCGTCCTCTGCCACCGGTCCGTCCCCGTGCGGTCGCCGCACTCGCCTCGTGTCCTGCCTGTCCGGGCGCGCTGCCTGTCCGGGCGCGTTTGACCACCCCTGCAAGCAGTGGCGCGCCTCACACCGCTGCCAGGTGGAATGTTCGCACGGAATCCCGTCATCCGGGGCATCCGCCCGGGTCAAGGGGGAGTAAGGGGGGCGGCGACGCCCCCGGACCGGACGCCTACGACCCGCTCAACGGGGCTCGGGGCGCACGTGGACGACATCCCCGGCGCCGACCGCCCGGCGTGCGCCGTCCTGCGCGCGCACCACGAGCCGGCCGTCGCCGTCGACCGCCACCGCCTCGCCGTCCAGCTCCGCGCCGCCCGGAAGGTGCACCTTCACCCGGCGGCCCAGCGTGGTGCAGCGGTCGGCGTACGCGCGCATCAGGTCGCTGGCGTGCGGGTCCCCGGCGGCGGCCGTCCACTCCCCGTACAGCCCGGCGAACTCGCGCAGCAGCGCCCGCAGCAGGACGGACCGGTCGGTGGTCGAGGCCCCGGCCAGCGCCAGCGAGGCGGCGGTGGGGACGGGCAGCTCCTCCGCGCGCAGCGAGACGTTGAGGCCCATGCCCACGACCACGGCGCCGCCGCTCAGTTCGGTGAGGATCCCGCCGATCTTGCGCTCCGCGCCGTCGATCTCCACCTGGAGGTCGTTGGGCCACTTCAGCCCCACCTCGACCCCGGCCACCCGGCCGAGGGTGCTGGCGGCGGCCACGCCGACGAGGATCGGCAGCCAGCCGTACCGCTCGACGGGCACCTCCTCCGGCCGCAGCAGGAAGGAGAGGAAGAGCCCCGAGCGGGCCGGGGCCGTCCACTGCCGGTCCAGCCGCCCCCGCGCGGCGCTCTGCGCCTCGGCGACCAGCACCGCGCCCTGCGGGGCACCGGCCCGGGCCCGCTCGGCGAGGTCGCTGTTGGTGGAGCCGGTCTCGGGGAGGACGTCCAGCGAGGTCCACAGCCCGCCGGGCACGATCAGGGAGCGGCGCAGCGCCGCCCCGTCCAGCGGGGGCCGGTCCAGGTCCGTCCAGGGCGACGGCCCGGCGGCGCCGAAGCCGCGCAGTCCACTGCGGCGGGGGGTGTCGGGTGCGGTCATGAGGATGACAGTAGATGCCCCAGGCCGACCTATCGTGCCCCAGAACGTACGCCGATGACACTGTGTCGCTGGCCATAACCGGCGGACGTTACATCCGGCGCCACCCGCCGTTTACGCTACCCAACGGTAGTTCGCAGCGCCGCCCTGCCCTCCCGCGGCGGGCCCCCGCATCCGGCCCGCGCGCACTCGAACAGGTCGCGGCCGATGATCAGGGAGAGCCACCGGAATGACCGAGGCGCCGTACGACCCCCACACCACCGCCGGCAAGCTCGCCGACCTGCGCCGCAGGCTCGACGAGGCGGTGCACTCCGGCTCCGCCAAGGCCGTCGAGAAGCAGCACGCCAAGGGCAAGCTGACGGCCCGGGAACGGGTCGTGGAGCTGCTGGACGAGGACTCCTTCGTCGAGTTCGACGAGTTCGCGCGCCACCGCTCGACCAACTTCGGCCAGGAGAGGAACCGGCCGTACGGCGACGGCGTGGTCACGGGCTACGGCACCGTCGACGGCCGCCAGGTCGCCGTGTTCGCCCAGGACTTCACCGTCTTCGGCGGCTCGCTGGGCGAGGTCTTCGGCGAGAAGATCGTCAAGGTCATGGACTTCGCGCTGAAGACCGGCTGCCCGGTCATCGGCATCAACGACTCCGGCGGCGCCCGCATCCAGGAGGGCGTGGTCTCGCTCGGCCTGTACGGCGAGATCTTCCGCCGCAACGTGCACGCCTCCGGCGTCATCCCGCAGATCTCGCTGATCATGGGCCCCTGCGCCGGCGGCGCGGTGTACTCCCCCGCGATCACCGACTTCGTGGTGATGGCCGACCGGACCTCGCACATGTTCATCACCGGCCCGGACGTCATCAAGACCGTCACCGGCGAGGACGTCGGCATGGAGGAGCTGGGCGGCGCTCGCACCCACAACACCAAGTCCGGCAACGCGCACTACCTGGCCGCGGACGAGAAGGAGGCGATCGACTACGTCAAGAGCCTGCTCTCGTACCTGCCCTCCAACAACCTCTCCGACCCGCCGTCCTACCCCGAGCAGGCCGACCTGGCGGTCACCGACGAGGACCTCGAACTCGACACGATCGTGCCGGACTCGGCGAACCAGCCGTACGACATGCGCAAGGTCATCGAGCACATCGTCGACGACGGCGAGTTCCTGGAGACCCAGCCGCTGTTCGCCGGCAACATCATCACCGGCTTCGGCCGCGTCGAGGGCCACTCCGTCGGCATCGTCGGCAGCCAGCCCATGGACCTCGCCGGCTGCCTGGACATCAACGCCAGCGAGAAGGCCGCCCGCTTCATCCGCACCTGCGACTCCTTCAACATCCCGGTGCTGACCTTCGTCGACGTGCCCGGCTTCCTGCCCGGCACCGAGCAGGAGTGGGACGGCATCATCCGCCGCGGCGCCAAGCTGATCTACGCCTACGCCGAGGCCACCGTCCCGCTGATCACCGTGATCACCCGCAAGGCGTTCGGCGGCGCGTACGACGTCATGGGCTCCAAGCACCTGGGCGCCGACCTCAACCTGGCCTGGCCGACCGCGCAGATCGCCGTCATGGGCGCGCAGGGCGCGGCCAACATCGTCTACCGCCGTGAGCTGGCCGAGGCCGCCGAGGCCGGCCTGGACGTCGACGCCCGCCGGGCCGAGCTGGTCGCCGAGTACGAGGACACCCTGCTCAACCCGTACCTGGCGGCCGAGCGCGGCTACGTGGACGCGGTCATCGCGCCCAGCGAGACCCGCCGCCACATCGTCCGGGGCCTGCGGGCGCTGCGCGGCAAGCGCGAGGTGCTGCCCGCCAAGAAGCACGGCAACATCCCTCTGTAGGTCGGTACGGGAGAGAATCGAACCATGGCCCCGATCCACGTGCTGCACGGGCAGCCGACCCCCGAGGAGCTGGCCACCGTCCTGGCGGTGGTCCAGGCCCGGGCCGCCGCCGCGCAGGCCGCCGCCGAGGCGTCCCGCCTGGCCGGCGTCGGCCCGGCCTCCCCCTGGAACGACCGCGCCCGCCTGCTCCGCCCCGCGATCCACCCGGGCGTCAACGCCTGGCGCACCTCGGGCTGGGCACGCTAGAAAACCCTCGGACGAGGTGTGGGGAGCCGGAAGCGGCTCCCCACACGCGTTCCCAACCTGAGTACGCGTACTCAGGCGCCCGCCGCCCCGCGCGGCGCACCCTGGACGGGTGCTCTGGTCAGACCCTCGCGACGAGCCCTCACCCGAGGCCCGGCGGATGCAGGAACGGATGCAGCGCTCCGGCCGGGTGCTGGCTGCCATCGTGCTGGTGGGCTCCGTCCTGATCCTGCTCTCCCGCTGGTTCGCCTGAACGGGCGCGGGCCCCCGATACGCTGGTCGGCATGACCGACCAGCGCTCCCTCGTCCTCGCCTCCGCCTCCCCCGCCCGCCTCGGGCTGCTGCGCCAGGCGGGGCTCGACCCGCGCGTGGTGGTCAGCGGCGTCGACGAGGACGCGATCAGCGCCGCCACCCCCGGCGAGCTGGCGCTCGTCCTCGCCGAGGCCAAGGCGAAGGCCGTCGCCGCCGAACTGAACTCCGGCGAGCTGGTGATCGGCTGCGACTCCGTCCTGGAGCTGGACGGTCGGGCGCTCGGCAAGCCCGCCGACGCCGAGGAGGCCGTCGCCCGCTGGCGCGCGATGCGCGGGCGCGAGGGCGTCCTGCGCACCGGCCACTGCGTGATCGACACCGCGACCGGCCGCCAGTCCTCCGCCACCGCCTCCACCACCGTCCGCTTCGGCACCCCGGACGACGCCGAGGTCGCCGCCTACGTGGCCTCCGGCGAACCCCTGTACGTGGCCGGGGCGTTCACCCTGGACGGCCGCTCGGCGCCGTTCATCGACGGCATCGACGGCGACCCGGGCAACGTCATCGGCCTCTCGCTGCCCCTGCTGCGCCGCCTGCTCGCCGACCTCGACGTGCGCATTGTGGATCTGTGGACCAACTGACCTGACGCGCGGGGCAGTCGGCCCTCTAAGCTGACCCCCGTTCGATCCGGGGAGGAACGCGGCGATGGCCGACAACGTGCTCAACGTGGTGCTGGGCCTGGTGGCCAGTGCCATCAGCGCCGGGCTCGGCTGGCTCGCCCAGGCCCTGCGGCGGCGCCGCAGGGTCGAGCGGGTGCGCCGGTTCTTCGGCCTGCCCGCCGGCAGCGAGTGCCTGATCGTGGTCAACCGCAGCATCGGGACGGGCTCGCACGCGAACACCGTGACCCGCCGGGACGCCTACGCGCTGATGTGGCTGGCCGGGCTGGTCGAGGAGTGCGGGGCCCGCCCCGAACTGGTCGCCCACGACGCCGCGCAGCGGGGGCTGGGCGCCAAGACCGAGCTGTGCCTGGGCGGTCCGGTCAGCAACGAGCGGATGGCCGCCCACGTGGCGTGGGCCCTGCCGGGCGTGCTGATCACCTCGGGCCCGAACCACAGCGAGAACGCGATGGTGGTGGGCGAGCACAGCTACGTCGTCGAGTCCGACCGCACCCACGTGCTCCTCGCCCGGATCGCCACGCCCGACGGCGGCCGCCCGGTCTTCCTCGTCTGCGGACAGACCGGCGTCGCCAACCAGGCGGGCGTGCGCTACCTGGTGGCCCACCACCGCGAGCTCGCCCGCAAGTACGGCCGGAACGGCACCTTCGCCCTGGTCCTGCGGGTGGTCAACCCGGAGGCGTACGGGCCGGACATGGTCGAACTGGCCGCCGACGTCACCACCGAGGCGCTGCACCGGCCGTCCGCCCCCGCCGCCGCCTCCACGTCCGCCTCCACGTCCGCCACGACGGCCGCCTGAGGGGGGCCGCGCGAGAGTGTGTCCGATGCCACCGACCGCCCGTACCCCCGTACGGTCACTCGCCGTTGATCATGCTGTTCCGACCGCACCCGCGGTGACCTGGGCAGTGTCTCCACGGACGGTCGAGGACGCCTCGATTCCCATCACCGAGCGTGTGGGATAGTTCACAACCTGGGGCTACTCGCCGGTACCGCCCAGGAATCCATAAACTCAACGAGGTTCAAGAAGGGAGCCACAGTGCGCAAGGTGCTCATCGCCAACCGCGGGGAAATCGCAGTCCGCGTCGCTCGGGCCTGCTCGGACGCCGGTATCGCCAGCGTCGCCGTCTACGCCGAGCCGGACCGGGATGCGCTGCACGTCCGCGCGGCCGACGAGGCTTACGCGCTGGGCGGTGACACCCCGGCCACCAGCTACCTGGACATCGCGAAGGTCCTCAAGGCCGCCGCCGACTCCGGCGCGGACGCCGTCCACCCCGGCTACGGCTTCCTGTCGGAGAACGCCGACTTCGCCCAGGCCGTCCTCGACGCGGGTCTGATCTGGATCGGCCCGCCGCCGCAGGCCATCCGCGACCTCGGCGACAAGGTGACCGCCCGGCACGTGGCGCAGCGCGCCGGCGCCCCGCTGGTCGCCGGCACGCCGGACCCGGTCTCGGGTGCCGACGAGGTCGTCGTCTTCGCCCGGGAGCACGGCCTGCCGGTCGCCATCAAGGCGGCCTTCGGCGGTGGCGGCCGCGGCCTCAAGGTCGCCCGCACGCTGGAGGAGATCCCGGAGCTGTACGAGTCGGCGGTGCGCGAGGCCGTCGCCGCCTTCGGCCGCGGCGAGTGCTTCGTCGAGCGCTACCTGGACAACCCGCGGCACGTGGAGACCCAGTGTCTCGCCGACAGCCACGGCAACGTCGTGGTCGTCTCCACCCGTGACTGCTCGCTGCAGCGCCGCCACCAGAAGCTGGTCGAGGAGGCGCCCGCGCCGTTCCTGACCGAGGCGCAGAACGCGGAGCTGTACCGCGCGTCCAAGGCCATCCTCAAGGAGGCGGGCTACGTCGGCGCCGGAACCTGCGAGTTCCTGGTGGCGCTGGACGGCACGATCTCCTTCCTGGAGGTCAACACCCGCCTTCAGGTGGAGCACCCGGTCACCGAGGAGGTCACGGGCCTCGACCTCGTCCGCGAGATGTTCCGCATCGCCGACGGCGAGGAGCTCGGCTACGGCGACCCCGAGGTGCGCGGTCACTCCTTCGAGTTCCGCATCAACGGCGAGGACCCGGGCCGCAACTTCCTGCCCGCCCCCGGCACGGTGACGCTGTTCGCCCCGCCGTCCGGCCCGGGCGTGCGCCTGGACTCGGGCGTGGAGACCGGCTCGGTCATCGGCCCGGCCTGGGACTCCCTGCTGGCCAAGCTGATCGTCTCCGGCCGCGACCGCAAGCAGGCCCTGGAGCGGGCCCGCCGCGCGCTGAACGAGTTCAAGGTCGAGGGCATGGCCACCGCCATCCCGTTCCACCAGGCGGTCGTCACCGACCCGGCTTTCGCGCCCGAGGTGCACGGCAGCGACGAGCCGTTCAAGATCTTCACCCGCTGGATCGAGACCGAGTTCGACAACACCATCCCGGCCTTCGCGGGCGGGGCCGGTGAGGGCGAGGAGGCCGAGACCCGCGAGACCGTGGTCGTCGAGGTCGGCGGCAAGCGGATCGAGGTCTCGCTGCCGTCCTCGCTGGGCGTCTCGACGGCCCCGGCGGCCGGTGCGGGCGCGGCGAAGGCCAAGCGCCGCGTGGGCGCCAAGAAGGCCGGCTCGGCCGTCGGCGGCGACACCCTCGCCTCCCCGATGCAGGGCACCATCGTCAAGGTCGCCGTGGAGGAGGGCCAGGTCGTCGCCGAGGGCGAGCTGATCGTCGTCCTCGAGGCGATGAAGATGGAGCAGCCGCTGAACGCGCACAAGGCGGGCACCGTCGTCGGCCTCAAGGCCGAGGTCGGCGCGAGCGTCAGCAGCGGCGCGGCGCTCTGCGAGATCAAGGACTGAGCGAGATCAAGGACTGACGCAGGTCCGTTTTCCACGGCCGGTCCGTACGCCCCACCGGGGTGTGCGGGCCGGCCGCTCTCGTACGGCGCTCAGCGCCCGCGCTGCAGCCCCAGCTCGGCCATCCGGACGGGCATCCCGCCCGGGCCGACCGGCCCGCCGTGCGCGCCGGGGCGGCGCTGGCCGGGCAGCGGGGCGCCGCCGGGCGGCGGGCCCGAGCGGCGGGCCATCGGGCCGGGCTGCGTCTGGTGGACGGGCCCGCTGCCGGTGCCGTGGACGGGGGCGTCGCTGCCGCCCGCGCCGCCGCCCAGGGGCGCCAGGTCGATCTGCACCCCGCAGTCGGCCAGCGCGTCCAGTTCCCGGGCGGTGGCGTCGTCCGCGGTGGCCTGCTCGTCGGTGACGAGCCGGGTGATGGCGTCGGTGGCGACGGTCTGGAACATGCCGGCCGCGCCGAGCTTGGTGTGGTCGGCGAGGACGATGACCTCGGCGGCCGCCAGCACCATGGCCCGGTCCACGCTCGCGGACAGCATGTTCGCGGTCGACAGCCCGCGCTCGGCCGTCAGCCCGCTGCCGGAGATGAAGGCCTTGGTGACCCTCAGCCCCTGCAGCGCCTGTTCCGCGCCGCTGCCCACCAGCGCGTAGTTGGAGCCGCGCAGGGTGCCGCCGGTCATCACCACCTCGACCCGGTTGGCGTGCGCCAGCGCCTGGGCGACGAGCAGCGAGTTGGTGACCACCGTCAGCCCGGGCACCCTCGCGAGTCTGCGGGCCAGCTCCTGGGTGGTGGTACCGGCGCCGACCACCACCGCGTCGCCCTCCTCCACCAGCGAGGCGGCGAGGTCCGCGATGGCGCTCTTCTCCGCCGCGGACAGGTGGGTCTTCTGCGGGTAGCCGGGTTCGCGGCTGAAGCCGCCGGGGAGCACCGCGCCGCCGTGACGGCGGTCGAGGAGCCCTTCTGCCTCCAGCGCCCGTACGTCACGGCGCACGGTCACTTCGGAGGTCTGGACGACGCGGGCCAACTCCCGGAGCGAGACGGCTCCGTTGGCGCGCACCATTTCGAGGATCAACTGGCGACGTTCTGCAGCAAACACAGAACTGACGGTAACCCGCGTGACCGTCTGCTTTCATGCGTTTGCAGCTGGTAGCGGGAAATGCTCACGCACGAGCGGCGCGTGACCGTACAATACGCGCCGTCAGCAAGCCGGGGCTGCGCCCGCCGTCCGGGTGACGGTCCGTCGTGCGCGAAGGGCGGCCACCTTCCGATGACCGCCCTCAACTGTGCCCCTTGAGCTCAGGATTCGCCGTCGGCCCGCTTGCGGATGTGCAGCTGCCGGGCCGCCTCGGCGGTCGATCCGGACACGGACGGGTAGACGGTGAAGGCACTGGCCACCTGTTCGACCGTCAGATTGGCGTCCACCGCGAGCGAGATCGGGTGGATCAGCTCGCTCGCGCGCGGGGCGACGACCACGCCGCCGACCACGATGCCGGTGCCCGGGCGGCAGAACAGCTTCACGAAGCCGTCCCGGATGCCCTGCATCTTCGCGCGGGGGTTGCCGCGCAGCGGGAGCTTGACGACGACGGCGTCCATCTTGCCGCACTCCACGTCGGCGGCGGTGTAGCCGACGGTGGCGATCTCCGGGTCGGTGAAGACGTTGGAGGCCACGGTCTTGAGGTTCAGCGGCTGCACCGCGTCGCCCAGCGCGTGGTACATCGCGATCCGGCCCTGCATGGCCGCCACCGAGGCGAGCATGAAGACGCCGGTGCAGTCGCCCGCCGCGTAGACGCCGGGGGCGCTGGTGCGCGAGACCCGGTCGACCTGGATCTGGCCCCAGTCGTTGAGCTTGACCCCGGCCTCCTCCAGGCCCATCTCGGCCGTGTTGGGGATCGAGCCGACCGCCATCAGACAGTGGGTGCCCTCGATGACCTTGCCGTCCGAGAGGGTCACCTCGACCCGGTCGCCGATGCGCTTGGCGCTCTCGGCCCGGGAGCGGCTCATCACGTTCATGCCGCGGCGGCGGAAGACGTCCTCCAGCACCTCGGCGGCGTCCGGGTCCTCGCCCGGCAGCACCCGGTCGCGGCTGGAGACCAGGGTGACCTTGGAGCCCAGTGCCTGGTAGGCGCCGGCGAACTCGGCGCCGGTGACGCCGGAGCCGACCACGATCAGCTCGCGGGGCAGCTCCTCCAGGTCGTACACCTGCGTCCAGGTGAGGATGCGCTCGCCGTCCGGCGTGGCGTCGGGCACCTCGCGCGGGTGCGCGCCGGTGGCGATCAGCACCGCGTCGGCGCGCAGCGACTGCACCGAGCCGTCCGGCCCGTCCACCAGCACCTCGCGGGAGCCGTCCACGGCCTGCCCGCCGCCGCCGAGCCGGCCGCGGCCGCGCAGCACGGTGACCCCGGCCCGGGTGACGGACTGGGTGATGTCGTGGGACTGCGCGATGGCCAGGCGCTTCACACGGCGGTTGACCTTGCCGAGGTCCACGCCCACGACCTTCTCGCCCTGCTCGCGCGCCGCGCCGTCCTGGACGGTGATGCCGAGCTCCTGGTACGAGCTGTCGAAGGTGGTCATCACCTCCGCGGTCGCGATGAGGGTCTTCGACGGCACGCAGTCCGTCAGGACCGCCGATCCGCCCAGACCGTCGCGGTCGACGACGGTCACCTCCGCGCCGAGCTGGGCGGCCACCAGCGCCGCCTCGTAGCCGCCGGGTCCGCCACCGATGATCACGATCCGAGTCACGCCACCCATTGTCCCGCACGCCGGGAACGCCGCCACGCCGGGGTCGGAGGTGAGGACGTGTACCGGACACACGCCCCACCCACCCGGCCGGGCTACTCTGACCCCCATGCCCCTCTACGCCGCGTATGCCACGAACCTCGATGCCCGGCAGATGACCCGCCGCGCCCCGCACTCCCCGCTGCGCGGCACCGGCTGGCTGGACGGCTGGCGGCTCACCTTCGGCGGCGAACAGCTGGGCTGGGAGGGCTCGTTGGCCACCGTCGTGGAGGACGAGAAGGACCAGGTCTTCGTCGCGCTCTACGAGATCGCGCCGATGGACGAGGAGGGCCTGGACCGCTGGGAGGGCGTGCAGCTGGGCATCTACCGCAAGACCAAGCTGCGGGCGCACACCCTGGAGGGCGACATCCAGGTCTGGACGTACGTCCTCAACGACTACGAGGGCGGCCTGCCCGCCGCCCGCTACCTCGGCCTGATCGCCGACGCCGCCGAGAGCGCGGGCGCCCCGGACGACTACGTGCTCGACCTTCGCCGCCGCCCCTGCTGAGCTCTCGTACGTCCCGACGGCCGCTTCACCCGAAAGGCGCCACCGAGCTGTACTTTCGGGTCAACCGGGTAACGATCCGGCATGCCGCGGGCGATTTTCTACGCGCGTAGCCGATTCCCGTCTATCCTCGGACGCGTGAACGCAACTCCTCAGTCGGTCGTCTCCACCGACCCCTACGCCGCCGCCCAGGCCGCCGCCGCGCGCCTGCGCGAGCTGACCGGTGCCGAGCGGCACGACGTCGCCCTGGTGATGGGCTCCGGCTGGGTGCCGGCCGCCGACGCCCTGGGCGAGACCGTGGCCGAGTTCCCGGTCACCGACCTCCCGGGCTTCCCCGCCCCCTCCGTCGCCGGCCACGCCGGCACGATCCGCTCGGTGAAGATCGGCGACAAGCGCGCCCTGATCTTCCTGGGCCGCAACCACTACTACGAGGGCCACGGCGTCGCCACCGTCGTCCACGGCGTGCGCACCGCCGCCGCGGCCGGCTGCGGGATCATCGTGCTGACCAACGGCTGCGGCGGCCTGCGCCAGGGCTGGACCCCGGGCCAGCCGGTGCTGATCAGCGACCACATCAACCTGACCGGGGACTCCCCGATCGTCGGCGCCAACTTCGTCGACCTCACCGACCTGTACTCCAAGCGCCTGCGCACCCTGTGCCGCGAGGTCGACCCGACCCTGGACGAGGCCGTCTACGTCCAGTTCCGCGGCCCGCACTACGAGACCCCGGCCGAGGTCAACATGGCCCGGGTCATCGGCGGCGAGCTGGTCGGCATGTCCACCACCCTGGAGGCCATCGCCGCCCGCGAAGCCGGCGCCGAGGTGCTCGGCATCTCCCTGGTCACCAACCTGGCCGCCGGCATCACCGGCGAGCCGCTCAACCACGCCGAGGTCCTGGAGGCCGGCAAGGCCTCCGCCGAGCGCATGGGCGAGCTGCTGGCGAAGGTCCTTGAGCGGATCTGACGCCCACCAGGCACAGAATGCATGAGACGGGGCCCACGGGCGGCGTGATCCGCTGATCACGCCCTCCCGTGGGCCCCGTCCGCATGTGCACACCCCTTCTCATCGCGTCTTCTCATCGCGCGGAACCCTCCGGCCGACCCACCGACGCACTTCCCGATGGAGCTGCACACCATGACGCAGGCAAGCACCACCGACCTCCTCTCCCGGGCCCGGACCTGGCTGGCCGAGGACCCGGACCCGCAGACCCGCGAGGAACTGACCGCCCTGCTGGCCCGGGCCGAGGCCCCCGGGGCCGAGGAGGACGGGCAGCTCGCCTGGGCCGAGCTGGCCGGGCGCTTCGCCGACCGCCTCCAGTTCGGCACCGCCGGCCTGCGCGGCGAGCTCGGCGCCGGCCCGATGCGGATGAACCGCGCCGTGGTGATCCGGGCCGCCGCAGGCCTGGTCGCGTACGTGAAGAAGGAGGGCCTGGGCGACCTGGTCGTCATCGGCTACGACGCCCGCCACAAGTCGTACGACTTCGCCCGGGACACCGCCGCCGTGGTCGTCGGTGCGGGCCTGCGCGCCGCGCTGCTGCCCCGCGCGCTGCCGACCCCGGTGCTCGCCTTCGCCGTCCGCCACCTGGGCGCGGCCGCCGGCGTCACCGTCACCGCGAGCCACAACCCGCCGCAGGACAACGGCTACAAGGTCTACCTGGGCGACGGCTCGCAGATCGTCCCGCCGGCCGACGCCGGGATCGCCGCCGAGATCGACGCGATCGGCTCGCTGGACGACGTCCCGCGCGCCGAGGGCGGCTGGGAGGTGCTCGGCGAGGAGGTCGTCGAGGCGTACCTGGACCGGGCCGTGAGCATCGTGGACGAGCACAGCCCGCGCGACCTCGACGTGGTCTACACCCCGATGCACGGCGTCGGCCGCGACACCCTCGTCGCCGCCTTCCGCCGGGCCGGCTTCCCCGCGCCGACCGTCGTCGCCGAACAGGCCGAGCCCGACCCGGACTTCCCGACCGTCGCCTTCCCCAACCCGGAGGAGCCGGGGGCGATGGACCTCGCCTTCCGCACCGCCGCCTCCGTCGGCCCGGACATCGTCATCGCCAACGACCCGGACGCCGACCGCTGCGCGGTGGCCGTGCCCGTCAACGCCAACGCGGCCGGCTCCGGCAACGGCACCTCCGGCTGGCGGATGCTGCGCGGCGACGAGGTCGGCGCGCTGCTCGGCTCGGCGCTCGTCGCCAAGAAGGCCGAGGGCACCTTCGCCACCACCATCGTCTCCGCCACCCTGCTCGGCCGGATCGCCGAGGCCGCGGGCCTGGGCTACGCCGAGACGCTGACCGGCTTCAAGTGGCTCTCCCGCACCGAGGGCCTGCGCTACGGCTACGAGGAGGCGCTCGGCTACTGCGTCGACCCGCAGGGCGTGCGCGACAAGGACGGCGTCACCGCCGCCCTGCTCGTCGCCGAGCTGGCCGCCACCCTCAAGAAGTCCGGCCGCACCCTGACCGACCTGCTGGACGACCTGGCGCTGGAGCACGGCCTGCACGCCACCGACCAGCTCTCCGTCCGCGTCCAGGACCTCTCGCTGATCGCCGACGCCATGCGCCGCCTGCGTGAGCGGCCGCCGACCGCCGTGGCCGGCCTGACCGTCACCCGCGCCGACGACCTGTCGGCCGGCTCCGCCGAGCTGCCGCCCACCGACGGGCTGCGCTACTACCTGGAGGGCGAGGCCGTGCGCTCCGCGCGGATCGTGGTCCGGCCCTCGGGCACCGAGCCCAAGCTCAAGTGCTACCTGGAGGTCGTCCTCCCGGTCGCCACCGCCGCCGACCTCGGCGCCGCCCGTACGCGGGCCGCCGAGCTGCTCGACGCGATCAAGCGCGACCTCGCCGCGGCCGCCGGGATCTGACCCCGGCCCCCGTCACGACGCAAGGGCCCGCCGGTGCACGGCGGGCCCTTCTCCGTACGTTCGCCCGGAACGCGGTCAGACCGCGATCGCCGTGATCAGCGCGACCAGCCCGATCAGCGTCGGCGCGATCAGCCACCAGCACCAGCGCACCACGACCGGCCCGGCGGCGGCCGGCTCGCCGGCGTTGCGCTCGGCCATCTCCTGGAGCACGGCCGTCACCTGGTCGGACCACGCCTTCGTCGGGTCCGGGGAGCCGACGACCACCGGGTTGGCCTGGCGGCCGAAGATCATCCCGACCCGGGAGGCGTGTTCCTCGCCCTGGTTCTCCGCCCGCAGCCGGCCGGCCCGCTTGCGCTGGCGCAGCGACACCGGCACCGCCCAGACCTGGTACTTCTTCCCGCCGGCGAGCAGCTCGACCGAGTACCCGGCGCGCAGGGCGTCCACCGAGGCCCAGGGCGCGGTGATCGTCCGCCACGGGTTGCACACCAGCAGCCCGGCGGGGGTCGCCCGCACCACCGGGCGCAGCGTGTAGGCGATCACGGGGGCCGCGAACAGCGGCAGGGCGGCCAGCGACACGTACGGGGTCCTGCCCGTCCCGTTCAGCAGGGCGTCGCCGATCAGCCAGGCGGCCAGGGCGAGCAGCATCACGCCGGTGATCACACCGGGGACGGAGCGGTACACGCGGTCCGCGTACGCCTGGTCCCCGTCGGGAGCGGGCCGGCCCCGGTGGGGCCCGCCGTCGGATTGGGTCATGGCCCGATTCTGCCCCATGCCCCGCGCGGACCACAGGCCCCGACGATCACCGTTCGACGGCTATTCGGCACCTATCGGATGTGCACGGTCCTCGTCCGCCCCGGCGCGATCGTCGGCCGCGAGATCGGCTCCGGCGGGGAGCCGGAACTTCAGGCGTCGCTTGATGTCGTCCGTCGTCTCGATGATCACGCCGGGTGGCCGGCTTCCGCCCCTCGCCAGGCGCGGACACCGGCGATCACCGTTCACGAACGGCCTCGACCACCTGTTCGCTGCCGCCCGGGAGTCTGCGGCGGGAGGCGATGCGGTCCAACACCTCGCCCATCGTCGGTCTCCGGGCCCCTCGGTCCAGCACGTCGGCGACGTAGCGAGTGAGGAACGGGCGCTCGCGCTTCGCTCTCGCCGCCAGAATGTTCCGGGCGCCGGCGGACACGTCCCTGATGGTCGGTTTCACCCCCATGCCGCCAGTGTGGCGACGAGGAGACCCGGAGACATCCGTGTTTTCCCCGATTCGCCCGTTCGCATGAACGCCGACCGCCCCCAGATCTCGGTCCGGCCACGAAAGGGGGGTGCTCTAGCGGACGACTACGCGCGTAGATATGCTGGTCTGGTGACTATGTCCACTGTTGCAGCCAATGCCCCCGGCGTTGCGGGCAGCGGCCTCTCGGACGTTGCGGCGTCCGCGGCCTCGCTCCGCCGCTTCCTGCACGGCCTGCCCGGCGTCGACCAGGTCGGCCTGGAGGCGCGTGCCGCCACCCTCGGTACCCGCTCGATCAAGACCACGGCGAAGGCGTACGCCATCGACCTGGCGATCTCCATGATCGACCTGACCACGCTCGAGGGCGCGGACACGGTCGGCAAGGTGCGCGCCCTGTGCGCCAAGGGCAGGACCCCCGACCCGACCGACCCGACCACCCCCCGCGTCGCCGCGATCTGCGTCTACCCGGACATGGTCGCCACCGCGAAGGACGCCCTGCGCGGCACCGACATCCAGGTCGCCTCCGTCGCCACCGCCTTCCCGGCGGGCCGCGCCGCCCTCCCGGTCAAGCTCGCCGACACCGCCGACGCGGTGGCCGCGGGGGCCGACGAGATCGACATGGTGATCGACCGCGGTGCCTTCCTCTCCGGCCGCTACTTCGACGTCTTCAACGAGATCGTCGCCGTCAAGGAGGCGTGCAAGCGCGCCGACGGCACCTCCGCCCACCTCAAGGTGATCTTCGAGACCGGCGAGCTGCAGACGTACGACAACGTGCGCCGCGCCTCCTGGCTGGCGATGCTGGCCGGCGCCGACTTCATCAAGACCTCCACCGGCAAGGTCGCCGTCAACGCGACCCCGCCGGTCACCCTGCTGATGCTGGAGGCCGTCCGCGACTTCCGCGAGGCCACCGGCGTGCAGGTCGGCGTGAAGCCCGCGGGCGGCATCCGCACCACCAAGGACGCCATGAAGTACCTGGTGATGGTCAACGAGACCCTCGGCGACGACTGGCTGACCCCGCACTGGTTCCGCTTCGGCGCCTCCAGCCTGCTCAACGACCTGCTGATGCAGCGCCAGAAGCTCACCACCGGACGCTACTCCGGCCCCGACTACGTGACGGTGGACTGATCACCATGGCCAAGAAGAAGACGACCACCACCTCCACCGCCGGGGAGCCCGTGCGCAAGGGCGGCCTCTTCGAGTACGCCCCGGCCCCCGAGTCCCCCGCCGCCGCGGGCGACATCGCCACCTCCTACGGCCACTTCATCGGCGGCGAGTTCGTCGACTCCTCCGGCAGCGAGTCCCTGAAGACGGTCAACCCGGCCACCGAGCAGGTGCTCGCCGAGTTCGCCCAGGGCACCGACGAGGACGTGGACCGCGCCGTCGCCGCCGCCCGCAAGGCCTTCACCGACTGGTCGGCCCTGCCGGGCAGCGAGCGCGCCAAGTACCTGTTCCGGATCGCCCGGATCGTCCAGGAGCGCAGCCGCGAGCTGGCCGTGCTGGAGTCGATCGACAACGGCAAGCCGATCCGCGAGACCCGCGACGTCGACCTGCCGCTGGTCGCCGCGCACTTCTTCTACTACGCGGGCTGGGCCGACAAGCTCGACCACGCTGGCCTCGGGCCGAACCCGAAGCCGCTGGGCGTGGCCGGCCAGGTCATCCCGTGGAACTTCCCGCTGCTGATGCTCGCGTGGAAGATCGCGCCCGCCCTGGCGACCGGCAACACCGTCGTCCTCAAGCCGGCCGAGACCACCCCGCTGACCGCCCTGCGCTTCGCCGAGATCTGCCGCCAGGCGGGCCTGCCGAAGGGCGTCGTCAACATCGTCACCGGTGACGGCCGTACGGGCGCCGCGCTGACGGCCCACCCGGACGTCAACAAGGTCGCCTTCACCGGCTCCACCCCGGTCGGCCGGGCGATCGCCCGGCAGCTGGCCGGCACCCGCAAGAAGCTGTCGCTGGAGCTGGGCGGCAAGGCCGCCAACATCGTCTTCGACGACGCGCCGATCGACCAGGCCGTCGAGGGCATCGTCAACGGCATCTTCTTCAACCAGGGCCACGTCTGCTGCGCGGGCTCGCGCCTGCTGGTCCAGGAGTCGATCCAGGACGAGCTGCTGGACGCCCTCAAGCGCCGCATGGCCACCCTGCGCGTCGGCGACCCGCTGGACAAGAACACCGACATCGGCGCCATCAACTCCGCCGAGCAGCTGGCCCGGATCACCGCGCTGACCGAGGCCGGCGAGGCCGAGGGCGCCGAGCGCTGGTCCCCCGCCTGCGAACTCCCGGGCACCGGCTTCTGGTTCAAGCCGACCCTGTTCACCGGCGTCAGCCAGGCCCACCGGATCGCCCAGGAGGAGATCTTCGGCCCGGTGCTCTCCGTCCTGACCTTCCGCACCCCCGCGGAGGCCGTGGAGAAGGCCAACAACACCCCGTACGGCCTCTCCGCCGGCATCTGGACGGAGAAGGGCTCGCGCATCCTCTGGATGGCGAACCAGCTCAAGGCCGGCGTGGTCTGGGCCAACACCTTCAACAAGTTCGACCCGACCTCGCCGTTCGGCGGCTACAAGGAGTCGGGTTACGGCCGCGAGGGTGGCCGCCACGGTCTGGAGGCCTACCTCGATGTCTGACACGACCTTCGCGCGTCTTGACGTCCTCAAGACCTACAAGCTGTACGTCGGCGGGAAGTTCCCGCGCTCCGAGAGCGGGCGGGTGTACGAGGTGACCGACGCAAAGGGCCAGTGGCTCGCCAACGCCCCGCTGGGCACCCGCAAGGACGCCCGTGACGCCGTCGTGGCCGCCCGCAAGGCGGTCAAGGGCTGGGCCGGCACCACCGCCTACAACCGCGGCCAGGTGCTGTACCGCGTCGCCGAGATGCTCCAGGGCCGCCGCGAGCAGTTCGCCGCCGAGGTGGCCCTCTCCGAGGGCATCGGCCCGAAGAAGGCCGCCGCGCTGGTGGACGCCGCGATCGACCGCTGGGTCTGGTACGCGGGCTGGACGGACAAGGTCGCCCAGATCGCGGGCGGCGCCAACCCCGTCGCCGGCCCGTTCTTCAACCTCTCCGTCCCGGAGCCGACCGGCGTGGTCGGGATCGTCGCCCCGCAGGCCGGGTACGGGCACTCGCTGCTCGGCCTGGTCTCGGTGATCGCCCCGGCGATCGCCACCGGCAACACGGTCGTGGTCGCGGCCGCCGCGGACGCCCCGCTGCCCGCGCTGTCGCTGGGCGAGGTGCTGGCCACCTCGGACGTCCCGGGCGGCGTGGTCAACATCATCTCGGGCCGCACGGCCGACATCGCGCCGACCCTGGCCTCGCACCAGGACGTCAACGCGCTGGACCTCACCGGCGCGATCGCCGAGGACGGCCCCGGCGCGGCGCCCGCCCTGGAGGCTTCCGCCGCGGATACCCTCAAGCGGGTAATCCGTCCGGAGCTGGACCCGTTCGCCCGGGACTGGACGGATGCGCCCGGTACGGACCGGCTACTCTCGTTCCTGGAGACGAAGACGGTCTGGCACCCGATGGGGATCTGACCTCCGTCCCCGACGGGTTGAGTCACAACTCCACAGACTGGCCGTCCCCAGTGCCCTCTCCCCCCCAGGGCCCGGGCGGTCATGAGACGGACCCGCACCTCTCCCCCCCAGGTGCGGGTCCGTCGACTTTCGTCGGCGTACCCCTCGACTTTCGGCGATCCCCGGGGCGGGCGCGCGCGGCGCACAATCCTTCGTACCGGGATGTTCACCGGGGCGTTCACGGAACGTTCACCGGGACCTTCACCCGGACGAACGAGGGACCGAACGAGGGGGCGCCGTGGGAGAGTTGATCGCCGAGCTAATGCCGCTGCTCACCGACGGGTTCATCCGCCGGTGGCACGTCTCCCGCACCCGCAGGCGCCTGGCCGCCGGCCGGCCCGTACGGATCCCGTGCTCGGCCCGGTCCGAGCGGCCCGGCCGGCAACGCGCCTACGTCAACGGGAAACTGCACATCACCCCGGGTTCGCGCACGGTCACCTTCGGCTCCCGTGCGCTCGGTCACGTCGACCTGCCCGTCGGCGGCACCTTCCACGAGCCCGAGCCCGACACCTGGCACAGCCAGGACTGGGCCGCCACCGGCTACGAACCGCCCCGGGGCGGCCGGATGGTCTACCTCCAGGTCGACAGCCGCTACCTGCCGATGCTGCACCTCGCCCTGGCCGGTCCGGACGCCGCCGGAAAGGTCTGACCGACCGGTTTCGGTAACCGGCCGGGATGCGTCAGACTGGTGTCCCGTGAGTGACTCCCCCATGAACCCCGCACCGACCCCGCCCGCCCGGGTGATCCTGATCTCCGGGCCCTCCGGTTCGGGGAAGTCCTCCCTCGCCGAGCGCAGCGGTCTGCCGGTCCTCCAGCTCGACGACTTCTACAAGGACGGCGACGACCCGACCCTGCCCCGGCTGCCGGACGGCGCCGTCGACTGGGACTCCCCGCTCGCCTGGCACCGCGACCAGGCGCTCGCCGCCATCCGCGCGCTGCACGAGCAGGGGCGCGCCGAGGTGCCGGTGTACTCGATCCCGGACAACGGCCGCGTCGGCACCCACCTCCTGGAGCTCGGCGAGGCGGGCGCGTTCATCGCCGAGGGCATCTTCGCCGCCGAGATCGTCGGCGAGTGCGAGGCCCAGGGGCTGCTCGGCGACGCCCTGTGCCTGCGCAACGGCGCGCTCACCACGGCCTGGCGCCGGCTGCGCCGGGACGTCCGGGAGGGCCGCAAGTCGCTGCCCGTGCTGCTGCGCCGGGGGGTGCGGCTGATGCGGGCCGAGCGTTCGATCGTCGAGCGGCAGGTCTCGCTGGGCTCGTACGCCTGCGCCGGCCCCGAGGCCGAGCGGCGGATACACGTGGCGGCGTGGGCCGGGCGCTTCACCACCGTCTGAGCCGCTCGTACGACGTCGGAGCGGCGTCAGAACGGCGTCAGAACGACGTGAAAACGACGGGCCCGGTGCGTCTCCCCCGCACCGGGCCCGTCGCCCTTCGAACGATCCTCGGCTCCCCCACGGGCCGCTCCCCCGAGCCGACCCCCGGACCGTGACCGTCCGCTTCCCGTCCCCCGACGGGAGTCCATCGCCGCGCCGCTACGCGACCAGCTCGCCGAACGCCCGGACGGTGTCGCCCGACTTGTTCAGGTGCTCGTCCTCGCGCAGCCGGCGCAGCGCACGCCAGATGCTGCTCTTGACCGTGCCGACGCTGATCCCCAGCACGTCGGCGATCTCCGGGTCGGTCTTGCCCTCGTAGTACCGCAGCACCAGCATGGTCCGCTGGTTCTCCGGCAGCTTCGCCAGCGCCTGCCACAGCACGGCGCGCAGCTCGGTGCCGCCCATCGCGTCGGTGTCGCCGGCCGTCTCCGGCAGCTCCTCGGTCGGGTACTCGTTGACCTTGCGGCGCCGCCAGGCGGAGATGTGCAGGTTGGTCATGGTGCGGCGCAGGTAGCCCCCGACCGCGGCCTTGTCGGTGATCCGGCCCCAGGCGCGGTAGGTGCTGAAGAGCGCGCTCTGCAGCAGGTCCTCGGCCTCGTAGCGGTCACCGGTGAGGTGGTAGGCCGTGGCGTACAGGGAGGCGCGGCGCTCGCGCACGTACGCGGTGAACTCCGTGATGTGGTCCTCCGCGACGGCCGGGTGCTCCCCCTGCGCGTCTCCCTGTCCCGCCTGGCCGGTGCGGGCCGGTGCGGCGTTCAGCCGCAGCAGCGTCGCACCTGCGGCCTCGCGGCCGGCCGGCTCCCCCGAGCCGACCGTCCGCAGACCGCTGTTCCCCCGGTTGCCCCCCAGGGCGTCCTTGCCCTCGACGCGGACGGGGAGGATCCCCCGCAGCGTGAGGGTGTTGGCGGAGTCGGCCGCACTCCCCGTCCGGCCGATCCCGTACAGCTCCCCCGTCCTGCCACCGCCGCTCACCCGGCGTGCGGCAGGGTTTCCACCGGTGCTGTGCGCGCACCCCCGTACGGTCACGGCACCGGAGTTCTCGTCGGTCCTGACCTCGTACCGGGTCCGGGGGGCGGTGGCTGACGAACGCGCGGTGCGGACAGCCGGGTTGGTCCGGGTCTGAAGCATGGCGTTCATCGTGCGCCCCCTGGGTCGGTACGAGCGGTTCCGGTTGCCGCCCTCCAGCCGGGCCTGGGGCCCGCTGTCCTGCGGCGACACGGAAAATCCTGCCCGGCGGTTGTGATGGCACTGTCTGCCGACTGTCACAGGGGTGTCACAGGGGTGGGCCGTTCGTCCCGGTCCGCCCTCCTCCGTACCGGACGCCGGGGGCGTTCCTTCCGGTTCCCGTACGGGCGGTGACCGGTCCGGGGGGTGAATCGGCGCGGCCGGTGGGCCAAAATGGGGCCGTGCCTTTCCTCCTACTGATCGAGGACGACGACGCCATCCGCACCGGCCTCGAACTCGCCCTCACCCGCCAGGGCCACCGCGTGGCCACCGCCGCCTCCGGTGAGGACGGTCTGAAACTCTTCAAGGAGCAACGGCCCGACCTGATCGTGCTCGACGTCATGCTGCCCGGCATCGACGGCTTCGAGGTGTGCCGGCGCATCCGCCGCACCGACCAGCTGCCGATCATCCTGCTCACCGCCCGCTCGGACGACATCGACGTGGTGGTGGGCCTTGAGTCCGGCGCCGACGACTACGTGGTCAAGCCGGTGCAGCCCCGCGTCCTGGACGCGCGCATCCGCGCCGTGCTGCGGCGCGGCGAACGGGAGAGCTCGGACTCCTCCGCGTACGGGACCGTGGTGATCGACCGCGCGGCGATGACCGTCACCAAGGACGGCCAGGACCTCCAGCTGACCCCGACCGAGCTGCGGCTGCTGCTGGAACTCAGCCGCCGTCCCGGCCAGGCGCTCTCGCGGCAGCAGCTGCTGCGGCTGGTCTGGGAGCACGACTACCTGGGCGACTCCCGGCTGGTGGACGCCTGCGTGCAGCGGCTGCGGGCCAAGGTCGAGGACGTGCCGTCGGCGCCGACGCTGATCCGCACCGTGCGCGGGGTGGGCTACCGGCTGGACCCTCCGGCCTGAGTCCCTCTCCCCCTCGGCTCCCTCCACTCCCGCAACTCCCGTACGACGACAGGCTCACGTGACTGACCACCAGACGACCACCCGGCGCATACCGGCCGTTTCGTGGCGCCAGCTGCGCTCGCTGCGGGTGAGGCTGATCGCGGTGTTCGCGGCGGTCGCGCTGCTCGCCGCCGTCTCGGCCTCCGGCATCGCGTACTGGCTGAACCGCGACGCGGTGCTCAAGCGCGCCCAGGACACGGCGCTCAACGACTTCCGCGTCTCGCTCAGCCGCAGCGTCTCCACGATGCCGCTGAACGCGACCTGCCAGGACCTCGCCGGCCTCGCCTCCGGCGTGGCCAGCTCCGGCCTGAGCTACGACGTGGTGGTGACGGACCCGGAGCACCCGGAGTGCTCGGCCTCCTCCGACCCGGCGCACTTCACCCTGGCCGACGTCCCGGCCCCGCTGCAGTCCACCGTCGCCAAGCCGCGCGAGATCACCGACAGCAACCCGTACCGGTACCACCTGTACTGGCAGCGGCAGAACCTGGAGGGCCGGCCGTTCCTGATCGGCGGCAGCAAGGTGATGCCGAACGGCCCGACGGCGTACATGTTCAAGTCGCTGGAGAACGAGCGGGCCGACCTCAACACCCTGGGCTGGTCGCTGTCCATCGCCACCCTGCTCGCCCTGATCGGCTCCGCGCTGCTCGCCCAGGCCGCCTCCGCCACCGTGCTGCGGCCGGTCAAGCGGCTCGGCGACGCCGCCCGCAAGCTCGGCGAGGGGCGGCTGGACACCCGGCTCGAGGTCGACGGCGCCGACGAACTCGCCGACCTGGCGCGGACGTTCAACCGGACGGCGGAGGCGCTGCACGAGCAGGTGGAGGAGCTGAGCGCACGCGAGGCGCAGAGCCGGCGGTTCGTCGCCGACATGTCGCACGAGCTGCGCACCCCGCTGACCGCGATGACCGCCGTCACCGACATCCTGGAGGACGAGGCCGAGTCCCTCGACCCCATGATCGAACCGGCCGTACGGCTCGTGGTGAGCGAGACCAGGCGGCTGTCCGACCTGGTGGAGAACCTCATGGAGGTCACCCGCTTCGACGCCGGCACCGCGAAGCTCGTCGCCGACGAGGTGGACATGGCCGACCTGATCATGTCCTGCATCGACGGCCGGGCCTGGTACGACGCCGTCGAACTGGACGCCCCGCGCGGCATCCTGGCCGTCGTCGACCCGCGCCGGCTCGACGTGGTCTTCGCCAACCTGATCGGCAACGCCCTCAAGCACGGCGGCTCGCCGGTGCGCGTCAAGGTCCGGCAGACCGGCGACTCGGTGGTGGTCGAGGTCTCCGACAGCGGCCCCGGCATCCCCGAGGACGTGCTGCCGCACGTCTTCGACCGCTTCTACAAGGCCGACCGGGGGCGGGCCCGCTCCGAGGGCAGCGGCCTGGGGCTGTCGATCGCGATGGCCAACGCGCAGATCCACGGGGGCACGATCACGGCGGCCAACGGGGAGGTCGGCGCGGTGTTCACCCTGACGCTGCCACTGGCCCCGCCGGCTCCGCCGTCCGAGGACGAGACCGAGGGCGGCCCGGTTCGCGACGCCGCCCGGGACAAGGACGCAAGTTGACCCGCTCCACCGCCGTACGTTCGACCGCCGCGCCTGCGCTGCCGACCGTCCTGCGCCGCTCGGCCGGGGTGGTGGCGCTGCTCGCGCTGGCCTCCGGCTGCGGCATCCGGCCCACCGCCGTGCCCGTGGACGCCGGGGCCCCGGCCAGCCGGACGGCCTGCCCGACCGCCCCGCACGTGCCGACCGCCCTGGCCACCCCCGCCCCGACCCCGGCCGTCACCCAGGCCCGGGGCGGGGTCGCCAAGGGCGCCGCGAGCCCGTCCCCGGCCCCGGCGCAGGCGAGCAGCGCGCCGCCGGACAACCCGTTCAGCGCCGTCCCCGGCGCGGGCTGCCGGTAGCCGGTACCGGCAGTCGTACGGGGGCGCCGAGGGGCGCTTTCGGAATGTTCACGCCGGGTGTGGAACCGTCGCGCCACCGGCTCACGTCCTTCCCCCCGTGCAGCGAGATGGCACCAGGACACGCGACGAGCGTTCCGTCGTGCGGACCGAGACCGGGCCGACGGCGGTCGTCCACCGTCCCCTCCGCCTGATCGGGCTGGCGGGCCTGGCCTGCCACCTGGCGGTGGTGCTCTGGCTGGTGGTGCTCCGGCCCCTGCCGGTGGCCTGGGTCTACGACGCCAACCTGACGCCGCTGGCGTCGCTGCGCTCCTCGACGGGCTGGCAGGTCGCCGGCGAACTCCTGCTGCTGGCCCCGCTCGGGGTGCTGCTCCCGCTGGCCGGCGGGCGCGTGCGGGCGGGCTGGCTGCCGTCCTTCCTGCGCACCACCGGCGCCTCCGCCATGCTGGCGACGGGCCTGGAGTTCCTCTCCTCCTGGACGCCCGGGCACGTGCTCAACGTGGACCACATCCTGCTCGCGGTGATCGGCGTGGCCGTCACCCACCTCGCCTTCGTCCCGGGCCTGCGGCACGTGCTGCGCGAGCGCCTGACGGCGGCCGCCCGGCGGGCCGCCTCGGAGGACGGGCAGGCGGGGGCCGCCGTCCGGATCGCACCGACGGCCGACAGGGCGACGGTCCACGCGGTGACGCCCGTCGTCACCCCGGTGGTCGCCCTCGCCCCCCGCCCCCGCGCCTACGCCGAACCGACGCCGCCCGCCCCCTGAGGGCCCGAGCCGAACGACACGGCCTACGCGACCACCCGGCCGCCGACCTCGATCAGCCCGCCCGGGCGCGGCCCGGTCATCAGCTGCGAACCCCGGCCCTGGGTGATCGTCAGCTCCCGGCCGAGGCGGGCGGTCAGCAACAGGGCGGCCGCGCCCGTCGCCTCGTCCTCGTCGATGCCGTCGCCCCGCCCGGGGAAGGCCCGGGCCCGGACGGTGCCGGCCGCCTCGTCCTGCCAGGCCCAGGCGTAGATCCACTCGCCCGGCGGCGGCACCTCCAGGGCGTCCACCTCGGCCGCCGAACCGTACTGACGCAGGGTGCGCCCGGGCGCCCACTCGGGCCGGGCCTCGATCCTGGTCAGCCCGCCCTCGCGGCGCACGCCCACGACACCGGCGGCGGTGACCAACCGGTCGACGCCGAGCAGCCAGGCCGCGCCCACGCAGGGGTGGCCGGCGAAGGGCAGGCGCAGGGTCGGGGTGTAGATGTCGATCTCCCCGCTCACCGGGTCGTCGACGAACACCGTCTCGCTGTAGCCGAGTTCACGGGCGAGGGCCTGACGATCCGCCCGCGCCGGCAGCGAGGCGCCTTCGCGCACCACGCCGAGCTCGTTCCCGTACTCACCGTCCGGTCCGCAAAAGACCCGCAGCAGCTCATAGCCGACCATTTCCCACCTCGTCAATCTCCGTTCCGGTGCAGCGCAATGACACCGTGATGAAAAGGCGACGCCGGATGTCAGCCGCCTCCAGTACTGTGCGCTCTCGTCCCCGAACGGTTCCTCCGTTTTTCATTCCGGTTACAGGAAGCACCTTGAATCTCGATTTCAGCGCCGAGCCGCTCTTCTCCTGGTACGTCGTGGCGCTTGCCCTCAGCGGCATCATCCTGCTCGGCCTCGGCGTGGCCAGCATGCGCGTGAAGATCGGGATGCGGATCATCTGCAGCCTGGTCGGCCTCGGATTCCTCGGCTACGCCTACTACCTCGCGTTCGTCTTCGAGGGCGGCACCTACACCATCTTCCTGAAGGTGTTCATCCTGCCCGTGCTGCTGATCGTCGCCATGGTGAAGTCGATCGTCGAGCGCAGCAACGCCAAGAACGCGCAGCCGGCCGCGCCGGTGGCCCCGTACAACCCGAACGCCCCGTACAACCCGAACGCGCCGTTCGACCCCAACGCCGCGCAGGCGCCCGCTCCGCAGACTTGGCAGCCGGCCGCCCCGGCCGCGCCCGTCGCCCCGGCGGCCCCGCAGGGTGCTCCGGCCGCGCCGCACGGCGCCGCGCCGTATCAGCCGGGCACGCCCGCCCAGCCGGTGGCGGACAACCCCTACGCGCAGCCCACTCCGCCGCAGCAGCCGCCGACGGCCTGAGCTCCGCCCGTACGGACGCCTCGAGGGCCCGTCCCCCCTTCCGTAGTGGAACTACTGCAGTAGTGCCACTACGTACGTAGTGCGACTACATCCGTAGTGGCACTACGAAGGGGGGAACGGGCCCTCTCGCCGTATCCGGGATCAGCGCTGAGCGGCAGCCATGCGGCGGCGCGCCACGACCAGGGTGCCCGCGCCGAGCGCGATCGCGGTGGCGCCGGTGATCGCCATCGGGGCGGCCGAGGAGCCGCCGCCGGTGGAGGCCAGGTCGGTGCCGGTGGCCGACGCGGCGGTGGCGGTCGTCCCCGACGAGCCGGTGGCCGACGAACCCTGCGCGCCCGTGCCGCTCTGCGCGGCCGGGACGACCGGGGCCTGGGTCGCCGGGGCGGGGTCGGTGGTCGACGGGGTGGCCGGCGTCGTGGGAGCCGGGGTGGCCGGGGTGGTCGCCCCGCCCGTGGCCGCGGCCTCGATCTTGAACGGGGCCTTCGGGCTGGACGTCCCGGCCTGGTGCTCGCCCTGCCCGGGCAGGCTGTACGCGTTGGCGAAGACCGTCTCGGCGGCGACCGGCGCGTCCTTGGTGAAGGCCAGGCGCAGATTGACCGTGCGGGTCTCGCCCTTGGGCAGCGGGATGACGTCGTCGGCCTTGTTACCCGTGGCCAGTGCCACGCCCAGCTGGGTGCCGGGGATGTCCCCGTCCGGCGTCGGGGTGGCAGCCAGCCACTTTCCGTCCTGCGTCTGGAACTCCAGCTTGACGGCGTCGGGCCGCAGCACGCCCTCGCCCTGGAAGACGATCGCGGGGACGATCCGCAGGTCCTTGCCGGTGCGGTTGGTGTAGACGGCCTTGAACGCCTTCGCCTCGCCACCGGCGGTGAAGGTCTCCGGCAGGCCCTCGACCTTGATCTCCGGCAGACCGGCCGTGGGCGGGGTGGCAGGACCGTCCGGCGGCTCGACGGTGAAGTTCGGGGTGCCGCCGGAGGCCAGGCTGGAGGAGGGCTGGCCGGCGGGAACGGTCGGATCGGTGACCGCCGCGCTGACGGCCGCGGATGCCTGACCGGGGGCGGCATCGGCGGAGAAGGTCAGCCGCAGCCGGTAGACGGCCTCGGCACCGGGGGCGAGGTGCAGTTGGGCGGCGGACCCGTCGAGCTCCCAGGCACCACCGGAGGTGAGGCCGAACGGCTTGGCCTCCTGCCACTGCGTGCCACCCGGGCGCTGGAACTCCAGCTTGAGCTGGCTCTGCTTGAGGGCGGAGCTGGTGGAGGCCACGCTGAAGCTGGTGGTCGCATCCATCTGATGATCGGCGGTGTTCTTGAACGTCGCGGTGAACTCGACCGCGTTGCCCGCCTTGACGGTGGTCGGGAAGCCGCTGACCGTGACCGTGACGGGCGAAGCCTGGCCCTGGGGCGCGGGGGCGGTGGGGCCGGGTGCCGCCGGGGCCGCGAACGCGGCGGGGGCCGAGGTCAGGGCGACGCCCGAGACCAGGGTGGCGGCGGCCGCGACAGCGAGGAGCCGGCGGTGCTGAATGCGCAAGGGAACCTCACGGAGGAATGCGGGCGAGCGCCCGGGGAAGTGCGAAGTCGCAGACGTGAGGGGCAGCTTGAAGCCGTTGGAAGCCGCGAGGGCGCCGCCGATTCAGCCCCCCATGATCAGCGACCGCGGAATCATATCCAGATGATCCGACAGCTTCGCCACGGGGTTTCCGCCCCCACCCGGCCACCGCCCCGCCGCCCGAATAGGACTTCCGTCCTCAGGGCCCTCCCCGAGACGACCCCGACGGCCGGGTACGCCTCCCCGGTGACCCGCCGGGGCCGCGAATCACCTGGTGGGCGGAGGCTTGCCGCCCGTCCGCGACGGAGCATGGAAGTACACCCGCCGGACCGGCCGACCGGGTCGCAACCGATTGGGAGACCACCATGGCCCGCCTCGCCCGCCCCCGCCACAACCGCGTCATCGCCGGCGTCTGCGCCGGGATCGCCGAGCGCTTCGGCCTGACGCCCTGGACCGTCCGCCTGATCTTCCTGGCCTCCTGCCTGCTGCCCGGCCCGCAGTTCCTGGTCTACCTCGCCCTGTGGGTGCTGCTCCCCCAGGAGCCGTGATCCCAGAACCGTGATCCCGGAGACGTGATCCCAGAAGCGTGATTCCTGAGCCGTGATCCCGGCGGGCGCACGAGAACGGGCCGCCCGCCCCGGAGTTCCCGGGGCGGGCGGCCCGTCGTGCTGCGTGCCAGGGTCAGCCGGCGAGGCCCGGCAGCGGCAGGGCGCCGGTCAGCCCCCCGATCGGGGTCTTGTCGACGCCCGGGATGGTCGGGATGGCCCCACGGGTCTGCGTCACACCGGCGACCGGCGCGGCAGCGGGCGCAACGGCGGGCGCGGCGACCGGAGCCGCCTCCGGGGCCGCCGCAGCGGCGTGACCGGCGGTCGGGGCGAGGGTGCCGAGCGCGCCGGTGACCTTGTCACCACCGGGCAGCTTGGAGGCGGTGTCGGTGACCGCACCGGTCACCGCGGGGTTCGTCACCGCGCCGGTGGGAAGCCCGAGGCCGCCGGGCGCCGGGGCCTCGGCGGAGGCGGTGCCGGCACCGACCGCCGCGATGGCGATGCCGAGCGCGGCGGTGCCGGCGGCCTTGAGAGCCTGCTTCATGGTTCGTCCCCTTGGGTCGTCGTCGGTGGCCGGCTCCGACGCGGAGGGCGGAAGGGCGACCGCCGCCACCGCTGTCGTCGACGGCATGACTGGCACACCGTAGTGAGAGGTTCGCGCCAGCACCAAAGGGCGTTCACTCACCCGAGGGAATAGTCGGATGAACACCAATTTCCGCACGAGAAAAGGGCGTTCATCCGACCTCGCGTACGACCGAAACGGCCGAAACGGCCGAAGACTCAGTTGCCGGCGCCGGAGGCGAACAGCCACTCCGCCTTGAGCTCGGCGTAGCCCGGCTTGATCACGTCGCCGATCATCGCCAGCCGCTCGTCGAAGGGCAGGAACGCGGACTTCATCGCGTTGACGGTGAACCACTCCATGTCGCCCAGCGTGTAACCGAAGGCGTCCACCAGGTGCCCGAACTCCTGGCTCATGCTGGTGCCGCTCATCAGCCGGTTGTCGGTGTTCACCGTGACCCGGAACTTCAGCCGGCTCAGCAGCCCGATCGGGTGCTCGGCGTACGAAGTGGCCGCCGCCGTCTGGAGGTTGGAGGTCGGGCACATCTCCAGCGGGATGCGCTTGTCGCGCACGTACGCGGCCAGGCGGCCGAGCTCGACGGAGCCGTCCTCGTTCACCGTGATGTCGTCGACGATCCGCACGCCGTGGCCGAGCCGATCGGCGCCGCAGCACTGCAGGGCCTCCCAGATCGACGGCAGGCCGAACGCCTCGCCCGCGTGGATGGTGAAGTGGTTGTTCTCGCCCTTGAGGTAGTCGAAGGCGGCCTGGTGGCGGGTGGGGGGGTACCCGGCCTCGGCGCCCGCGATGTCGAAGCCGACGACGCCCGCGTCCCGGTGGCGGTTGGCCAGCTCGGCGATCTCCTGCGAACGCGCGGCGTGGCGCATCGCGGTGATCAGGGTGCCGACGCGGATGCGGTGGCCGGCCGCGCGGGCGTTGGCCTCGCCGAGGCGGAAGCCCTCCTGGACGGCCAGGACGACCTCGTCCAGGCTCAGTCCGCCCTCCAGGTGCTGCTCGGGGGCGTAGCGCACCTCGGCGTACACGACGCCGTCCGCGGCCAGGTCCTCGGCGCAGTCGGCGGCGACCTTGATCAGGGCCTCGCGGGTCTGCATGACGGCGCAGGTGTGCGCGAAGGTCTCCAGGTAGCGGACCAGCGAGCCGGAGTCGGCGGCCTCGCGGAACCACTCGCCGAGTTCCTTGGGGTCCATGGTCGGGAGGCCCTCGTAGCCGACCGCGGCGGCCAGCTCGACGACGGTCTCCGGGCGCAGCCCGCCGTCCAGGTGGTCGTGCAGCAGCACCTTCGGCGCGCGGCGGATCTGGTCGGGGGTGGGAATGCGCGGGCCCGTGCCCGCGGTGGTGACGGGGATCTGCTTCTCCATTGCGGAAATATAGCCCCTACGCGCGTAGACCCACCACCGGGAACACCGCCGGATGGTCCAAACTCCACGCGGAATTCCACCGACCGGTCCATACGATCCACCAATGCGCAATCCCCGGCCCGGCCGTCAGTCGTGGTGCAGCAGCCGCCCCCGCCGCGACAGCACGAAATCCCGGAACGCCGCCACCGGCGGAGTCAGCGGCCGCCCCGCCGCCCAGGCCAGCCCCACCGCCCGGCGCGTCCTCGGCGCCGTCACCTCCAGCTCCACCACCCCCGGCCGGGGCACCAGCGGCGGCGGCAGCAGCGCCACACCCAGGCCCGCCGCCACCAGCCCGCGCAGCGTCTCCGCCTCCTCCCCCTCGAAGGTCAGCCGGGGCACGAAGCCCGCCTGCGCGCAGAAGTCGTCCGTGATCACCCGCAGCCCGTACCCCGGCTCCAGACCGACGAACGGCTCCTCCGCCACCTCCCCCAGCCTGATCCGCCGCCGCCCGGCCAGCCGGTGGTCCGCCGGGACGACCAGGTTCAGCCGCTGCTCGTCGAGCGGGCGGGCCACGAACGCCGGATCGTCCGGCAGCGGCGCGACCAGGCACAGGTCCAGCTCCCCCGCCCGCAGCCGCTCCAGCATCGCCCCGCCGTAGTCCTGCACCAGCTGGAACCGCACCTGCGGATTCTCCGCCCGGAACCCCCGCAGCAGCGCCGGCACCGCGTCCGGCCCCATCGTGTGCAGGAACCCGAAGGCCACCCGCCCGGCCGCCGGATCCGCCTCCGCCCGGGCCGCCTCCGCACCCCGCTCGACCTCCGCCAGCGCCCGCTCCACCGAGGCCAGCAGCAGCCGCCCGGCCCTCGTCAGCCGGACGGTCCGGCCCTGCCGGGCCAGCAGGTCCACCCCCAGCTCCTCCTCCAGCCGCGCCACCGCCCGCGACAGCGTCGGCTGCGGCACCCCGAGCAGCGCCGCCGCCCGCGTCACGTGCTCCAGCCGGGCCACCGCGGCGAACTGCGCCAGCCTCGGCGCCAGCAGCACCGCGGGCTCACCGGGCCCCAACTCGGCCACCCGGTGGCCCTGTTCCACACCGTCCGCCGACTCCGGCCCCGTCATGCCGCCACCACCTGTCCTCATACGCGTGTGCATCGATCATCCCCTCTTCATGCATTGGACGCATCAACCGCCACGGGCCTACGGTCGTCCCCATGCAGCCCGCCGATACCAGGGCAGCCTCGACTGCCCCCACACCCGCCCTGGAGCCCGCCCGGGACGACCGCCACCGCCCCGGGCAGCGCGCCTTCCGCCGCGCCAACCTCGCCCTGTTCGCCGCCGGGGTCGCCACCTTCGTCCTGCTGTACTCCACCCAGGGCCTGCTGCCGATCCTCTCCGCCGACCTCGACCTCACCCCCGGCCAGGCCAGCTGGACGGCCTCCGCCGCCACCCTCGGCCTCGCGCTCGGCCTGCTCCCGGCCAGCGCCCTCTCCGACCGCTACGGCCGCACCGCGGTCATGACGGCCTCCACCCTCGCCGCCGCCACCCTCGCCCTCGCCCTGCCGTTCGCGCCCGACCTCACCACCCTCGTCGCCCTGCGCGCCCTCCAGGGCGCGGCCCTCGCTGGCCTGCCCGCCACCGCCATGGCCTACCTCGCCGAGGAGATCCACCCCAGCGCCCTGGCCTCCGCGATGGGCCTGTACGTGGCCGGCAACAGCATCGGCGGCATGGGCGGACGCCTCCTCTCCGGCTGGACGGCCGCCGCCCTCGGCTGGCGCTGGGGCCTGGCCGCCTCCGCCGCCCTCGCCCTCCTCGCCGCCCTCGCCTTCCGCCTCCTCATCCCCGCCGCCCGCCACTTCACCCCGGCCCCCGTGGACGCCCGCGCCCTCGCCCGCACGGTCGGCGCCCACCTGCGCAACCCGCTGCTGGTACGGCTCTACCTGCTCGGGATGCTCTTCATGGCGGTCTTCGGCGCCGTCTACAACACCATCGGCTACCGGCTGATCGCCGCCCCCTTCCACCTGCCCGAGTCGATCGCCGCCTCGATCTTCGTCGTCTACCTCGTCGGCACCGGCACCTCCGCGGCCGCCGGCCGCCTCACCACCCGCCTCGGCCGCCGCGGCGCCCTCTACACCGCCATCGCCGTCACCACCGCGGGCCTCCTCCTCTCCCTCGCCGACTCCCTCCCCCTCACCCTCCTCGGCCTCGTCCTCATCACCGCCGGCTTCTTCGCCGGCCACGCCACCGCCTCCGCCGCCGTAGGCCGCACCGCCACCCACGGCCGCGCCCAGGCCTCCGCCCTCTACCTGATCGCCTACTACCTCGGCAACAGCCTCGGCGGCACCCTCGGCGCCGACGCCTACCACTCCACCGCCTGGCCCGGCGCCGCGACCATCGCCCTCACCGCCATGACCCTCGCCACCGCAGTCACCCTCTACGGCACCCACCAGGCCCACGCGGCGCGGCAGACAGGCGGACTCTCCGTCCGGTAAACCGGCCTCATGGCAGACCACAGGCACCATCAGCAGGCATGGCGGGAGAAGGAGCGGGAAGTCGACGCCGCGCTCGCCGAGGGCGAGCGCGGCCAGGTGTTCCAGGACGGGGACGCGTTCCTCCAGTCCCTCGCCGACGAGGCCAGGTTGGACCTGGAGCAGGTCAAGCGCCTTGCCGAATCGGCACCCACGATCGACGACAGCCCATGACAGCTGGCGCCGATAGACTCCGAGACATGAGCATCGAACCTGCTGTGTTCGCCCGGTTGCGTGAGATCGCTGATCAGCTGCCGCAGATGCCGGGAATAGGGAAGATCGAGATCGCCGACGGCGAGATCGTCATGATGATGTCGCCCGTCAAGCGCCACGAACTGGCCGTCATCCGCCTCGCGCAGCAGCTCAACGCCCAGCTGCCCGACACCCACCCCGGATACATCGCCCACGGCGGTGCGGATCTGGAGGACATCGGCCTCGGCCGACTTCGCAATCCCGACCTGATGGTCTTCCCCGAGGCCGCTCTGGACGACGACACGCCGGCGTTCCGGCCCCACGAGATCCTTCTCGTCGTAGAGATCGTCTCCAAGTCCAACCCCGAGAACGACTACCACAACAAGGTCCACGACTACGCCACCATGGGCATCCCGCTCTATCTCCTGGTTGACCCCCGCAAGGGCACCGGCATCATCCACGACGAGCCCGGCTACACACGCCGCACGGATTTCGTCTTCGGCGACACCATCACCGTCGGCCCCTGGACCCTCGACACCAGCGTCCTGCGGACCTACACCTGAGAACACGAAGGAGCCCGTCCCCGGTGACCGGGTACGGGCTCCTCGACGACGTTCAGGCAGCCGGGGCCTGGAAGCGGACGGTGGCCTGGGTGTCGGGCGTGACATGGATGTCGAGTTCCGCCTCCAGAGCGCCTGCCAGCCGCTGCAGCAGCGGGAGCGTCGGCACGACACCGGCCTCCTCGATGCACTCGATCTCGTCTTCAGTCATCCCCGCACGCCGGGCCACCTCGGCGTGCGAGAGGCCGAGAGCGATTCGACGGTCGTAGAGCGCCTGCCCCAGCGCCTCGGAGTACTGCATCTCCAGCCGGAACGCCGCCATCTCCGGGCTCTCCTCCACCTGCTCGCCCAACAGCTCGCGCGTGCGGCGGGTCTTCCACTGGGAGTGGTTCATCTCAACCCTTCTTCCGGGATGATCCGGCTGAACTCGCCATGCGCGGGCTCGTGTTCGGACTCACAGATCTTCTGAGCCCATAGCGCCCGGGTGACCTCAGCTGTCTCCCGCATCCGTCTCTTGGTGAACACCGTCAGCAGAATGATCCGCCGACCGGGCGCCAGCCAATAGGTAACTCTCGTGGCCGTGCCGTCCAGACGAAAGCGCAGTTCCCGCAACGGTCCTTCCAGGTGCCGCGAGCGCGGCTCGTCGAGCGTCGTCGGGTTCTCGGCCAAAATATCAACGCGTCTCTCCATGGCAGCGTAGTGCCGTGTCGAGAGTGTGATGAGCCAATCCCGAACCTCAGGTTCGATCTCGACCGTGAAGCGGTCAACTCCCATGTGCGGCAGCGTAGGGCACGCTGCCGCACATGGAGTAATCATATGACTACGCGATGCGGTCGAGGACGATCGGGTTCGGGGTGAACGCGGTGCCCGCCGGGGCGACCTCGATGCCGCCATCGAGGGCGGCGATGGCGTAGTCGTAGCGCTCGGGGGTGTCGGTGTGGAGGGTGAGGAGGGGCTGGCCGGCCACGACGGTGTCGCCGGGCTTGGCGTGCATCTCGATGCCGGCGCCGGCCTGCACCGGGTCCTCCTTGCGGGCGCGGCCGGCGCCGAGGCGCCAGGCGCTGACGCCGACGGCGTAGGCGTCGAGCTTGGTGAGGACGCCGGAGGCGGGGGCGGCGATGACGTGCTGCTCGCGGGCGACGGGGAGGGGCGCGTCGACGTCGCCGCCCTGGGCGGCGATCATGCGGCGCCAGTGGTCCATCGCGGAGCCGTCGCGCAGGGCGTCCGCCGGGTCCTTGCCGTGGACGCCGGCGGCGGCGAGCATCTCGCGGGCGAGGGCGAGGGTGAGTTCGACGACGTCGGCCGGGCCGCCGCCGGCGAGGACCTCGACGGACTCGCGGACCTCCAGGGCGTTGCCCGCGGTGAGGCCGAGCGGGGTGGACATGTCGGTGAGCAGGGCGACGGTGTTGACGCCGGCCGTGGTGCCCAGGCCGACCATGGTGCGGGCGAGTTCGCGGGCGTCGTCGATGTTCTTCATGAACGCGCCGGAGCCGACCTTGACGTCCAGGACGAGCGCGCCGGTGCCCTCGGCGATCTTCTTGGACATGATCGAGGAGGCGATCAGCGGGATGGCCTCGACGGTGCCGGTGACGTCGCGCAGCGCGTACAGCTTCTTGTCGGCGGGGGCGAGACCGTCGCCGGCGGCGCAGATGACGGCGCCGGCGCCGCGCAGGACGTCCATCATCTCCTCGTTGGAGAGCAGGGCGCGCCAGCCGGGGATGGACTCCAGCTTGTCGAGGGTGCCGCCGGTGTGGCCGAGGCCGCGGCCGGAGAGCTGCGGGACGGCGGCGCCGCAGGCGGCGACGAGCGGGGCGAGCGGGAGGGTGATCTTGTCGCCGACGCCGCCGGTGGAGTGCTTGTCGCTGGTGGGCAGCGGCAGGGAGGAGAAGTCCATCCGGACGCCGGAGCGGATCATCGCCTCGGTCCAGCGGCTGATCTCCCGCGCCTTCATACCGTTCAGGAAGATCGCCATGGCCAGCGCGGACATCTGCTCGTCGGCGACCTCGCCGCGGGTGTAGGCGTCGATGACCCAGTCGATCTGAGCGTCGCTCAGCTCTCCGCGGTCGCGCTTGGTCCTGATGACGGAGATGGCGTCCATGCGTGCTCCAAGAGGGTTGTTCAGAAAGGCATCGAATGCGCAGCAAACGCGAAGAGTGTCGCGAGATGACCGGTCATCGGCCCGCTCGCGACACTCTACGCGCGTAACAAATCAAGAGGCTAGAGCCGCTCCGGCCCGAACGCGTCGGGCAGGACCTCGCTCATCGGCTTCACGCCGGAGGCCAGGTCGACCAGCAGCTCCGGGCCGCCGTGCTCGTACAGCAGCTGGCGGCAGCGCCCGCACGGCATCAGCAGTTCGCCCGCGCCGTCGACGCAGGTGAAGGCGACCAGCCGGCCGCCGCCGGAGGCGTGCAGCGCGGACACCAGGCCGCACTCGGCGCACAGCCCGAGCCCGTACGAGGCGTTCTCGACGTTGCAGCCGGAGACCAGCCGGCCGTCGTCCACCAGCGCCGCCGCGCCGACCGGGAACTTGCTGTACGGGGCGTACGCGTGGCTCATCGCCTCGCGCGCCGCCTCGCGCAGCCGCTCCCAGTCGACCGCGGAGGCCGCGCCGGCCGCGTCCGCGACGGGTGCCGTCACTTGCCCTGCCCCTTGCGGTAGATCTGGCCGTCCGCCTTGGGCATGCGCAGTCGCTGCGAGGCCAGCGCCAGGACCACCAGGGTGATCACGTACGGCGTGGCGACGATCAGCGGACGCTGCACCTGCTCGGTGAAGGCGTACCAGCACAGCAGGCCCGCGGCCGCCGCGGCGGTGATCGCCGTCGCGACGTACTTGCGGCGGTACAGGTGCCACAGCGCCAGCAGGATCATCGCGATGCCGACGATCAGGATCAGCACGTGCACCGACTCCGGGTCGCGCAGCTGGAGGCTGTCGGTGAAGCCGAACAGGCCCGCGCCCATGGCCAGGCCGCCGGGCAGCCAGTTGCCGAAGATCATCGCGGCGAGGCCGATGAAGCCTCGCCCGGCCGTCTGGCCGTCCTTGTAGAAGTGCGAGGCGACCAGCGAGAGGTACGCACCGCCGAGGCCCGCGAAGGCGCCGGAGGCGATGACCGCCATGTACTTGTACTTGTAGACGTTGACGCCCAGCGACTCGGCCGCCGTCGGGTTCTCGCCGCAGGAGCGCAGACGCAGGCCGAAGACCGTGCGCCACAGGGCGAAGTAGCTGACCACGATCAGTGCGCCGGCCAGCACCACGACCACCGAGAGGTTGGTGACCAGGCCGCCGAGCACGCCCGCGACGTCGGAGACGAAGAACCAGTGGTGGCCCTCGATGTCCTTCAGCCAGGAGGACAGGCCCGGGACGGTGATGTACGGCAGCGGATCGGCCGGCGGGGACTGG
The DNA here is from genome assembly GCF_044455705.1 of Kitasatospora sp. NPDC051170. NCBI lineage: Bacteria > Bacillati > Actinomycetota > Actinomycetes > Kitasatosporales > Streptomycetaceae > Kitasatospora > Kitasatospora sp. NPDC051170. Next base: position 504,337 of record NZ_JBITFA010000004.1, on the reverse strand, counting down.
CCCTGACCGGCGCCCGCCGACACGTAGTCCTTGTAGTAGATCCGGTTGACGTACGCGCAGATGCCGGGGATCAGCAGGTTGATGCCGACGCCGGAGACGATGTGGTCGACGCCGAAGGTGACGGTGACGACCGCGTGCAGCAGACCGCCGAGCGCACCGCCCGCCATGCCGGCCAGCAGGCCGACCCACGGGTTGACCAGGTAGCCCGCCCAGGCACCGCAGAAGGTGCCGGCGACCATCATGCCTTCGAGGCCGATGTTGACCACACCGGCCCGCTCGGACCAGAGACCGCCCAGACCGGCCATGCCGATCGGCACGGCGGCGCCGAGTGCGGCGGTGATCTGACCGGAGGAGGTCACCGAGTGGTTGCCGGTGGCCATGCCGACGGCGGCGATCAGGAGCAGCGCGCCCGCGATCAGCAGGAGCACCACCGGCCAGGACAGCTTGCGCTTCTTCGTCGGCTTGCCCGATGGCTCTCCGAGCGGGAAGGCGACCCTCTTCCAAAACTCGGTCGTGAAGTTCTGGCTCATGCCGCGACCTCCTTGTTCTCAGCGGCCGCGGCGGCCTGGGCGGCGAGCTCGGCGCCGACGCGGCGCTGCTGGCGGACGAGGCCGTAGCGGCGCACCAGCTCGTACGCGACGACGACGCAGATGACGATGGTGCCCTTCATGACGTCGACGATCTCGAAGGGGAACTCACCGTTGAGGGGCAGCGGGAGCACCGAGCCGGCGGCGTCGAGGAAGGCGAACAGCAGCGCCGCGAAGGCGATGCCGATCGGGCTGTTGCGGCCGAGCAGGGCGATGGAGATGCCCAGGAAGCCGAGGCCGGGCTGGAAGGTCTGGCCGAAGTAGTACGAGTGCTGCATCAGCTCGGGCAGGCCGATCAGACCGGCGATCGCGCCGGAGACCGCCATCGAGATGACGACCATCTTCTTGACGTTCACACCGGAGGCCGTCGCGGCGCTCTCCGAGCGGCCGGTGGCGCGCAGGTCGAAGCCGAAGCGGGTGCGGGTCAGCGTGAACTGGAAGACGACGCCGACGACGACGGCGATGAGCAGGAAGCCCCAGACCTGGCCGCCGTTCGTGTCGAACGCGAAGAAGCGGCTGGACTCCGAGATCGGCTTGGTCCCGATCGAGTTGCTGGTGCCGCTGACCTTGGGCGCGAAGATGCCCGGGACGAGCAGGACGCCGACGATCGCGGTGGCGATCGAGTTCAGCATGATGGTCGCGATGACCTCGCTGACGCCGCGGTAGACCTTCAGCAGACCGGCGATGCTCGCGTACAGGCCGCCGATCAGCATGGCGGTGATCAGCAGCAGCGGGATCTGGATGAAGGACGGCAGGTCGAGCTGGCCGCCGACGAAGGCCGCGAACAGCGCCGCCACCTTGTACTGGCCCTCGACGCCGATGTTGAACAGGTTCATCCGGAACCCGAACGCGGCGGCGGCCGCGGCCAGGTAGTAGGTGCTCACCCGGTTGATGATGTTGACCTGGCCGTCCGACTTGGTGGCGTACGTGATCATCACGTTCCACGCGTCGAACGGGTTCTTGCCCGAGGTCGCCAGCAGGATGGAGCAGATCGCGACGGAGAGCAGGATCGCGAGCACCGGCGCGGCCAGCGCGAACGCGACGCGCTCGAAGCTGAAGCTCTTCGCCGGGCCGGGCTTGGCGCCGGCCGGGGGGTTGGGACTGGTCATGTGGCTACTCCCCCGCCTTGGGATCGTCGGCGGTGTCGGACGGAACGGCGTCGCTCGGGTCGGCCTCGGACGGACGGTCCCCGTCGCCCTCGGCCTCGGCCTCGGTGCCCTCGACGAGGATCTCGTGGTACTCCTCGACGGCCTCCGGCTCGGACTCCAGGTGGCCGCTGGCCGCACCCGTCATCGCGGTGCCGAGGTCCTCGGCGGTGACGGTGGCCGGGTCCGCGTCGGCGACCAGGCGCCCGCGGTAGATGACCCGGATGGTGTCGGAGAGCCCGATCAGCTCGTCCAGGTCGGCCGAGATCAGCAGGACCGCCAGGCCCGCGCGCTGCGCGACCCGGATGTGCTCCCAGATCTGGGCCTGCGCGCCGACGTCCACGCCGCGGGTGGGGTGGGCGGCGATGAGCAGCTTGGGCTCGTGGCTCATCTCGCGGCCGACGATCAGCTTCTGCTGGTTGCCGCCGGAGAGGGAGGCCGCGGTGACCTCGATGCCGGGGGTGCGGACGTCGTACTGCTCGACGATGCGCTGGGTGTCGACGCGGGCGGCGGCCGGGTCGAGCAGGATGCCCTTGGAGTTGGGCTTCTCGGTGACGTGCCCGAGGATGCGGTTCTCCCAGAGCGGGGCCTCCAGCAGCAGGCCGTGCTTGTGGCGGTCCTCGGGGATGTAGCCGATGCCGGCCTCGCGGCGGGCGCGGGTGAGCGTGCCGGAGAGGTCCTTGCCGTCCAGGGAGACGGCGCCGGCGTTCAGCGGCAGCATGCCCATGATGGCCTCGACGAGCTCGGCCTGGCCGTTGCCCTCGACGCCGGCGATGCCGAGGATCTCGCCCTTGCGGATGCGCAGCGAGATGTCGTCGAGGACGACGCGCTCGATGCCCTCGGCGTCGGTCTTGGCGATGCGCAGGCCCTCGACCTGGAGCATCACCTCGTCCGTGACGGTGGACTCGCGGGTCTCCGGGGAGGGCAGTTCGGCGCCGACCATCAGCTCGGCGAGCTGGCGGGCGGTGACGGCCTTCGGGTCGGCGTCGCCGACGGTGGTGCCGCGCCGGATGACGCTGATCGCGTCGGCCACCGAGAGCACCTCGTGCAGCTTGTGCGAGATGAAGATGACGGTGACGCCCTCGGCCTTGAGCTCCCGCAGGTTGTCGAACAGCGCGTCGACCTCCTGCGGGACGAGCACGGCCGTGGGCTCGTCGAGGATGAGGATCTTGGCGCCGCGGTAGAGCACCTTGAGGATCTCGACGCGCTGGCGGTCGGCGACGCCGAGGTCCTCGACCAGGGCGTCCGGGCGCACGCTCAGCCCGTACTGGTCGGAGATCTCCTTGATCTTCGCCTTGGCCCTGGCCCCGATGCCGTAGAGGCTCTCGCCGCCGAGGACGACGTTCTCCCACACCGTCAGGTTGTCGGCGAGCATGAAGTGCTGGTGCACCATGCCGATGCCGCGGGCGATGGCGTCGCCGGGGGTGTTGAACTCGCACTGCGCGCCGTTGATGGCGATGGTGCCCTCGTCCGGCTTCTGCATGCCGTAGAGGATCTTCATCAGCGTCGACTTGCCGGCGCCGTTCTCGCCCATGAGGGCGTGCACGGTGCCGCTGCGGACGGTGAGGTTGATGTCGTGGTTGGCCACGACGCCGGGGAAGCGCTTGGTGATGCCGCGCAGTTCGACGGCCGGTGTCGCCGTCCCCGCGCTGGGGGTGCCGTCCTTGCGCAGGGGGACGGGGTCGGATGCGGTGATGGCGATCTCCTGGTGGTCTGGGGGCGCGTCGTTGCGCTGGAGGGCCAAGGGGGGAACGGGGAAACGTGCGGGGACGGAACGGGGCCCGGGGGTACGCGTTGAGCGCACCCTTCCGGGCCCCTCCCGTGCTGCGTCACCGGGCGTTCGCGCTGCCGGGCAGGCGGCTGGGCGCGGCTACGACTCCGGGATGCTCGGGCCTCAGCCCTCCGGCGTGACCGGGATCTTGGTCTGACCGCTGGTGATGGCGTCGGTGGCGGTCTTCAGCTTGTCCTGGATGTCGTCGATCTTGCCGCCGGTGGTGGCGAGGGAGACACCCTGGGCCTTGAGGTCGAACAGCTTGATGCCGGTCGGGTTCTGACCCTTCTTGACCGAGTCGATGTAGCTGTAGACCGCGGTGTCGACGTTCTTGACCATCGAGGTCAGGATGTAGTCCTTGTACCTCGCCAGGGCCGGCTGGGCGGCCTGGTCGGAGTCGACGCCGATCGCGTACTTCTTCGCGTTGGCGACGGCCTCGATGGCGCCGTTGCCGGAGGAGCCGGCGGCCGAGTAGATGACGTCCGCGCCCTTGTCGAGCTGGCCCTGCGCGGCCTCCTTGCCCTTGTCGGGCGAGGCGAAGCCGGAGAAGTCGGGCGGGGTGGTCAGGTAGGTGGTCTCGACGACGATGTTCGCGTCGACGGACTTCACACCCGCCTTGTAACCGGCCTCGAACTTCTTGATGAGCTCGGACTGCACACCGCCGATGAAGCCGACGTGCTTGGACTTCGACTTGTTCGCGGCGGCGACGCCGGCGAGGTACGACCCCTCCTGCTCGGCGAAGAGCAGCGAGGTGACGTTGGACGGCTGGTCCTTGCTGTTCGAGTCGATGATCGCGAACTTGACGGTCGGGTTGTCCTTGGCGACCTTGTTGACCGCGTCCTGGTAGACGAAGCCGACGGCGACGATGGTCTTGTAGCCACCGTCGACGAGGTTCTTGAGACGGGTCTCCTTGTCGGCCTCGGCCTCGCCCGGCTTGGCCTCGGCCTCGGTGACCGAGACGCCCAGGTCGGCCTTGGCCTTGTCCAGGCCACGGGCGGCGGAGTCGTTGAAGGACTGGTCGCCACGGCCGCCGATGTCGTAGGCCATACCGACCTTCAGCGAGTCGGACGCACCGCCGGAGGAGGCGGTGTTGCTGTCAGTGCTCTTTGCGCCGCAGGCGGCGAGCGAGGCCATGCCCAGGGAACCCGAGAGCACAACCGCAGCGAGCTTCATAGAACGGCGCAAGGGAGTATCTCCTTCTCACACGCACCCGATTAGCGTGGTCGGACGCCACCGTAACGCGCGTAGAACACGGTTGTGTCACGAGCTGCCTGAGCATTCGGGTTGTTATCAAACCGTGGTCTGATGCCGACTCCGGGGCTCTATTCCGGCGCGGACGGTGAAAATCCGAGACTGGTCCGGCCCAGTTTACGGAACCGGACCGGACCAGGATCTCGACGACCCGATCACGGGCCGACCACAGGGCTGCGGAAACCGATCAGTCCCGGTCGCCGTCCAGGGCCAGTGCCGAAAAGAGCTCGACCCCGACGCCGATGGCCCGTTCGTCCACGTCGAACCTTCCCTGGTGCAGGTCCCGGACCGTCGTCTCGCCGGGGGCGCGGACACCCAGTCGGGCGAGCGCGCCGGGGGCGTGCTCCAGGTACCAGGAGAAGTCCTCACCGCCCAGGCTCTGTTCGGTGCTCTCGACCACCTGCGCGCCGTCGCCCCCGAACCGGGCGTTCATCGCCTCGTCCAGCAGGGTGACGGAGTCGGCCTCGTTGACCACCGGCGGCACCCCGCGGTGGTAGTCCAGCGTCCACTTGGCCCGGTAGGTCTCGGCGAGCTTGGCGATCAGCTCGTGCAGCATGTCCGGCGCCTCGCGCCAGCCGGCCAGCTCCAGGCAGCGGACGGTGCCCTCCAGCTCGGCGTGCTGCGGGATCACGTTGGGCGCGGAGCCCGAGGCGATCCGGCCCCAGACCAGGCTGACGCCCCAGCGCGGGTCCATCCGGCGGGCCAGCGCGCCCGGGAGGTCGGCGGCCATCCGGGCGATCGCCGTCACCAGATCGGTGGTCAGGTGCGGGCGGGCGGTGTGGCCGCCGGGGCCGTCCAGGTGCAGGACGAGACGGTCGCAGGCCGAGGTGATCGCCCCGGTGCGCAGGGCGATCCGGCCGACCTCCACCTTGGGGTCGCAGTGCACGGCGAAGATCCGGCCGACGCCGTCCATCCCGCCGGCCTTGATCACGTCCAGCGCGCCGCCGGGCATGACCTCCTCGGCGGGCTGGAACACCAGCCGGACGGGCCGGCGCAGCTCGCCGCCGCGCAGGGCCTGCGCCAGCACCAGGCCCGTGCCGAGCACCACCGAGGTGTGCACGTCGTGGCCGCAGGCGTGGGCGCGGCCGGGGACGGTCGAGCGGTAGGAGACGTCGGTCTTGGCGTCGTCGATCGGCAGCGCGTCGATGTCGGCGCGGAAGGCCAGGAACTCGGTACCGGGGGCGGTGCCGGGCGGGACGAGGTCGACCAGCAGGCCCGTACCGCCGGGCAGCACCCGCGGCTTGAGCCCCTCCTCCAGCAACCGGTCGCGCAGGAGCCCGGTGGTGCGGAACTCCTGCCGGCCCAGCTCGGGGTGCCGGTGCAGATCCCGGCGGAAGGCGATCAGCTCGGGCTCGAGCGCCGCGACCTGGGCGCGCAGTCCGGCGGCGGGGCGTGCGGCGTCGAGCGTCGTGCCCGGCTGAGCGGGCTCAGGACGGTTCATCTCCCCAAGCGTAGGCCCGCCGGGGGACTTTTTCCCGGCTTCCGGAAAATCAGTGCCCGGATGGGCGCATACCGGCCGGACAGGTGGGTATGACATCTCGTTTCAGCCGCCTTCCCGGTGTTGCCTGACCTGTGCAACGATCACCCGGGTCGGTGGACACGGCTGGCGCCGCCTTGACGGACACGGGTGTTGACGAGCGGTCAGAAACGTTCCACCGGAGCGTACGTGCCCCACACTCCCCGACCTCTCGGCGGTACGGCGCACCGTAGCCGGGGCACCTCCGACGGCGGTCGAGGGGCGCTCGGCCCGCGATCCGAGGCGGTCCGAGACGACCCGACGCGGTCCGACGCGGTCCGACCCGGGCTCCCCCGCCGCGCCGCCGACGCGGTTGAGATGATCGGACGAACGACGGACGATCCCCCAGGGAGTGGCAATGACCGAGCAGAAGGTGGCCGTGGTCACCGGTGCCAGCAGCGGGATCGGCGCGGCGACGGCCCGCCGGCTGGCGGCCGAGGGCTTCGACGTGGTGCTGACCGCCCGCCGGACGGAGCGGATCGAGGCCCTGGCCAAGGAGATCGGCGGCCGCGCCGTCACCCTGGACGTCACCGACCGGGCCGCCGTGGACGCCTTCGCGGCGCAGCTGGGCCGGGTGGACGTCCTGGTGAACAACGCCGGCGGCGCGATCGGCGCCGAGACGGTCGAGCAGGGCGACCCGGCCGACTGGCGGGCCATGTACGAGGTGAACGTGCTCGGCGTGCTGCACGTGACCCAGGCGCTGCTGCCGGCCCTGCGGGCCACCGGCGACGGCACCGTCCTGGTGATGTCCTCCACCGCCGCGCTGGCCGCGTACGAGGGCGGCGGCGGGTACGTCGCGGCCAAGCACGCCGCGCACACCATCGCGGCGACGCTGCGGCTGGAGCTGTGCGGGGAGCCGATCCGGGTGATCGAGATCGCCCCGGGCATGGTGAAGTCCGAGGGCTTCGCCGTCACCCGCTTCCGCGGTGACGAGGAGAAGGCCGCCGCCGTGTACGCGGGCGTCGCCGAGCCGCTGACTTCCGAGGACGTCGCGGACACCGTCGCCTGGGCGGTCACCCGGCCGTCGCACGTCAACATCGACCTGCTGGTCGTGCGCCCCCGGGCCCAGGCGGCCAACCACAAGGTCCACCGCGCATAGGTCCGCCGGACACAGAGGCGCAGGTCGGGCGGCCCGGGGGCCACTGATCGAACGTGTCACCCACCAGTGGTACACACGTGCGATGAAGATCTACCGGGCCGCCCGCCCACGCGTCCTGCTGACCGCCCTGGCGGCAGGCACCCTGCTCCTCGCCACCGCCTGCGACGGCAAGTCCGCGCCCTCCCAGGAGCAGGCCGGCACCACCGCCGCGAGCACCGCGGCCACCCCGACGCCCAAGCCCACCGGCGAGGCCGACCCCGCGCTCAAGCCCTTCTACGGCCAGCAGATCGCCTGGACCCCGTGCCCGGCCGACCCCAAGGCCGAGAAGGCCAAGGTCGACACCACCGGCATGATGTGCGGCAAGCTGCACGTCCCGCTCGACTACGCCAACCCCGCCACCGACGCCATCGACCTCGCCCTGATCAAGCACCCCGCCGCCAAGGCGGACCAGCGGGTCGGCTCCCTGATGGTCAACCCGGGCGGCCCCGGCGGCTCCGGCGTCGAGATGGTCGAGTTCGGCGCCAAGGACTTCGCCGGCCCCCTGCACGACCGCTTCGACGTGATCGGCTTCGACCCCCGCGGCACCGGCGCGAGCTCGCCCGTCGTCTGCTACGACGACAAGCAGCACGACGCCCTCAACGACCAGGACGCCCCGCTCGACCCGGCCACCCGCAAGGCCGAGCGCGCCAAGCTGTCCGTCGACCACGCCGCCGCCTGCCAGGCCAAGTCCGGCAAGCTGCTGCCCTTCGTCGGCACCCGTAACACCGCCCGCGACCTCGACGTGCTGCGCGCCGTCGTCGGCGACAAGAAGCTCAACTACCTCGGCGTCTCCTACGGCACCTACCTCGGCTCCGTCTACGCCGAGGAGTTCCCGAAGAACACCGGCCGGCTGATCCTCGACGGAGCCGTCGACCCCTCCCAGGACTCCCTGGACCACGGCATCGACCAGCAGGTCGGCTTCGAGAAGTCCTTCGAGCGCTTCGCCGCCGACTGCGTGGAGAACCACGGCGACCAGTGCTCCCTCGGCAAGGACAAGGACAAGGCCGCCAAAAAGGCCGCCGACTTCCTCGACGGCCTCCACGACAACCCGATCACCACCAAGGACGGCCGCAAGCTCGGCCGCGACCAGGCGTGGACCGGCGTCATCTCGATGCTCTACGGCGACACCAAGAGCTGGGAGTACCTGCGCAACGCCCTCGGCTGGGCCATGGTCCGCGGCAAGGGCGACATGCTGCTGGCCTTCGCCGACCAGTACAACGGCCGCGACGAGGACGGCCACTACAGCCCGATGGACGAGGCCAACGGCGCGATCCGCTGCGCGGACGCCAACCGCCCGGCCGCGACCCCCGAGCGCGCCGCCGCGGCCGCCAGCCGGCTGCTCGCCGAGGCGCCGCTGCTGTCCAAGGGCGTCACCGCGGACGACTACGCCGAGGCGGGCTGCGCCCACTGGCCGTTCCAGACCACGGAGAAGCCGCACCCCATCCGCGCCGAGGGCGCCGCGCCGATCCTGGTCGTCGGCACCACCGGTGACCCGGCCACGCCGTACGCCTCGGCCGAGTCCCTGGCCAAGGGCTTCGCCAACGCCACCCTGCTGACCCGCGTCGGCGAGGGCCACGCCGCCTTCGGTCAGGGCAACGCCTGCATCGACAAAGCCATGGCCGCCTACCTGACCGAGGGCACCATGCCCGCCGCGGGCACCCGCTGCGAGTAGCACCTCCCCGCCGGGGAGGGCCGTACCGACGAAGCCGACGAAGCCGATGAAGCTGACGAACCGGTGTCAACGTCACAACTTGATAGCTCGTCCGGATGAATTCGGCGTGCGCCCTCCCCAACTGATGACCGCTCAACTACCTTGGAGGAACCGCCCGACCGGCCCAGACGGCCGCCCGAGGCCCCCATACTTCACCTGCTCCACCACCCCCCTTCACCGGCACCTTCCCGCCCTCACGAGGAGGACCCGCTGGCCAGCGACATCCCGCCACAGCGGCTCGATCCCATTTCCGAGCCGACCCTCCTCGGGTTGCACCGCTTCAACGAGGCCGACGACGGCGCCGCCGAGGAGGCCCTCCTGGCCTGCTGCGGCAGCCACCGCTGGGCCCTGCGGCTCGCCGCCCACCGCCCGTACCCCGACATAGAGTCCCTGCTGGCCGCCGCCAGCGAAGCCTCGTACGACCTGCGCCACGCCGACCTGACCGAGGCGCTCGCCGACGAGAGCTGGATGCCCCAGCCCCTCCTCGGCATGCGGGCGCCCGGCAGCCAGGCCGCGCACACCGCGCTGCGGGCGGCGCACGCCGCGTACGAGGCGCGGTTCGGCCACGTCTTCGTCGTCTGCCTCGACGGGGTGGAGCCGGAGGAGATGCTCGACGCGGTGCTCTCCTCCATCCGCACCCGGCTGGCGAACGACCCCGACGAGGAGCGGCTGATCGCGGCCGACGAGCTCCGGCGGATCGCGCTCACCCGTCTGGAGCACCTGGTCGCCACCCATTCGGAGGCCGCGGCCCGCTGAGTCCGTGCCAGACCTCACCGCTCCTCAGATGCCCCTCGGATGCCCGGCACCCCTCCGCGCCGCGGTGACAGACCCTCTGTCACCGCGGCGCGGTCGTGCGTTCACTCTGTGTGGCGAAAAGCCCGCTTGTTCCCGCCCCACTAGGCCAGAAGTGCCTGATTGATCACACCCGGGGGCCCCGGAGGCGACGAGCGATAACGCGCCGATAGGATGCTGGCGGCCGGTGGACCGTACCCGGCCGGGCTGACCGACACCGAAGCCGGCCGAGCCCCCAATCGCTTCCGGAGGGTTTTTCCGTGCCGGCTGGAACGCTGTACCGCGGCCGGGAAGGCATGTGGAGCTGGGTGGCTCATCGAGTCACCGGCGTCCTCATCTTCTTCTTCCTGTTCGCCCACGTCCTGGACACCGCCCTGGTGCGAGTGTCGCCGGAGTCCTACGACACCGTCATCCAGACGTACAAGACTCCCCTCGTGAACTTGATGGAGTACGGCCTCGTGGCCGCCATCCTGTTCCACGCCCTCAACGGCCTGCGCGTCGTCGCCGTGGACTTCTGGTCGAAGGGCCCGAAGTACCAGAAGCAGATGCTGTGGACCGTCATGGGGATCTGGGTCGTCATGATGGCCGGGTCCTTCTACGGCATCCTGCAGCACACCCTGATCGACTGGTTCGGGAAGTGAGCTGACTGATGTCCACGGAATACACGTACTCCGACGCGATCGACGTCCCCTCCAAGCAGGCGCACACCGGCAAGGGCCTCGGCACGGGCAACCCCGCCGACGCCTTCGTCATCGAGCCGCCGCGCAAGCGGACGGGCAAGACGCCGCGTCGCACCCGCACCAACTTCGAGATGCTGGCCTGGCTCTTCATGCGCCTGTCCGGTGTCGTCCTGGTCGCGCTGATCCTCGGCCACCTGTTCATCATGCTGATCATGGACGGTGGCGTCTCCAAGATCGGGTTCGCCTTCGTCGCCGGTCGCTGGGCCTCGCCGTTCTGGCAGGGCTGGGACCTCCTGATGCTCTGGCTCGCCATGCTGCACGGCGCCAACGGCATGCGGCAGGTCATCAACGACTACGCCGAGAAGGACTCGACCCGGCTCTGGCTCAAGGGGCTCATGGGTACCGCCACGGTCTTCACCGTGCTGCTGGGCACCCTGGTGATCTTCACCTTCGACCCCAACATCTGAGCCGCGAGCACCATCGACCACCGGCAGAGGCCAGAGGCGAGTTAACCCCCCATGCAGATTCACCAGTACGACACCGTCATCGTCGGCGCCGGCGGCGCCGGCATGCGCGCGGCCATCGAGTCGACGCAGCGCAGCCGCACCGCCGTCCTGACCAAGCTCTACCCGACCCGGTCCCACACCGGCGCGGCCCAGGGCGGCATGTGCGCCGCCCTGGCCAACGTCGAGGAGGACAACTGGGAGTGGCACACCTTCGACACGGTCAAGGGCGGTGACTACCTGGTCGACCAGGACGCCGCCGAGATCATGTGCAAGGAGGCCATCGACGCCGTCCTCGACCTGGAGAAGATGGGCCTGCCCTTCTCCCGCACCGAGCAGGGCCGCATCGACCAGCGCCGCTTCGGCGGCCACTCCCGCAACCACGGCGAGGCCCCGGTCCGCCGCTCGTGCTACGCGGCCGACCGCACCGGTCACATGATCCTCCAGACGCTGTTCCAGAACTGCGTCAAGCACGGCGTCGAGTTCTTCAACGAGTTCTACGTCCTGGACCTGCTGATCAACGAGGGCAAGACGGCCGGCGTCGTCGCCTACGAGCTGGCCACCGGCGAGATCCACGTCTTCCAGGCCAAGTCCGTCGTGTTCGCCTCCGGCGGCACCGGCAAGTTCTTCAAGGTCTCCTCCAACGCCCACACCCTCACCGGTGACGGCCAGGCCCTGGTCTACCGCCGCGGCCTGCCGCTGGAGGACATGGAGTTCTTCCAGTTCCACCCGACCGGCATCTGGCGCATGGGCATCCTCCTCACCGAGGGCGCCCGCGGCGAGGGCGGCATCCTGCGCAACAAGGACGGCGAGCGCTTCATGGAGCGCTACGCCCCCGTCATGAAGGACCTCGCGTCCCGTGACGTCTGCTCCCGCGCGATCTACACCGAGATCCGCGAAGGCCGCGGCTGCGGTCCGGACGGCGACCACGTCTACCTGGACCTCACCCACCTGCCGCCGGAGCAGCTGGACGCCAAGCTCCCGGACATCACCGAGTTCGCGCGCACCTACCTCGGCATCGAGCCCTACACGGACCCGATCCCGATCCAGCCCACCGCGCACTACGCCATGGGCGGCATCCCGACCAACGTCGAGGGTGAGGTCCTGCGCAACAACACGGACATCGTCCCGGGCCTGTACGCGGCCGGCGAGGTCGCCTGCGTGTCCGTGCACGGCGCCAACCGTCTGGGCACCAACTCCCTGCTCGACATCAACGTGTTCGGCCGTCGCGCGGGCATCGCCGCCGCCGACTACGCCAACGCGCACGAGTTCGTCGAGCTGCCGGGGAACCCGGAGGAGAAGGTGCAGGCGCTCGTCGACGGCCTGCGCGAGTCCACCGGCACCGAGTCCGTGGGGCAGATCCGCAAGGAGCTGCAGGAGACCATGGACGCCAACGCGATGGTGTACCGCACCGGCGCCACCCTGAAGCAGGCGGTCGAGGACATCGCCGCGCTGAAGGAGCGCTACAAGAACGTCTCCATCCAGGACAAGGGCTTCCGCTACAACACGGACCTCCTGGAGGCCGTCGAGCTGGGCAACCTGCTCGACCTGGCCGAGGTGCTGGCCGTCTCCGCGCTGGCCCGTGAGGAGTCCCGCGGCGGCCACTACCGCGAGGACTTCCCGACGCGTGACGACGTGAAGTTCATGCAGCACACCATGGCGTACCAGGAGGTCGACGCCGAGGGCGCCACCTCCATCCGCCTCGACTACAAGCCGGTCGTCACGACCCGCTACCAGCCGATGGAGCGTAAGTACTGATGAGCACTCCGACTGTGGAGCACTCGGCCGCTCTGGACGCGGTCGAGGCCGGAGCCGTCCAGCCGATCACCGTCACCTTCCGCATCCGCCGGTTCAACCCGGAGGAGCACCCGGAGCCGGTGTGGGTGGACTACCAGCTGACGATGGACCCGAAGGAGCGCGTCCTCGACGCGCTCAACAAGATCAAGTGGGAGCAGGACGGCACCCTGACCTACCGCCGTTCCTGCGCCCACGGCATCTGCGGCTCCGACGCCATGCGGATCAACGGCCGCAACCGGCTGGCGTGCAAGACCCTGATCAAGGACGTCGACCCGGAGAAGCCGATCACGATCGAGGCCATCAAGGGCCTGACGGTCCTCAAGGACCTGATCGTGGACATGGACCCGTTCTTCCAGGCGTACAAGGACGTCATGCCGTTCCTCATCACCAAGGGGAACGAGCCGACCCGCGAGCGACTGCAGTCCGCCGAGGACCGCGAGCGCTTCGACGACACCACCAAGTGCATCCTGTGCGCCGCGTGCACGTCGTCCTGCCCGGTCTTCTGGAACGACGGCCAGTACTTCGGCCCGGCCGCCATCGTCAACGCGCACCGCTTCATCTTCGACTCGCGCGACGAGGGCGGCGAGCAGCGCCTGGAGATCCTCAACGACCGCGAGGGCGTGTGGCGCTGCCGCACCACCTTCAACTGCTCCGAGGCGTGCCCCCGCGGCATCGAGGTCACCAAGGCCATCCAGGAGGTCAAGCGCGCCCTGGTCACCCGCCGCTTCTGACCTTCCCGCGCCCGACACGTACGCAGGCCCCCCGTCCCACCGGACGGGGGGCCTGCGGCGTTCTCAGTCGGTGGCCGGGGTGCGGCGGGTGGCGCGGAGGCCGCGCAGGCCGAGGGTGCCCACGGCGATGCCGAGGAGGGCGGAGGTGACGGCGAGGAGGAGGTGGATCCAGAAGAAGGCGGTGGGCCGGGAGTGGTCGCCGTCGGTGAAGGCCTGGCCGCCGGAGTCCTTCCAGAGGTTCTTGACGAAGGTGGTCCAGATGATGATCGACCAGACCCCGAAGGCGGTCAGGAACCAGGAGGCGCGACGGCTGAGCTTCATCGGTCCAGTATGCGGGGGCCTCCGAACGGCGTAGGGCGGGGCCCTCCTGCGGAGGACCGGGGACCTGGTGGGGACGGGGGTCGGCTTCACTGGGTACGGTCTGCTGGTGCCGACACGCCGTCAGTCCCTCACTCAGCTGTGCGCCGCCCTCGCCGTGGCGCTGCCCGTCCTGCTCTGCGCCCCGGCGGCCGTCGCGGCGCCGTTCGAGCCGCCGCCGCAGGCGGTGATCGGCGGGGAGCGGCTCGCGGGGGCCGGGGTGCAGGTCGATCCGCAGGCGGGTGCGCCGGCGCTGCCCGGGGGGCTGACCGCGCAGTCCTGGATAGTCTCCGACGCCGCCACGGGCGATGTGCTGGCGTCCTACAACCCGCATCTGCGGCTGCCTCCGGCGAGCACGCTCAAGATCCTCTTCGCGGACACCGTGCTGCCCAAGTTCGACCGCAACGCCGTGCACAAGGTCGCCGACGCGGAGATCAGCGGCCTCGGTGCCGGGAGCAGCCTGGTCGGCATCAAGGAGAACCTGGACTACCGGGTCGAGGACCTGTGGCGCGGGGTGTTCCTGAGCTCGGGCAACGACGCCGTGCACGTCCTGGCGCACATGAACGGCGGTGTGCCGCAGACCGTCGCCGAGATGCAGGCCCGCGCGGACGCGCTGCAGGCGCGGGACACGAAGGTGATCTCCCCGGACGGCTACGACATGGACGGGCAGCTCTCCTCGGCGTACGACCTGTCGCTGTTCGCCCGCTCCGGCCTGCGCAACCCGGACTTCCGGATGTACTGCGCCACCAAGGACGCGATGTTCCCGGGGGCCGTCGACCCGAAGACCGGTCAGCGCGGCAGCTTCGGGATCGCCAACACCGACCGGCTGCTGGGCAAGTACCCGGGCCTGATCGGGGTGAAGAACGGCACCACCACGAACGCCGGCTCGACCTTCGTCGGCGCCGCCGAGCGCGACGGGCGCACCCTGCTGGTCACCGTGATGCACCCGGCGAGCTACCAGAAGGTGTACGACGAGACGGCCGCGCTGCTGGACTGGGGGTTCGCCGCGGCGGGCAAGGTGAAGCCGGTCGGGAAGCTGGTCGACGAGCTGCCGCCCGGCGGCGGGCCCGCCGAGGACAAGGCCACCCCCGCGCCGCCGCCGCACCCCTCGCCGAGCGCCGCGACGGCGAAGGCGGCGGCCGGGGGCGACGACGGGGGCCTGGGGCTCGCGGGCTGGCTGGTGGTGGCCGCGGCGGGCGGCGCGGTCGCGTACGGCGGGCTGGTGCTGCGGCGGCGGAGCAGGAAGGTTTAGGAAGCGGACTCGATCAGGGCGCGGCCGTGGGCGCGGGTGCGTTCCAGGGCCGCTTCCGGGTCCGCCGTGGCCGTCCAGGCGACGCAGTACATCAGCAGGCGGCAGACGAAGTTGATCCACAGCAGCAGCGCCACCGGGGTGGCGAAGGCCCCGTACAGGCTGCGGCCGGCGACGGAGCCGAGGTAGGAGGCGAGCGCCAGCTTCAGCACCTCGAAGCCGGCCGCGCCGATCAGCGCGCCCTGGAGGAGGGGGCGGCGGGCCTGGTCGGTGATCCCGGGGAAGGGGCCCAGCAGGTAGGCGAAGAGCACGGTGTCGCAGGCGACGGCGAGCAGCAGGCCGAACACGGTGAGCACGTAGCCGTTGTGCCAGCCGGTGTGGTCGGCGACCCAGCCGGCGGCCGTCGTCCCGACGGTGAACAGGCCCATGGAGAGCAGCGACACCGCGCCGAGGCCGGCCAGCACCAGGCAGTCCCAGAGCTTGCGCACCACCACGTTGCCGTCGTCGTCGGGCAGTTGCCAGACGTCCCGGACGGAGGTGCGCATGGTGTCGACCCAGCCGAGGCCGGAGACGAGCAGCAGGGCGCCGCCGACCAGGCCGATGGTGCCGGCGTTGGCGACCAGGGAGGGCAGGTTGAGGGAGTCGGACAGGCCGGGCAGCTGGTCGGAGATGCGGCGCTGGAGGTCGTCGACCCGGGCGTTGTCGAAGGTGGCGACGGCGATCGCCAGGGCGACGGTCAGCAGCGGGAACAGGGCGAGGAAGCCGAAGAAGGTGACGGCTCCGGCCAGCCGGTTGCCCCGGGCGGCGGTGAAGCACTCGTAGGCCCGGTAGGGGCGGCTGTGCAGCGCCCGGGTGACGAGCGGGCCGAGGACCGGCAGGCGGGTGAGGAAGTCCACCCGACCGGTTATACCAATGCGTCCCCCGAACGGCCGTCAGCGGCGCACCGTCCAAGGGCCGTCAGAGCCGGACCGGCGAACGGCCGTCGGCGTCGGACCGGGGAAAGGACCGTCAGCGCCGGACCAGGCGGCGGGCCCCGGCCAGGGCGCGGACGGCCTGGTAGGCGCCGTAGCGGCCGTGGCCGAGCAGTTCGAGGCGCACGCCCTCGACGCCGGCGGGCGGGCGGTAGCCGGCCGGGCGCAGGCGGGCGCAGTGCTCGGCGGCGCGGCGGAAGTACTCGCGGCGGTCGCCGGCGGGGACGCGGCCGGGCTTGGCGACGACGGTGTTGAGGTGGTGCAGCATCTTGCCGTAGACGACCGGGCGCCAGTGGTCGAGGTCGGGGCGGCGGTCGAGGAAGGCGAAGACCAGGTCGTACTGGGCGAAGACGTCGAAGTGCTTGCGGCCGGCGGTGGCGAGGATGTTTCCGCCCTCCTGGCGCTGGCGGTAGTGCACGCCGATCTCGTCGAGGAGGGTGATGCTCCCGGCGGCGAGCAGCGCCGGGTACGTCCAGGGGGTGTCCTCGTAGTAGCCGGCCGGGAAGACCAGCCGCTGCTCGGTGACGAAGTCCCGGCGGTACGCCTTGTTCCAGACGACCTGGAGCAGGTCGAGCAGGTCGGGGCGGGCGGCGAGGTCGAAGACGTCCGGGGAGGGGGCGCCGAAGACGTGGGCGGAGGCGGCGCGGGTGATCCGGCCGTCGGCGTAGGTGCGGGCGTAGTCGTAGACGAGGACGTCCGGGTCGCCGGTGGCGCGCAGGCGGTCGTCGATGCTCCTGAGCAGGCCGGGGGTGAGGGTGTCGTCGCTGTCGAGGAAGACGACGTAGTCGCCGGTGGCGACCTCCAGGCCCGCGTTGCGGGCGCGGCCGAGGCCCACGTTCTCGGGCAGGTGCAGCACCGTCACACGCGGGTCCGCGGCGGCGGCCCCGTCGAGGAGGGCGCCGCAGCCGTCCGGGGAACGGTCGTCCACGGCGATGAGTTCCAGGCTCGGGCCGTCCTGTCCGAGGACCGAGTCGAGACACTCGATCAGGTAGTCCTGGACCTGGTACACGGGCACGATGACGCTGAAACGGGGCACGGGCCCAGCGTAGTGGGCCCGGGCCGGGGCCTGGCGCTTAGGTAGGATCGGGGGCAAAACGCACCGATCCCCGTGCGGTCAGGCCCGTCCCCGGGCGGCTCCGCTCCTCCAGAGAAAGGCCGCGTAGCCGATGGCTCCCCGCCTCTCCATCGTCGTTCCGATCTACAACGTCGAGCGCTACCTCGTCGAATGCCTCGACTCGATCGCCGCCCAGACCTTCACGGACTTCGAGTGCGTCATGGTCGACGACGGTTCGAAGGACGGCAGTGCGGCGCTCGCGGAGGCGTACGCGGCGAAGGACTCCCGGTTCCGCCTGGTCCGGCAGGTCAACAAGGGCCTGGGGGCGGCCCGCAACACCGGCATCCGGCACATCGACCCGGACTCGCAGTTCCTGTGCTTCGTGGACAGCGACGACTCGATGCCGCCGAGCGCGTACGAGCTGATGATCAACACGCTCGACGAGACCGGCTCCGACTTCTGCACCGGCAACGTGCTGCGGTTCCGCGCGGTGGGCTACTACCAGTCCGGCGGGCACCTGAAGCCGTTCAAGGAGACCAGGCTCAAGACCCACATCACGGAGATCCCGGCGCTGGTCACCGACCGCACCGCCTGGAACAAGATGTACCGCCGGTCCTTCTTCGACGCCGCCGACATCCTGTACCCCGAGGGCATCCTCTACGAGGACGCGCCGGTCAGCGTGCCGCACCACTACCTCGCCGCGAGCGTGGACGTGCTGTCCGAGCCGATCTACCACTGGCGCGAGCGCGAGGTCGGCGAGATGTCGATCACACAGATGCGCACCAACCCGAAGGGCCTGGTCGACCGGGTCGCCTCGGTCGAGCTGGTCCGCGCCTGGCTGCGCAACCGGACCGAGCCGCGCTTCGCCGAGTACCTGCGCTCCTACGACGAGAACACCCTCGTCGAGGAGATCCCGATGTTCTTCTGGTCCGTCGTGGACGGCGACAAGGAGTACCGGGACGCCTACCTCCAGAACGTCAGCCGGCTGCTGCGCGCCATCGGCCCCGAGCAGGTCCGCAAGCTGCGCGCGCCGCTGCGGCTGAAGTACCACCTGACCCTGCAGGGCCGCATCGACGAGCTGGTCGAGCAGATCCGGTACGAGGGCGAGAGCGGCGGCGGCGTGCAGGCCCGCGGCCTGCTGCGGCCGTACGCCGACTACCCGTTCCTGCGCGGCGGGCGCCGCAGCGTGCCGGCCGGGGTGCTCAAGCTGGACAACTCGCTGGTCATGCGCAGCCGGCTGTACGGCAGCGCCTGGGTGGGCGGGAAGCTGGAGCTGACCGGGCACGCGTACCCGGAGCAGCTGGGCGCGGCCGGCAAGCACGACATGGTGCGCACGCTGGTGCTGCGGGAGACCAACGGCCGCCGGGTGATCGCGGTGCCGATGAAGACCACGTACAGCCCCGAGGCCACCGCCAGCTGCAACCACGACCTGTACACCTGCGACTGGTCCGGCTTCAGCGTCGCGATCGACCCGAAGAAGCTCCGCAGCCGCGGCCAGTGGAAGGACGGCCACTGGCGCGTCCTGGTGGCCGGCGCGGGCAAGGGCGGGGTGTACAAGGGCCGGATCTCGGCGGGCTGGAGCGACAGCGCCGAGCACCTCCCCTCGCACTGGGTCGAGCCGGATGTGCGGATCACCCCGTGGGTGCGGGACAACCACGTGCACCTGCGGGTGGAGACCGTCGGAGCCCGGGTGACGGGCCTGACCGCCCGCAACGACCGGCTGGAGATCTCCGGCACGGCCCGCTCCGGCCCGAGCTTCGCCGGGGGCCGGCTGCGGCTGACCCACGTGGAGTCGGACCGCCACGTGTCCTTCCCGCTGGAGCTGGGCGTGCCGGCCGGCTCGCTGCAGCCGTTCACCGTGGACGTCCCGATCGCCGAGCTGACGGCCGTGCGCGAGGCCTGGGCCGAGCTGGACCCGGTGGCCGGCGAGCGCAGCCGCGACCGCTGGGACGCCGTCCTGGAGCCGGCCGACGGCGGGACGATCCAGATCGCCTGGGACGAGCGCAACGCGCCCGAGCAGCTGCACCTGCCGCTGAACCCGGGCGCCCCGACCGACCTGCGCCGGGCGCTGTACTCCAAGCCCTCCCCCGGCGGCCACCTGCAGCTGGTCGACCAGGTGCTCCAGCCGGTGGTGGACGAGGTCTCCGCGCGCGGCGAGGACGGCTTCCTGCTCAGCGGCTCGTTCCCGCTGCCCGGCGCGCACCGCTGGGAGCTGGTGGTCCGCCACCACTGGCGCGAGGAGGAGCACGTCTACCCCGTGGAGATCGCGGACGGCCGGTTCCGCACCGCGCTGCCCGCCGTGCCGACCGCCTCCTTCGCCGGGCGGGTGCCGCTGACCAAGGGCACCTGGAACGTCTACTTCCGCCCGGTCGGCTCGACGGCCGAGGCACTGCCCGACGCCTCCGCGCTGCTCGGCCCCGGCTGCTTCGGCACGCTGCCGCTGGAGGTGGAGTCGCGCGGCAAGCGCATCGCGCTGGAGCGCCGCCGCCACGACGGCCTGTCGCTGGAGTCCCACGCGGTGCTGCTGCCCGAGGAGCGGGCCGGCTACCGCCAGCGCCAGGAGCGCACCGTCGACTACCCGGCCGCCCGCCGCAAGCCGGTGCGCGACGCCGTGCTGTACCACGTCGGCGAGATCAGCCGGTACGGGGACTCCCCGCGCGCCGTCCACGAGGAGCTGGTCCGCCGCGGCCTGCCCCTGGAGCACCTGTGGAGCAGCGACGACATGCAGGCGGACCTGCCGGGCACCGCGCGCTCCGTGCGCATGTGGAGCCCGGAGTGGTTCGAGGCGCTGGCCACCGCCAAGTACATCGTCACCAGCACCCACCTGCCCGAGTTCTTCGTCCGCCGCCCCGGCCAGGTGGTCGTGCAGACCTGGCAGGGCAGCCCGCTCAAGCAGGTCGGCTTCGACTTCGAGAAGGTCTGGTTCACCGACTCGAACTACCTGAAGGGCCTCGCCCGCGAGGTCCAGCACTGGAACCTGCTGGTGGCCGGCAACAGCTGGTCGGCCCCGGTGCTGCGGCGCGCCTTCGACTACCGCGGCGAGATCGTCGAGAGCGGTTCGCCCCGCAACGACCTGCTGTTCGCGGCCGACCGGGAGAAGACCGCCGAGCAGGTCCGCGAGCGGCTGGGCCTGCCCGAGGGCAAGAAGGTCGTGCTCTACGCACCGACCTGGCGCGAGGACCGGCGCCGACCGAACGGCGGCTACCAGATCGACCTGCGGATCGACCTGGAGGCGGCCCGGGCGGCGCTCGGCGAGGACCAGGTGCTGCTGGTGCGCCGCCACCACCTGATGTGCGGGCAGATCCCCGACGCCGGCAACGGCTACGTCTGGGACGTCGGCAGCTACCCCGACATGGCGGAGCTGCTGCTGATCGCCGACGTGCTGGTGACCGACTACTCGGCGAGCGTGTTCGACTTCGCCTCGACCGGCAAGCCGCTGCTGTTCTTCACGTACGACCTGGAGCACTACCGGGACAACCTGCGCGGATTCAGCCTGAACTTCGAGGCCGAGGCGCCCGGCCCGCTGCTGGCCACCTCGGAGGACCTGGTGAAGGCGCTCGGCCGGATCGACGAGGTCGCGGCCGAGTACGCCGACAAGGCGGCCGCTTTCCGCGAGGCGTACTGCGACCTGGACGACGGAAACGCCTCGGCCCGCGTGGTCGAGGCCATGCTCCGCCAGGAGTAGCGAGGGCTTTTCCGGGGCGCCCGACACCACCGGTGCGGGCGCCCCCGGCAATTCCTGGGAATCGACTGAGAGAAATCACACTACGTTTACGACCTTTGCGTCCGCTTTGCCCTCCGGCCGGTGATTGGCGAGCGAATCTTCGGCGAAATTCGACGCTCCGTACGGTTGACCGGGAACGTCGCCGAGGTATGGGATGTGAGATCGGCCCCGACCCCCCTGAGCAGAACGGATCGTCGGCCACGCTCCCGGTACACCGCCATGACCGGGAGTCCCGTTCCCCGAAGGGCCATCCCCACCATGCCTGTGCTCACACGGTTCGTCCTCCCCCATGCCGTACCCCGTGTGACCACCGACCGGCCCGCCGCGGACGAGGACGTGGCCTTCGGCCTGCTGCGCGCCCGCTGGCACGCCCGGGGCCTGGAGCTCACCGGCTTCGCCCGGCCCGCGGACCTCGACACCGGCCGCCCCGGCTCCGCCTGGACCTGGCTGACCCTGCGCCACCGGGACCCCTCACGACCGCCCGTCCACCTGCGGTCGAGACCGCGCAGGATGCCCGAAGTCACGGACGACAGCGCCCAGTCCGCGTTCAACCACGACTGGTCCGGCTTCACCGCGCTCGTCGAGCCCACCCGGCTGCGCCGCGACGGCCGGTGGCTGCTCGGCGACTGGCGGATCGAGACCACTCTGTTCACCCGCCCCGCCCCCGCCCGGCTGCGCCGCCGCTACGGCACCCTCGCCCCGCACTGGTGCGGCTCCGGCGAGTACCCGCCGGCCCGCTGGGTGGACGGCGACGTCCGCCTCCAGCCGTTCTTCCAAGACGGCCGGCTCACCCTGCGTCTCGAACGCCCCGGCGCCCGGCTCACCGAGGCCGCCCCCGGCCCGGACGGCCTCGACCTGCGCGGCGCCGCCGACTCCTGCCCCTCCGGCACCGTGCTGCGGCTGCGCCACCGGGAGAGCGAGGCCGTGATCGAGCGCCCCCTCGCCCGCACCGGCAACACCTTCTCCGTCCACCTGCCGTACCGGCCGTTCACCGAGGACGGGCGCGGCACCGGCCGCCTGGAGCACTGGGACGCCGAGCTGCTGTTCCCCGACGGCGGCACCGAGCAGCTCTGCCTCGACGAGCGCGGCGGCCCGGTCGCCGGCCAGCACCCGCTGCCGGGCGCCCCGGACCGGGCGCTCTACCTCAAGCACCTCGCGGACGGGCGCCTCCAGCTGTGCGTCCAGCCCCCGGCCGGCTTCGTCGACCGGATCACCGGGCGCGCCGGCGCCTTCGAGCTCGCCGGCCACTGCCCGGGCGCGGCCGAGGACGGCCTCGAACTCGTCCTGCGGCACGACTCCCTCGCCCAGGAGGTCCGCACCCCCATATCCGCCACCGGCGACGGCCGCTTCCTGGCCCGGGTGCCCGCCACCCGCACCGGCTCGGACGGCGTCGCGCTGCCGCTGCGCAAGGGCGTCTGGGGCGTCTCCCTGGAGCCCGCCGACGGCTCCGGCCCCGGCCGGCCGCTGCTCGCCGCCCCCGCCGTGCTGCCCGCCCTGCCCGCCGCCACCACGGCCGGCGGCAAGCGCGTCCTGCTGCAGCGCCGCTGGGCCGACACCCTGCTCGTGGACTCCACCCCGGTGCTCGACGCGACCGAGCGCAGCGCCTTCACCCAGCGGCGCCAGCGCACCGAGCGCTACCCCGCCGCCCGCCGCGAACCGGTGCGCGAGGCGGTGCTGTACGACGTGTTCGGCGGCCGCGGCTACGCCGACTCCCCGCGCGCCGTACACGCCGAACTCGTGCGCCGCGGCGAGGCGTTGGAGCACCTGTGGGTCGTCGACGACGCCCAGGCCGACCTGCCGCCCGGGGTGCGCGCCGTCCGGATCTGGAGCCCGGAGTGGTACCGCGCGCTGGCCACCTGCCGCTACCTCGTCGGCAACACGCACTTCCCGGACTTCCTGGAGCGCCGCCCCGGCCAGGTCGTCGTGCAGACCTGGCACGGCTCGCTGCTCAAGCGCATCGCCCACGACGTCGAGAACTCCTGGCTGTCCGACCACGGGTACCTGGAGGCGCTCGACCGCGAGACCCCGCAGTGGAGCCTGCTGCTCTCCCCCAGCCCCTTCGCCACCCCGATCCTCCGGCGCGCCTTCCACTACGGCGGTGAGGTGCTGGAGTCCGGCTACCCCCGCGGCGACGTCCTCGCCCGCGCCGACCGGAGCACCGCCGAGGCCGTCCGCCGCAAGCTCGGCATCCCCGAGGGCAAGCGGATCGTGCTGTACGCGCCGACCTGGCGCGAGGACCAGCAGCGCGGGGACGGCCAGGGCTTCCGGCTCGACCTGAAGCTGGACGTGGAGCACGCGCGGCGCCTGCTCGGCGAGGACCACGTGCTGCTGATCCGCCCGCACTCGCACGTGCGCGAGCCGCTGCCCTCGGCCGGGGACGGCTTCCTGTACGACTGCGGGGACTACCCGGACCCGCAGGAGCTGCTGCTCGTCGCGGACGTCCTGGTGACCGACTACTCGTCGATCATGTTCGACTTCGCGATCACCGGCCGCCCGGTCTACTTCTTCACGTACGACCTGGAGCACTACCGCGACACCCTGCGCGGCTTCTACTTCGACTTCGAGCGGGACGCCCCGGGACCGCTGGTGCCGACCTCCGCCGAACTGCTCGGCGCGCTGCGCGAACTCGCGGACGGCGAGGCCGAGTTGCCGCCCGGCTACGCCGAGCGCTACCGCCGCTTCCGGGCCGCGCACTGCGCGCTGGACGACGGCGGGGCGGCCCGCCGGGTGGTCGACCGGATGCTCGAACTCGGGAGCGCCGCCGAGTAGTCCTGCGGCGCGTCAGGCCCTCGGGAGAACGCGCTCGGGAGAACACGCTCAGCCGAACACGCTCAGCCGAACGCCCTCAGCCGAACGGGTAGGCCCGCCAGGGCCGCCAGACCTCGTCCGCGTCGAACCGGGAGAGCGAGAAGCCCGGCACCCGGAAGGACGCCCGGTAGCCGCGCGACTGCTCGTACGCCCGCTCCAGCACCTCCTCGCTCAGGCCGTGCGCGACCGTCACGTGCGGGTGGTACGGGAAGGCCAGTTCGCGGGCCAGCGGGCCCGAGCGGACGTCCGCCTCCAGCAGCCGGCACTCCTGCGCGCCCTCCTCGACCCGGACGAACACCACCGGGGAGACCGGGCGGAAGGTGCCGGCCCCGCGCAGCAGCATCCGGAACGGCCGGTGCGCGGCCGCCACCGCCGCCAGGTGCTCCTCGATCTTGGGCAGCAGCTCGGCGGGCACCTCCGTCGGCGGCAGCAGGGTCACGTGCGTCGGTATCGACCGGGCCTGCGGATCGCCGTGCGCGGCCCGGGCGTCCTGGAGCTGCGTGCCGTACGGCTCCGGGACGCTCACGGACACGCCGATGGTGAGGGGAGTCACCGCTTGGCGGCCGGGAGGAAGCCGATCCGGTCGTAGACCGTCGCCAGCGTCTCGGAGGCGACCGCGCGGGCCTTCTCGGCGCCGATCGCGAGCACCCGGTCCAGCTCCGCCGGGTCGTCCAGGAAGCTGCGGGTGCGCTCCTGGAAGGGGGTGACCCACTCGGTGTAGAGCTCGGCCAGCTCGGTCTTGAGGGCGCCGTACATCTTGCCCTCGAAGTGCGCGACCAGCTGCTCGACCGACTGCCCGCTGAGCGCGGAGTGGATGCGCAGCAGGTTGGAGACGCCCGGCTTCTGCTCCTCGTCGTAGGAGACGACGGTGCCGGTGTCGGTGACGGCGCTCTTGATCTTCTTGGCGCTGGCCTTCGGCTCGTCCAGCAGGCTCACCAGACCCTTGGGCGAGGAGGCCGACTTGCTCATCTTGATGGCCGGGTCCTGGAGGTCCATGATCTTGGCCGTCTCCTTGAGGATGTACGGCTTCGGGATCGTGAACACCGGGGCGTAGCGCGAGTTGAAGCGCTCGGCGATGTCCCGGGTGATCTCCACGTGCTGACGCTGGTCCTCGCCGACCGGGACGGCGTCCGCCTGGTAGAGCAGGATGTCCGCGATCTGCAGGATCGGGTAGGTGAACAGGCCGACGGTGGTGCTGTCGGCGCCGTACCGGGAGGACTTGTCCTTGAACTGGGTCATCCGGGACGCCTCGCCGAAGCCGGTGAGGCAGTTCATCACCCAGGCCAGCTGCGCGTGCTCGGGCACGTGCGACTGGACGAACAGGGTGCAGTGCTCCGGGTCGAGGCCCGCGCCGAGGAGCTGCGCGGTGGAGATCCGGGTGTTCTCGCGCAGGGTCGCCGGGTCCTGCGGCACGGTGATCGCGTGCAGGTCGACCACCATGTAGAAGGCGTCGTTGTCCTTCTGCAGATCGACCCACTGGCGCACCGCGCCCAGGTAGTTGCCGAGGTGGAACGAGCCGGAGGTGGGCTGGATGCCGGAGAGCACCCGGGGACGGTCCTTGACCGGACCGGTGACCGCTGCGTTGACCATGCGGGCCATTGTTCCAGTTCCCCCGCTCGGTCAGGAAACCTCCGGCCCTTCGGGTTCCGGCGGTGTGACGGCACTCACCCCGACCCGGGCGATCCGGCGGCCCTCCAGCTTGGCGACCGTCAGCAGCACGCCCTGGCCGCTCTCGGCGACGATCCGCGCCTGGTCGCCCTGCCGGGGCAGGTGGCCGAGGGAGGCGACCAGGCAGCCCGCCACCGTCTCGTAGGGGCCCTCGGGCAGGGCGACGCCGGTCTCCTCCTCGAAGTCGCCGAGGTTGAGCAGGCCGTCCAGCTCCATGCCGCCGCCGGCCAGCCGGCGGGTGGTGGCGGTCTCGGGGCGGTCGTACTCGTCGCGGATCTCGCCGATGACCTCCTCGACCAGGTCCTCCAGGGTGACGATGCCGGCCGTGCCGCCGTACTCGTCGACGACGATGGCCAGGTGGTGGCCCTCGCGGCGCATCTCGCCCATCGCCTTCAGCACCCGTTTGGTGCCGGGCAGCAGCTTGACCGGGCGGGCGAGGTCGCGGACCTTGACGGCCTGCTCGCCGCGGGCGCCGTACAGGTCCCGGACGTGGACGAAGCCGACGACGGCGTCGGCGCTGCCCTCGACCACCGGGTAGCGCGAGTGCGGGGAGGTCTCGGCCTGGTGGCGCACGGCGGCGAGCGGGCGTTCGGCGTCCAGGAAGGTCACCTCGGTGCGCGGGACCATCACCTCGCGCAGCTGGCGCTCCCCGGCGGAGAACACGTCGGCGATCAACGCCCTTTCGTCGCTGCCGAGTTCGGTGTTGGCGGCGACCAGGCCGCGCAGTTCCTCGGAGCTCATCGAGCCGCGGCCGGCGGCCGGATCGCCGCCGAGGAGGCGGACCATCAGGTTGGTGGAGTGGCCGAGCAACCAGATCACCGGGCGCAGCGCCACCGACATGACGTCCACCACGGGCGCGGCGACCACGGCGATGGACTCGGCGCGCTGCAGGCCGATGCGCTTGGGGGTGAGCTCGCCGAGCACCAGCGAGACGTAGCTGATCACCAGGGTGAGGCCGACCAGGGCGAGGGCGTCGGCCACCCCCGGGGAGAGGCCGGCCTCCACGAACACCGGGGCGACCTTGCCGGCCAGGGTGTCCGCGCCGAAGGCGGCGGACAGGAAGCCCATGCACGTCACACCGACCTGGACGGCGGCCAGGAACCGGTTGGGGTCGGCGGCCAGGTGCGCGGCCCGGGCCGCGCGCCGGGTGCCGTTCGACTCCAGGGTGCGGATCTGGCCCTCGCGCAGGGAGATCAGTGAGATCTCGGCGACGTTGAACAGCCCGCCCAGGAGGATGAACACGAGGACGAGCGCGGCGTCGCCGATGGTTTCGTTCACAGCCGGTCAGTGTAGGGCGGCCGTGCCACGGCGACGGCCCACCGCCCCATCGAGGGGTGGCGGGCCGTCGAACGCGTGGGGAGGGGGGCTCAGATGAGGCCCAGCTCCTGGACCGCGTCGCGCTCCTCGACCAGCTCGTTGACCGAGGCGTCGATGCGGGCGCGGGAGAAGTCGGAGATCTCCAGGCCCTGGACGATCTCGAACCTGCCGTCCTTGGTGGTGACGGGGAAGGAGGAGATCAGGCCGGCCGGGACGCCGTAGGAGCCGTCGGAGACGACGCCCATGGAGGTCCAGTCGCCCTCGGCGGTGCCGTTGACCCAGGTGTACACGTGGTCGATGGCGGCGTTGGCGGCCGAGGCGGCCGAGGAGGCGCCGCGGGCCTCGATGATGGCCGCGCCACGCTTGGCGACGGTCGGGATGAAGTCGTTCTCCAGCCACGCCTGGTCGCTGCCGGCGGCCTCGAAGGCCGGCTTGCCGGCGACCTCGGCCTGGAAGATGTCCGGGTACTGGGTCGCGGAGTGGTTGCCCCAGATGGTGACGCGCTTGATGTCGGAGACCAGGGCGCCGGTCTTGGCCGAGAGCTGGCCGAGGGCGCGGTTGTGGTCCAGACGGGTCATCGCGGTGAAGCGCTCGGCCGGGACGTCCGGGGCGTTGCGCTGGGCGATCAGGGCGTTGGTGTTGGCCGGGTTGCCGACGACCAGGACCTTGATGTCGTCCGCGGCGTTGTCGTTGATGGCCTTGCCCTGCGGGCCGAAGATGCCGCCGTTGGCCGACAGCAGGTCGCCGCGCTCCATGCCGGCGGTGCGCGGGCGGGCGCCGACCAGCAGGGCGACGTTGGCGCCGTCGAACGCCTCGTTCGGGTTGTCGGTGATCTTGATGTCGCGCAGCAGCGGGAAGGCGCAGTCGACGAGCTCCATCGCGGTGCCCTCGGCGGCCTTGAGACCCTGCGGGATCTCGAGGAGGCGCAGGTTCACCGGCACGTCGGCGCCGAGCAGGTGGCCCGAGGCGATGCGGAAGAGCAGCGCGTAGCCGATCTGGCCGGCCGCTCCGGTGATGGTGACGTTGACGGGGGTGCGAGTCATTTCTACCTTCTCCAGCAGATCGCCAGGTGCCCCAGGCACACCGGCGCTGGAGCCAGGATGATCTCTCGACATCGAGAGACCGGCGTCAGGTTACCGCAAAGCGGGGCGTACGCCCGATGTCCGGGCGTGGCTGATGCGTCACAGCCGAAAGGCGGCCCCCGCCCCCGCCCATAGATTCCATGGGGCGAGGGAGGGGGCCGCCGTGGACCTGCGGATCAGTGCTTGGGCCTGCCGATGAGCTGGCCGATGTTGTCCAGCCAGGGCATCTCCAGCCACGGGTTCGGCTGCGCGACGAGCGTCAGCAGCACGATCGAGGCACCCAGGAAGCCCATCACGATGACGTCGGTGAAGCGGCTGCGCACCGCCAGCATGCCGACCTCGGGCAGGACGAGCCGCAGCACGGCCCCCAGCAGCACGCCGCAGCCGAGGATCAGCAGCCCGTACCTGAAACCGTCCTTGAAGTCGGCGAACCAGGTGACCGCGAGACCGGCCCCGACCACCGACAGGACCAGGGTTATGGGCCACTGCCGGACCGGCAGGGCGTGGCCGGAGCCGAGGGCCGCGCGCGAACCCTCGGGCGGCAGGGTGCCGGTGGTCTTGACCGGCCTGCGCCGGGACCGCGCCGGTCGCGGTTCAGACATGCTCGCCGTCTCCCTGGGGTGTCAGACGCCGGCGCGGCGCTCGGCCGCCTCGACGATGTTGTTGAGCAGCATCGCGCGGGTCATCGGGCCCACGCCGCCCGGGTTCGGGGAGATCCAGCCCGCCACCTCGGCCACGCCGGGGTGCACGTCGCCGACGATCTTGCCCTCGCTGCGGCTGACGCCCACGTCCAGCACCGCGACGCCCGGCTTCACGTCCTCCGGCTTGATCAGGTGCGGCACGCCCGCGGCGGCCACGATGATGTCGGCCTTGCGCAGGTGGTAGGCCAGGTCCCGGGTGCCGGTGTGGCACAGGGTGACGGTGGCGTTCTCGCTGCGGCGGGTCAGCAGCAGGCCGATCGAGCGGCCGACCGTGATGCCGCGGCCGACGACGACCACCTCGGCGCCGTCGATCGGCACCTCGTGGCGGCGCAGCAGCTCGACGATGCCCAGCGGGGTGCAGGGCAGCGGGCCCTCGATGCCCAGGGTCAGGCGGCCGAGCGAGGTCGGGTGCAGGCCGTCCGCGTCCTTGTCCGGGTCCATGAGCTCGAGGACGGGGTTCTGGTCCAGGCCCTTGGGCAGCGGCAGCTGGACGATGTAGCCGGTGCAGGTCGGGTCGGCGTTGAGCTCGCGGACGACGTTCTCGACGTCCTCCTGGCTGGCGGTGGCGGGCAGCTCGCGCTGGATGGAGGCGATGCCGACCTCGGCGCAGTCCTTGTGCTTCCCGTTGACGTACCAGCGGCTGCCCGGGTCGTCGCCGACCAGGACGGTGCCGAGGCCGGGCGTGACGCCCTTCGCCTTGAGGGCCGCCACGCGGGCGGCGAGTTCGGACTTGATCGCGGCGGCGGTGGCCTTGCCATCGAGAATCTGGGCGCTCATGACCCCATTCTCCCGGATCGCGGAACGCCCCCGAACCAGGGGCGACACCGGCGGAAGGTCCGGACCACGTTGCGGTTGCGCCACAGTCTCGCGCCCCGTCCGGCAACCGGCTGGACAGGGCCGTGCCGTCCGGTTGACGATGTCGGGGCATACCCTGCCGCGACCGGCCCCGTGACGGGCCGCCGGACGCCGCGGCGGGGCGTACCCGGGGGAAGATGTGAGCCGACCACAGCAGACCGAGCAGCCCGACCGCCCACGCGCGCGGCCCTTCGCCACGCGCCCGCGCACGGCCCCGCTCGCCGCCCGCTCACCTCGCCGCTGAGCCCCGCGCCGCCCGTCACCGTCGCCGGGCCGTCGGCGCGCTCGACCACCGTCCCGTCCAGGTCGGCCGCAGCAGACCAAGCAGCCCGACCCGCCGGCCGCAACCGGGTCCTCCGCCGTCCCGTCCCCGCGTCCCCGTAACTGCCCGGAGGCATCCATGAGTTACCCGCCCGACCCGAACAACCCGTACGGCCAGAAGCAGCCCCAGGGTTACGGCTACCCGCAGCAGCCCCAGCCCCAGCCGGCCGGGTACGGCTACCCGCAGCCGCCGCAGCCTCAGCCCGCCGCGTACGGCTACCCGCCGGTGGGTCAGGGCTACGGCTTCCAGCCGGCCGTGCCGCAGAGCATGCCGGGCCTGGTGCTGACCACCCGCGTGCTGCTGTTCGTCATCGGCGGCGTGCAGGTCATCCTGACGGGCATCCTGCTGCTCGTGGCCGCCACCGCCAAGCACGAGGCCAACACCCGCCACGGCGACACCGCGGTGTTCGGCAACGCCGCGGCCGGCGTCCTGCTGGTGCTCGGGATCGTGTACCTGCTCGCCTCGGTCCTGTCCATCACGCTCGGCGCGAAGTTCGGCAAGGGCGGCCCGGCGACCAGGATCACCACCCTCGTGTACGGCTGCATCTCGCTGCTGCTGGGGCTGCTGGTACTGATCAGCGGCCTGTCCCAGAGCTCCACGAGCAACCCGGGCGGCCCGTTCGGGCTCATCATCGGTGCGCTGTGGATCGGGATCGCCATCCTCTGGATCGTCGCCATGAGCACCCGGGACGGCGTGGCCTGGTTCAACCGGCCGCGCTACTGACTGACTGACTGACTGACGGACGGACTGACAGCGTCCGACGCCAACGCAGCGGCCCGGTACCTCCGAGGAGGTACCGGGCCGCTGTGTCATGCCGTCAGTGCGGGTCCGTCAGTGGAAGAAGTGCCGCGCGCCGGTGAAGTACATCGTCACGCCGGCCTTCTGGGCCGCCTCGACGACCTGCTCGTCGCGGATCGAACCACCGGGCTGCACGATCGCCTTCACGCCGGCGGCGATCAGGATCTCCGGGCCGTCCGGGAACGGGAAGAAGGCGTCCGAGGCGGCGTACGCGCCCTTGGCCCGCTCGCCGGCCCGCTCCACCGCGAGCTTGCAGGAGTCGACCCGGTTGACCTGGCCCATGCCGACGCCGACCGAGGCGCCGTCCTTGGCCAGCAGGATCGCGTTGGACTTGACGGCCCGGCAGGCCCGCCAGGCGAAGGCCAGCTCGGCCAGCTCCGCCTCGGAGAGCGCCTCGCCGGTGGCGAGGGTCCAGTTCGCCGGGTCGTCGCCCTCGGCGTGCACCCGGTCCGCGTCCTGGAGCAGCACGCCGCCGGAGATCGGGCGCACCTCCTGGCGGTTGGCCGGGGCCTCGGCGGCGAGCAGCACGCGCAGGTTCTTCTTCTTGGTCAGCACCTCGAGGGCGCCGTCCTCGTAGCCCGGGGCCACGACGACCTCGGTGAAGATCGGGGCGATCTGCTCGGCCAGCGCGACGGTGACCGGGCGGTTGACGGCGATCACGCCGCCGTACGCGGAGACCGGGTCGCACTCGTGGGCCTTGCGGTGCGCCTCGGCGACGTCGGCGCCGGTCGCGATGCCGCACGGGTTGGCGTGCTTGATGATCGCGACGGCCGGCTCGGCGTGGTCGTAGGCGGCGCGGCGGGCGGCATCGGTGTCGACGTAGTTGTTGTACGACATCTCCTTGCCGTGCAGCTGCTCCGCGCCGGCCAGGCCGCCGGCGCCATCGGTGTAGAGCGCGGCGCCCTGGTGCGGGTTCTCGCCGTAGCGCAGCACGTTCTGGCGCTCCCAGGTCGCGCCCAGGAACTCGGGGAACTCCGCGTCGCTCGGGGCGTAGCCGGCCTCGAACCAGGAGGCCACGGCCACGTCGTAGGCGGCGGTGTGGGCGAACGCGGCACCGGCCAGGCGCTTGCGGGTGGCCAGGTCGAAGCCGCCCTCGCGGACGGCCGTCAGGACGTCCTCGTAGCGGGCCGGGTCGACCACGACGGCGACCGAGGGGTGGTTCTTGGCGGCGGCGCGGACCATGCTCGGGCCGCCGATGTCGATCTGCTCGACGCACTCGTCCGGGGTGGCGCCGGAGGCGACGGTGGCCTTGAACGGGTAGAGGTTCACCACGACCAGGTCGAAGGGCTCGACGCCCAGCTCGGCCAGCTGCGCGCGGTGCGACTCCAGGCGCAGGTCGGCGAGCACGCCGGCGTGCACGCGGGGGTGCAGCGTCTTCACGCGCCCGTCCAGGCACTCCGGGAAGCCGGTCAGCTCGGAGACCTCGGTCACCGGGACGCCGGCGGCGGCGATCCGTCCGGCGGTGGAGCCGGTGGAGACGATGGCGACCCCGGCGGCGTGCAGGCCCTGGGCCAGCTCCTCCAGACCGGTCTTGTCGTACACGCTGATCAGCGCGCGACGGATCGGACGGACGTTCTCGGAGACAGGGGGGGTGGTGGAGCTGGCACTCATGCCGGAATCCATACCTTTCGGTCCTCGATGCGGTGACCTTCGCGGGCCAGCCGGCCCACGACGTCGACGAGCAGCTTGCGCTCGACAGTCTTGATGCGCTCGTGCAGCGCGTCGCCGCCATCGGCGTGGTCGGCGTCGACGACCTCGACGACGCCCTGCGCGATGATCGGCCCGGTGTCCACACCGGCGTCGACCAGGTGAACGGTGCAGCCGGTGACCTTCACCCCGTACGCGAGGGCGTCGGTGACGCCGTGGGCGCCGGGGAAGGCGGGCAGCAGTGCGGGGTGGGTGTTGACGATCCGCCCGGCGAAGGCCGCGACGAACGCGGGGCCGAGGATCTTCATGAAGCCGGCCGTCACCACCAGGTCCGGCTCGTGGGCGGCGACGGAGGCGGTCAGCACGGCGTCCCAGTCGGCGCGGTCCGGGAAGTCCTTCACCCGGTGGACGAAGGTCGCGATGTCCGCCTTCGCGGCACGCTCCAGGCCCGCGATCCCGTCCCGGTCGGCGCCGACGGCGACGATCTCGGCGCCGTAGGCCGGGTCGGCGGCGGCGTCGATCAGCGCCTGCAGATTGGTTCCGGAGCCGGAGACCAGCACCACCAGGCGGGCCGGTCCGGGCGTGCGGGGCGGGAAGAGCTGAGCGGGGGCGGCGGCCACTGCGCGATTCTCCGTAGGTCGGGCGCCGCCCGCTGGTACGTCCACCGGCGGTGGGGCCACTACGAACGGCAGGTCGAGCAAGGGGGAACACCAGGGGAACCCGCCGCGACGCGGGCCCCGGGGAACCGTGGTGAGCTGCTGACCGTCACCACGATAACGGCTGGTCGGACGGCCTCCACACGCCCTCGGCGGCGCTACGCGCGTAGTTGAGACGGGGATCTCCTCACGTTCGCCGTACGGGAGTTGCGGGCGGCGCGGCGAGGTGCCCCGACGTGCCGTCGCGGCGGTACGGCCGGGCGGCTCGGCCGCTGCCGGGCGGCGGCCGGGCGGCGGCGGGGCGGGCCGCCCGGTGGGCCGGTGAACGGCTGCGGGATCATAGGGGACGCCGGGGCGACGCTCCGGCCGACCGAGCCTCCGAGCCGACCGGTCCTCGACGGATCGACCGACCGGGCCACCGACCGAGAAGGAATGGCCGAACCATGAGCAGCGGTGACGACACCGGCGAGCGCAACCCCTTCGCGCCGCCGCCGGCGGATGCCCCGGACCAGCCGTGGCAGCCGCGCGGTCCCCGGCCCGGCGAGGGCGGCGACCACGGCCCGGTCGACGGCGGGCCGGGTTCCGGCGCCGATGCCGGTCCGGGCTCCGGGGAGCGCCCGCCGTTCCCGCCGCCGTGGGGCGCGGGCCTCGGCGACGGCCGGCCCGGCCAGCGGCCCCCGGCCCCGCAGCCGCCCCGGCTCGACCCGACCAACCCGGCCCACCGCCGGGCCCGCAACGCCGCCCTCGCCGGGCCGCTCGCGCTGGTCTGCCTCTTCCTGGGCCTCCACTGGCTCGCCCTGCTCGTCGGCCTGCTGGGCATCGCCTGGGGCATCAGCGCCATGCGCACCCCCAAGCCGGCCGACACCCGCACCGGCAACGCGCCGTACGAGCCGCCGGCACCGAACCCGCTCACCCCGGCCGCGCTCGCGGGCATCCTGACCGGCGCGATGACGGTGGTGGTCACCACCTCGGTGATCGGGCTCGGCCTCTACTACCACGAGTACGAGACCTGCGTGCAGGACTCCCTGACCTCGGTCGGCGCCGACAACTGCGACCGGTACGCGCCGAAGTGGTACGTCGACTTCACGGGCAACGCCGAGTAGGGGCCGCTCAGGCCTCAGTCCTCAGTTCTCGGTCCTCAGTCCTCGGTCGCCGGTCCCCGGTCCTCCGTCGGACGGCGCGTACGCAGGGAGGACAGGCGCAGGACGGCCGCGTACGCCCCGGCGCGCAGCCGCAGCGCACCCCGGCGTGCGAGCCCCGTCCACCGGGACGGCGCCAGGGCCGGCTGACGGACCAGCAGCGCGCCCGGAACGGCCACCAGCGCGACCCAGCCCGCCGCCGCCAGGCCCGTCCACCACGGCACCGGCCCCAGGCGGGCCATCCGCTCCGCCGCCAGCGCACCGCCCGACAGCCAGGCCAGCACCGCCGCCCCCACCCCGGCCGGCAGGGCCACCGCCAGGCCCGCGACCACCGTCGCGGCGGGCGCCCAGGGCTCACGCGCCGCCGCCCGTCCCAGGAGGAGCGCCGGCACCACGCCCGCCAGCGCCGGCAGCAGCAGCGCCGCCCACCGCCAGCCGCCCGGCCCCTCCGCCGGGAGCAGGGCGAGCATCGGGAAGTCCGGCAACGGACCCAGCCGCGTCCCGGCCGGCGCCACCGCCGTACCCGCGCCCACCGCGAACCCCGGGCCCAGCGCGTACGCCGCACCCCACACCACCGCGTTCGGCAGCAGCACCACGGCCAGCAGGACCAGCCCCGCCAGCGCCGCCGGCCCACCCGCCAGCCACGCCGCGCCCCGGCCACCCCCGGCCACCGCCGAGAGCAGCGCCGACACCGCGACCAGCACCCCGCCCGCCGCCACCAGGCCCGCCCCGGCCGCGAGCGCGGCGCGTCCCACCGCTTCCGCGCCGGCCGTCGGACGGTACGGCGCCGGCAGGCGGTCGAGCAGACCGAGGACGGGGTGGGCGCGGGCCTCCGGATCCGCCGACCGCACACCCGCGGCCAGCGCGGCCCCCGCCACCAGGGCCACCACCAGCACGTCCAGCAGCACCCGGCTGCGGAACACCCCGGCCCCCGCACAGTGCAGCGCCACCCCGACGGCCACCGCGCAGTACCCCGCCCACAGCGCCACCGGCCCGCCCCACCGCGACCGCAGCCCGCGCCGCCGCTCCAGCGCGGCCCCCTCCCGGTACAGCCGCACCACGGCCAGCACGCCCAACAGCAGCGGCGTCACCGACAACGGCGCCTGCGCACCCCCGCGAAGCACCGGCGCGCCGTGCCCCAGCAACCACAGGGCCGCCGCCAGACGGGTGGCACCGGCGGCGCCGTCATCCGCGTACGGGGTGATCACCCAGAGCCCGAGAACCGGCACCCCGACCACCGCGAGCCCGACCAGGGCCGTCCGCACCCCCGTCAACAGGTCGGCGGGCACCGGGCGTCCGCCCACCTCGCCCGGAACCCCGAGGATCGGACGACCCGTCAGCTGCGTCATGCGCCTCATGGTGCCAAGGCGACTCGCCATGCTCCGTGAAGCGGCAAACCACCGCCGTGTCCCAGATTATTGGCTTATGCGCATTTTCAGACCCTGCCCCCAAGCCGCCGGCGCCCCGGCCCGGAGCGTCTGATGACCACGCCACCCACCCACGAGCCCGACCTCGCCCACCTGCTGCGAAAGCTGACCCCCCGTGAGGCCCAGGCCCTCGCCCACCTCGCCGCAGGCCACGACCTCGCCCACATCGCCACCACCCTCGGCGTCACCCCCACCACCGTCCGCAACTACCTCCACCGCGCCATGCGCAAACTCGGCGCCCCCACCGCAGCCGCCGCCATCGCCCTCGCCCACCCGGCTGGGGCGGAAGCGGGCGCGGACGGCCCGACGGCGGGCGGCGGAGGCGGCCCGGCGCAGCCCGGCGACGTGGCCTCGGGCGGTCCTCAGCCCAAGGCGCCGACCGCCGGCCCGCAGCGCGGTGGCGCCCCCACCGGCCACGGGCAACCGACCGCCGCAGCCCGGCGAAGCGGTGCGGACGGGGGCGACCGGACACGACGACGCAACGCGGTCACCAACCGTTCGGCGCAACCGGGCACCACGGATTCAGGCGGTCGTCAGCCGAAGGCTCCGACCGCCGGCCCCGAGCGCTCCGGCACCCCGGCCGACCCCGAGCAGTCGGCCGCCCACTCCCCCACCCCGCTGTCCGGCGACATGCGCCACGGCAGGCGGGCTGAAGGCACCGGGACCAAGTCGCCCGGCGAGGTGCCCGCCACGGCGGAGACGCGTGGTGGGCAGACGGACAACACCGGCGTGAGACCGAGCAGGCAGGCGCCAGACAACGTGGCTACGAAGCAAACCGGCAAGCGGGACATCGGCTCCGGGGCGAAGGTGACCGCTGATCCGCCCGCCACGGCGAAGGCGCGTGGCGGGCGGAGCGACGACCGTGCGGCGAAGCCGGGCGGTCAGGCGGGCGGCGATGTGGGCGGCGATGTGGGCGCGGCGGCGGGTGAGGGCGTGCTCGGTGCTGCTGCGAGGGTGCCCTCCGCCGCGGCTGCCGGTGGCGTCTCCGGTGCGGCGGCGAAGCCGGGGGTGGAGGCGCCCTCTGCGGCGGTGGCCGGGGGTGGGGGGTTCGAGGGGCTGTACGAGGGGGCGTATGTGCGGCTGGTGCAGCAGGTGTTCCTGCTGACGGGGTGCCGGCATCGGGCGGTGCACTGTGTGCGGCTGGCGTTCGGGGAGGCGCGGCGGGGGTGGGCGCGGGTGGGGGTGTCGGGGGATCCGGAGGGGTGGGTGCGGGGGCGGGCGAGTGAGTTGGCGTTGTCGCCGTGGCATCGGGGTGGGCCCAGGCGGGCGCACGGGTGGTCGTGGCCCCGGCGGCGGATCAGGGTGCGGCCGGCGGACGAGGGGCAGGCGGTGCTGCCGGATCACGACCGGCTGACGGATCGGGACCGGGCGTTGTTGAAGGCGTTGAAGCGGTTGTCGCGGCCGCAGCGGCGGGCGCTGGTGCTGCACGACGGGCTGGGGCTGCCGGCGGAGGCGGTGGCGATCGAGGTGGAGTCGACGCTGGCGGCGGCGCAGGCGCGGGTGTGGTCGGCGCGGGTGGCGCTGGCGGGGTGGGTGCCGGATCTGGTGGGGCCGGATCCGGCCGCGCCGGGGTTCGCGGACGGGCTGAGCGGGCTGCTGCACCGGGCGGCCGTGCGCGGGTGTCCGCAGCCGCACCGGGCGGCGGTGCCGGTGTTGCGGGCGCGGCACCGGTTGTCGACGGCGAGCCGGACGGGCGCGGCGGCGCTGCTGACCGTGGCGGTGGGCGGGGCGACGCTGGCGACGCTGGCGGGGTTGCGGCCGGCGGTGCTGATGCGGCCGCCGGAGCCGCCCGCGCCGGCGTTGTGCGTGGCGGCGCCTGGGGCGGAGGTGGAGGCGCCGGGGGTGCCGGTGCTTCCGGGCGGTGAGCCGGTGGGTGTGCGGAGTCTGTGGTGCAGTCCGGCGCCGGGGCTGGAGGCGGTGGTGGTGGAGCCTCAGCCGCAGGCGGCGGGCCGGTGGAGGCAGCCGCAGATGGGCCGGGGTGCGGACGCTCCTCCGCCGGCGGGCCCGGCGGCCTGTCCGGTGTTCGTCGTCCGTCCGTGCACCCACGGGGCGCCGTGACGCACGAGCGCCCCCGCCCCCTCGGAGAGCCGGGGGGCGGGGGCGCTCGGTGCGCCGCTGACGAGGGTCAGCCGGCGATGATCTCGCGCGCCAGGCGGGCGGTCTCGGACGGCGTCTTGCCGACCTTGACACCGGCGGCCTCGAGGGCCTCCTTCTTGGCCTGGGCGGTGCCCGAGGAGCCGGAGACGATGGCGCCGGCGTGGCCCATGGTCTTGCCCTCGGGGGCGGTGAAGCCCGCGACGTAGCCGACGACCGGCTTGGTGACGTGCTCGGCGATGTAGGCCGCGGCACGCTCCTCGGCGTCGCCGCCGATCTCACCGATCATGACGATGATCTCGGTGTCCGGGTCCTCCTGGAACGCCTTGAGGGCGTCGATGTGGGTGGTGCCGATGATCGGGTCACCGCCGATGCCCACGGCCGAGGAGAAGCCGATGTCGCGCAGCTCGTACATGAGCTGGTAGGTCAGGGTGCCGGACTTCGAGACCAGGCCGATCTTGCCGGAGGTGGTGATGTCGGCCGGGATGATGCCCGCGTTGGACTGGCCGGGGCTGATGAGGCCGGGGCAGTTCGGGCCGATGATCCGGGTCTTGTTGCCCTTGGCGCCGGCGTAGGCCCAGAAGGCGGCGGTGTCGTGCACCGGGACGCCCTCGGTGATGACGATCGCCAGCGGGATCTCGGCGTCGACGGCCTCGACCACGGCGGCCTTGGTGAACGCCGGCGGGACGAAGAGGACGGAGACGTCGGCCCCGGTCTTCTCCATCGCCTCGGCGACGGAGCCGAAGACCGGGATCTCGGTGCCGTCGACGTCGACCGTGGTGCCGGCCTTGCGCGGGTTCACGCCGCCGACGATCTGGGTGCCGGAGGCGAGCATGCGGCGGGTGTGCTTCATGCCCTCCGCGCCGGTCATGCCCTGGACGATGACCTTGCTGTCCTTGGTAAGGAAGATAGCCATGGTGTTGAGTCCCTTCCTTACTTGTTGGCCAGCTCGGCGGCGCGGTCAGCGGCGCCGTCCATGGTGTCCACGCGCTGGACCAGCGGGTGGTTGGCGTCGTCGAGGATCTTGCGACCCAGCTCCGCGTTGTTGCCGTCCAGGCGGACGACGAGCGGCTTGGTGACGTTCTCGCCCTTGCTCGCGAGGAGCTCCAGGGCCTGCACGATGCCGTTGGCGACCGCGTCGCACGCGGTGATGCCGCCGAAGACGTTGACGAAGACCGACTTGACGTCGGGGTCGCCCAGGATGATCTCCAGGCCGTTCGCCATGACCTCGGCCGAGGCGCCGCCGCCGATGTCGAGGAAGTTGGCGGGCTTGACGCCGCCGTGGTTCTCGCCGGCGTAGGCGACCACGTCGAGGGTGCTCATGACGAGGCCCGCGCCGTTGCCGATGATGCCGACCTGGCCCTCGAGCTTGACGTAGTTCAGGCCCTTGGCCTTGGCGGCCGCCTCGAGCGGGTTGGCCGCGGCCTTGTCCTCGAGCGCCTCGTGCTCCGGCTGACGGAACTCGGCGTTCTCGTCCAGGGAGACCTTGCCGTCGAGCGCGATGATCTTGCCGTCACCGGACTTGATCAGCGGGTTGACCTCGACGAGGAGGGCGTCCTCCTTGATGAAGACGGTCCACAGCTTCTGCAGGACCTCGGCCACCTGGTCGGCGATCTCGGCCGGGAACTTCGCCGCGGCGACGATCTCGGCGGCCTTCTCCGGGGTGCAGCCCTCGTTGGCGTCGACCGGGATCTTGGCGAGCGCGTCGGGGTTCTGCTCGGCGACGACCTCGATCTCCACGCCGCCCTCGACGCTGGCCATGGCCAGGAAGGTGCGGTTGGTGCGGTCCAGCAGGAACGAGACGTAGTACTCGTCCTTGATGTCGGCGGTCTGGGCGAGCATCACCTTGTGAACGGTGTGGCCCTTGATGTCCATGCCGAGGATCTCGCCGGCCTTGGCGACGGCGTCGGCCGGGTCGGCGGCGAGCTTCACGCCACCGGCCTTGCCTCGGCCACCCACCTTCACCTGAGCCTTGACGACGGCGCGGCCGCCGAAGCGCTCCGCGATGGCGGCAGCGTCTGCGGCGGTCTCGATGACATCGCCGTCAAGCACGGGCACACCGTGCTTGGCGAAGAGGTCCCTCGCCTGGTACTCGAACAGGTCCACGTGTTTGTCCTTGTTCGTGGTCGCGGATTGTGTCTCTACGAGCGTGCCACGGCAGGATCTTCGCTGCGGGTCGTCGGGGCTGGTGCGGGTACGCAGAGGTACGGCCTTGCGGCCCACACAGCCACGGGCGCACACGTCAATCAACACGCGCGTCACGTCCGTCTGGCAGGTTATCCCCGTGGGACGGGCCTGTTCCGCCCGGGGCCTGCCCGGCTTGGGTGAGAACCGTCACAGCCGGGCTGGGACACCTTGTCCACCGATCGGATGAATTCACACCTCCGGGTGAACGATCACCGCCCGTCGGGCGCCCCCTCCCCTTGCGGCTGCGGGATGGGCCGCTTCTCGATCGCGGCGGCCATGATCTCCGGGAACGCGTCCGGGGTGCAGGCGAAGGCGGGGGCGCCGAGCGAGGCCAGGGCGGCGGCGTGGGCGTGGTCGTACGCGGGCGCCCCTTCGTCGGAGAGCGCGAGCAGGGCGATGAACTGGACGCCGGCCGCCTTCATCGCGGCGACGCGCTTGAGCATGCCGTCGCGGATGCCGCCCTCGTACAGGTCGCTGATCAGGACGACGATCGTCTCGGAGGGCCGGGTGATCCTGGACTGGCAGTAGGCGAGCGCCCGGTTGATGTCGGTGCCGCCGCCGAGCTGGGTGGCGAAGAGGACGTCGACCGGGTCGGTCAGCTGCTCGGTCAGGTCGACCACCGAGGTGTCGAAGACGACCAGCCGGGTGTCCAGGGTGCGCATCGAGGCGAGCACCGCGCCGAAGACGGCGGAGTGGACGACGGAGGGCGCCATCGAGCCGGACTGGTCGATGCAGAGGATGACGTCCTTCCTCACCGCGCGCTGGGCGCGGGCGTAGCCGACCAGCCGCTCGGGCACGACGGTGCCGTGCTCGGGCAGGTAGTTCTTGAGGTTGGCCCGGATGGTGCGGTCCCAGTCGATGTCGCGGTGCCTGGGGCGGTTCACCTTGGCGCTGCGGTCGAGGGCGCCGCCGAGGGTGGCCCGCGTACGGTCGGCGAGGCGGCGCTCCAGGGCGGCGACCACCTTGCCGACGACGGCCCGGGCCGTCTCCCGGGTGGTCTCGGGCAGCGCGTGCTTGAGGGAGAGCAGGGTGCCGACCAGGTGGACGTCCGGCTCGACGGCCTCCAGCATCTCCGGCTCCAGCAGCAGCCGGTCCAGGCCCAGGCGGGAGATCGCGTCCTGCTGCATCAGCTGCACGACGGTGGACGGGAAGTACTCGCGGATGTCGCCCAGCCAGCGGGCGACCTGCGGGGCCGAACCGCCGAGACCGGCGCTGCGCCGGGCACCCTTGGCGGGGCGGGCCCCTTCCTCGGGGGCCGAGCGGTAGAGGGCGGCGAGGGCGCCGTCCATCGCGGCGTCGCGGCCGCGCAGAGTGCAGCCAGTGCCGTCCGCCTCGCCGCCGAGGACGAGGCGCCAGCGGCGGAGGCGTTCGTCGGTGGTGGTCGCCATCGGGGTCTCCTCGGATCTCTTCGGGTCTCTTCGGGTCTCGTCGCGTCTCGTCGGGTCTCAGGTGTCGCGGCCGGCGGGCTGGCGGGGAATGACGGGGCGGATGCCGAGCAGCAGGGCCACCACCGGGACGGCGGCGTCGGCGCGGGCCCGGTCGAGCTCGCCGGAGGCGGCGGGCGCCTCCGGGGCCTCGCCGAGCGGGCCGGCGGCGACCCGGGAGCCGATGGTGGTGCGCACCCCGGTCTCCAGGGCGGAGAAGGTGCGGCGCAGCAGGGGCAGGACGTCGGTGAAGACCTCGCCGCCGACGCCCGTCAGCCACTCGTCGAGCAGGGCGAGCAGCCGGGGGTCGTGCAGCAGCAGGGCGCCGCCGCCGGTGAGGAAGCCCTCGATCCAACCGGCCGCGTCCACCGGGGAGTTGGCGGCGGACAGGACGAGCCGCAGGCGGCGGGACGCCTCCTCGGAGTCGAGCCGGCCGTCGTCCAGCAGCAACCGGACGGCGCGGCCGCGCAGCAGGCCGGGGGCGCCGGTGGCCGGGCCCGCGGTGGGCTCGCGGCGGGCGAGGGCGCGCAGGGTGGCGGCCCAGCGGTCCGCGAGGGCGTCGCCGTTCTCCTCGGCGTGCTCGGGATCGGCGCGCTCGGAATCGGCCCGCTCGGAATCGGTCGGCTCAGGATCGGCGCGCTCGGAATCGGTCGGCTCCGCGCCCGAGCCCAGCAGCCCGATCGCGCCGTGCACCTCGTCCAGCCGGGCGCGCATCGCGGCGGCGCTCTCGGCGTCCAGCCCGACGCAGGCGCTCGGCAGGCCGACGCAGATCCGGTCGGCCAGGCCCGTGGCGGCCTCGGCGAGGGCGCCGTGGTCGGTACCGCGCACGTCGCCGTAGCGCAGCGCCCGGACGAGGGCGGGCAGGGCGCTCGCCAGGTGGGCGACGTCGGTGTCCAGTGCGGCGCAGTCGGCGAGCACCCGCATCACGGCGGGCAGGGCGGCGGACAGGTGGGCGAGCAGGCAGGTCTCCACCAAGCCCGTCAGCTCGGCGAGTTCGCCGGCCGCGCGGGCGGTGCCGACCGCCTTGTTGACGGCCGCCTCCTCGACCGTGGTGCCCCACTGGGCGGCCTCGGCGATCCGTACGGCGAACTCGGGCTGCCAGCACAGCAGCCAGCTCTCCCGGAACGTGCCGGTGGAGTTGACGGTGGAGCGGGCGGGCACGCCCCAGTCGACGCCGAGCAGCCGCAGCCGGTGCAGCAGCCGGGAGCGGGCCGCGTCGGTGTCCTTGCGCAGGTCGAGGTCGAGGTCCCTCAGCGCGGCCTCGGGCTTGAGGCGCAGGGTGCGCTGCAGGCGCGTGAGGTCGCGCTGGAGCGGCACCGCCGGTGCGGCGTCCGGGACTTCGCCGAGCGCGTCGCCGATGACCAGGCCGTCGCGGACGAGTTCCAGGGCGACGTCGGAGCCGTCGCAGAGCACCGCGCGCACGGCGTCCAGCGTCTCGGTGAGGCCCGCGAGGGGGCGGCCGCGCACCACCGCGAGGGTCTCGGCGAGGCGGACGGCCTCGATGACGTGGGCGGAGGAGACGGGGTGGTCCTGGCCGCGCAGCAGCTCGGCGGCCCGGGTGAGCCAGCGCGGCACCGGGTCGCCCTCGGTGGCGAACAGGTGGTGGTACCAGCCGGGCGAGGGCACGCCGGCGCCGTAGCCGGAGGACTGGGCGAGGCGGCGGTGCGTCCACGGGACCCAGGTGATGTCCGTCTTCACCTTCTTCGGCAGCTCGGCGAGCAGCGCCCGGTCGTGGGCGACGGTCGGCATGCTCTCCAGCGCGGGGACGTGGAAGGCCCCGCAGACGACGGCGATCCGCCGGTGCCCGGCGCGGCGGGCGGCGCGGATCTGCTGGCGCATGTGGGCCTCGCGCCGCAGGTCCCGGCGGGACTCGCCGAGGCCCTCGGCGCGCAGGGCGCCCATGGCCTCGGCGACGGCGGCGAACGGGGCGAGCGGGTCGGCGGTGGGGGTGCCGACAAGAGGGGCGCGGTGCTCGACCACGTCCTCCCACCAGCGCTCCGCGTCGTCGTGCCCGGCGGCCTCGGCGAGCAGGGCGAGCGGGTCGGCGGCGGGCTCCTCCGCCTCCCCGGGTTCGTACGCGGCGTCCGCGAAGCCGTACGCGGCGGGCAGGTCGATGAAGCGCACCGGCAGGTCGTGCTCGACGCCGTACCGGATGGCCACCCACTCCGGGGAGAACTCGGCGTACGGCCAGAAGGCGGCCTTCGCCGGGTCGTCCACCGCGTGGGCGAGCAGGGCGACGGGCGGCACGAGGTCCTTCTCGGCGGCGAGGTGGACGATCGCGTCCGCCTCCGGCGGGCCCTCGATCAGCACCGCGTCCGGCCGCCAGTGCGCCAGCGCGGCGGCCACCGCCCGGGCCGAGCCGGGCCCGTGGTGGCGGATGCCCAGCAGGGCCGTCTCCGAAGCCGTCATACCGTCACCTCGCGGGCGGCGCGGTAGAAGTCCTTCCAGCCGTCGCGCTCGCGCACCACCCCTTCGACGTACTCGCGCCAGACGGCCCGGTCGGCCACCGGGTCACGGACGACGGCGCCGAGGATGCCGGCCGTCACGTCGCCGGCGCGGAGCACGCCGTCGCCGAAGTGGGTGGCCAGGGCGAGGCCGTTGGTGACCACGGAGATCGCCTCGGCGGTGGAGAGGGTGCCGCTGGGGGTCTTGACCTTCGTCCGGCCGTCCACGGTGAGGCCCGCGCGCAGCTCGCGGAAGACGGTGACCACGCGCCTGATCTCCTCGGCGCCGCCGGGCAGTTCGGGCAGGTCGAGGGAGCGGCCGAGCTGGTTGACCCGGCGGGTGACGATGTCGACCTCCTCGTCCAGGGAGGACGGCAGCGGCAGCACCACGGTGTTGAAGCGGCGGCGCAGCGCGCTGGAGAGCTCGTTGACGCCGCGGTCGCGGTCGTTGGCCGTGGCGATCACGTTGAAGCCGCGCACGGCCTGGGTCTCGCCGCCCAACTCCGGTATGGGGAGCGTCTTCTCCGACAGGATCGTAATCAGACTGTCCTGTACGTCGGCGGGGATGCGGGTCAGCTCCTCGACGCGGGCGATCTTGCCGTCCGCCATCGCCCGCATCAGCGGCGAGGGCACCAGGGCGTCCCGGCTGGGGCCGTGGGTGAGCAGCTGGGCGTAGTTCCAGCCGTAGCGGACGGCCTCCTCCGGGGTGCCGGCCGTGCCCTGCACCAGCAGGGTGGAGTCGCCGCTGATCGCCGCGGCCAGGTGCTCCGACACCCAGGTCTTCGCGGTGCCGGGCACGCCGAGCAGCAGCAGCGCGCGGTCGGTGGCCAGGGTGGTGACGGCGACCTCCACGACGCGGCGCGGGCCGATGTACTTGGGGCTGATCGAGGTGCCGTCCGGCAGCTCGCCGCCGAGCAGGTAGGTGGCCACGGCCCAGGGCGAGAGCTTCCAGCGCTCGGGGCGGGGGCGGTCGTCCTGGGCCGCCAGCGCGGCCAGTTCACCGGCGAACGCGTCCTCGGCGTGCTGCCGCAGAACGTCGGCCATCTCGGGCTCCTTCGGGTCGGCCGGCGGGCATGGGGATGCCCGGATGATGAGGTCGTCGGGGCTAGGCCGTGTCTTGCGGATCACGCCGGGCGGTCGCCGCCGGGGCACGCACCTCGACGGCTTCTCGTCAGTCGCCAATGCTCCGCAGTGGCTCCCTCCTCGGCACCGCCG
Source organism: Kitasatospora sp. NPDC051170 (assembly GCF_044455705.1). Taxonomy (NCBI): domain Bacteria; kingdom Bacillati; phylum Actinomycetota; class Actinomycetes; order Kitasatosporales; family Streptomycetaceae; genus Kitasatospora; species Kitasatospora sp. NPDC051170. The sequence continues at coordinate 459,576 of NZ_JBITFA010000004.1, read as the reverse complement.
ATGCACGCACCCATGGGGGCACCTCCCGGCCGAAGGCTGGGGGAGCCGCCCGCTGACCCGACGTGATCCGCAAGACACGGCCAAGTGGGAACCAGCCTGCACCCCGGCACTGACAACGGCCGCGACCACCGGACGGAAGGTCAGCCAGTGTCAGTGGCAGCACCTACGGTCGGTCGCATGGAGGAACGCTGGAGCACCGAACACGTCCTGTCCCTGGCCCCTGACGCCTCGTCGCAGAAGGCGGCGGGCAAGCTCTCCTCGCCCGCGTCGTGGTCCGGCACGGGCACCGACGGCACCGCGCTCTGGGGCGCGTGCAAGGGCAGCGGCAGCACGCCCTACCGGACCGTGATCGAGCTGGCCACGCCCGCGTACCAGTGCAGCTGCCCCAGCCGGAAGTTCCCGTGCAAGCACGCGCTCGGGCTCCTCCTGCTGTGGAGCGGCACCCCGGAGGCCGTCCCCACCGCCGAACCCGCCGACTGGGCCGACGACTGGCTGAAGGCCCGCGCCGAACGCGCCGAGAAGAGCGCCGAGAAGAGCGCGGAGAAGCGCGCCACCGCCGAGCCCGTCGACCCCGAGGCCGCCCGCCGCCGGGCCGCCAGGCGCGGCGCCCGGGTCGCGGCCGGGGCGGCCGAGCTGCGGCTGCGCCTCGCCGACCGGGTCCGCCACGGCCTGGCCGACCAGAGCACCGCCGGGCCCTGGGAGGAGGTCGCCGCCCGCATGGTCGACGCGCAGGCCCCCGGCCTGGCCACCCGCGTCCGGGAGCTGGACGCGCTGCCGCAGGAGCGGCTGCTGGAGGAGTACGCCCTGCTGCACCTGCTCGCCACCGCCGCCACCCGGACGGACGAGCTGCCGCCCGCGCTGGCCGCCACCGTGCGCAGCCGCGTCGGCTACACCCTGGACGCCGCCGAGGTCCTCTCCGGCCCGACCGTACGGGACCGCTGGCTCGTCCTCGGCTCGCGCGACAGCTCCGACGAGCGGCTCACCACCCGCCGCGTCTGGCTGCGCGGCGCCAAGACCGGCCGCCCCGCCCTGCTGCTGGCCTTCGGACGCCCCGGCCAGGCCCCCGACCTCGCCCTGCCCACCGGCCACCTGCTGGAGGCCGAACTCGCCTACCACCCCGGCGCCCACCCGCTGCGCGCCGCCCTCGGCACCCGCTACGGCGCGCCCGAGCCCGGCCCTGCCGCCGCGCCCGACGGCCTGACCGTCGCCGAGGCCGTGGCCGGGTACGGCACGGCCGTCGCGGACGACCCGTGGCTGGAGAGCCGCCCGACCGTCCTCGCCGAGGTCGTCCCCGTCCGCACCCCGGACGGCTGGTACCTGACGGACGGCCACCACACCGTGCCCGTCCGCGCCGGGGCCGTGCCGGAGGCGGCGCTGTGGCGGCTGGCCGCCGTCTCCATCGGCCGCCCGCTGACCGTCTTCGGCGAGTACGGCCACCAGGGCTTCGCCCCGGTCACGGCCTGGGCCGCCGACCAGCGGCCGGTCGGCCTGACGAACCTCTAGGAGCACCAGAGATGACCACCACCCAGGACCCGTGGGAGACCCTGCACACCACCGCGCTGCTCGGCACCGACCGCCGCCCGCTCCCGGCCACGGGTCTGCCGCTCGCCGACTCCGTGGACGGCTCCGACCCGGCCACCGCACTGTTGGAGCTGGCCGCGCTCGCCGCCGTCCGCCGCCGGGCGGGTGCGCTGCCCGTCCCCGCGGCCGAGCCGCCCGGCCCGGCCGCGCCCGAGGACGGCCGCCCCGAACTGCCCGCCGCGGCCGCCCGCCGGCTGGCCGTGCTGCTCACCGGCCGGGCCGGCGGCGGCACGCTGGCCAACCTGGCCGAGCTGCTGCCGCAGTGGCTCGACGCCGCCCGCGCCCGGGGCCTGCGCCCGCCCGCCGCGCTGATACCCGGGCTGCTCGACGCCGCCCGGGCCCGCAGCGAACTGCGCCCCGACGCCGTCGCGCTGGCCGGCCCGCTGGGGCGCTGGCTGGCGGAGCAGAACCCGGACTGGCGGTTCGTGCTGCGCACCCCCGCCGCACCGGACGGGCTCGCCGCACCGGCCACACCGGCCGCACCCGCCGCACCCCAGGAGCCCGCCGAGGACCACCAGCCCTGGCACGAGGGCCTGTTCGCCGAGCGGGTCGCCCACCTCACCGTGCTGCGCCGCCGCGATCCGGCCGCCGGTCTGGAGCTGCTGCGCGGCACCTGGGCCACCGAGCGCGCCGAGGACCGGCTGCTGTTCCTGGACGCCCTGCAGGACGGCCTCTCCATCGCCGACGAGCCGTTCCTGGAGGCCGCCCTCGGCGACCGCAGCAAGAACGTCCGCGCCACCGCCGCCGAGCTGCTCTCCACCCTGCCCGGCTCCGCTCTGGCCACCCGGATGGCCGAGCGCGCCCGCACCTCCGTACGCCTCGCCGAGGCCGGCACCCATCTGCTGGTCGCCCCGCCCGCCGAGTGCGACGCGGCCATGCAGCGCGACGGCGTCGCCCCCAAGTCCCCCACCGGGCGCGGCGAGCGGGCCTGGTGGTTCGGCGAGGTGGTGGCGGCGGCCCCGCTCGCGACCTGGCCGGAGAGCACCGGGCTGACGCCCGAGCGGCTGATCGCCCTGCGGGTGGGCGACAGCATCGACGAGACCAGCAGCAGCTGGGCCGACGACCTGCGGGAGGCATGGGCGCGCGCCGCCGTCCGCCAGCAGGACGCCGAGTGGGCCCGGGCCCTGCTCGGCCCCGCCCCCACCCCGCCCGCCCGGGGCTCCGGACGGGCCCGCGCGCCGCGCGCCACGGGCGCCCCGGCCAAGCTGCTGGCCGTCCTGCCGGCCGAGGAGCGGGCCGCCTGGACGGCGGCGTTCATCGAGGTGCACGGCCTGGGCGAGGCGTTCCAGCTGCTGGGCGCCTGCACCGCGCCGTGGACGCCGCCGCTGTCCACCGCCGTGGTGACGGCCCTGGCCCGGGCCGCCGCCTCCGGCGCGTACCCGTGGAGCCACAGCGGGGTGCTCAGCATGACGGAACGCGCGCTCGCGCCCGAAACGGCCGCCTCCGTCGAGGAGTTGGCGGCGGGCGCCACGCCCGACTCGGCCTGGTCGGAGACCTTCGCGAGGCTGGCCGGCACCCTGCGCTTCCGGGCGGCGATGCTGGCCGAACTGGGCGCCTGACGCACGGATGCGGGCCGGCCCTCCTCCTCGGAGGGCCGGCCCGCATCCGTATGACGATCAGCCCGCGCGCAGGTTGGCCTCGACCCAGGCGACCACGTCCCGGGTGGGCGTGCCCGGGGTGAAGATGTCCGCGACGCCCATCGCCTTCAGCTCGGCGACGTCCTCGTCCGGGATGATCCCGCCGCAGAACACCTTGATGTCCGCCGCGTCGCGCTCCTTGAGCAGCTCCAGCACCCGGGCGCAGAGCGTCATGTGCGCGCCGGAGAGGATCGACAGCCCGATGCCGTCCGCGTCCTCCTGGATCGCGGTGTCGACGACCTGCTCGGGCGTCTGGTGCAGGCCGGTGTAGATGACCTCCATACCGGCGTCGCGCAGGGCGCGGGCGATGACCTTGGCGCCACGGTCGTGGCCGTCGAGCCCCGGCTTGGCGACCACCACACGGATCGGCCCCGACACACTCATCACTGCCTCCTGGACCTCGTCGTCCACCATCCGACCGGACCTCGTGGGCCAGCGGCGCGGTTAACGGCTGATAACCAACCTGAGGGGAGGTTAGCGCCACCGGGCCCGGTTGGCTCGACCGCCTGCCAAGAGGAGGGCAAAGTCACAGGCCGGAGCCCTTGCTACCGGCGAGTAGGGATGCCCGGGCACACCGGGACGACCCCCTTGCGACCTCTTGACAAGCGGGAATTTTTCCGGGGTGTCGACCTTGCGGCTACAGTCACGCCTGTTTTCCCCTCGCCCGACGACGCGCCCGAGGCCCACCGAGGAGGCAGCCCCCGATGGCTCCCGAAGCAGCCCGCCCGACCCGTGCGGAGCTGCGTGTCGCGGCCCGCGAGCAGTCCCGCGCCCAGCGCCGCGGCGCCGCCAAGGCCGCCACCCGGGTCGCGCTGTTCCGCGTCGCCGTCCCCTCGGTCGCCGCCCTGGGTGTGGCCGGCGCCGCGGCGATCACGGTGGTGCAGCAGGACGGAGGGGTCCCGGCGCAGGCCTCGGCCGCCGACGCCCCGGACCGGACCGCCGCCCGGCAGGCCGCCCAGGCCGCCGCGACCGACACCACCGCGCAGGCTTCGCGCGGCGACGCCCGCAAGCCGCTGGCCGGCGCCCAGCCCGCCTCCGACACCACCGCGCAGCCCGCCCCCGCCCAGCCGGCCGCGCCGAAGGTGGTCATGCCGGTGGCCCGGCACGGCCTCGGCGAGCTGTTCGGCGCCTCCGGCGAGCACTGGATGCGCAAGCACACCGGCATCGACTTCCCGGTGGACGGCGGCTCCGAGGTCTACGCCGTCACCGACGGCACGATCCGCACCCAGTGGAACCCGTTCTACGGCTACATGTCGATACTCAAGATGTCCGACGGCACCGAAGCCTGGATGTGCCACCTGCGGGCGTACAAGGTCCGCAAGGGGCCGGTGAAGCAGGGCGACGTGATCGCCTTCGTCGGCAGCAGCGGCAACAGCACCGGGCCGCACCTGCACTTCGAGATCCGCCCGGCGGACGGCAGCGGGCCGGTCGACCCGCTGCCGTGGTTCCTCCAGAACGGTCTGGACCCGCGCTAGGCCCGCGACATCACAGCTTCTCGACCGGCGCGTAGCGCAGGACGAGCCGCTTGCGCCCGCCCGAGCCGAAGTCCACCTCGACCTGGGCGTTGTCGCCGACGCCCGTCACGCTCACCACCGTGCCCAGCCCGAACGTGTCGTGGGTGACCCGGTCGCCGACGGCGAGCGCCGGCACCTCGCGCTCCACGACCTTCCCGCCGCGCCGCACCGACTGCCCCCAGCCCGCCTTCGGCGAGGCCGCCGCGGCCGAGGAGGAGCGCGAACCCCCGCCCCCGGACGAGGACTTGCCCCAGGACGAGCCCGAGGAGAAGCCCCGCTGGACGGGCGCCTGCGCCGCCCCCGTCCGCTTCCACTCGACCAGCGCGTCCGGGATCTCCTCCAGGAACCGCGAGGCCGGGTTGTACGCCGGCTGCCCCCAGGCGCTGCGCAGCACCGAGCGCGTCAGGTACAGCCGCTCCCGCGCCCGGGTGAGGCCGACGTACGCGAGCCGGCGCTCCTCCTCCAGCTCCTTGACCTGGTTGAGCGCCCGCATGTGCGGGAAGATCCCGTCCTCCATGCCGGTCAGGAAGACGACGGGGAACTCCAGGCCCTTGGCGGTGTGCAGGGTCATCATCGTGATGACGCCCCGCCCCTCCTCGTCCTCGTCCGGGCTTCCTCCTTCTGTCCCGTACTGCTTCGCATCCGGGATCTGGTCCGAGTCGGCGACCAGGGCGACCCGCTCCAGGAAGTCGGCCAGCGAGCCGACCGGCGGCGCGCCGTCCTCGCCCGCGTCCGGCCGCTCCCCCGGGTCCTGCTCGTACTCGAGGGCGACGGAGGCCAGCTCCTGGAGGTTCTCCACCCGCGTCTCGTCCTGCGGGTCGGTGGAGGACTGCAGTTCGGCCAGGTACCCGGTCTCCTCCAGGACGGCCTCCAGCACGGCGGCCGGGCCCGCGCCCGACTCGACGACCTGGCGCAGCCCGGCCATCAGCACGTTGAACTTCTTCACCGCGTTGGCCGAGCGCGCGGCCATCCCGTACGCCTCGTCGACGCGCTGCAGCGCCTGGGCGAAGGAGATGCGCTCCCGCGCGGCCAGCGCGTCGACCATCGCCTCGGCGCGCTCCCCGATGCCGCGCTTGGGCACGTTGAGGATGCGGCGCAGCGGCACGGTGTCCTCCGGGTTGGAGAGCACCCGCAGGTACGCCAGGACGTCCCGGACCTCCTTGCGCTCGTAGAAGCGCACCCCGCCGACGACCTTGTACGGCAGGCCGACGCGGATGAACACCTCCTCGAAGACGCGGGACTGCGCGTTGGTCCGGTAGAAGATCGCGACGTCGCCGGGCTTGGCCTCGCCCTTGTCGGTGAGCCGGTCGATCTCGTCGGCGATGAACTGGGCCTCGCCGTGCTCGTCGTCCGCGACGTAGCCGATGACCTTCTCACCGTGCTCGCCGGCCGTCCACAGCTTCTTCGCGCGGCGGTTGGCGTTGCGCTCGATGACGGCGTTGGCGGCGCTGAGGATGGTCTGCGTGGAGCGGTAGTTCTGCTCCAGCAGGATCGTGGTCGCGTCGGGGTAGTCCTCCTCGAACTGGAGGATGTTGCGGATGGTCGCGCCGCGGAAGGCGTAGATCGACTGGTCCGCGTCACCGACGACGCACAGCTCGGCCGGCGGCACCTCGGCCAGGCGGCCGGCGGCGGGGTTCACGAAGTCCCCGTCGACGGTGCGCTTGGGGGCGTCGGCCACCGAGCCGCCGGTCAGCTCGCGCACCAGGGTGTACTGGGCGTGGTTGGTGTCCTGGTACTCGTCGACCAGGATGTGCCGGAACCGGCGCCGGTAGTGCTCGGCGACGTCGGGGAACGCCTGGAGCAGGTTCACCGTCGTCATGATGATGTCGTCGAAGTCCAGCGCGTTGGCCTCGCGCAGGCGCCGCTGGTACAGCGCGTACGCCTCAGCGAGCTTCTTCTCCATCGGGTTGGCGGCCTGGTCGGCGAAGGTCTCCTCGTCGATCAGCTCGTTCTTGAGGTTGCTGACCTTCGCCGTGAAGGACTTCGGCGGGAACTGCTTCGGGTCCAGGTCGAGGTCGCGGCAGACCAGCGACATCAGGCGCTGCGAGTCGGCGGAGTCGTAGATCGAGAAGCTGGAGGTGAAGCCCAGCTGCTTGGACTCGCGGCGCAGGATGCGCACGCAGGCGCTGTGGAAGGTGGACACCCACATCGCCCGGGCGCGCGGGCCGACCAGCGCCTCGACGCGCTCGCGCATCTCCCCGGCGGCCTTGTTGGTGAAGGTGATCGCCAGGATCTCGCCCGGCTGCACCCCGCGCGCGCCCAGCAGGTGGGCGATCCGGTGGGTGAGCACCCGGGTCTTGCCGGAGCCGGCCCCGGCCACGATCAGCAGCGGCGAGCCGGCGTGCAGCACGGCCTCGCGCTGCGGGTCGTTCATGCCCTCCAGCAGCTGCGCCGGATCGACGACCGTCCGCGCGGAGCCGTTGCGGTACCAGGCGTCCCGCTCGGTCTCGGCGGCGTGGTCCGTCTGGAACAGCCCCTCGGGGATCGACTCCTCGTACGCGTCGTACGGCTGGTCGTCCTCGTACGGCGGCGGCTCCTCGCCCAGGGGCGCCGGGGACACGGCGGGCTGCTTCGACCCGGCGGCCGGAACCTCGAAACCGGGGAGCGGAAGGTCGTCAAAGAGGCTATTCATGGCACTGCCGAGTCTATGGCCACCCACCGACAAGCCCGCCCGGTCCCGAGGAACCGGACGGGCTCAGCACTACGGAAGTCGTGGCACTACGGATGTAGTTCCCTGGTCAGACCAGGCGGCGGGCGGTGGCCCAGCGGGTGAGTTCGTGGCGGTTGCTGAGCTGGAGCTTGCGCAGGACCGCGGAGACGTGGCTCTCGACCGTCTTCACCGAGATGAAGAGCTGCTTGGCGATCTCCTTGTAGGCGTAGCCCCGGGCGATCAGGCGCAGGACCTCGCGTTCGCGCTGGGTGAGGCGGTCGAGGTCCTCGTCCACGGGCGGGGTGTCGGTGGCCGCGAAGGCGTCCAGGACGAAGCCGGCCAGCCGCGGGGAGAAGACCGCGTCGCCGTCGCCGATGCGGAAGATCGCGTCGACCAGGTCGGTGCCCGTGATGGTCTTGGTGACGTAGCCGCGCGCGCCGCCGCGGATCACGCCGATGACGTCCTCGGCGGCGTCCGAGACGGACAGCGCCAGGAACTTGACCCCTCCCTGCTCGCCCATCAGCCCGGCCGAGCGGCGCAGCACCTCGACGCCGCCCCCGCCGGGCAGGTGCACGTCGAGCAGCACCACGTCGGGCCTGGTCTCGGCGACGACGCGGACCGCCGAGTCGACGTCGTCGGCCTCGCCGACCACGTCGATGCCGGTCACCTCGGTACGGCCGATCTCGGCCCTGACCCCCGTCCGGAACATCCGGTGGTCGTCCACCAGGACGACCCTCGCCGTGCGCTCCGGAGCTGCCTCAGTCATTCGTTCTCTCCATCTCCAGCTCGACCTCGGTCCCGCCGCCCGCCGCGGGCCGCACCCTGGCGGTGCCGCCGTTGCGCTTCATCCGGCCGATGATCGACTCCCGTACGCCCATCCGGTCCTCGGGCACCGTGTCGGGGTCGAAGCCGGGGCCGTGGTCGCGCACGAACACCGACACCTTCTTCCCCTCCACCTCGGCGTAGACCTGGACCGGTCCCCCGCCACCGTACTTGGCCGCGTTGACGGTCGCCTCCCTCGCGGCCTGCATCTGTGCCGCGATCCGGTCGTCCATCGGGCAGTCGCCCACGACGACCAGCTCGACGGGCACGCCGTGACGGTCCTCGACCTCGGCGACGGCGGCGCGCAGGCTCTCCGCCATGGTGTCCGGCGCGGCCTCGGCGACGGCCTCCGGGCGGTACAGCCACAGCCGCAGCTCGCGCTCCTGCGAGCGGGCCAGGCGCTGCACCTCCTTGGGGTCCTCGGAGCGGCGCTGGATCAGGGTCAGGGTGTGCAGCACCGAGTCGTGGATGTGCGCGGCGATCTCGGCGCGCTCCTGGGCGCGGATACGGGCGGTGCGCTCGGCGTTGAGGTCCTGCCAGAGCCGCAGCCCGTACGGGCCGAGCAGCACCAGCACCCCGGCGAGCACCGCGATGGAGGCCTCGATCACCGAGCCGATGGTCGAGCCGTCGCCCTGCATGGCGAGCAGCGCGATGGTGCCGGCCACGGCGAGCAGCACGCCGGCGCCGACGCGGGTGTAGGCGCTGCGGCGCTTCTCGCCCTCCTCGAGGCCGAACCAGCGCTGCCAGCGCGAGTCGTCGGCCTGACGCCACACCAGGGCGACGCCGACGCCGATCGCCAGCAGCGGCCAGGTGTACGGCTTGGCGGTCTGCCAGCCGAGCAGGTTGAGCAGGGCGATCAGGCCGACGACGGTCAGCACGAGCGCGGCGAGCTGCCCGATGCCGCCCTGCCCGCCCTTGGCCGGGGCCTCGTCCTCGCCCTCCACGGGGGCGGCGGGCGCGACCGGCTCGCCCTGGAGGGCGTGCTGGAGCAGCGAGCGCAGCCGTCCGACCCAACCGCCGCCCCCGGGACGGCCCTTGGTGAGCGCGCCGCTCTGCTGCCAGCTGCCGGCCGGGACGAAGACGCCGTTGACGTACGCCCACTGCGAGGCGCCGCGCCGCGCGGGCTCGCCGATGCCGATCGGCACCACGAACCAGAACGCGGCGTACAGCAGCGCGCCGATCCCCTGCGCCAGGAACAGCAGCACGAACGCGAGGCGCACCCAGCGCACCGGCAGCCCGAGGTGCAGCGCCAGTCCGTGCGCGACGCCGCCGAGCATCCGCCCGCGCGGGCTGCGGTACAGCCGGCGGTAGGGCGGGCGCCCTTCGTCGGGCGCGGCCGGATCGGCGCCGGCCGACGGGGCGTCGGGGGCGAGGGGACGGGGATCGGTACCGGGTGCTGCCACGCCACGATGGTTCCACGCGGGCGCCCGCGGGCGCATCAGGGTGGCGCCCTACCCCTTATCAGGGACAAGTCAGGGTACGGACAGGGGCGCACCCGGTTGGGCCGGGCCGGGCCCAGCCGGAAGGATGGTCCCCATGACCGAGGACCAGCGCATCGAGGAGACCGGGCCCGCCTCCCCGCCCGAGGCGGAACGCCCGCCGCTCACCAGGGCCGAGCGCCACCGCGTGGTGGCCGGCGTCTGCGGGGGCCTGGGCCGGCACCTGGACATCGATCCGGTGGTCTTCCGGGTGGTCACCGTGGTGCTCTGCCTCTCCGGGGGCCTCGGGCTGTTCCTGTACGGCCTGGCCTGGCTGGTCGTCCCGACCGAGGGCAGCACCGGCGCCGACGGGCGCGGCGGGCGCACCGAGCTCCAGCGGGTGCTCACCGGCCGGGTCGACGGCCAGTCGATCGGCGCGGTGCTGCTGACGGTGATCGGCACCGGGGTGTTCTTCTCGATGATGGGCGACGGCGACCAGATGTTCCCGCTGCTGCTCCTCGCCGGGCTGGTCTTCCTCGCGGTGCGCTACGACCCCGAGCGCCGTCGCGGCCGCCGTCGCGGGCGCCGCCGCGGCGGCCCGTACGACCGGATGTACCCGGAGGCCGAGGCGTACCAGTGGCCCCGGCCGGACGACGCCGAGGAGGCCCGCGCCAGGCACGCCGCCGAGCGGGCCGCCGGCACCGTCCCGGCCGACTCCCCCGTGCCCGGCCCCAGCGGCTACCTGTGGGACCCGCGCCACCCGGAGCGCAACCCGTACGGCGGCGCCTCCGCCACGCCGCCGCCCGTCCCGTCGGCCCAGCCCTGGTGGCAGCGGCCGGACCTGCCCGAGGGCGACCCGCTGCGCAAGGAGGGCTCCCGCCACCCGAGGCACCCGCGCCAGCCGCGCCGCCCGGCCGTGGTCCGCCACCCCCGGGAGCGCTCGCCGCTCGGCTTCTTCGGCTTCCTGCTGGCGATCGGCGCGGCCGCCTCCGTCTGGTCGGTGGGCTACGGCCACACCGATGTCACCAAGCTGAGCACGCTGATGCTCTCCGCCGGGCTGCTGGTGGTCGGCCTGACCATCCTGCTCGCCGCCAAGGTCGGCCGGGCCCGCAAGCTCGCCGTGATCGGCCTGCTGATGACCCTCGCCCTGACGGTCGTCGGCCGGACGCCGCACTCGATGGACAACGCCGTCGGCGACCGCGACTGGACGGTGGCCACCGCGGGCGACCTGCGCGACCGCTACAACCTGGCGGCCGGCTCGATCCGGCTCGACCTCTCCGCGCTCGACCCGGCGGGCACCACCCTCACCACCAAGGTCGAGGTCGGCGTCGGCCAGGTCACCGTCACCGTGCCGACGAACGTCACGGTGGACCTGGAGGCCCGGGTGGGCCTCGGCAACGTCAACCTCCCGGACGGCCGCTCCGACGGCACCGGGCGCCACACCTACCAGCTCGACCCGAGGGGCGGCCAAGCCTCGAAGGGCACCCTCCGACTCCGGCTCGGCATCGGGCTGGGCGACATCAAGGTGGTCCAGCAGTGAGGAAGCACCAGCTCGACCTGTTCTCGCTGATCGCGGGGGCGCTGTTCACCGTGATCTCCCTCGTCTACCTGGTCGCGGCGCTCAACGACCAGTCGGTGAACGGACGGATCGTCATCCCGGTCGCCTTCATCGTGCTGGGCGCGGGCGGCCTCGCGGGTGCGGTGGTCGCGGTGTCACGGCGCAGCCGGGACCGGAGCTAGCGCAGTCCCGGCGCAGCCGCGAACGCGCCGGGGACTACGCCTGCGACTGCAGCGGCCCGAGGGTGAGCTTGTCCCCGTCCTTGGTGACGGCGTACTTCGGCAGCGGCTTCTTCGCCGGCCCGTTGACCACCGCGCCGGTGGCGGCGTCGAAGCGCGAGCCGTGGCAGGGGCAGTACAGCTGGCCGTTCTTCGGGGCGTCCACGGCGCAGCCGGAGTGGGTGCAGACCGAGGACAGGGCGCAGTACTGGCCGGCCTTGGGCTGCAGGATGTAGACGGCGTCCCCGGTGGCCGGGTCCTTGACCTGGGCCGATCCACCGACGGGCACGCTCGCGGCCGCCACCGAGGGGGCCTCCTGCGAACCGGTGGGGGCGGCGGAGACGGGGGCGGCGGACTGCTTGGGCCCGGCCTTCTCGTCCCGCCCGTAGGTGCGGGTCAGCGAGCCGGTCAGCAGCCCGGCGCCGCCGATCGCCACGGCCGCGATGCCGCCGTCCACCAGCGCCCGGCGCCGGACGTGCTCGTCGCTCAGGCCCCGCGCGCGGTCCCGTCCGGCGCGCCGGGCCAGGTAGCCGTCCACCGAGAGGTACGGCGTGCCGGCCAGCAGCAGCGGGGTCCAGGCCATCAGGTAGGCGAGGTCGTTGCCGAGGTAGTACGGGGAGACGCTCCAGCTGACGGTCAGCCAGAGGCTGAGGCTGAGCGTGGCGCCGCCGAGCGCCGCGACCCGGCCCCACAGGCCCAGCAGGGTGCCCAGGCCCACGGCCAGTTCGCCGAAGGCGATGGCCAGCGCGAACAGCGTCGGGTGGTCGAGCGCGGGGCCGAGCAGGAAGGAGATCGGGCTGCCGCCGGCCTTGGCCGCCTGGGTCTGCGAGACGAACGACGCCGGGTCGGCCGCGCCGCCCAGGTAGTGCGCGTCGGAGAGCTTGTCGAGCGCGGCGTAGACGAAGGTGACGCCGAGGAAGAGCCGCAGGGGCAGCAGCGCGTACCTGGACGCGAGCGCCCGCCGCTGCGCCGCCCGGTCGGCCCGACCGGCGGTTCCCCCGTCGTCCGGCCGGGAGTTGCTGGCCTCCGACATCGCTCACACCTTCCCTCTCGGCCTGCCAGCACCTGACAGGTCCGGTCCGCATTCTGCCCGCTTCCGAACGCTTTCGCTGGAACCGGGGGCCACGCACGCCCGCGCCGCCGCTCCCCAGTACGGGAACGACGGCGCGGGCGTTCAGGCTCCGGCCTCCCGGGGCGTTCCCCGGGAGGCCGGCGGGAGGGCTACTCCCACTCGATGGTGCCCGGGGGCTTGCTGGTGACGTCGACGACGACGCGGTTCACGTCGCGGACCTCGTTGGTGATGCGGGTGGAGATCTTCGCCAGCACGTCGTACGGCAGGCGCGACCAGTCCGCGGTCATCGCGTCCTCGGAGGAGACCGGGCGCAGCACGATCGGGTGACCGTAGGTGCGGCCGTCGCCCTGCACGCCCACGCTGCGGACGTCGGCGAGCAGCACGACCGGGCACTGCCAGATCTCACGGTCCAGACCGGCCGCGGTCAGCTCCTCGCGGGCGATCGCGTCGGCGTCGCGGAGCAGGTCCAGGCGCTCCTGGGTGACCTCGCCGACGATCCGGATGCCCAGGCCCGGGCCCGGGAACGGCTGGCGCTGGACGATCTCCTCCGGCAGGCCCAGCTCCTGGCCGACCATCCGGACCTCGTCCTTGAACAGCTTGCGCAGCGGCTCGACCAGCTGGAACTGGAGGTCCTCGGGCAGGCCGCCGACGTTGTGGTGGGACTTGATGTTGGCGGTGCCGGTGCCGCCGCCCGACTCCACCACGTCCGGGTACAGGGTGCCCTGGACGAGGAAGTCGACCGACTGGCCGTGCTCGCCGGCCTCGGCGATGATCTCGGCCTGCGCCTGCTCGAACACGCGGATGAACTCGCGGCCGATGATCTTGCGCTTCTCCTCGGGGTCGGTGACCCCCTTGAGCGCGGTCAGGAAGCGCTCGGAGGCGTCGACGACCTTCAGCTGCACACCGGTGGCGGCGACGAAGTCCTTCTCGACCTGCTCGGTCTCGCCCTTGCGCATCAGGCCGTGGTCGACGTAGACGCAGGTCAGCTGGTCGCCGATGGCGCGGTTGACCAGGGCGGCCGCGACGGCGGAGTCCACGCCGCCGGACAGGCCGCAGATGGCGCGCTTGTCGCCGACCTGCTCGCGGATCAGGGCGATCTGCTCCTCGACCACGCTGCCGGTGGTCCAGGTGGGGGCGATGCCGGCGCCGCGGTAGAGGAAGTGCTCCAGGATCTGCTGGCCGTGGTCGGAGTGCAGCACCTCGGGGTGGTACTGGACGCCGTACAGCTTCGCCTCGTCGTTCTCGAAGGCCGCGACGGGCACGAGATCGGTGGAGGCGGTGACGGTGAAGCCCTCCGGGGCCGCCGAGCAGGCGTCGCCGTGCGACATCCACACCGAGTGCTGCGCCGGGACGCCCTCGAACAGGGTGGAGCCGGTGCGGGAGACCGTCAGCGGGGTGCGGCCGTACTCGCGGGCGCCGTTGTTGTCGACGGTGCCGCCGAGGGACTTGGCCATCAGCTGGAAGCCGTAGCACATGCCGAAGACCGGGACACCGGCCTCGAAGATCGCACGGTCGAGCTGCGGCGCGCCCTCCTCGTAGACCGAGGACGGGCCGCCGGACAGGATGATCGCCTTCGGGTTCTTGGCGAGCATCTCGGCGACCGGCATGCTGCTCGGCACGATCTCGCTGTAGACCCGCGCCTCACGCACCCGACGGGCGATGAGCTGGGCGTACTGGGCGCCGAAGTCGACCACCAGGACGGGGTCGTTGTCCGGCACGGACTGGCTGGGAATTGCAGAGGACACAGACGGCCTTCCGGCAGCGGTATCGAGGTGTCGCGCCGGACCGTCTCCCCGGCGGGGGCGTCGGCGGCGGACGGGTGTGGGGTGTCTGGACACCGATTCTACCGGGCTGTCCGGTTTCACTCGTCTGCCCGTCCAGGCGACCGTGACCGGGCGGGGCCGCGGTTCGTTGCTTCCTACGACCGCACGGCCCGCGGCGCGCCCGCCAGGCACGCCGCCCCAAGCCCCCGGCCGGGGGCACTGCCGTACGGGCTGCAGGACCACGCGTGGAGCTTCACCCCAGTCCACCGGCGCATGTGGCGCCGCCGACCCCGGCCCCGCCGGGGAGGGCGGTGCCGTGGGACCGTGCGCGGGTGCCGCGGCCGGCCAGCAGGGGACAGCGACCCCGGCCGCGACTGGGCCGAGAGGTGGGACGGCCGGCGCCGGGGACGCCCGGGGCCGACCGTCGCACCCCCGGCGCACTTCCCTCCCGCCCTTTGCGCCGCTACGCGCGTCCCCTTGCGCCGCACCCCCCGCACCGCTACGCACCGTGATCATTCATGTCGGCCTCCGAGGACTGTCCGGAGGCCCCCGCACGACGTCCGCCCAGGATCCGACCGGGGCCGTCCGAGCGGCCCCGCGGTAAACGAACTGCGGCGAACTGTGCCGAATCGGTTGCAGAGCAGGCCCTCCGTCCAGCACGATGCTGCGTGTGAACGGTTCACCCGACAGGCCGAACGACCTTCGGAGTGGCCGGCCGACGCCGTCGCCCAGGGAGGCGGATGTCGGCGATCAGCTCACGCTCCGTAAGTGACGGGTGGCGCGCACCAGCGCACGGACCGTCGCGACGGGAGCGCGCGCCCCGCACGCCGGCCACCCACGCCGGAGCCGCGGCGGGGCCCCGAGACCAACCGACACGACGGCGCTCCTCCCCCGGCGCCGTCACCACAGCACCGGCGCGGCCCTGACGCCGAGTGCTGAGCGACAAAGGGCCCCGTTCCCCCGCGGGGCCCTTTGCCCTTTTCCGGCCTCCTCGGCCGCTCCAGGACGTACGAAGGCCGGGGCCGGGTGTCCGTCGACACCCGGCCCCGGCCTCCAGTCGCGTCAGGGGTGCTTGCGCCAGACCTCCGGGTCGACCGGCTCCTCGCCCGGCCGCGCGTCCGCCGGAGCGGGTGCGGGCGCCGGATCGTGCGAGCCGAGCACCTCGCCGACCCCGGCCGCGGCGGCCGGAGCCGCCTCGGGCGACGGGGCCGGAGCGGGCACGGGCGCCTGCGGGGTGATGTCCTGCGGCCCCGCCGCCTGCGCCGGGAAGCCGTACCCCTGAGCGGCCGGACCGGCCGAAGCGGCCGACGGGTACGGCGCCTGCGGCGGCACCGGCTGGCCGGCGTACGTCGCGCCGCCCTCGGGCCCGTGGGCCGCCCCACCGTACGGGTCGGCGTAGGGAGCGGCGCCGTAGGGAGCGGCGCCGTAGGGCGCGGCCCCGTACTGAGCGGCCCCGTACTGAGCGGCGCCGCCGCGGCCCATCGCCAGCAGCGGCGGGATCAGCAGCGCACCGACGGCCGCCCAGATCGCGCTCGCCAGCAGCACCGTCCCGAAGCTCAGGCTGAGCGACATCTCCTGCGACATCGTCGAGCGCGCCGAGGAGGTCCACCCGGTCATGGTCATCGAGTTCTCCATGGCCACGCCGGCCGCGGCCGTCACCGCCGTGAGCACCACCGCGTGGATGACCGCCAGGCGCACCCGGTCCGTCGTGTCCAGCCGGCGCCGGTGCGCCGCCCAGCCGAGCGCGATCGCCGAGACGATCGCCGCCGCGCCCGTCCAGCGCCAGTCCGCGGTGAGGTCGTGCAGGTCGAAGAAGGAGTACTCGACGTGGTGGGTGTACGGGTCCCGCAGGGCGGAGGAGGACCCGCTGCTGTCGGCGAGCGAGAAGCCCTGGAGGGTCGCCCCCGAGCCGAAGCCGAGGATCAGCAGGCCCATGTTGGGCATGAAGGCGAACGCCGCCGCGACCTGCCAGCCGTTGTCGGCGTTGCTCGCGGCCACGATGAGGCCCGCCAGCGAGGCGAGGCCCCAGGTCAGGGCGAGCGCCTGCCCGGCCGTCAGCGCCGCCACCGCCCAGCCGCGCACGGCCCGGCTGCGCCAGGCGGCCCAGCGCAGCGCGTCGGTGCCGTAGACCGTGAAGGCCACCAGGAAGGCGAACAGGGCCGTCCAGGCCAGCGCCTGCGCCCAGCCGGACTCCATGAAGACCTCGATGCCCGAGGACTTGGAGCCGCGACCGCCCGAGGGGTAGCCGCCGGACCCGTAGATGTCGGAGCCGTAGGAGTCGGAGCCGTAGGTGCGCGGGCCGTTCGCCGGGGACCAGGTCGTCCCGGAGACCAGACCGAGGACCAGCGTCACCGCGGTCATCACCACGGTGGCGCGCAGCGCCTCGCCGAACGCCTGGCCGCGGGTCAGCTGGCCACCGTCGCCCCTGTGCCGGCGCGCACCGGCGCGCACGCCGAGCCAGAGCAGGAGGAGCCAGACCACGGTGACGGCCATCGGCACCGCGGTGAACTCGAACTGCATGTCCTGCCCGATGCCGCGGGCGCTGTGGGTGCCGGCCCTCAGCGGCGCGCCGAGCGCGTTGAGGGTGGCGGCGAGCCCGGCGGTGAAGCGGTCCCCGAAGCCGGGGGTGTCGGCCCCTCGGCTGCCGCTGCCGAAGGAGCCGGTGGTCGCCTCGTTGGCCGCGTTGTCCGTGGGGACGGCCAGGGCCAGCGCCAGCAGGAGCAGCAGCACGGTCGGCGCGACGGCCGCCTTGAGCACCGGACGCCAGTCCGCGCTCAGCCAGCGCTGGAGCGGCGAGCGCTCGTACGGCGGCCGGTACGGCTGCCCGGCGCCCCACGGGCCCTGGTACTGGGCCGGGGTCTGAGCCTGGGCCTGCGGGCCGTAGCCGGGCGGGGGCGGCGGGTATCCCGCCCCGGGCGGCGGCGGGTAGCCGGGGCCGCCGGGCGGGGGCGCGTACGCGGGGGCGGGCGGCGGCACGGGAGGCACCGCGGCAGCGGCCGGCGGGGCGGCGGGCCGTCCGCAGGCCGCACAGACCGGCGAACCCTCCACCGAAGCCGCGCCGCACCATGCGCAATTGGTCATGAACCGCTTTCCCCCCGCTCGACGAGATTCCTGGTCCCCCCAGGGAGCCCGTTTATCCCACCGGACCCGAACCGGTGTCAACCGGGAACGGCGGCGGGAGGTTTGGCCTGCTGAGAGCACTCGCCGCCATCACCCCGGCCCTCGCTCAGTCGCTCTTCTTCGGGACAGCCGGAACGGGCAGCAGCGGCAGCCGCAGCGCCCCGAAGGCGTCCTTGGGCACCGCCGGGCTCAGCGGCTCGACCCCGGCGACCCTCCGGTAGGGCTCGCCCTGCTCCGGGCGCCGGTCGGCCTCGCCCTTGTTGGGCCACATCGACAGGGCGCGCTCGGCCTGCGCGGTGATCGTCAGGGAGGGGTTGACCCCGAGGTTGGCGGAGACGGCGGCGCCGTCCACCACGCTGATCCCGGGGTGGCCGTAGAGCCGGTGGTACGGGTCGACGACGCCGGTCTCCGGGGAGTCGCCGATCGCGCAGCCGCCGAGGAAGTGGGCGGTCATCGGGATGTCGAAGATCTCGCCGACGGTGCTGCCGGGGAAGCCGTTGATCTCGTCGGCCAGCGCCTGGGCGCCCTTCTCGGCGGCCGGGATCCAGGTCGGGTTGGGCTCGCCGTGGCCCTGGGCGGAGGTGAGCCGGGGCTTGCCGAGCGGGCCCTTCTTCAGCGAGACGGTGATGGAGTTGTCGAGGGACTGCATCACCAGGCCGATGATCGTCTTCTCGGACCACCGGTGCTGGTTCATCGAGCGCGCGAAGGTCACCGGGTGCAGCGCCGAGTTGCCCAGGTAGCGCAGCCAGCGCGGCACCCGGCCGCCGCCCTTGACCTGGGCGATCGACAGGGCGCCCATCGCGTTGGAGCCCTTGCCGTAGCGGACGGGCTCGATGTGGGTGTTGGCGTCCGGGTGGATCGAGGAGGTGATCGCGACGCCCTTGGTGAAGTCCGTCTTCGTCCCGTAGCGGCGGTCGGTGGTCTGGGCGCCCACCAGGGCTTCGGAGTTGGTGCGGGTCAGCTCGCCGAGCCGGGCGGAGATCCGGGGCAGGTGGCCGGCGTCGCGCATCCGGTGCAGCAGCGACTGGGTGCCGTAGGTGCCGGCCGCGACGACGACCCGGGCGGCGGTGATCGTCCGCGCGCCGGCCTTGACCCGGTCCGTCTTCGAGCGGGAGTCGGTTCGGCGGACATCGACGGCGAAACCGTCACCCAGGTCCCTGATCCGGGCCACCGTGGTCAGCGGATGGATCTCGGCGCCGCCCTTCTCGGCCAGGTACAGGTAGTTCTCGGTGAGCATGTTCTTGGCGCCGTGCCGGCAGCCGGTCATGCACTCGCCGCACTCCACGCACGCCTTGCGCGCCGGGCCCGCGCCCCCGAAGTACGGGTCGGGGACCTCGCACCCCGGCGCCGCCGCAGCCGTGCCGTCGGAGTCCGAGCCGTCGCCGAAGAACACCCCGACCGGCGCCAGGTGGAAGGTGTCGCCGACGCCCATCTTCTCGGCGGCCGCCTTGAGGTGGACGTCGGAGGGGGTGACCGTCGGGTTGAGCCGGACGCCGAGCATCCGCTGCGCCTGGTCGTAGAACGGCGCCAACTCCTCCTGCCAGTCGGTGATGTGGCGCCACTGGCGGTCCTCGAAGAACGCCTTCGGCGGCACGTACAGGGTGTTGGCGTAGTTCAGCGAGCCGCCGCCGACCCCGGCACCGGCCAGGATCAGCACGTTGGCCAGCAGGTGGATGCGCTGGATGCCGTACAGGCCCAGCTTCGGCGCCCACAGGTAGTTCGGCAGGTCCCAGGAGTCGCGCGGCAGTTCGTCGCGCTCGAAGCGCCGCCCGGCCTCCAGGACGGCGACCCGGTACCCCTTCTCCGTCAGCCGCAGGGCGGCCACCGAACCGCCGAAGCCCGAACCGACCACGACCACGTCGTAGTCGAACTCCGCCGCCGCACCGTCGGACTCCACCATCTGCCCTGCCCCTTCGAGGTCGTACCTGCCCGCCGTGGGCGCGCACCCGCCCACGGCCCTACCGAAGCCCTGGGGCCCGTCTTGCCCCAGAACCCGACCGGCCCTACTTGAAGCGCAGCGCCTTGAGCGCCCGCAGCCCGCTGGTCATCACCGCGGCGAACCTCTCGTCGTCGAGCCCGAAGGAGGGCGCGATCGGCATCATCCGCTGGGTCGCGATGGTCTGCGCCTCGGTGAAGCGCAGGATCCCCTCGGCGCCGTGGCGGCGGCCGAGCCCGGAGTCGCCCATGCCGCCCATCGGCGCGGCGACCGAGCCGTAGGTGGCCGCGTACGCCTCGTTGACGTTGACGGTGCCGGTGCGCAACCGCGCCGCGACCGCCCGGCCGCGCCGGTGGTCCCGCGTCCACACGCTGGAGTTCAGGCCGTACGGCGTGGAGTTGGCGGCCGCGACCGCCTCGTCCTCGGTGTCGAAGCGGTAGACCGAGACCACCGGGCCGAAGGTCTCCTCGGAGCAGACGGCCATCTCGGGGGTCACCCCGTCGAGGATGGTCGGCTCGAAGAAGTACGGGCCGAGGTCGGGCCGGGCCCGGCCGCCCGCCAGCACGGTGGCGCCCGCCTTGACGGCCTCCTCGACGTGCCGGGTGGTGGTGTCCAGCTGCCGTACGGAGACCAGCGAGCCCATGTCGGCGCCGTAGGCGAGCCCGCCGCCCAGGCGCAGCGCCCGGGTGCGGGCGGCGAAGCGCTCCAGGAAGTCGTCGGCCACCGAGCGGTGCACCAGCAGCCGCTCGATGGAGATGCACAGCTGCCCGGCGGAGGAGAAGCAGGCCCGGACGGCGCCGGCGGCGGCCGCGTCCAGGTCCGCGTCGGAGAGGACCAGCATGGCGTTCTTGCCGCCGAGTTCGAGCGAGGCACCGACCAGCCGGGCGGCGGCGCGCTGGGCGACGTCGCGGCCGGTGCGGGTGGAGCCGGTGAAGGAGACGTAGTCGGCGTGCTCCACCACGGCGGGGCCGACCACCGGGCCGTCGCCGATCACGATCTGCCACAGGTCGGCGGGCAGCCCGGCCTCGATCAGCAGTTCGCGGGCCCACAGGGCGGTCAGCGCGGTCTGGGTGTCGGGCTTGTTGACGACGGCGTTGCCGGCCACGAAGGCGGGCAGGGCGTCCCCGACGGACAGCTCCAGCGGGTAGTTCCAGGGCGAGATGTGGCCGATGACGCCCTTGGGGCGGCGGGCCTCGACGGCGTGGGTGAGCACAGGCAGCGCTCCGCCGCGCCGCTTGTCCCTGAGGTAGCCGTGGGCGGCGCGCCCGTAGTGCCGGGCGGCCATGGCGACGGCCAGCACCTCCTCGAAGGCGTGCAGCCGGGCCTTGCCGGTCTCCGCCTGGACGAGGTCGAGCACCTCGTCCTGCCGCTTGAGCAGCAGGTCGTGGAAGCGCAGCAGGACGGCGGCCCGGCGGCGCACCGGCAGCGCGGCCCAGCCCGGCTGGGCGCGGCGGGCCAGCTCGTAGGCCACCTCGACGTCCGCGGTGCTGGACTGCGGCAGGCCGGCCAGCCGTTCGCCGGTCAGCGGGGCGACGGTCTCCACGAGGTCCGGATCGCCGGTGGCGGTGATGCCGGCGGCCAGCCGGGCGACCAGCGACGGCGGGACGGCCGAGGAGACGGTGCGCCCGCCGCCGGGGGCGGCCGGGTTGCCGCCCGAGGGGGCGGTGCCGGGGTGTTCGGGGGCCGCTGCGTCTGCTGAGAGGTCCGACATACGGCGCAGCCTAGGCGTTCGGCGCCCGGCGCGGTACCCATGGGTAACAAGAATCTCCCGCCTCGGGCCGAACCCGGGCGAAAGGTCACCCTCGACGGGTCGGGCCTCAGCGCGTCGGGCGTCAGCGCGTCGGGCCTCAGCGCGTCGGGCCTCAGCGTGTCGGGGTGAACCCGTTGAGCACCGTGGTGAACCGCTGGTACGCCTCGTTCCACTCGTTGCCCTTGTCCGGGCTGGAGGAGTAGATCGCGTAGCCGGTGCCGTTCTCGTCGATGAACTCGGCCTCGATCGCGCGTCTGCGGCCGCCCTCCTTGGCGAGGTAGCTGAACTCCCAGACGGCGGCCTCGTGGCCGTTGACCCCGGCGCTCGCCAGGCGGTGCTGCTTGTAGTCCTTGAGGGACTTGGAGACGTCGCCCTCCAGCTGCCTCATGTGCTCCAGCGGCTTGACCGACTGCCCGACGGTGACGGCGAACTGCAGGTAGTGGACCTTGTTGTCCGGGGTGTAGAAGATCTGGTTGCCGTCCGGAGAGGTGGCCCGCGCCCAGGCGGGGGCCGCGGTCGGCAGCGGGAAGCGGAAGCCGGCCGGGTCCTCGGCCCAGCGGTAGCCGCCGGGCAGGGTCGTCAGCGGGCCGGTCGAGGTGGTCGGGTCGGGCCGGTCGAAGCTGCTGGTCGGGGTCGGGTCGGCGACGTCCGGGCCGGCCGTGTGCCGGGTCAGGAAGTAGGTGGCCCCGGCGGCCAGGACCCCGACGGCCAGCCCGATGGCGGCCAGCTTGAGCGCGTTGCGGCGCCGGGCCGGGCCGCGCGCGGGCGTGACGGGGTGCACCACCGGCGCGACGGGCGCGGTGTGCGCCTGCGCCGTGGCGAGCGCGCCCCCCGCCGTATCCGCAGCGGTCGTATCCGCAGCGGTCGGAACCGTGCCCGCAACGGCGGTCGAGGCCCCGGGCGCACGCCGCTCGGTCGCTTCCTCCTCCGCTGCCTCGGGCTCCGCCCCCTCCGGCGACCGCTCACCGCGGTCCACCACCGGCACCGACTGGGTGGGCATGCGCACCGGCGCGACGGACTTCAGCCCGATGGTGTGCCCGGCCCGCACCTCGGCGAGCATCCGCGCGGCCTCGTCCGCGGACGGCCGGTCGGCCGGGTCCTTGGCCATCAGCGCGGCCAGGACGGGCCCCAGCGGCCCGGCCCGGCGCGAGTCCGGCAGCGGCTCGTCGACGACGGCGGCCAGCGTGGTGATCGGCGAATCCCGGCGGAACGGCGAGCGCCCCTCGACGGCCGCCCACAGCGTGGCCCCCAGGCCCCACAGGTCGGAGGCCGGCCCGGGCCGCTCGCCCTGGGCGCGCTCGGGCGCCAGGTAGTCCGGGGAGCCGACGAGGTCGCCCGGCCTGGTCAGCTCGGTGGAGCCCTCGTACTTGGCGATGCCGAAGTCCAGCAGCACCACCCGGCCGGTGCCGCGCTCCAGCAGCACGTTGGCCGGCTTGACGTCGCGGTGCAGGACGCCGAGCTGGTGGCCCCGGTGCAGCGCGGCGAGCACCTGGCTGCCGACCTCGGCGGCGGCGCGCGGCTGCAGGGTGCCGTCCTGGCTGATCACGTCGGCCAGCGAGCGGCCGTCGACCAGCTCCATCACGATCCACGGCCGGCCGTCCTGCTCCAGCACGTCGTGCACGGTGATCACACCGGGGTGCTTGATCCGGGCGGCGGCGCTGGCCTCGCGCTTCATCCGCGTGTGCAGGATCTGGAGCTCCTCCTCGGGCAGGTGGTTGACCGTCAGCTCCTTGACCGCCACCTCGCGGTCCAGCATCCGGTCCCAGGCCCGCCAGACGGTGCCCATCCCGCCCCGGCCGAGCCGGTCGCCGAGCTCGTACCGCCCGGCAAGCAACCGCTCCGCCTCGGCCGCCTCCGGCCGGTCCTGCACGCCCATGGGCGACCGAGCCTCTCTCTCATCCGCCTGCCGTCACCGCGACGGGGAGGCCCGGTGCGGACCACTGTTCGAACAAATCCCAGACACACATTAGGCGCACGTCGCCGGGCCCGGTAATCACGTCCGGAGGCCGAACCGCGCGCGCCGCGCCCGCCGGGGCCGTCAGCCTGCGAACAGCACCACCGCGGCCACCCCCAGCGCCAGCAGCACGAACACTCCCCCCACCAGCAGCGGCCCCAGCAGGGCCGGCGGTATCCGGGGCGGCTTCGCCTCCCGCCCGCCCTCCGCCGGAGCCGGGCGGGGCCCACGCCCGCGCCGGGTCGGCACCGGCGGCGCCGCCGGCTTGAGCACCACGTCCCGCGCCGGCCCCTCCGCCTCCGCCGGCTCGGGCGCCCCCGACAGCAGCGCCGCCAGCTCCCGCTGCACGGCCTCCGCGCCCGGCCGCTGCCCCGGATCCGGCCGCACCAGCCGCTCGACCAACGGCGCCAGCGGACCGCACACCACCGCCGGCTCGCGCCGCCCGTCCCGTACGGCCGTCACCAGCTCCGGCACCCCGCCCTCCGGGAACGGCGAACGCCCGGTGACCATCCGCTGCACCAGCACCCCGAGCGCCCAGCAGTCCCCCGCCGGGCCGCCGTCCAGCGGCCAGCGCTCGGCCACCGCGCCGACCAGGGCGGCCCGCACGTCGTAGCGCCTGCGCCCACCCGGCCCGCCCAGGTCCTCGGCCATCGCCTCCTCGGCGACCCCGGCGAGCAGCCCGCCGAGCATCGCCGCGCCGTCCTCGCAGATCAGCACCGTCTCGGCGGTGACGTTCCCGTGGGCCAGCCCGGCCTCGTGCAGCGCGCGCAGCGCCCCCGCGAGGTCCGCCGCCAACTCGGCCGCCCGGTACGGCGGTACGGGCCCGGCGGTGAGCAGATCCGCCAGCGAACGCCCGGCCGGGCGCTCCTCCACCGTCCACAACAGCTCGCCCTCGACGAAGGCCCCGACCCCGCGCAGCAGCCTCGGATGCCAGGTCGGCGCCACCGAACCGGCCTTCGCCACCCGCCTCACCAGCCGGTCGGCCTGGGCGGGCACCGGGTCGTCGAACTCCTGAACGGCGGTCAGCAGCGCGGGCAGCTCCAGGGCGCGCATCAGCACCGACTCGCCCGTCCGCTCGTCCACCGCGAGGGCGCGCAGCGGTTCGGGACGGTCCGTCAGCCGGTACCGTCCTGCCAACAACTGCCCGGCGCCGCCTCGCATGCCAGTTCCTCTCGCTCACCGAGCAGCCTACTGAGCGGTTCCTCTACGCTCGGCCCATGGACTGGACCGATCTGATCGACACCGCCTTCAAGGTGGCGGGCAACAGCAGCCAAACCAACCGCGCCGAAGCCGTCCGCTCGGTCGAGGCGGCCGTCATCGACGGCGAACTGCCGGTCGCCTCCACGGCCGGGCGCCACCCCGACCACTTCCGCAGGGGCGTCCTGGTGCTCACCACCCACCGGCTGCTCTTCCTGAAGGACGGAAAACCGCCGGTCCCGGTTCCGCTTCCGGCCGTCACCGACGCCACCGTCGTCCAGACCAAGTTCAACGGCGAGGTGCTCACCGTCGTCGCCCTCACCGGCGCGCACCGCTTCGAGGACGTCCTCAAGGCCGAGGTCTTCGCCGAGCAGATCCGCGAGGCCGCCCGCAAGGCCCGCACCGCCACCACCCCGCGCCCGGCCGCCACCGCCCCGAACGCCGCCCCGACCGCCGCCGCCCCGGCCGACGCCGTGCCCGCCGAGCTGTCGGCCGGCGACCAACTCCTCGGCCAGCTAGAGCGGTTGGCCGCCCTCCACACCTCCGGCGCCCTCACCGACGAGGAGTTCAGCCGCGCCAAGCAGCGCCTGATCGGCTGAGCCACCCGACCGCCGGGCGTGCCACGGGAGTTCGCGGCCCGCCCGGTCCGGCGCACGGCTACGGAGCCGGCTGGAAGCTGTTGAACACCGTGTCCCGGGCGGCCGCCTGGGCGGCCCACTGGGCGTCCGGCACGATCCAGTAGATCGAGTAGCCGTACTTCGCCGGACTGCCCGTCACGAACCCCCGGTTGAGCGAGTGCGTCTTGGGCGTCCCGTTGGTCCACTCCCAGTCCGCCGCGTTCGTCCAGTCCCGGTAGGTGATCGCCGCCAGGTTCAGCCGCTGGTAGTTGGTGACCTGCCCGCGCACCCCGGCCTCGGAGCCCTGCCAGTCGGCGACGGCGCTCGGGCCGGGCGAGGTGGTCCACTCGAAGCGCAGCTGGCTGCCGTCCGCCGGATTCTTGAAGATCCGCCGGTTGCCGGAGTCCGAATCGGCCGGCTGCAGCCAGTCCGGCAGGAGGACGGAGAACCCGCTGGGGTCCTTGTACTCGTGGAACCCGGCGGGCACGGCCGGCGCCTGCGGCTGCGCGGCCGTCGTGGCAGCCGGCGCAGGCGCGGCCTCCGAAGGGGTGCCCGCGGCCGGAGCGGCCGCCGGGGGCGGCGTCGTCGCCACGGGCGTGGTCGCCGCCTCGGTGGCACTCGGCACGACCGGCACCACCGCCGGAGCGCTCACCCCGGCACCGTTCGTCCCGGCACCAGTCGCCCCGGCCCCGTTCGTCCCGGCACCGCCGGCACCACCGTCGTCACCGCTGCCGACCGCCCGCACCACCGCGACCACCCCGGCGATCAACAGCAGCACCAGCACCACGGTGACCACCGCCAGCCGCCGCCGGCCCTTGCGCGGATCCGCCCCGGCCGCCTGCGTCGCGCCCATCTTCCACTCGCTGGTCACCGGCCGAATCGGATCGGCCGCCGGAGCCGCCGCCTCGGCAGCCTCGGCCGGCACGGCCTCAGCAGCCGGCTCGGCCGACTCGACCGGCTCCACGTCCTTCGCCCTGCTCCCCACCCGGACGGTCCCCAGCAGCCCCCCGATACTGCGCCGCGCCTCCGGCGCAGCCTTCACCGGCCCGGGCTCGACGTCTTTCGCCCCCGCGTCCCTCTTCCCCGCATCCCTCTTCCCGGCCTCCTCCACGCCCGCCACCGGCACGGCCGACTCCGTCGTCGACTCCGCCTTGGCGGTGGCCTCCGCGACCACCCGCTTGAGCATCGACCGGGTCTGCGAGGCGTCCAGCCGCTCGGCCGGGTCCTTCTCCAGCAGCCCCTCGATCACCGGCAGCAGCGGCCCGGCGTTCTCCGGCGCGGTCAGCTCCTCCGTCATCACCGCCGTGAGCGTGGCCAGCGCCGACCCCCGGTCGTACGGCGGACGCCCCTCGACCATCGCGTACAGCGTGCCGCCCAGCGACCACATGTCGGCCGGCGGCCCGGGCTTCTGCCCGCGCGCCCGCTCCGGGGATATGTACGAGGGCGCGCCGACGAGCATCCCGGTGGAGGTGACGGACGCGTCGCCCTCCACACTCGCGATGCCGAAGTCCGTCAGGACCACCCGGCCGTCCTCGCCGATCAGCACGTTGGACGGCTTCACGTCCCGGTGCAGGATTCCCAACGCGTGCGCGGCACTCAGCACGCCCAGCACGTCGAGCGCGATCTCGGCGGCCCGGGCTGGCGCCAGCGGCCCGTCCTCGCGGACGACGTCGGCCAGGGAGCGGGACTCGACCAGCTCCATGACGATCCACGGCCGGTCGTCCTCCTCGACCACGTCGAAGACGGTCACCGCCGAGGCGTGCCGGATCCGCGCGGTCGCCTTGGCCTCCCGCAGCGTCCGGACGATCAGCCGGTGCTTCTCCTCCTCGTCGACGCTGGCGTTCATCCGCAGTTCCTTGACCGCGACGGTACGGCCCAGCATCTCGTCCTCGGCGCGCCAGACGGTGCCCATACCGCCGCGGCCGAGCACCGCGTTCAGCCGGTATCGACCCGCCAGGAGGCGGCCGTCGGTGGAACCCTGCGCCTGGGTCATTCGGAACGTTCCCCCATGTGCTGCTGGCGGTCGTGGTGACGGCGCATCGGCCCGACACCGAAGCCTCCATCATCCCCTGTCCCCACCGGTCGGGACCACCCACCCCCCGTCGCAACTCGGACGAACCGGAACGCTCGCGGCGCTCCGTGCCCGATCTGTGATCGAAAACTCGCCGAGAACCGCCCGAGTCTTGCTACCGTTCGGCAGCTCACCGTCTTTCCGGGGGGATAGCACGCCCATGACCGCACCCATACCGGGCGCTGACGGCCAGTCGGCCCAGCCCCCGGCCGCGCAGCACTACACGGTCGCCGCACTCCCGCCTCCCCCCGAGGGCTACATCGCCCCCGGCATGCCCGGCACCCCCGTACCGGACGCCCCCACCCGCCGCCGCGCCGCCCCCCGCCACCGCCCCACCACCGCGATCCTCACGGCCCTGCTCGCCACCCTCCTCGGCGGCCTGGCGTACGGCTTCGCCCCCCTGCGCGCCGCCGACACCCTCGGCTGGCTCGCCATCGCCCTGGCCGGCCTGATCGCCCTCCCCCTGGGCCGCCTCGGCGGCCCCTCCCGCGCCCTCCCGCCCCTGGGCGCCCTCCTGGCCGCCACCGCCCTCCTCCTCGGCCAGCTCACCCAGCACCTGCGCCAGGTCCACGCCGACGGCCCCGGCCCGGCCGGCCTCCTCCACGACACCCTGGCCACCTGGCACGCCGACCTGCGCCCCCTGGACCTGGCCTTCTACGCCATCGCCCTCATCGGCGGCCACCTCCTCACCCACCGCACCGCCGCCCGCCCCTGAACAGCCCGAAGGCCCCCGCCGAGGAACGGCGGAGGCCTTCGTCAGAGCCGTACGGCCAGGCCCTGTCCGGGCGATGGCCACGGCCCACGGCTCAGCGGTGGTTGAGTCCCGGATTCACCGTCACCTCGACCCGCTGGAACTCCTTGAGCTCCGTGTACCCCGTCGTCGCCATCGCCCGCCGCAGCGCACCGAACAGGTTCATCGTCCCGTCCGGAGTGTGCGAGGGCCCGGTGAGGATCTCCTCGGTGGTGCCGACCGTCCCGAGGTCCACCCGCTTGCCCCGCGGCAGCTCCTCGTGCACGGCCTCCATGCCCCAGTGGAAGCCCTTGCCCGGGGCGTCCGTCGCCCGCGCCAGCGCCGCACCGATCATCACCGCGTCCGCCCCGCAGGCGACGGCCTTCGGGATGTCGCCGCTGTAGCCCACGCCACCGTCGGCGATCACGTGCACGTAGCGGCCACCCGACTCGTCCATGTAGTCACGACGAGCCGCGGCCACGTCCGCCACCGCGGTGGCCATCGGCACCTGGATCCCCAGCACGTTACGGGTGGTGTGGGCGGCCCCGCCGCCGAACCCGACGAGCACCCCGGCCGCGCCGGTCCGCATCAGGTGCAGCGCGGCGGTGTACGTCGCGCACCCGCCGACGATCACCGGCACGTCGAGCTCATAGATGAACTGCTTGAGGTTGAGCGGCTCGGCGGCACTGGAGACGTGCTCCGCCGAAACGGTGGTGCCACGGATGACGAAGACGTCGACACCGGCGTCCACCACGGCCTTGGAGAACTCCGCGGTGCGCTGCGGAGACAGCGCCGCGGCGGTGACGACGCCGGAGTCGCGGACCTCCTGGATGCGCTGCTTGATCAGCTCGGCCTGGATCGGCGCGGCGTAGATCTCCTGGAGGCGGCGGGTCGCGGCGGCCTCGTCCGTGATGGTCGCGATCTCGTCGAGCAGCGGCTGCGGGTCCTCGTAGCGGGTCCAGAGGCCTTCGAGGTTCAGCACACCGAGACCGCCGAGCCGGCCGATGGCGATGGCATGCTGCGGAGAGACCACGCTGTCCATCGGGGCCGCGAGGAACGGGAGCTCGAAGCGGTAGGCGTCGATCTGCCAGGCGATCGAGACCTCCTTCGGGTCCCGCGTGCGGCGGCTGGGGACGACGGCGATGTCGTCGAAGGCGTACGCCCGGCGGCCGCGCTTGCCTCGCCCGATCTCGATCTCAGTCACTTCGAGCCCTTCTGGTTTGTTGCTCATGCCGGCCGGGTCACCCCGGCCGCAGCTCAGTATCCCAAATGGGACGGGCGCCCGCCCGGACGGCCCGGCCCCCGGACGCACGGAAGGGCCCGCCGGAGCGGGCCCTTCCCTGGTGCGTGTGTCAGCGGGCCGAGTAGTTCGGCGCCTCGACGGTCATCTGGATGTCGTGCGGGTGGCTCTCCTTGAGGCCCGCCGAGGTGATCCGCACGAAGCGGCCCTTGCTCTCCATCTCGGCGATGGTGCCGGCGCCCACGTAGCCCATGGTCTGGCGCAGGCCGCCGACCAGCTGGTGCAGCACGGCGGACAGCGGGCCCCGGTACTGCACCTGGCCCTCGATGCCCTCGGGCACGAGCTTGTCGTCCGAGGCGACCTCGGCCTGGAAGTAGCGGTCCTTGGAGTACGAGCGGCCCTGGCCGCGCGACTGCATGGCGCCCAGCGAGCCCATGCCCCGGTAGGACTTGAACTGCTTGCCGTTGATGAACAGCAGCTCGCCCGGGGACTCCTCGCAGCCGGCCAGCAGCGAGCCGAGCATCACGGTGTCGGCACCGGCGGCCAGCGCCTTGCCGATGTCGCCGGAGTACTGGAGGCCACCGTCGCCGATGACCGGCACGCCGGCCGCCTGGCAGGCCACCGCGGCCTCGTAGATGGCGGTGATCTGCGGGACGCCGATGCCGGCGACGACGCGGGTGGTGCAGATGGAGCCGGGGCCGACGCCGACCTTGACGCCGTCCACGCCGGCGTCGATCAGCGCCTGGGCGCCGTCCCGGGTGGCGACGTTGCCGCCGACGACGTCGACCTTGACGGCCGACTTGATCTTCTCGATCCAGGCCAGCGCGTTGTGGCTGTGGCCGTGCGAGGTGTCGACGACCAGGAAGTCCACGCCCGCCTCGACCAGGGCCTGGGCCCGGTCGAACGCCTCGGCGCTGGCGCCCACGGCGGCGCCGACCAGCAGGCGGCCCTCGGCGTCCTTGGCGGCGTTCGGGTACTTCTCGGCCTTGACGAAGTCCTTGACGGTGATGAGGCCCTTGATGCGGCCCTCGTCGTCGACCAGCGGCAGCTTCTCGATCTTGTGGCGGCGCAGCAGCGCCATCGCGTCCTCGCCCGAGATGCCGACCTTGCCGGTGATCAGCGGCATCGGGGTCATGATCTCGCGGACCTGGCGGCTGCGGTCCGACTCGAAGGCCATGTCGCGGTTGGTGACGATGCCGAGCAGCTTGCCGGACGCGTCGGCGATCGGGACGCCGGAGATGCGGAACTTGGCGCAGAGCGCGTCCGCCTCGGCGAGCGTGGTGTCGGGGCCGACGGTGATCGGGTCGGTGACCATGCCGGACTCGGAGCGCTTCACCAGGTCGACCTGGTTGGCCTGGTCCTCGACCGACAGGTTGCGGTGCAGCACGCCGACGCCGCCCTGGCGGGCCATGGCGATGGCCATGCGGGCCTCGGTGACCTTGTCCATGGCCGCGGACAGCAGCGGGATGTTGACGCGCACGTTCCGGGAGACCCGCGAGGAGGTGTCGACCTCGTTCGGCAGCACCGCGGAGGCCCCGGGCAGCAGCAGGACGTCGTCGAACGTGAGCCCGAGCATCGCGAACTTCTCGGGTACGCCTGCGGCGTTGTAAGACATTTCGGGGGTACCTTCCGTGGCCGGCCTTGATCCGCTCACGCCCGAGGGTGGGGGCGCGCTCATCGCTCACTCGCGCAGACCGCCGAAAGCCGGGTGCTTTGGAGGAACCTCCAAGGAAATCCCGTCCACACCCGCGAAACTTTGGCGACCCGCCCAGGCGCCGATACCCCATGGTACTGGCACCGCGAATGGCTCCTCGTGTGCCCTTGACAACAACGACCGGCCATGGGCCATTCCGCACCCCTCCCGCACGGGGAGAGGCTCAGGAGGACTCCTCCGCCAGCGCCCTCAGCCGGCTCAGCGCCCGGTGCTGCGCCACCCGGACGGCCCCGGGCGACATCCCGAGCACCTCGCCGGTCTCCTCGGCGGACAGCCCCGCGGCCACCCGCAGCAGCACCAGTTCGCGCTGGCGGGCCGGCAGGTTGGACAGCAGCTCCTTGGCCCAGGCCGCGTCGCTGCTCAGCAGCGCCTGCTCCTCCGGCCCGAGCGCCTCGTCCGGCACCTCCGGCAGGTCGTCCTGCGGCACGACGGTCGAGCCGGGCCCGCGCATCGCGGCCCGCTGCAGGTCGGCGATCTTGTGCGCGGCGATCCCGTAGACGAACGCCTCGAACGGACGCCCCTGGTCCTTGTACCGGGGCAGCGCGCACAGCACCGCGACGCACACCTCCTGCGCCACGTCGTCCACGTGGTGCCGGGCGCCGCCGGGCAGCCTGGTCAGCTTCGCCCGGCAGTAGCGCAGGGCGAGCGGGTGGACGTAGGCGAGCAGTGCGTCGATGGCCGGGTTCTCGCCGCGGACGGCGGCCGCGACCAGCTCGCCCACCAGCGGCGATCCGCCCGTGCCGAGCACCGGCGGACGGCCGGGGCCCACGGCCGACCGGCCCTCGCCGGGGTCCGCGTACGACGGATCATGACCCGGCCCGGGGGGCTCCCCCTCCACCGCGTCCGTCTGGCCGGCCACGCCGGCGACGTCGTCGCGCATCGGTCCATGGTGCCTGGTCGTCCGGGAAAACGCGGCACCGCGTCCGGAGTTGTGCACCGGAACGTTATGCGCTGCGGCACCGTACGGCACCGCGCCGCGCACCACCGGCCCCTCCTGCACCGTGCCGCCTCCCGCCCCGCCGTCGTGGGCGGTCCCGTCCGTCGCGCCGTCCGCCGAGTGTCCTGCGGCTGCGTGGTTCGCCGCAGTGCCTGTCCGCTGGTCCCCGAGGTGCTCCACTCCTCCATGGTGCAACCTCGGGGCCGTGACGTCACACGCCCGTGCGGCTCCCGCACCGCGATTCGACGGCGGCGCGCCCTGGGCGACGGCGCCGGCGGCGGTCAGCGGACCAGGCCCCAGCGGAAACCCAGCGCCACCGCGTGCGCGCGGTCCGAGGCCCCGAGCTTCTTGAACAGCCGTCGGGCGTGGGTCTTGACGGTGTCCTCGGAGAGGAACAGCTCGCGGCCGATCTCGGCGTTGCTGCGGCCGTGGCTCATGCCTTCGAGCACCTGGATCTCACGCGCCGTCAGGGTGGGCGCCGCGCCCATGTCGGGGCTGCGCAGCCGGCGCGGGGCGAGCCGCCACGTCGGGTCGGCGAGGGCCTGGGTGACGGTGGCCCGCAGTTCGGCGCGCGAGGCGTCCTTGTGCAGGTACCCGCGGGCGCCGGCGGCGACGGCGAGCGCCACCCCGTCGAGGTCCTCGGCGACGGTGAGCATGATGATGCGCGCGCCCGGGTCGGCGGACAGCAGCCGCCGGACCGTCTCCACCCCGCCGAGGCCGGGCATCCGGACGTCCATCAGGACGAGATCGGAGCGGTCGGCCACCCAGCGGCGCAGGACCTCCTCCCCGTTCGTCGCGGTGGTGACCCGGTCGACGCCGGGTACGGTCGCTACGGCGCGGCGAAGCGCCTCGCGGGCGAGCGGGGAATCGTCGCAAACGAGAACGGAAGTCATGACCGTCGTCCTCCGCAGCTGATCCGCGTCACGTTGAGCCTCCTGGCTGGTACGAACCTCTCCGACACGGCCGATCGGCGTCAGCGTCCGTCCTGATCGCCCCGACTGTCCGCGATCTTTCCCGACGTCCGGCGCCCGCTAACCGCCTCCGCACTTCCAACGACCGTCACTCGAATGAGTTACGGCCTTCAGGGCCATATCCACCACTGTACGTGGCCAACCCATTACGGATCAGCCGCATCGCGGTGCACACGCCGCACTTTTCCGCAGCTCGCGCGCGGTGGGCGTGCGACCCGCACACCCATACGGAGCGTCGTGCGCCGGTAGGCCACCCGATTGCCACG
This sequence comes from Kitasatospora sp. NPDC051170, assembly GCF_044455705.1. NCBI lineage: Bacteria > Bacillati > Actinomycetota > Actinomycetes > Kitasatosporales > Streptomycetaceae > Kitasatospora > Kitasatospora sp. NPDC051170. Next base: position 426,840 of record NZ_JBITFA010000004.1, on the reverse strand, counting down.
CCCGCGCCCGCCGAAACCATTGCCCTCTTTGCCCGTTTTTATAGCTTTCGTACGGTCATTGACTGTTGTGCCAGTCTGTGGGTGACTTGTCCATGGAGTTGCCTTAAGTCATATTTCCAGGTGTCCACACCGGTGCATCGACGGCCCACCGCGCCGCCCGGCGGCAACCCCGCCGAGCGCCCGGTCCGGGCGGTAGAGCCTCTGAAGGGAATGAGCCATGGCAGATTTCTCCCGCCTCCCCGGTCCCAACGCGGACCTCTGGGACTGGCAGCTCTCGGCGGCCTGCCGCGGCGTGGACAGCTCGCTCTTCTTCCACCCGGAGGGTGAGCGCGGAGCCGCGCGCAGTTCACGGGAGACCAGCGCCAAGGAGGTCTGCATGCGCTGCCCGGTGATCGCCGAATGCGCGGCCCACGCGCTGGCGGTCCGGGAGCCGTACGGGGTCTGGGGCGGGATGACCGAGGACGAGCGCGAGGAGATGCTGGGCCGCTCGCGGCACCGGCTGGTGGAGGTCCCGCTGACCCCGCCGGCGATCGCCCAGCGTTAGCATCGGCCGTCGTCGCGCCGTGAAGAAACGTTCCTTCGCGGCGCCGTAGGACACCGCAACCCACCGAGAGCCCCCGGGAAGCCCGGCCGTCACCGACCGTCAGCGGTCGGCGGCCGCCCCCGCGAGACGCTCCAGCATCAGCGCCACCGCCGGCACCTCGGCGAGGTCCGGCAGGGTCAGCGCCACCACCCGGCGCAGCGCGGGAGCCCCCGAGGCCGTCCGCACCGGCACCGTCGACACGCCGTCAGGACGCACCGACTGCAGCGCCAGCCGGGGCAGCACCGCCACCCCCAGGCCGGCCGCCACCAGGCCGACCACCGCCGGGTAGTCGTCGGTCGCGAAGTCGATCCGGGGCTCGAAGCCCGCCCCGGCGCACAGCTCCACCAGGTGCCCCCGGCACTGCGGGCAGCCGGCGATCCACTGCTCCCCCGCCAGCTCGGCCAGCTCCACCGGCCCCTCGCGCCCGGCGAGCGGGTGGGAAGCGGGCAGCAGGCCCACCAGCGGGTCGTCCAGCAGCGGAGTGACCACCAGATCGGACCAGTCCGTGCCGGCGCTCAGCTGCTGGGCCTCCAGGTTGGCCTCGGCCCGCGCCTCGCGCGGCGTCCCGTGCCCGGCGGAGGAGCCCACCGCGGGGGGCGCGCCCTCCGACTGCGGGTAGCGGAAGGCCAGCGCGATCTCGCACTCCCCACCGCGCAGCATCGCCAGCGACTCCGGCGGCTCCGCCTCGACCAGCGACACCCGCACCCCCGGGTGGCCGTCCCGCAACCGGGCGACGGCCGGCGGCACCAGGGTGGAACTCGCGGTCGGGAAGGACACCAGCCGCACCCGCCCGGCCCGCAGCCCGGCGATGGCGGCCACCTCCTCCTCGGCGGCGGAGAGCCCGGCCAGGATGCCGGTGGCATGCTTGAGCAGGACCTTCCCGGCCTCGCTCAGCTGCATCCCCCGGCCCGAACGGACCACCAGCGGGGTGTCGACGGACTTCTCCAGCGCCTTCATCTGCTGGCTGATGGCGGGCTGGGTGCAGCCCAGTTCGCGCGCGGCGGCGGAGAAGGAGCCGGTGCGGGCGACGGCACGCAGGACGCGCAGATGGCGGGCCTCGATCATGCCTCAGTTATAAGGCAATCTTTGCGTTCTACAAAATTCTCATGATAGTTGAACGCTGAAACACGCCGGAGGCCCGGCCACTTCCCCTCGCGGGGAGCGGCCGGGCCTCCGGTCGAATCAGCCGTTCGGCCTCAGTGGGAGTGGCCGTGGCCGCCGTGCGAGTGACCGGCGTCCGGCTCCTCCTCCTTCTTCTCCACCACGAGGGTCTCGGTGGTGAGCAGCAGGGAGGCGATCGAGGCGGCGTTCTCCAGGGCGGAGCGGGTGACCTTGACCGGGTCGATGACGCCGGCCTTCACCAGGTCGCCGTACTCGCCGGTGGCGGCGTTGAAGCCGAAGCCCGACTCCAGCTCGGCGACCTTGTGGGTGATGACGTAGCCCTCGAGGCCGGCGTTCTGGGCGATCCAGCGCAGCGGCTCGTGCAGCGCCTTGCGGACGACGGCGACACCGGTGGCCTCGTCACCCGACAGGCCCAGGCCGCCGTCCAGCACCTTGGCGGCGTGGACGAGGGAGGCGCCACCACCGGCGACGATGCCCTCCTCGACCGCGGCGCGGGTCGCCGAGATGGCGTCCTCGAGGCGGTGCTTGCGCTCCTTGAGCTCCACCTCGGTGGCGGCGCCGACCTTGATGACGCAGACGCCGCCGGCCAGCTTGGCCAGGCGCTCCTGCAGCTTCTCGCGGTCCCAGTCGGAGTCGGTCGCGGCGATCTCGCCCTTGATCTGGGCGACGCGGCCGGCCACGGCCTCGGTGTCACCGGCGCCGTCGACGACGGTGGTCTCGTCCTTGGTGATGGTCACGCGGCGGGCGGTGCCCAGCACGTCCAGGCCGACCTGGTCGAGCTTGAGGCCGACCTCCTCGGAGATGACCTGACCGCCGGTCAGGACGGCGAGGTCGCCGAGGATCGCCTTGCGGCGGTCACCGAAGCCCGGGGCCTTGACGGCGACGGCGTTGAAGGTGCCACGGATCTTGTTCACGACCAGGGTCGACAGCGCCTCGCCGTCGACGTCCTCGGCGATGATCAGCAGCGGCTTGGAGGCACCGCCCTGCAGGATCTTCTCCAGCAGCGGGAGCAGCTCCTGGATCGAGGAGATCTTGCCCTGGTTGATCAGGATGTACGGGTCCTCGAGGACCGCTTCCTGACGCTCGGCGTCGGTCACGAAGTACGGCGACAGGTAGCCCTTGTCGAACTGCATGCCCTCGGTGAAGTCCAGCTCCACGCCGAAGGTGTTCGACTCCTCGACGGTGATGACACCATCCTTGCCGACCTTGTCGATCGCCTCGGCGATCAGCTCGCCGACCTGGGTGTCCTGCGCGGAGAGGGAGGCGACGGCGGCGACGTCGTCCTTGCCCTCGATCTCGCGGGCGACGGACAGCAGGTGCTCGGAGACGGCGGCGACGGCCTTGTCGATGCCCTTCTTCAGGGCAGCCGGACCGGCACCGGCGGCGACGTTGCGCAGACCCTCGTTGACCAGGGCCTGGGCCAGCACGGTGGCGGTGGTGGTGCCGTCACCCGCGACGTCGTTGGTCTTGGTGGCGACCTCCTTGACGAGCTGCGCGCCAAGGTTCTCGTACGGGTCGTCGAGCTCGACCTCACGGGCGATGGTGACACCGTCGTTGGTGATGGTCGGGGCGCCGAACTTCTTGTCGATGACGACGTTGCGGCCCTTGGGGCCGATGGTCACCTTGACGGTGTCGGCCAGCTTGTTGACACCGCGCTCCAGCGAGCGGCGGGCGTCCTCGTCGAACTGCAGGATCTTCGCCATGTTCCCTATTCCCTCGGGGCTGCGGCCGGTTCGGTGGCCGCCGAACTAGGTGGACCAACGACCACGCCCCGGGCCACCGTCACTGAGGAGGCGATCCGGGGCGGGGCGGTGACGTCTTACTTCTCGATGATCGCGAGGACGTCGCGGGCCGAGAGGACGAGGTACTCCTCGCCCTGGTACTTGACCTCGGTGCCGCCGTACTTCGAGTACAGGACGATGTCACCCACGGCGACGTCGAGCGGCAGACGCTGGCCGTCCTCGAAGCGGCCCGGGCCGACGGCCAGGACGACGCCCTCCTGGGGCTTCTCCTTGGCGGTGTCCGGGATAACCAGGCCGGAGGCCGTGGTGGTCTCGGCGTCGAGCGGCTGGACCACAATGCGGTCCTCGAGCGGCTTGATGGCAACCTTGCTGCTGGTGGTCACGTCCGAGCTCCCCTTCGGAGATTACGGGGTTTTCTAACAGGTAGGGGCGAACCTGCGTGCCTGCCGTCGCGGGGGTCAGACACACGTCTTCGCGTTAGCACTCCCCCAGTGGGGAGTGCCAAGGACGACCATAGGCCCGTGTTAGCACTCAGTCAACCAGAGTGCCAACGGCGCGCCCGCGGAGCCCGAATGACGAATGAGTAGCCGTACTCATGTGCGGGCCTCGGCCGCGCGGCCAGACTCGTGCCATGACCGACACCCCGGCCCGCATCGGCCCGTCCCGGCTCCAGGACGCGGTCCTCGCCCTGCTGGCACTGCCCCTGCTGGGGATCGCGCTCCCGTACGTCGTCTTCTGCATCGTCGCCGCCTTCGGCGACGGCCCCGGCCACGGGGACGACGGCGACGGCCTCATCTGGGCCTTCATGGCCTACGGAATGATCGCCGGCCCCGCCGCCGCCCTGGTCGCGGACATCGTGGTCGCCGTCCGCAGCCACCGCGCCGGCTACCGCTACCTGCCGATCGCCGCCTCGATCTCCCCCTTCGTCGTCCCGGCCGTCTTCTCCTCCGGCATCCTCTGGTGAACGCGGCCCCCGTCCCGGGACCGGCGAGAATGATCCCGTGGACACCGAGAACCTCCAGCCCCTCCTGACCGCCGAGGGTCAGGCCCTGCTCGCCGAGCTGCGCGAGTTCGCGCCCGAGGAGGAGCTGGCGCTGGCCACGCGGCTGCGGCGGGAGCATCCGGCGGAGCTGGTGTCGGCGGCGTTCGGGCAGGCGCGGCTGCGGCAGCGGGCGCGGGCGAAGTTCGGGGCGGACGCCGACCTGATGTACTTCACGCCCAACGGCGTCGAGCAGTCCACCCGGCGCGAGGTCGCCGAGTGGCGGGCCCGGCGCTTCACCGAGCTGGGCGTACGGCGCCTGGCCGACCTCTGCTGCGGGATCGGCGGGGACGTGCTGGCGCTGGCCCGGGCGGGCATCCAGGTGCTGGCCGTGGACCGGGACCCGGCCGCCTGTGCCGCCACGGCGGCCAACGCCGCCGCCCTGGGCCTGGCGGACCTGGTCGAGGTGGTCTGCGCGGACGTCGCCGAGGTGGACGTCACCGGGTACGACGCGGTCTTCACCGACCCGGCCCGGCGCACCGCCCGCGGCCGGGTGTTCGACCCGGAGGCGTACGCCCCGCCGCTGTCCTGGGCGATCGAGGCCGGCCGCAGGACGCCCGTCGGCGCGCTCAAGGTGGCCCCGGGCATCCCCCACGAGGCCGTCCCCGAGGACGCCGAGGCCGAGTGGGTCTCCGACCACGGGGACGTCAAGGAGGCGGTGCTCTGGTTCGGCACCGAGACCACCGGCCCGCACCGCGCCACCCTGCTGCCGCAGGCCGCCAGCCTCACCGGCGGCGACCTGCCCGACCCGCCGGCCGGCCCGGTCGGGCGGTACCTGTACGAGCCGGACGGCGCGGTGATCCGGGCCCACCTGGTCGCCGAGGTGGCGGAGATGGTCGACGGCCGGCTGATCGACCCGAAGATCGCCTACCTGACCTCGGACGCGCTGGTCCCCACCCCGTACGCCCACGCCTTCGAGCTGACCGACGTGCTGCCGTACAACGTCAAGAAGCTCAAGGCGCTGCTGCGCGAGCGCGGCGTCGGCACCGTGGTGATCAAGAAGCGCGGCATGGCGATCACCCCGGAGGAGCTGCGCCGCCAGCTCAAGCCCTCCGGGCCGAACAGCGTCACGGTGATCCTCAGCCGCACCGACGACGGGCCGCTGATGATGCTCGGGCAGCCGGTGTAGCTACGAGGCGGGCGCCTGGATGTAGTCCTCCAGCCGGGCCACCGAGAAGCCCTGCTCCTGGATGCGGGCCAGCAGCTCGCCGAACATCTGGGTCATCGTGGAGCCCTTGAGCTCCTTGGGGCCGCGGAAGTGCGCCAGGATGATGTCGCCCGCCTTGAGCTTGTCCCCCGACTGGTACTGCATGTCGTGGATCTGCATCGACTCGCGCCACAGCACGATCGCGCGCGGGCCGCACTGCTGCACCGAGTTGTTGAGGGTCGGGGTGTTGGCGCCGTCGCCGAAGGGCGGGCGGAACAGCAGCGGGGCGGTGCCGTACTGCTGGGTGAGCGCGGACTGCGCGTCGCAGACCTCGGACTTCTGCTTCTCCGGGGAGATCTTGCTCATCACCGGGTGGTCCACGGTGTGGTTCTGGATGTGGTTGCCCAGCGCCTGGAGCGGCTTGAAGTAGCCGTAGTCGTTCTTGACGATGTCCCGGGTCAGGAACATCGAGATCGGCACCTTCAGTTCGGTGAGCATCTCGACGAACTTCGGGTCCTTCTCGGCGCCGTCGTCGATGGTGATGAAGACGACCTTGTCGGTGGTCTTCACGTCGCTGAACACCGGGACGGTGCCGGTCTTCTCCAGCTTGATCGGCTTGTCGGCGGGCGGCGCGGGGGCCGGGGCGAGCGGCTTGAGGTTCCACTTCGCCCAGGCCGCGGCGTCGCCCCCGGCCGGGGCGGCGCCCGGCGTGGTGGCGGCGCCGGTCGGCGCGGCGGTGCCGGCGGGATTCGGCGCGGCCGCCCCCGCCGAGGTGGCGACCGGGGCCGCGCCGCCGTCGCCGCCTCCGCTGCCGCACGCGGTGGCGAAGGCCAGCACGGCCACCGCTCCGGCCGCGTACGCCCTGGTCCTGCTCCGGCCCCTGCTCAGCCCGTCCCTGTTCACCCGCACCGCGCTCCCGGCTCCGTCCAGCTTGCTTGCTCTCAGCTATGCACGTTGACTTCCGCTCCCTGGGCTAGCGCCCGGGGATTCCTGCCACGGCCGGGTTGGCCGTCTCGGCGGGTTCCTGCTTCTTCACGCTGTGCCGGGACGAATCCCGGTCTTACCTTCGCTCGGCAGGCTGTCACCGCCAGTCCGGCGGCCTTGGCGATGTTGACGGCGGCGTTCACGTCCCGGTCCAGCCGCGCCCCGCACGCGGCGCACTGCCACACGCGCACGTGCAGGGGCTTGGGGCCGTCCTTGACGCCGCAGCAGGAACACACCTGGGAGGTCGGCTCGAACCGGCCGATCCGTACCAGGGAGCGACCGAATTTGACGGCCTTGTACTCCAGCATCGAGACGAACGCCGACCATCCGGCGTCGTGCACGGACTTAGCCAGCCTCGTTCGGGCGAGTGCCTTCACCGCCAGGTTCTCCACGGCCACGGCTTGGTTGTCGCGCATGAGCCGGGTGGAGAGCTGGTGGTGGAAATCGCGCCGGGCGTCGGCCACCCGTGCGTGGGCGCGGGCGACCTTCGCCCGCGCCTTCTCCCGGTTCCTGCTGCCCTTCTCCTTGCGGGCGAGGGAGCGCTGGGCACGCTTGAGGCGCTTCTCGGCCCGGCGCAGGAACCGCGGGCTGTTGATCTTCGTACCGTCCGAGAGGACGGCGAAGTGCCCGAGCCCGAGGTCGAGGCCGATCACCGGCTCGACCTCGGGCAGAACCGTCGGCTTGGTCTCCACGACGAACGAAGCAAAGTACCGGCCCGCACTGTCCTTGACCACCGTCACCGAGGACGGCACCGACGGCAACGCGCGGGACCACTTCACCCGCACCTCACCGATCTTCGGCAAGGACAGATCCCCACCCGGAGTGATCCTCCACCGGGCATTCGCCGTGAACCGGATCGCCTGCCGGGTGTCCCTCTTCGACTTGAACCGCGGGGGTCCCATCTTCGAGCCTCCGCCCTTCAACCCATCGAGGAAGTTCCGGTAGGCGGCCTCCAGGTCCCGCAGTGATTGCTGCAACACCACCGACGACACTTCGGAGAGCCAGGCCCGCTCCGGCGTCGCCTTCGAGGCAGTGAGCTTCCTGGACAGTTCACCGGAGGTGACGAACGGCAGCCCAGCGGCACGCGCATCCTCGCGGACGCGAAGCGCGTCGTTGAAGACCACCCGCGCACACCCGAATGCCCTCGCCAGCGCGCAGCGCTGAGGTCCGTTCGGATACACGCGAAACGAGTACCGAAGCTGCACGACGACCAACCTACCGGGTGTTACTGACACCACAGCGCGGAGACGGCAAACGTGCATGTCAGAGCGGGGTCCAGGATCGCTTCACCATCGGGCTGAGGCCCGATGGTGAAGCGATCGGTCCCGGTAGCCAGCAGCCCGGTGGCGTTTCCGAACCCCGCTACTCGACGTGCTCGCTGCTGAAGGACCAGCGGTGCACCGGGCGCCCGAGCAGGTCCTCCGGCGGGTCCGGGACGGGCACGGGCTCGCCGCTCCACCAGGCGATCAGCAGCACGCGCTCACCGGGGGCGGAGAGCAGCTCCAGCCGTTCGAGCCCCACCGCGCCGCGCAGCGCGGGCAGGGCGGACTCCCGTGCCCAGGCGGCGAGTTCGGGCCCGCGCCCGGCCGCCGCCCGGGCCTCCCACATCGCGGCGAGGGTCATGCCGCGCCGCCGCCGAGGGCGTCGTACGCCTGGTCGTGGAAGTGGCCGTGCTCCAGGTGCGCGGCGGGCACGTGGACGTCCGTCACCGGCAGCGAGGAGTCCGCTGACAGGTCGAGGGAGGAGGGCGCGCGGTCGCGCCAGACCATCTCGGCGCCCAGCGCCGCCACCATCGCGCCGTTGTCGGTGCACAGGCCCGGCCGGGGCACCCGCAGCCGGATGCCGGCCCGGTCGCAGCGCTGCTGGGCCATCTCCCGCAGCCGGGAGTTGGCCGCGACGCCGCCGCCGATCATCAGGTGGTCGACGCCGTTCTCCCGGCACGCCTTGACGGCCTTGCGGGTCAGCACGTCGGTGACGGCCTCCTGGAAGGACGCGGCGACGTCGGCGACCGGCACCGGCTCACCGGCGCGGCGCTTGGCCTCGACCCAGCGGGCGACGGCCGTCTTGAGGCCGGAGAAGGAGAAGTCGAACGCCGGGTCGTTCTTCCCGCTCAGGCCGCGCGGGAAGTGGATCGCCTTCGGGTCTCCCTCGCGGGCCGTCCGGTCGACGATCGGCCCGCCGGGGAAGCCCAGGCCGAGCACCCGGGCGACCTTGTCGAAGGCTTCGCCGGCCGCGTCGTCGATGGTCGCGCCGAGCGGGCGGATGTCGGTGGTGATGTCCTCGCTGAGCAGCAGCGAGGAGTGCCCGCCGGAGACCAGCAGCGCCATCGTCGGCGAGGGCAGGCGGCCGTGCTCCAGCTGGTCCACGCAGATGTGCGAGGCGAGGTGGTTGACCCCGTACAGCGGCTTGTCCAGCGCCCAGGCGTACGCCTTCGCCGCGCTGACGCCGACCAGCAGCGCGCCCGCCAGGCCGGGGCCGGCGGTCACGGCGATGCCGTCCAGGTCGCCGGCCTTGACGCCGGCGGTGTCCAGGGCGCGCTGGATGGTCGGGACCATCGCCTCCAGGTGCGCGCGGCTGGCGATCTCCGGGACGACGCCGCCGAAGCGGGCGTGGTCGTTGACGCTGGAGGCGACCGCGTCGGCCAGCAGCGTGGTGCCGCGCACGATGCCGACGCCGGTCTCGTCGCAGGAGGTCTCGATGCCGAGGACGAGCGGTTCGTCAGCCATGGTGGAGGTCCTCAATGTCCTTCGGTTCGGTGCTCGGGTGGTCGAGGCGCATCACCAGCGCGTCGACGTTGGCGGGCTGGTAGTAGCCGCGCCGGATGCCCACCGGCTGGAAGCCGTACCGCTCGTACAGCCGCTGGGCGCGCGGGTTGTCCACCCGGACCTCCAGCAGCAGTTCGGTACAGCCGCGCCGGGCGGCCTCCCGGATCAGGTCGACGAGCAGGGCGGCGCCGAGGCCCGTGCCCTGGTGGCGCCCGGCGACGGCGATGGTCTGGACGTCGCCGTCGCCGGCGACGGCCATCAGCCCGGCGTAGCCGACGACCGTGCCGTCCTCGGTGGTGGCGACGGTGTAGTGACGGGTACCGCCGGGGTGGGCCTCGGCCAGCTCGGACCAGTACATCCCGTGGGACCAGGAGTCCTCGGGGAAGAGCTCCAGCTCCAGGTCCATCACCGGCTCGATGTCCCACCAGCGCATCGGGCGCAGAGTGGTGCCGTGCTTCACGCCGGGAGCACCGCCTTGTAGCCACTCGGCACCTGGGCGTCCGGGCGGCGCAGGTAGAGCGGGACGTTCGGCAGCAGCTCGCGCCCGGCGGCCAGTTCGGCGGCGGCGAAGCCCGCCAGGGCCCCGGCCGAGACGTGCTCGGGGCCGTGCGCGCCCGGGAAGCCGTCGGGGTAGAGCAGCGCGCCGGCGCCGACCGCGCGGGCCGCGGGCGTCAGCTCGGCCGGGCGGTCCACGCCCGGGCCCTCGACGCGGTGACCCTCGGCGTCGTAGGAGGCCCAGTAGACCTCCTTGCGGCGCGCGTCGGTCGCCACCGTGAAGGGCTCGCCGGTCAGGCCCTCGGCGCGGGCCTGGAAGGCGATCGCGTCCAGGGTGCAGACGCCGTACACGGGAATCCCGAGGGCGTCGCCGAGCGCGGCGGCCGTCACCAGGCCGACCCGCAGGCCCGTGTACGGGCCGGGGCCGACGCCCACCGCGACGCCGGTCAGCGCGTGTTTGTCCACACCGGCCGTTCGCAGCACCTGGTCGATGGCGGGCAGCAGCAGTTCGCCGTGGCGCCTGGCGTCGACCTGGTGGGTCTCGGCGAGGACGGCCGTGCCGTCGTGGACGGCGGCGGTGACGGCGGGGGTGGCGGTGTCGAACGCGAGCAGCAGCACGGGGTCAAGGTTAGACCGAGGTTGCTCCGACCGGCCGATCGGAGAGGTGTGCCAACCGGGAACACACTTCCGAGGCGCTGCGAACCGCGCGGACGGACCTGGCACGATTAGCCGGGTACGTAAACGGGACGGCGGCGGGAGCGGCACGGTGGCGAAGATGGGTCCTGGAGTGGTGGTCACGGGGCTGACCCTGGGGGCCCTGGCGGTGGTGAGCCTGCTGGCCTTCCAGGCCAACGGCGCCCAGGACCGGGCCGGCGGCCCCAAGCCCGTCGTCAGCGCCTCGGCCACCGGCGGCCCCGCCTCGGCGGCGCCCAGCGCCACCCCGACGCCGACCGCCCCGACGCTGCCCGCCTCCTCGGGCACGGGCCTGCGGGTGGTCTACTCGGTGAGCGGCCACTACGTCTGGCTGATCGACCCCAAGAAGAACCCGCAGGTCGCGGCCACCTTCCCGGTCACCCCGGGCTCGGTCGAGCCGACTCCCGGCAGCTACTCGGTGTACAGCCGCACCGCGAGCGGCACCGGGACGGACCACAAGGCGATCGAGCACGTGGTGCGGTTCGCGCAGCAGAACGGCGTGGTGTTCGGCTTCAGCGCGGCCGTGGACGGCAGCACGCCGACGGTCGACCCGACGGGCAAGACCGGCGGCATCCGCAGCAGCCGGCAGGACGCCCAGCTGCTCTGGGACTTCGCCACCAACGGCGTGAAGGTGGTCGTGGTCGCCTGAGGCCGACCTCGCGACCGTGCGGCTACGCGGCCCGGGGCGCCTGCGCCTCGGGCCGTTCCGCTGCGCCGCTACGGGCCGGCCGGGGCTCCGGTTCGGGCGGGGTGGACACCGCCTCGGCGGCCGCGCAGGCGGCCAGCAGCGCCCGCATCGACTCCCCCGGTGCGCGACGGGCGGACTCTCCGGCCCCGGCGGGGCGCGCGGCGCGCTCCGGGGCGGGGGTGGTGCTCGACATGGCGCCTCCCTAGTTAGGCAGACCTAACCGCAGCAACCATCCCACCACGCCCGGCACCTCTGCCGCAACACCTTGCCGACAGCCTGTCGGCAAAACGGCGTACGCGCCGCCCTGGGCGGCGCGCGAGGCGGGCAGGCGCCGTACGGCTCGGGCACGCGCCGCCGTACGGCTCAGGCGAGCGCCTCCAGCTCGACGCCCGTCCAGCGCGGGCCGATCCCGGTGAGCAGCACCCGGCGCGGGTCGTGGTCCTCCCCGGCGTCGTCGCCGATCGCCCGCTCGATCCGCACCTCCAGCCGGTCCTCCGACAGCCGCTCGACCTTGCCCTCGCCCCACTCGACCACGATCACCGACTCCGGCAGCGAGACGTCCAGGTCGAGGTCCTCCATCTCGTCCAGGTCCCCGCCCAGCCGGTACGCGTCCACGTGCACCAGCGCCGGGCCGCCGACCAGCGACGGGTGCACCCGGGCGATCACGAAGGTCGGCGAGGTCACCGCACCGCGCACCCCCAGCCCCTCCCCCAGGCCTCGGGTGAGCGTCGTCTTCCCCGCGCCCAGCTCGCCGGAGAGCAGTACGAGGTCCCCCGGCCGCAGCAGCGCGGCCAGCTCGCGGCCGAGCCGGCCCATCCGCTCCGGGGTGGGGACGGTGAGAGTGGCGTGCGCGCCCATGCGGTTCCAGTCCTTCGGTCCGTACCGGCGCACCGCCGTCCGGGCGCCACCGCTACCGTGCCACATCGCCGCCCGCGCGCGCTCGGGGTGTCGTTTCGCCCGACTGTGAACGCCTTTCAGGGGATGCGTGATGCCCACGAACCACCCCCCGGTTTCATGGGATTCTCATGATGGCGTACGGTCCTCTCATCATGTCCTTACCGGACGCGAGCGGGGGGCTCGTCTCTGGAGACACCCCTGCCTGTCCGGACCCATTCGCCCGGGCCACACAGGCCCGGACCGGCTACGCAGAGGTCCCATTCATGAAGCTCCGCCGCGGTTTCGCGATACCGACTGCCGCCGTCATCGCCTCGGCCGCCGTCATCGCCGCCGCTCCGATCGCCTCCGCCGAGTCTCCGGCGCCGACGGCGACCACCAGTGCGAGCACCGCGCCGACCGCGACCAGCAGCGCGTCCACCGCCGCCACTCCGGCCGCGACGCCCAGCACGTCCGCCTCGGCTTCCGCCACGGCGACGGCCACGGCGACCGCCAAGCCCAGCACCAGCACCAGCCCGGCCCCGGTCGGTGACCTGACCCTGCCGAAGATCACGGTCAAGGGCTTCCCGACCAGCGTCGTCCCGGGCGCCCCGGCCGTCGAGTTCAGCGCCGAGGTTGCCAACGTCTCCGGTCACGAGTCGGCCGTCTTCCCGTACCTGATCGTCGCGACCGAGCACAACAAGATCACCAACGCTCAGATCAAGCTGCAGTACCAGGACCCCGACACCAAGGCGTGGAAGGACGCCACCCCGGACACCGGCACCGACAAGGCCCGCGTCCTGGACCTCGGCGACGAGGGCTTCTACATCAACAAGGGCGAGACCCTGACGTTCCAGCTCAAGCTGGCCGTCACCGCGGACACCGAGGCCGACAACGCCGCCTCCGCGCTGGGCGCCGCCTACATCGAGAAGGGCAACGACAAGGTCGGCTTCCCGGTGAGCGCGGTCACCCCGTTCGCCATCGGCAAGGCCGGCACCAACGCCGGTGGCGGCACCCCGGTGACCGTGCCGGACGCCAAGGGCAAGAAGCCCTCCGGTGACGCCGTCGCCAAGGCCAAGTCCAAGGCCGGCGCCCGTGCCGGCAACCTGGCCGAGACCGGTGGCGGCAGCAACACCACCGCCATCGCCCTGACCGGTGGCGCCGTCGTCGCCCTCGGCGCCGGCACCCTGGTGTTCCTGCGTCGTCGCAAGGCCGGTGCCGGCGCCTGATAGCGCCCACCCTCGGCTGACCGAACCGGCCCGGCACCCCTCGGGGTGTCGGGCCTCGGCGTGTCGGGCCTCGGTGTTTCCTACTGCGCCAGGTCGAGGACGGAGGCCGGCGGCTCGGCCGCCCCGCAGAACGCCGCGGCGCGCCTGAGCAGCACCGCCAGCTCGTGGTCGACCAGCTCCGGCCGCTCCAGCATCACCAGGTGCCCGGCGCCCTCGACCACCACCAGCTCCGCCTCCGGCAGCCGCTCGGCCATCGCCTCGCTGTGCGCCGCCGGGGTCAGCAGGTCCTTCGTCCCGGCCAGGATCAGCGCCGGCAGGCCCCGCACGGCGGCCAGCGCCGCGTACTTCTCGTGCGCGCCGAACACCGGGTAGAACTCGGCGACCACGTCGATCGGCGTGGCGTCCAGCAGCTGCTCGGCGAAGCGCACCACGCCCGGGTCGACGTCCTTGCCCCCGAAGGAGAACCGCCGGTAGAACACCGCCGCCACGTCCGAGCCCAGCCGCCTGGTCGCCTCCACCAGCTCCACCTGACGGCCCAGCAGCCGTACCACCCCGGGCGCGACCTTCTTGAACAGCTTCGCCCCGGCCTTCGGCAGCCCGAGGCTCACCTCGTTCCAGTCCCCCGCCAGCGTGCCGATCAGCGCGACCCCGGCGACCCGCTCGCGGAACAGGTCCGGACGCCGGTCGGCCAGCGCCATCACCGTCATCCCGCCCATCGAGTGCCCCACCAGCACCAGCGGCCCGCTCGGTGCGACGGCGTCCAGCACCGCCTCGAGGTCCCCGCCCAGCTGGTCGATACTCGCCGGCTCCCCCGCCAGGTACGAGCGGGAGCGCTCGGACCGGCCGTGGCTGCGCTGGTCCCAGAACACCAGCCGCAGGCCCTCCCGCAGCGCGGCGCGCTGGAAGTGCCAGCTGTCCTGGTTGAGGCAGTAGCCGTGGCAGAACACCACCGTCGGCTGGTCGTCGTCACTCGCCCGCTCGCCTCCGGAACGCTCGAACCCGGTGCCGACGGTCGTCGCTCCGATGCCCTCGTTCCTCGGGCCTCCTCGCTCCTCCCTCACGGCACCGGCGCGTCCCTTCTGCTCGGGGCGGAAGCCGTCCCAGCCGGTGCCGTCCAGCTCCACGTACAGCTCGGTGCCGTCCGGGGCCGCCACCGTCAGCGGGCGTCCGCGCAGGGAGCCGTACGGGGCGGCGGCGTCCAGCTCCGCCCGGGCGCGGCGGCGTGTCGCCCGTCCGACCGTCAGCCGTTCTATGGCCACCCCGGCGGCCGCGCCGGCCGCCAGCACGCCGACCGAGATCCCGATCACGCCCGCCCGGCTCACCCCGCCGGCGGCCTTGGCCACCGCCGTCACCGGGCTGCTCCCGTCGGGCGTGCCGGTCATGCCGGCAGGCCCTCGGCGTGCTCGGCGCCCAGGTAGCGGCGGGGCACCCGGGCGCCGATCCGGGTGACGATCTCGTACGAGATGGTGCCGGCGGCGCGGGCCCAGTCCTCGGCGGTCGGCTCGCCGCGGTCGCCGTTGCCGAAGAGCAGCACCTCCTCGCCGATCGCGGGGGTGTCGCCGCCGAGGTCCACCACGAACTGGTCCATCGCGACCCGGCCGGCCGCCGTCCGCCACTTGCCGCCGACCTGCACCGGGCCCGAGCCGCTGGCATGACGCGGGATGCCGTCGCCGTAGCCGACCGGGACGAGGCCCAGGGTCGTCGGGCCGGGCGTCGTGTAGTGGTGGCCGTAGCTGACCCCGTGCCCGCCGGGCACGTGCTTGACCAGCGCCAGCCGGGCCGTCAGCGCCATCACCGGGCGCAGCCCGAAGTCCGCCGGGGAGCCGACCTCCGGCACCGGCGAGAGCCCGTACGCGGCCAGGCCCGTACGGACGAGGTCGTAGTGCGCCTCCGGCAGCAGCAGGGTGGCCGGGGAGTTCGCGAGGTGGCGCACCTCGGGGCGCAGCCCGGCGGCCTCCGCGGCGGCCAGTGCGGTGCGGAAGGAGTCCTGCTGCGCCTGGATGGACGGGTGGCCGGGCTCGTCGGCGGCGGCGAAGTGCGACCAGACGCCGACGACGGTCAGCAGCCCGTCCGTCTCGGCGCGGCGGGCGGCCTCCACCAGGCGCGGCCAGTCGTGCGGCTGGCAGCCGTTGCGGCCCAGCCCGGTGTCGGCCTTGAGGTGCACCCGCGCCGGGATGCCGGTCTCGCGGACGGCCGGGAGCAGTTCGTCCAGTGCCCACAGGCCGCTGACGGAGATGTCCAGCCCGGCGCGCAGGGCCTCGCGCCACGGGCCGCCCGGCGTCCACAGCCAGCACAGGATGCGCGCCTGCTCGGGGCGGATGCCCGCGGCGCGCAGCGCCAGCGCCTCCTCCGGGGTGGCGCAGCCCAGCCAGCCGACCCCGTGCGCGACCGCCGCCCGGGCACACTCGACCGCCCCGTGGCCGTAGGCGTCCGCCTTGACCGCGAGCATCACCGAGGCGGCGCCGGTGCGCGCGCGCAGCGCGTCCAGGTTGCCGCGCAGGGCCGCCAGATCGATGGTCGCCTCGGCCCGAACGCCTTCGGTGAGGGTGGTTGTGCCGGTCGTGTTCGCTGTTGTCATCAGGGTCAGTCTCCCAGACGTCCCGGAGTCCTCGCCGAACGGCCCGACGCCCGGCCCCCGGGCCCCCGTCCCGGACACCCCCGCCGACCTGCGACGAAACACTCGCCCACCCTGACCACGACGCCGGGAACGGACCCCCCGGTTCCGCGCGGCGGCCGTGCCCCGCTCCCCTACGCCTCCCGCACCGCGCGCCAGGCGGCCGGGAGGGCCTCGGCCACCGCCGTCGCCGTCACCGGGGCGCCCGGGGTGCCCGCGGCCTCGCGGCCGGCGAGGCCGTGGAGGTAGGCGGCCACCGAGGCGGAGTCCAGGGGCGGGAGGCCGGTGGCGAGGAGGGAGCCCGCGAGGCCCGCGAGGACGTCGCCGCTGCCGGCGGTGGCGAGCCAGGAGGTGCCGGTCGGATTCACCCGGACGGCGCCGCCCGGGTCGGCGATCACCGTGGTAGAGCCCTTCAGCAGCACCGTGGCCCGGTAGGCCGCCGCGAGGCGCCGGGCGGTGGCCAGCCGGGTGGCGGCCAGCTCGGCGGCGGCGGGCGGGGCGCCGCCCTCCGCGCCGGCGAGCAGCCGGGCGGCCTCGCCGGTGTGCGGGGTGAGCAGGGTGGGCGCGGTGCGGCCGGCCAGGGCGGCGGGGCCGAGGCGGCCCAGCTCCGTCAGCGCGTCCGCGTCGACCAGCACCGGGACGTCGCTCGCCAGCGCCTCGGCCAGCGACTGCCGGGCGCCCTCTCCCCCGCCCGGCCCGACCACCCACGCCTGCACCCGCCCGGCCCCGGCGGGCCCGCCCTCCGTCACCAGCGTCTCGGGGAAGCGCCGCACGACCTCCTCCGCCGCCGCGCCGACGTACCGTACGGCGCCCGCGCCCCCGCGCAGCGCCCCGGCGACGGCCAGCAGCGCCGCCCCCGGGTACGTCGCCGAGCCGGCCGCCACCCCGACCACGCCGCGCCGATACTTGTCGCTCTCCGCGCCTGGCTGCGGCAGCAGGGCCGCCACGTCCGCGTGCTGCAGGGCCGTCAGCTCCGGCCGCGGCAGCGTCAGCCCGATGTCCACCAGCTGCACGGCTCCCGCGTAGGAGGCCCCGGGGTCGATCAGGAGCCCGGGCTTGTACGTGCCGAAGCAGACCGTGACGTCCGCGCGCAGCACCGCCCCGGGCACCTCCCCGGTGTCCGCGTCCACCCCGCTGGGCAGGTCCACCGCCACCACCACCCCGCGCCGCCGCGCCTCGGCGTACGGGACGGCCTCGGGGCGCAGCCCGCCCCGCCCGCCGATGCCGACGATCCCGTCGAGGACGAGGTCCGCGCGCGAGAAGTCGGCCAGCCCGACTTCCCGCTCCAGCGTCACCCGCCCCCCGGCCGCCCTCAGCGCCGCCAGCCCGCCGTGATGCGCCTTCCCCGGCGCCAGCAGCACCGCCGTCACCCGCGCCCCGCGCCGGGCCAGCGCCGCCCCGGCGTACAGCGCGTCACCCCCGTTGTCCCCACTCCCGGCGAGCACCGTCACCCGAGCGCCGTACACCCGCCCCCGACGCCCCTTCAACAGCCGCACACACGTAGCGGCGAGCCCGGCCGCCGCCCGCTGCATCAGCGTGCCCTCCGGCAGCCGCGCCATCAGCTCCGCCTCGGCGGCCCGAACGGTTTCCACAGGGTGTGCATGACGCATGGAGAGAGCTCCTTCAGCAATCTGCCGCGACGCCGGGCCCCGGCGCACTTTCGGGTGACCTGATCATCGATCCCCCGTCCGCCCCGGACCACACGCCTACGTTGTCGCTCGTGGACTTCCTTCAGGTGTTCCTCGGGTTGCATGTGCCCCAGGGCTTCAAGAGCGAGTTCTTCCAGCTTTGGGAGGAGATCATCGTGACCTCGCCACCGGACGGTGCACACAGGGACGCCGTCGCCCGGTTCGCCCGTGCCGTGGCGCGCCGAGCGGACGGGGATCTGTACGTCGGCACGGGTGGGGGCCTGATCACCCCGACAGGCCGATTCGTCCCGGCCGCGACCGTGGCCCCGGTCGGCTGCTTCCGTGACCAGCAGGAGTGGTCACCGCCGACCGACATCCTGCTCGTTCTGGAGATCACGGCGGCCAATCCGCTCAAGGAACGCGACCAGAAGCGGCTCGGCTACGCCGCCGCAGGTATCCCCTGCTACCTGCTGGTCGATCGGGACAGGGAACGGATCACCCTGTTCACCGAGCCCGAGGACGGGGAGTACACCGTCCTCACCGAGACCGGGTTCGGTCAGTCGCTCGACCTGCCCGCCCCGTTCTCCTTCACGCTCGACACGGCGCCCCTGCGATAGCCGCAGGGGCGCCGTGGGACAGCGGGTGACTACTCGACGGTGACCGACTTCGCGAGGTTGCGGGGCTGGTCGACCTCGTGGCCCTTGGCGGTGGCCAGCTCGCAGGCGAAGACCTGGAGCGGGACGGTGGAGACCAGGGGCTGGAGGAGGGTCGGGGTGACCGGGATGCGGATCAGGTGGTCGGCGTAGGGGACGACGGCCTCGTCGCCCTCCTCGGCGATCACGATGGTGCGGGCGCCGCGGGCGCGGATCTCCTGGATGTTGGAGACGATCTTGTCGTGCAGGATCGACCGGCCGCGCGGGGAGGGGACGACCACCACGACCGGCAGCCCCTCCTCGATGAGGGCGATCGGGCCGTGCTTGAGCTCGCCCGCCGCGAAGCCCTCGGCGTGCATGTAGGCGAGCTCCTTGAGCTTGAGCGCGCCTTCCAGGGCCACCGGGAAGCCGACGTGGCGGCCGAGGAACAGGACCGAGCGCGCGTCGGCCAGGGAGCGGGCGAGCTCACGCACCGGCTCCATGGTCTCCAGCACCTGCTCGACCTGCTTCGGCGCGTCGCCGAGCTCGCGGATGACGGCGAAGATCTCGTCGCCCCACTTGGTGCCGCGCACCTGCCCCAGGTAGAGGGCGACCAGGTAGCAGGCGACCAGCTGGGTGAGGAACGCCTTGGTGGACGCGACCGCGACCTCCGGCCCGGCGTGGGTGTAGAGCACCGCGTCCGACTCGCGCGGGATGGTCGAGCCGTTGGTGTTGCAGATCGCCAGCACCTTGGCGCCCTGCTCGCGGGCGTGCCGCAGCGCCATCAGGGTGTCCATGGTCTCGCCGGACTGCGAGATGGCGATGACCAGCGTGCCCGGGCCCATGATCGGGTCGCGGTAGCGGAACTCCGAGGCGACCTCGACCTCGCAGGGGATGCGGGTCCAGTGCTCGATCGCGTACTTGGCGATCATGCCGGCGTGGAACGCCGTGCCGCAGGCGACGATGACGACCTTGTCGACGGAGCGCAGCTCGGCGTCCGAGATGCGCAGCTCGTCGAGGATGAGCCGCCCGTCGGTGCCGATGCGGCCGAGGAGGGTGTCGGCGACGGCCTTCGGCTGCTCGGCGATCTCCTTGAGCATGAAGTAGTCGTAGCCGCCCTTCTCGGCGGCGGAGGCGTCCCAGTCGACGTGGTACTCGCGCACCTCGGCCTCGGTGCCGTCGAAGTTCGTGACGGTCACGCCGTCGCGGCGCAGCTCGACGACCTGGTCCTGGCCCAGCTCGATGGCCTCGCGGGTGTGCGCGATGAACGCGGCCACGTCGGAGGCGAGGAAGTTCTCGCCCTCGCCGCGCCCGACGACCAGCGGCGAGTTGCGGCGGGCGCCGACGACGACGCCGGGGGCGTCCGCGTGGACGGCGACGAGGGTGAAGGCGCCGTCGAGCCGGCGGCAGACGATCCGCATGGCCTCGGCGAGGTCGCCTGCGTACGCCTCGCCGAGCAGGTGGGCGACGACCTCGGTGTCGGTCTCGGAGCGCAGGGTGTGGCCGCGCTCGGCGATCTCCGCGCGCAGCTGGGCGAAGTTCTCGATGATGCCGTTGTGCACCACGGCGACCTTGAGGTGGTCGTCGAGGTGGGGGTGGGCGTTGGCATCGGTCGGGCCGCCGTGGGTGGCCCAACGGGTGTGGCCGATGCCGGTGGTTCCGCCGGGAAGAGGGGTCTCGGCGAGGGACTTCTCCAGGTTCGCGAGCTTGCCGGCCCGCTTGTCGGTGACGAGACCCCACTGCCCGGTGGAGTCCTGCGTCTGTACCGCGACACCGGCCGAGTCGTAACCCCGGTACTCCAGTCGCTGCAAGCCTGCGATGACGACGTCGAGGGCGGACTGCGCGCCCACGTATCCAACAATTCCGCACATGCGTGCCAGCATAAGGGCGGTTTCGCGGCACTTTTCCCGGCACTCCGGAACGCTGGGTGACCGACACCACAGCCACCGTGAACGGCGCTACGGCTCACAATGGAGCATGTGCTGACCGAACTCTGTACGCGGGGCGCCACCACGCCCGGCCCGTCCCCGTCCCCCTACGTGGACCTCAGCCGGGCCGAGTGGAGCGCGCTGCGCGAGCGTACGCCGCTGCCGCTGACGGCCGAGGAGGTGGAACGGCTGCGTGGCCTCGGTACCGCCCTCGACCTCGACGAGGTCCGTGACGTCTACCTGCCGCTGTCCCGGCTGCTCAACCTGTACATCCACGCCACGCACGACCTGCGCGGGGCCCTGGGCACGTTCCTGGACACCCCGGACACCGAGCGCACCCGGACGCCCTTCATCATCGGCGTGGCCGGCTCCGTCGCGGTCGGCAAGTCCACCACCGCCCGCCTGCTCCAGGCCCTGCTGGCCCGCTGGCCGGAGCACCCCCGGGTGGAGCTGGTGACGACGGACGGGTTCCTGCTGCCCAACGCCGAGCTGCGCCGCCGCGGCCTGATGGCCCGCAAGGGCTTCCCGGAGTCGTACGACCGCCGGGCGCTGATGCGCTTCGTCGCGGACGTGAAGGCGGGCAAGGACCGCGTCACCGCGCCGGTGTACTCGCACCTGGTGTACGACATCGTGCCGGATCAGCGCCTCACCGTGGAGCGCCCGGACATCCTGATCGTCGAGGGCCTGAACGTGCTCCAGCCGGCCCTGCCCGGCACGGACGGGCGCACCCGCCTGGCGGTGGCCGACTACTTCGACTTCTCGATCTACGTGGACGCCCGCACCGACGACATCGAGCACTGGTACCTGGACCGGTTCCGCAAACTGCGTCAGACCGCCTTCCAGGACCCGAACTCCTACTTCCGCCGCTTCACCGAGGTGCCGGAGGAGGAGGCGATGGAGTACGGCCGCCAGGTCTGGCGCACCATCAACAAGCCCAACCTGCTGGAGAACGTGCTGCCCACCCGCGGCCGGGCCACCCTGATCCTGCAGAAGGGCCAGGACCACAAGGTCCGCCGGGCGCTGCTGCGCAAGCTCTGAACGGACGCCGAAGGGCCCCGCCGCGTGCGGGGCCCTTCGGCGTACGGACGGGCGATCAGCCCAGGTGCGTCCGGACGGCCTCGGCGAGCGTCTGCGCGACGGTCTCCGCCTGCGCGGCGTCGGCCGCCTCGACCATGACCCGCACCAGCGGCTCGGTGCCGGACGGGCGCAGCAGCACCCGGCCGGTGTCGCCCAGCTCGGCCTCGGCGGAGGCGACGGCGGCGGCCAGCTCGGTGCTGGACCTCACCCGGGACTTGTCGACGCCCTTGACGTTGATCAGCACCTGCGGCAGCCGGGTCATCACGGCGGCCAGGTCGGCCAGCGGCTGCTTGGTGGCGGCCAGGCGGGCGCCGAGCATCAGGCCGGTGAGGGTGCCGTCGCCGGTGGTGGCGTGGTCGAGCAGGATGACGTGGCCGGACTGCTCGCCGCCGAGCGCGAAGCCGTGCTCCTTCATCGACTCCAGCACGTACCGGTCGCCGACGGCCGTCTCGACCAGCTCGACGCCCTCGCGGCGCATCGCCAGCTTGAAGCCGAGGTTGGACATGACGGTGGCCACGGCGGTGTTGCGCCGCAGGGTGCCGGCCTCCTTCATGGCGACGGCGAGGATGGCGATGATCTGGTCGCCGTCCACCTCGTTGCCGTCGGCGTCGGCGGCCAGGCAGCGGTCGGCGTCGCCGTCGAGGGCGATGCCGAGGTCGGCCCGGTGCTCCTTCATGGCGACGCGCAGCCGGTCCAGGTGGGTGGAGCCGACGCCGTCGTTGATGTTGAGGCCGGTCGGCTCGGCACCCAGGGTGTGGACGACCTCGGCGCCGGCGCGGGCGAAGGCTTCGGGGGCGACGTAGGCGGCGGCGCCGTGGGCGCCGTCGATGACGACCTTGATGCCGTCGAGCCGGTTGGGCAGCACGCCGATCAGGTGGGCGACGTACTTGTCGAAGCCCTCGGTGTACTCGCGCACCCGGCCGACCGCGGCACCGGTCGGGCGGTTCCAGTCCTCACCGCCGGCGGTGTGCTTGTGGTAGTGCGCCTCGATCGCGTCCTCGATGCGGTCGTCCAGCTTGTGGCCGCCGCGGGCGAGGAACTTGATGCCGTTGTCCGGCATGGCGTTGTGGCTGGCGGAGAGCATCACGCCGAAGTCGGCGCCGAGCGCGCCGGTGAGGTACGCCACGGCCGGGGTGGGCAGCACGCCGACCCGCAGGACGTCGACGCCGGCGCTGGCCAGGCCGGCGATGACGGCGGCTTCCAGGAACTCCCCCGAGGCACGCGGATCACGGCCGACCACCGCGACCGGCCGGTGCCCGTCGAAGGCGCCGGCCTCGCCGAGCACGTGCGCGGCCGCGACCGACAGCCCGAGCGCCAGCTCGGCCGTCAGCCCCTCGTTGGCCACACCGCGAACGCCGTCCGTACCGAAGAGTCGTCCCACTGTCCCGTCCTCCATCACCATGCTCGGAACCCGATCGTTGACCCGGCCGCCGCACGTTAGCCGGGGAACACGTCGCCCCGGAGTACACGGGGTACTCCGGGGCGACGGTTTTCGCGCATCCAGGGGGTGTGCCGCCACCAGGGCGGTACGCACCCCCGGGGGTCGCGACTAGCGCTTGCTGTACTGCGGCGCCTTGCGGGCCTTCTTGAGACCGGCCTTCTTGCGCTCGACGGCGCGGGCGTCACGGGTCAGGAAGCCGGCCTTCTTGAGGGCGGCGCGGTTGTTGTCCACGTCGGCCTCGTTCAGGGCACGGGCCACGCCGAGGCGCAGCGCGTAGGCCTGGCCGGAGACGCCGCCACCGCTGATGCGGGCGACGACGTCGTAACGGCCGTCAAGCTCGAGGAGCTTGAAGGGCTCGTTCACGGTCTGCTGGTGCACCTTGTTGGGGAAGTAGCCCTCGAGGGTGCGGCCGTTGATCTTCCACACGCCGGTGCCGGGGACGATGCGCACGCGGGCGATCGCCTCCTTGCGACGGCCGAGGCCGGCGCCCGGGGTGGCCTCGCCGAAGCGACCGGCCAGCGACTCGGAGGTGTAGCTCTCCTCGGAGGTGTACTCGCCCTCGACGGCCTCAACGGCCTCGTCGAAGTCGACCTCAAGGGTTTCAGTGGTCTCGGCCACGATGTTCCTCAGCTCTTTTCAGTGTTGGGGGGCTTGGTGGCCGAATTACTGCGCGACCTGGGTGATCTCGAACGGCACCGGCTGCTGGGCAGCGTGCGGGTGCTGGTCGCCCGAGTAGACCTTCAGCTTGGAGAGCATCTGACGGCCCAGGCTGTTCTTGGGGATCATGCCCTTGATGGCCTTCTCGACGGCCTTCTCCGGGTTGTTCGCCAGCAGGTCGTCGTAGCGCACCGAGCGCAGACCGCCCGGGAAGCCCGAGTGGCGGTAGGCCAGCTTCTGGGTCTTCTTGTTACCGGACAGGTGCACCTTGTCGGCGTTGATGATGATGACGAAGTCACCAGTGTCAACGTGCGGCGCGTAGATCGCCTTGTGCTTGCCCCGGAGGAGGTTGGCGGCCTGGGAAGCCAGGCGGCCGAGCACGACGTCGGTCGCGTCGATGACGTGCCACTGACGCTGGACGTCGCCGGGCTTGGGGCTGTACGTACGCACGGTCGTAGCCTTCGCTTTTCAGTGAGTGAGTCCTGACAGGAGCACCGGGACGGCAGAGCAGCCTGGCCACCCTTGGACGCAATTCAAGGGGGGACCGCTGGTCGACGACCTGATGTCTCCGGCGTACCGACCTCTCACGTGAGATAGAGCGAGCCAATACGCACATCAAGCGTCCAGGTTACCGGGCGGGCCGGAGCCGGTCAAAAATCCCCGGACCGACCCCCCGTCGTCACTCAGCGTTCGCGCTCCACGCGGGTGACGTCCCAGACCGGATCGGTGGACTCGAACACCTTCCCGTCGGCCCCGAAGACCAGGAAACGGTCGAAGGTCCTGGCGAACCACCGGTCGTGGGTGACGCACAGGACGGTGCCCTCGAACGCCTCCAGACCGGCCTGCAGCGCCTCGGCGCTCTCCAGGTCCAGGTTGTCGGTCGGCTCGTCGAGCAACAGGGCCGTCACACCGTCGAGTTCGAGCTTGAGGATCATCAGCCGGGCCTGCTGCCCGCCGGACAGCGACTCGAACTTCTGCTCCTCCTGCCGGTCCAGCTCGTACCGGCGCAGCGCGCCCATCGCGGCGCCGCGGCTGAGCGCGTGCTCCTCCTCGATGATCGAGCGGACGGTGCGGCCGAACAGCTCCGGGTGGGCGTGGGTCTGCCGGAAGTGCCCGGGGACGACGCGGGCGCCGAGCTTCCAGGAGCCGCTGTGGGCGACCGTCTCGTCCCCGGCCAGCAGCCGCAGCAGGTGCGACTTGCCGGCGCCGTTGGCGCCCAGCACACCGACCCGCTCGCCGTAGAAGACCTCCAGGTCGAAGGGCTGCATCAGCCCGGTGAGCTCCAGCCGCTCCATGGTGAAGGCCCGCACGCCCGTACGGCCGCCCTTGAGGCGCATGGTGATGCTCTGCTCGCGCGGGGGCTCCTCCGGCCGCCCGGCCTCCTCGAACTTCTTGAGACGGGTCTGGGCGGCGGCGTAGCGGGTGGCCAGCGCGTGGCTGACGGACGCGGCCTGGCGCAGGGTGACGACCAGCTTCTTGAGCTTGGCGTGCTCCTCGTCCCAGCGCCGGCCCAGCTCCTCGAAGCGCGCGAAGCGGTCCTTGCGGGCGTCGTGGAAGGAGTCGAAGCCGCCGCCGTGCACCCAGACGCTGCTGCCGGCCGCGCCGGACTCCACCGAGATGATCTTGTCGGCGGTCCTGGAGAGCAGCTCGCGGTCGTGCGAGATGTACAGGACGGTCTTCGAGGTGGCCTTGATGGCCTCCTCCAGCCAGCGCTTGGCCGGGACGTCCAGGTAGTTGTCGGGCTCGTCGAGCAGCAGCACCTCCTCGGGGCCCCGCAGCAGGGACTCCAGGACCAGGCGCTTCTGCTCGCCGCCCGAGAGGGTGTTCAGGCCGCGCCACTGGGCCTTGTCGAAGGGCACGCCGAGGGCCGCCATGGTGCAGACGTCCCAGTCGGTCTCGTAGTCGTAGCCGCCGACGTCGGCCCAGTCGGAGAGCGCCTGGGCGTAGGCCATCTGCGTCTTCTCGTCGTCCTGGGCGATCATGGCCAGCTCGGCCGCGTCCACCGCGCGGGCGGCCACGGCGATGCGCTCGGGGGCGACGGAGACCAGCAGGTCGCGCACCGAGGCGTCGGCGGGCAGGGCGCCCGGGGTGTTCTGCTGGTCCTCGCGGCCGGTGGTGCCGACGAACTGGCGCATCACGCCGAGCCCGCCGCTGATCGTCACCGAGCCGCCGTGCGGCTGGATGTCGCCCGCGATCATGCGCAGCAGGGTGGTCTTCCCGGCCCCGTTGGCGCCGACCAGGGCGACCGCGGAGCCCTCGCCGACCCGGAAGGACGCGTCGTCGAACAGCACCCGCCCGTCCGGCAGGTAGTACTCAAGGTGCGAAATCTCGACGTGTCCCATACGGAGGATTGTCCCAAGCGGACGCGCCACACCAAAACCGATTAAGCGACGGGCTGCCCCGGCAGGGTGCGCATGCGGCGGGCCTGCCGGTTGCGCTCGGCGAGCTGGTCGTCCGGCGGGTAGCCGACCTCCTCCAGCGTCAGCCCGTACGGCCGGATCACGTTGACGGCGGAGTTGCGGACGCCGCCCGCCAGGACCTCGCCGGGGAACTCCACCGGCCGGTGGCCGTCGCCGACCAGCAGCATCGCGCCGACCAGCGCCCGGACCATGTTGTGGCAGAAGGCGTCGGCCCGGACGGTGGCGACCGCCAGCGAGCCCTCCTGGCTGGCGTAGGTGTCCACCGGGACGCGGTCCCAGCGCAGCTCCAGCAGGGTGCGGATCGTGGTGGCGCCCTCGCGCTTCTTGCAGTACGCGGCGAAGTCGTGCTCGCCGAGCAGCAGCTTCGCCGCGGCGTTCATCCGCTCCACGTCCAGGGGCCGGTCGTGCCAGAGCACGTGCCCGCGCAGCAGCGGGTCGACGCCGCCGGGGTGGTCGGCGACGCGGTAGGCGTAGCGGCGCCAGATCGCCGAGAAGCGGGCGTCGAAGCCCGCCGGAGCCTCCCCGACCCGGTAGATCCGCACGTCCCCGGGGAGCCGGCCGGCGAGGCGCCGCAGCAGCTTCTCCCGGTGGGCCTCCCACAGCTCGGCCGGCAGGTCGACGTGGGCCACCTGGCCGCGGGCGTGCACCCCGGCGTCGGTGCGGCCGGCGACGGTCAGCGGGAAGAACTCGGGGCTGCGGGTGACGATCTGCAGCGCGCTCTCGATCTCCTCCTGGACGGTGCGGCGGCCGCCCTTCTGCCGGGCCCAGCCGGAGAACTCGGCGCCCTGGTAGGCGAGATCGAGCCGCACCCGGACGTACCCGTCGGCCGGGCCGTCCTTCACCGGCGGCTGCTCGGCGCAATCGTTGACCACAATCCACTCCAGAAGGTCCGGACAGAAGGAACGGGCCCGCTCCCCCACGGATGGGAGAGCGGGCCCGTGCTGCACCTAGCGGTGTCAGGCCTGCTCGGTGGCCTCGACCTCGGCGGTCTCGGTGGCCTCGACCTTGGCGTCGGCCTCCTTGACGGCACGCTTGGTGGCGGCCTCGGCCTCGCCGACGGCGTTCTGCGCGACGGTGAGCGCCTCGACCAGCTCGATCACGGCCATCGGGGCGTTGTCGCCACGACGGGGGCCGATCTTGGTGATACGGGTGTAACCACCCGGGCGGTTCTCGTAGCGCGGCGCGATCTCGGTGAAGAGGGTGTGCAGGACCGACACGTCGGTGATGGTCTTACGCACCAGGCGACGGTTGTGCAGGTCGCCCTTCTTCGCCTTGGTGATCAGCTTCTCCGCCAGCGGGCGCATCCGACGGGCCTTGGCCTCGGTCGTGGTGATGCGGCCGTGCTGGAAGAGCTCCCGGCACAGACCGGCGAGCAGCAGCGGCTCGTGGTGCGGGCCGCCGCCGAGGCGGGCACCCTTGGTGGGACGCGGCATGGAATTACTCCTCGAATCTCCGAC
Source organism: Kitasatospora sp. NPDC051170 (assembly GCF_044455705.1). Classification (NCBI taxonomy): domain Bacteria; kingdom Bacillati; phylum Actinomycetota; class Actinomycetes; order Kitasatosporales; family Streptomycetaceae; genus Kitasatospora; species Kitasatospora sp. NPDC051170. Next base: position 399,626 of record NZ_JBITFA010000004.1, on the reverse strand, counting down.
TGCGGCCGTACCAGGTACCGCAACGGGCGTACGGGCACTGTGCCCGCACGACTTTCACGACAGCGGGGCGGTTCCGGGGAACCGCCCCGCGGTCAAGTCTCTCAGTACTGCTCGGTCTCCGCGTAACCCGCGTCGTCCAGGTCGTCGGCGCCGAAGGCGTCGGCGGCGGCGGTCGGGTCGAATCCGGGCGGGCTGTCCTTGAGGGCCAGGCCCATGCCGGCCAGCTTCGCCTTGACCTCGTCGATCGACTTCGCACCGAAGTTGCGGATGTCGAGCAGGTCGGCCTCGGAGCGGGCGACGAGCTCACCCACGGTGTGGATGCCCTCGCGCTTGAGGCAGTTGTAGGAGCGGACCGTGAGCTCCAGCTCCTCGATCGGCAGCGCCAGGTCGGCGGCCAGGGCGGCGTCCGTCGGGGACGGGCCCATGTCGATGCCCTCGGCGTCGATGTTCAGCTCGCGGGCGAGACCGAACAGCTCCACCAGGGTCTTGCCGGCCGAGGCCATGGCGTCGCGGGGACGCATGGCGGGCTTGGTCTCGACGTCGACGATCAGCTTGTCGAAGTCGGTCCGCTGCTCGACGCGGGTGGCCTCGACCTTGTAGGTGACCTTCAGCACGGGGCTGTAGATCGAGTCGACCGGGATGCGGCCGATCTCCTGGCCGGAGGCCTTGTTCTGCACGGCGGAGACGTAGCCGCGACCGCGCTCGACGGTCAGCTCCATCTCCAGCTTGCCCTTGCCGTTCAGCGTGGCGAGGACCAGCTCGGGGTTGTGCACCTCGACACCCGCCGGCGGGGCGATGTCGGCGGCGGTGACGACACCCGGACCCTGCTTGCGCAGGTACATCACGACCGGCTCGTCGTGCTCCGAGGAGACGACCAGCTGCTTGATGTTGAGGATGAGGTCGGTCACGTCCTCCTTGACGCCCGGCACGGTGGTGAACTCGTGCAGGACGCCGTCGATGCGGATGCTGGTGACAGCGGCACCCGGGATCGACGACAGGAGCGTGCGGCGCAGGGAGTTGCCGAGGGTGTAGCCGAAGCCCGGCTCCAGCGGCTCGATCACGAACCGCGAGCGGAACTCGTCGACGACCTCTTCGGTCAGCGAGGGGCGCTGAGCGATAAGCATGGGGAAGAATCCTCCAGTTGTCTTCGGCACCCACTATTTGATGCCGACAGGACCAAGCGTACGGGGTCCCGCAAGAAACGAGACCCCGTACGAGGTTTAAAGCAAGACCCGCGTGCCCGAAGGCGCTGCGTCAGACGCGGCGGCGCTTCGGCGGACGGCAGCCGTTGTGCGGGGTGGGGGTGACGTCCTGGATCGAGCCGACCTCCAGGCCGGTGGCCTGGAGCGAACGGATCGCGGTCTCGCGGCCGGAGCCCGGACCCTTCACGAAGACGTCGACCTTGCGCATGCCGTGCTCCTGCGCGCGACGGGCAGCGGCCTCGGCGGCCATCTGCGCGGCGAACGGGGTGGACTTGCGCGAGCCCTTGAAGCCGACGTGGCCGGCGGAGGCCCAGGAGATCACGTTGCCCGCGGGGTCGGTGATCGAAACGATGGTGTTGTTGAACGTGCTCTTGATGTGCGCGTGACCGTGAGCGACGTTCTTCTTTTCCTTGCGGCGGATCTTCTTCGCGCCGGCAGCCTGACGACCCTTGGGGGGCATAAGTCTGTTCTCCTACTGAGGTGGTCGGTCCGCTGACCCGCGGGCCGGAGGGATGTCCGGTTACGGGACGGACTACTTCTTGCCCGGCTTCTTCTTACCGGCGATCGCGCGACGCGGGCCCTTGCGGGTACGCGCGTTGGTGTGGGTGCGCTGGCCGCGGACCGGCAGGCCGCGGCGGTGACGCAGACCCTCGTAGCAACCGATCTCGACCTTGCGGCGGATGTCGGAGGCGACCTCACGGCGGAGGTCACCCTCGACCGTGTAGTTGGCGTCGATGTACTGGCTCAGCTTGACGAGGTCTTCCTCGGAGATGTCGCGAACGCGGACATCCGGGCTGACACCGGTCTCGGCCAGGGTCTGCTGGGCGCGGGTACGGCCGATGCCGTACACGTAGGTGAGGGCGATCTCGATCCGCTTCTCACGGGGGAGATCAACGCCGGCGAGGCGTGCCATTCATGGCTCCTGTGGTTCTTTCAGAGGTCTGGCGTGCCACCTACTCCTTCATCTCTCGATGAGGGAGCCCCGGCCTCTGCGCCGGGGGCGGCAGTCCGTCCCGGGTGGGACGGATCGGATGGCCCGCTTATGACGTTTTCGCGTCGCGCGAAGTACTACGAGAAATGCTGGGGAGGATCAGCCCTGGCGCTGCTTGTGGCGCAGGTTGTCGCAGATCACCATGACCCGGCCGTGGCGGCGGATCACCTTGCACTTGTCGCAGATCTTCTTGACGCTCGGCTTGACCTTCATGTTCAGGTTCTCCGGGTCTAGATCTGGCGTTCTTACTTGTAGCGGTAGACGATCCGGCCGCGCGTGAGGTCGTAGGGGCTGAGCTCCACGACGACCCGGTCGTCCGGCAGGATGCGGATGTAGTGCATGCGCATCTTGCCGCTGATGTGCGCGAGGACCTTGTGACCGTTCTGCAGCTCGACCTTGAACATCGCGTTCGGAAGAGACTCGATCACGGTGCCCTCGATCTCAATGGCGCCTTGCTTCTTAGCCATGAACTGCGAGATCCACCTTCCGGGACCGGCTACCGTATGCGGCACGCTCGTGCGAACCTGGGTCCACCCCGCCCCCGAGGGGAAGAGGGCGTGCTGAAGCACGCTACGAGTGAGCCGACGGTTCATCCTACGCCAGTGCTTCGGGTGGACCAAAACCGGGGTCCCGGAAGGCGATCACCGTCACACCGCCGGTCAGACGCCCGCGGAGACCGCCAGGGGCTCCACGTGGGCCGTACAGGCCGAGCAGCGGCGGGCGGCCTCGGGGATCTCGGTGAGGCACTCCGGGCACGGGCGCTTGGGCGCGGCGGGCTTCTTGGGCATGTAGCGCGCGGTCGCCTTGGTGATCGGCAGCACGATGCAGAAGTACAGCACCGCCGCGGTCATGAAGAAGGCGATCAGGACGTTCAGGAACTGGCCGTAGGGGAACTTCACCCCGGCTATCTCGGCCTTGTAGGAGCTGAAGTCGCCGGCCGCGCCGACCACCACACCCACCAGCGGGGTGAGGAAGGCCGACACGAAGCCGGTCACCACCGCCGTGAACGCGGCACCGATGACCACACCGACGGCCATGTCGACGACGTTGCCGCGCATCATGAAGTCGCGGAATCCCTTGAGCACGTACTCTCTCCTGCTCGCTCGCTAACCCGAACTGCCTCTGCCAGCCGATAAAAATAGGACAAAAGCCCTGGAGGTCCAAACCTCCAGGGCTCTGATCCCTTGTCAGACGGGCCAGTTGGGGCCCCGAACGACTCCGCGACGGCTACGCCAGGGGGTCCGGAGCTGCGGTGATGCCCAGCTTGGCCAGTTCGGCCTTCCCGCCGTCGAAGGCGGTCAGGACCAGCGGGCCCTCCTCCGTCACGGCCACCGAGTGCTCCCAGTGCGAGGCCCAGGTGCCGTCGTTGGTGACGACCGTCCAGTCGTCCTCCAGCACGGCGGTGTGCGGGGTGCCGAGCGAGACCATCGGCTCGATCGCCAGCACGGTGCCGGGGACGAGCTTGGGGCCCTTGCCGCGGCCGCGCTCCACGTAGTTCAGCACGTGCGGCTCCATGTGCATCGCGGTGCCGATGCCGTGGCCGCCGTAGCCCTCCGTGATGCCCCACTTGCCCTTGGGCGGCAGCGGCTGGCGGCGGATGTAGCCCTCGATCGCCTTGGAGACATCGACCAGGCGGTTGTTCTTCTTCATCTGGGCGATGCCGGCCCACATCGAGCCCTCGGTCACCCGGCTCAGCATCTCGACCTCGGGGCGGACCTCGCCGACCGCGACGGTGATCGCCGCGTCGCCGTGCCAGCCGTCCAGGATCGCGCCGCAGTCGATCGAGATGACGTCGCCCTCCTGGAGCACCCGCTCCCCCGGGATGCCGTGGACGACCTCGTTGTTCACCGAGGCGCAGATCACGCCCGGGAACCAGAGCCCGCCGTGGTGCGCCCGGAAGTTCGAGGTCGCGCCGTGGTCCGTGATCACCTTGTCGGCGATGTCGTTGAGCTCCTGGGTGGTCACCCCCGGAGCGACGGCCTCCCGGCACGCCTTGAGGGCCTCGGCGACGACCAGCCCGGCCGCTCGCATCTTCGCGATCTGGTCGGGGGTCTTGATCTCCACCATCTGGTCACGCCTTCCACGTTCCGTTTTGCCACTGTCTACCACCGTACGACGCCGTACGGCCGCGCTGCCCCGGGAGCGGGGAGCGCGGCCGTACGGGTACGCCGGAAAACTCAGTTGTCCTGCTTCAGCGCCTCGATCGCACGCGAGGTGACCTCGTCCACCTTGCCGAGGGCCGGGATGGTCACCAGGAGGCCCTGCTCCTGGTAGTACCCGATGATCGGCTCGGTCTTGGAGTGGTACTCCTCCAGGCGGACGCGGACGGCCTCCTCGGTGTCGTCCGAGCGCTGGTACAGCTCGCCGCCGCAGTGGTCGCAGACGCCCTCGACCTTCGGCGGGTTGTATGCGACATGGAAGACGTGGCTGCCGTTGTTGCGGCACAGGCGCCGGCCGGCGATCCGCTTGACGACCTCGTCCTCGGGGACCTCCAGGTCCAGCACGCCGTCCAGCTGGATGCCCTGCTCGGCGAGGAACTCGTCCAGCGCCTTGGCCTGGCCCAGGTTGCGGGGGAAGCCGTCGAGCAGGAAGCCGCCGGCGGCGTCATCCTGGAGCATGCGGTCATTGGCCATCCCGATGGTGACCTCATCCGGCACCAGGCGACCCGCGTCCATGTAGCTCTTGGCCTCGAGCCCCAGCGGGGTGCCCTGACCGATGTTGGCGCGGAACAGGTCTCCGGTGGAGATGTGGGGAATGGACAGGGTCTTGGCGAGCAGGTGCGCCTGAGTACCCTTCCCGGCCCCGGGAGGACCAACGAGGACGATACGCATCAGCGGAGGAACCCTTCGTAATTGCGCTGCTGGAGCTGGCTCTCGATCTGCTTCACAGTTTCGAGTCCGACGCCGACGACGATGAGCACGCTGGTGCCGCCGAACGGGAAGTTGGTCTGCTGTCCGAAGGCGACCAGGGCGATCATCGGGATCAACGCGATCAGGCCCAGGTAGAGCGAACCCGGCCACGTGATGCGGGTGAGCACGTAGTTCAGGTACTCGGCCGTCGGGCGGCCGGCCCGGATACCCGGGATGAACCCACCATACTTCTTCATATTGTCGGCAACTTCTTCGGGGTTGAAGGAGATGGCGACGTAGAAGAAGGCGAAGAAGACGATCAGCAGGAAGTACGTGGCCATGTAGATCGGGTGGTCGCCCTTGACGAAGTGGCGGCTGACCCACACGGCCCACCCGGACTGGCTGTTGGTCAGCTGGACCACCAGGGCCGGGATGTACAGCAGCGACGAGGCGAAGATGACCGGGATGACACCGGCCTGGTTCACCTTGAGCGGGATGTACGTCGAGGTGCCGCCGAAGGCACGGCGCCCGATCATGCGCTTGGCGTACTGCACCGGGATCCGGCGCTGTGCCTGCTCGACGAAGATGACGAGCATCACAACGATCACACCGACCGCGATGACCGAGAGGAACTCGACCCAGCCGCCGCCGATGGTGCCCGACTGCTTGATGTTCCACAGCGAGGACGGGAACTGCGCGGCGATCGAGGTGAAGATCAGCAGCGACATGCCGTTGCCGATGCCGCGGTCGGTGATCAGCTCACCGAGCCACATGATCACCGAGGTGCCGGCGGTCATGGTGATGACCATGACGGCGATCCGGAAGACGCCGGTCTCCGGCACGATCTCGTTGGCCACCGGGCAGCCCGAGAACAGCGCGCCGCTGGAGGCCGTCGCGACGATGCCGGTCCCCTGGAGGATGGCGAGCGCGATGGTCAGGTAGCGGGTGTACTGGGTGATCTTCGCGGTGCCGGCCTGCCCCTCCTTCTTCAGCGCCTCGAGCCGCGGGATCACCACGGTGAGGAGCTGGAGGATGATGCTGGCCGTGATGTACGGCATGATTCCGAGCGCGAAGATCGTCAGCTGGAGCAGCGCGCCGCCGCTGAACAGGTTGACGAGCCCGAACAGGCCGTTCTTCTTGCTGTCACTCACACAGACGTTGACAGCCTCGAAGTTGACGCCCGGGATCGGGATGTGCGAGCCCAGCCGGAACAGCACCATGATGCCCAGCGTGAACAGCAGCTTCTTGCGCAGGTCGGGCGTCTGGAACGCCCGCGCGAACGCACTGAGCACGGTGCCTCCTGCGCCTCCCGCGCGTCGTCGGCGGGAGGGTCGGTCCTGAATGGGGAGTTTGCGGTTCGGAGCTCCCGTACAGACGGCACAGGCGAGCCTACGCGCAGACTACAAGGGAACTCCACGGACTCTAACAGTGCGCGGCCACTCCGAAGAAGCGTGCACCGGCACTCCCCCACTCACGGGGTACGGGATGCCCGGATTTGCCACACAAAAGAACGACGGCCCGAGCCACCGGGTTTCCGGTCGCCCGGTGAACGGGGCGCGAACGCCGAAGAGCCCCGCACCTCCCGAAGGAGGTGCGGGGCCCGAAGCCGGAAGTCAGCGGGCTCAGATGAGCTCGGTGACCGTACCGCCGGCGGCGGTGATCTTCTCGGTGGCCGAGCCGGAGACGGCGTCGACCGTCACCTGCAGGGCAACCGCGATGTCGCCGGTGCCGAGCACCTTGACGAGCGAGTTCTTGCGAACCGCGCCCTTGGCGACCAGGTCCTCGACGGTGACCTCTCCACCCTGCGGGTAGAGCTCGGCCAGCTTGTCGAGGTTGACGACCTGGAAGGTCACCTTGAAGGGGTTCTTGAAGCCCTTCAGCTTCGGCAGGCGCATGTGGAGGGGCATCTGGCCACCCTCGAAGCGCTGCGGAACCTGGTAGCGGGCCTTGGTGCCCTTGGTACCACGACCAGCGGTCTTACCCTTGGAGCCCTCACCACGACCGACACGGATCTTGTCGGTCTTGGCACCAGGGGCGGGACGCAGGTTGTGGATCTTGATCGGGTTCTCGCCCATGATCAGTCCACCTCCTCAACCGTCACCAGGTGACGGACCGTGTGGGCCATCCCGCGGATCTCGGGACGGTCCTCCTTCACCACGACGTCGTGCATGCGCTTGAGACCGAGCGAACGCAGGGTGTCACGGTGGTTCTGCTTGCTGCCGATGTACGACTTGGTCTGCGTGATCTTCAGGCGAGCCATCAGGCGCTCACCCCAGCAGCACGCGCCCGCAGCAGAGCGGCGGGAGCCACGTCCTCCAGCGGCAGGCCACGACGAGCGGCGATCTCCTCGGGGCGCACGAGGCCCTTCAGAGCAGCCACGGTGGCGTGCACGATGTTGATCGCGTTGTCCGAGCCGAGCGACTTCGACAGGATGTCGTGGATGCCGGCGCACTCCAGGACGGCGCGCACCGGACCACCGGCGATAACACCGGTACCGGGGGCGGCGGGCTTCAGGAGCACGACGCCGGCGGCCTTCTCACCCTGGATGGGGTGCGGGATGGTGCCCTGGATACGGGGGACCTTGAAGAAGTTCTTCTTGGCCTCCTCAACACCCTTGGCGATGGCGGCCGGAACCTCCTTCGCCTTCCCGTAACCGACACCCACGGTGCCGTCGCCATCGCCCACCACGACCAGCGCGGTGAAGGAGAAACGACGACCACCCTTGACAACCTTGGCGACACGGTTGATCGCGACGACGCGCTCGACGTAAGCGGTCTTCTCGACGGCGGGGGCGTTACCCCGGTCGTCACGCTTACGGTCACGCCGCTCGCCACCGGTGCCGCCGCCGGCGCCGCTACCGCGGCGCTGGGGTCCAGCCATTGGAATTACCTCTCTCGATTACGTCCGCCGACAGAGTCGACGAGCGGCTTAGAAGTCGAGCCCGGCCTCGCGGGCCGCGTCCGCCAGGGCGGCGATGCGGCCGGCGTACCGGTTGCCCGCGCGGTCGAAGACGACCGACTCGATGCCGGCGGCCTTGGCGCGCTCGGCGACCAGGCTCCCGACCTTCTTGGCCAGCTCGGTCTTGTCGCCCTCGGCGCCCTTGATGGACACGTCGAGGGTGGACGCCGACGCCAGGGTGTGACCCTTGGCGTCGTCGATGACCTGGGCGACCATGTGACGGTTCGAACGCGTCACGACGAGGCGCGGACGCACCTCGGTGCCGACGACGCGCTTGCGAACCCGGATCGCGCGGCGCTTGCGAGCGGCGCTCTTGTAGGCGTTGCCCTTGCCGATCTTGACAGAGACACTCATCGCTTACTTACCACTCTTTCCGACCTTGCGGCGGATGACCTCGCCCGCGTACTTGACGCCCTTGGCCTTGTACGGGTCGGGCTTGCGCAGCTTGCGGATCTTCGCAGCGACCTCGCCGACCTTCTGCTTGTCGATGCCGTCCACGTGGAACTTGGTGGCCGACTCGACGACGAAGGAGATGCCCTCGGGGGCCTCGACGAGGATCGGGTGGCTGTAGCCCAGCTGGAACTCCATGTCGGAGCCCTTCGCCAGAACTCGGTAGCCGACACCGCTGATCTCCAGCGACTTGCGGTAGCCCGCGGTCACGCCGGTGATCATGTTCGCCACCAGCGTGCGGGAAAGGCCGTGCAGGGCCTTCGACATACGCTCGTCGTTGGGGCGGGTGACGAGCAGGTTGCCGTCCTCGCCCTTACCGATCTCGATCGGCGCGGCGACAACGTGGGTGAGCGAGCCCTTCGGGCCCTTCACCGAGACCGCCTGGCCATCGATGGTGACGTCCACGCCAGCGGGGACCTGGATGGGCAGCCGTCCAATGCGCGACATTGCTGTACCTCCGTTTCCCGAATTACCAGACGTAGGCGAGAACTTCTCCGCCTACGCCCTTCTTGGCGGCCTGCTTGTCGGTCAGGAGGCCGGAGGACGTGGAGATGATCGCCACGCCCAGGCCGCCGAGAACCTTCGGCAGGTTGGTGGACTTTGCGTAAACGCGCAGACCCGGCTTGCTGATGCGCTTGATGCCGGCGATGGAGCGCTCACGGTTGGGGCCGAACTTGAGCTCGATGGTCAGCTTCTTGCCGACCTCGCCCTCAACGGGCTCCTCAACCTTGTAGGAGGAGATGTAACCCTCCTGCTGCAGGATCTGGGCGACGTGCGCCTTGATCTTGCTGGCCGGCATCGCCACGGAATCGTGGTACGCCGAGTTCGCGTTACGCAGACGCGTGAGCATGTCTGCGATGGGGTCGGTCATGGTCATGATGGCCTCAGGCCTCTCTCGCCGTGGTTTCTCCGCGCCAGGTCCCCCCGCCGCACTCCGAGGAGTGCGGCGGGGGCACAGACGCAGGGGACCTGCGGCGTCGTAAGACTGGGTGCGAGCCCTCTCTTGGAGGGCCACTGGCTTCCATGGGGAAGCCGTGGCAGGGGGCCCGACCCCACTACCTTACGGGAATCCGTACGGCAGCCCAAAAATGGGCCCTGTGGGATCGGGCACCTCTGCGTCGCTGGTGTGCCTAGAACCTGGGATTACCAGGAGCTCTTGGTCACGCCCGGCAGCTCGCCGCGGTGCGCCATCTCACGGAGGCACACACGGCACAGGCCGAACTTGCGGTACACCGAGTGCGGACGACCGCAGCGCTGGCACCGGGTGTAGGCCCGGACGCCGAACTTCGGCTTCCGCTCGGCCTTCGCGATGAGGGACTTCTTCGCCATTGGCTCACGCCTCCTTGAACGGGAAGCCCAGAGCGCGCAGGAGCGCCCGGCCCTCGTCGTCGGTCTGAGCGGTGGTCACGACGGTGATGTCCATACCGCGCTGACGGTCGACCTTGTCCTGGTCGATCTCGTGGAACATAACCTGCTCGGTCAGACCGAAGGTGTAGTTGCCACGGCCGTCGAACTGCTTCGGGGAGAGGCCACGGAAGTCACGGATACGCGGCAGAGCCAGCGACACCAGACGGTCCAGGAACTCCCACATGCGGTCACCACGGAGGGTGACGTGGGTGCCGATCGGCTGGCCCTCGCGCAGCTTGAACTGCGCGATGGACTTACGAGCCTTGGTCACGGCCGGCTTCTGACCGGTGATCGCGGTCAGGTCGCGGATCGCGCCCTCGATCAGCTTGCTGTCACGGGCGGCCTCGCCGACACCCATGTTGACGACGACCTTGACCAGGCCGGGCGTCAGCATGACGTTCTCGTACGAGAACTGCTCCTGCAGCTGACCCTTGATCTCGGAGTTGTAACGCTCCTTGAGACGGGGGGTCACCTTCTCAACAGACGTCTCAGACATCAGATGTCCTCACCGGTTCGCTTGGCAACGCGGATCTTGTTGCCCTCGTCGTCGAAGCGGTAACCAACGCGGGTGACGACCTTCTTGCCGTCCTTCTCCACGACCAGCTGGACGTTGGAGACGTGCACGGGAGCCTCGACGGTGACAATGCCACCCTGGGTGCCCGGGCCCGGCTTGGTGTGCTTCTTGACCCGGTTGACACCCTCGACCAGGACCTTGTTCTCAGCCGGCATGGCCTGGATGACCTTGCCCTGCTTGCCCTTGTCCTTGCCGGTGATGACCTGGACCAGGTCACCCTTCTTGATCTTCATGCTGTTCGCCATGGGTTAGAGCACCTCCGGCGCCAGCGAGATGATCTTCATGAACTTCTTGTCGCGCAGCTCGCGGCCCACCGGGCCGAAGATGCGGGTACCGCGGGGGTCGCCATCGGTGTTCTTGAGGACGACGGCGGCGTTCTCGTCGAACCGGATGTACGAACCGTCGGGACGACGGCGCGACTTCACGGTACGGACGACGACGCACTTGACGACGTCACCCTTCTTCACCGAACCGCCGGGGATCGCGTCCTTGACGGTGGCGACGATGACGTCCCCGATACCGGCGTAGCGGCGACCGGAGCCACCGAGAACGCGGATGCAAAGGATTTCCTTCGCGCCCGTGTTGTCGGCGACGCGCAGTCGCGACTCCTGCTGGATCACAGCTTTCTCCTGATCGTCAACGAGAGCTGACGGGCCGGCCGCTGCTCACACCGGCGCTCGCAAGGAGCCCGATGCACATACGGCCGTACCGCATCAACTTCGTTACTTGGCCTTCTCGAGGATCTCGACGACGCGCCAGCGCTTCGTCGCGGACAGCGGCCGGGTCTCCATGAGGAGGACACGGTCGCCGACACCGCACGCGTTCTGCTCGTCGTGCGCCTTCAGCTTGTTGGTACGGCGGATGACCTTGCCGTACAGCGCGTGCTTGACGCGGTCCTCGACGGCGACGACGACGGTCTTGTCCATCTTGTCGCTGACGACGAGACCCTCACGGGTCTTGCGGAAACCGCGCGTCTCGTTGGTGTTCTCAGTCATCAGGCGTTCTCCACCGTCTCGATGCCCAGCTCGCGCTCGCGCATCAGGGTGTAGATCCGCGCGATGTCCTTACGGACCAGCTTGAGCCGGCCGTGGTTGTCGAGCTGCCCGGTCGCCGCCTGGAAGCGGAGGTTGAACAGCTCCTCCTTGGCTTCGCGAAGCTTGGCAACGAGGGCCTCGTTGTCCAGCTGACGAAGCTCAGCAGCCTTGGTAGCGGCCGACATCAGCTTTCACCGTCCTCGCGCCGGACGATCCGGCACTTCATCGGAAGCTTGTGCGCGGCTCGCGTGAGCGCCTCGCGCGCAGTCTTCTCGTTCGGGTACGACAGCTCGAACATGACCCGACCCGGGTGCACGTTCGCGATCCACCACTCCGGCGAACCCTTACCGGAACCCATGCGGGTCTCGGCCGGCTTCTTGGTAAGCGGGCGGTCCGGGTAGATGTTGATCCAGACCTTGCCACCACGACGGATGTGACGGGTGATCGCGATACGAGCGGACTCGATCTGTCGGTTCGTCACGTAGGCCGGGGTCACGGCCTGGATGCCGTACTGGCCGAACGCCAGCTCGGTGCCACCCTTCGAAGCGCCGCGGCGCTTCGGGTGGTGCTGCTTGCGGTGCTTGACCCTGCGGGGGATCAGCATGGGGGTCAGGCCTCCGTTCCGGTGTTCTCAGCAGCCGGAGTCTCGGCGCCAGCCGGGGCCTGGGCCTCGGCAGCGGCGGGACGACGGCCACGGCCACCGCGCTCGCCACCACGGCGCTCGCCACCGCGGGCGGGACGACCACCCTCGGGACGGGCCGGGCGGTTGCCCGAGCGGGCAGCGGCGTTCTCAGCGCGGACCTCGGCGATGTTCTTGACGTCGCCCTTGTAGATCCAGACCTTCACGCCGATGCGGCCGAAGGTCGTCTTGGCCTCGAAGAAGCCGTAGTCGACGTTCGCGCGGAGGGTGTGCAGCGGCACACGGCCCTCGCGGTAGAACTCCGAACGGCTCATCTCGGCGCCGCCGAGACGACCGGAGCACTGGACCTTGATGCCCTTGGCGCCGGACTTCATGGTGCCCTGCATCGACTTGCGCATGGCACGGCGGAACGACACGCGGGAGGACAGCTGCTCCGCGACGCCCTGAGCCACGAGCTGGGCGTCCAGCTCGGGGTTCTTGACCTCGAGGATGTTCAGCTGGACCTGCTTGCCGGTCAGCTTCTCCAGGTTGCCCCGGATCTTGTCGGCCTCCGCGCCGCGGCGACCGATGACGATGCCCGGACGAGCGGTGTGGATGTCGACGCGGACGCGGTCGCGGGTGCGCTCGATCTCAACCTTCGAGATGCCGGCGCGCTCCATGCCCTTCGTCATCATGCGACGAATGGCGACGTCTTCCTTGACGTAGTCCTTGTACAGCTTGTCGGCGTACCAGCGGGACTTGAAGTCCGTGCTGATGCCGAGCCGGAACCCGTGCGGGTTAACCTTCTGGCCCATTACCGGGTCCCTTCCTTGCTGCTGACGACCACGGTGATGTGGCTGGTCCGCTTGCGGATCCGGTAGGCACGGCCCTGGGCGCGCGGACGGAACCGCTTCAGGGTCGGGCCCTCGTCAACGTAGGCCTCGGAGATGAAGAGGTCTTCCACGTTGGAGTGGTTGTAGTTGTGCGCGGCGTTGGCAATGGCGCTGTCGAGCACCTTGCCGACCGGCACGGTGGCGGCCTGCGGAGCGAAACGCAGGACTGCCTGGGCCTCCGTGGCATTCATGCCACGGATGAGGTCCACCACGCGGCGGGCCTTCATGGGCGTCACGCGGATGTACCGCGCCTGTGCCCTGGCTTCCATGGTTGTCCCCTTAATGGAGTAAGTCATTGAGTCTTCTTGGCGCGCAAGCTCAGCCCAGTGGCCAGTGACCACTGATGGGCCTTCTAGCGGCGCTTCGACTTCCGGTCATCCTTCACGTGGCCACGGAAGGTGCGGGTCGGAGCGAACTCGCCGAGCTTGTGGCCGACCATCGACTCGGTGACGAACACCGGGACGTGCTTGCGGCCATCGTGAACCGCGATCGTGTGGCCGAGCATGGCCGGGAAGATCACGGAACGACGGGACCAGGTCTTGATGACGTTCTGGGTACCCGCCTCGTTCTGCGCGTCCACCTTCTTGAGAAGGTGGCCGTCGATGAAGGGGCCCTTCTTGAGACTGCGCGGCATCTGACCTGCTCCTAGCGCTTCTTGTTGGTCTTGCGGCGGCGCACGATGAGAGCGTCCGACGCCTTCTTCGGGCGACGGGTGCGACCCTCCTTCTGGCCCCACGGCGAGACCGGGTGGCGACCACCGGAGGTCTTACCCTCACCACCACCGTGCGGGTGGTCGATCGGGTTCATGGCCACACCACGCACGGTCGGGCGGACGCCCTTCCAGCGCATACGGCCGGCCTTGCCCCAGTTGATGTTCGACTGCTCGGCGTTGCCGACCTCGCCGACGGTCGCGCGGCAGCGCGCGTCCACCAGGCGGATCTCACCGGAGGGCATGCGCAGGTGCGCCATCTTGCCCTCACGCGCCAGCAGCTGGATGCCGGAGCCGGCGGAGCGGGCCATCTTGGCACCGCCACCGGGACGCAGCTCCACCGCGTGGATGGTGGTACCGACCGGGATGTTGCGAAGCGGCAGGTTGTTGCCGGGCTTGATGTCGGCGCCGGGGCCGTTCTCAATCCGGTCACCCTGGGTGATGCCGCGCGGGGCGATGATGTAGCGCTTCTCGCCGTCCGCGTAGTGCAGGAGCGCGATGCGCGCGGTGCGGTTCGGGTCGTACTCGATGTGCGCGACCTTCGCCGGCACGCCGTCCTTGTCGTGACGACGGAAGTCGATCACGCGGTAGGCGCGCTTGTGTCCGCCGCCCTGGTGGCGAACGGTGATCCGACCGGCGTTGTTACGGCCGCCCTTGCTGTGCAGGGGGCGAACCAGCGACTTCTCCGGGGTGGACCGCGTGATTTCTACGAAGTCGGCCACGCTGGAGCCACGACGGCCCGGCGTAGTCGGCTTGTACTTGCGGATGCCCATTTGGCTCTCTCGTCCTCGTCCTAATCGACGGTCACGATCTCCTGAGTCAGGAGACCGGACCACCGAAGATGTCGATGCGGTTGCCCTCGGCCAGCGTCACGATGGCGCGCTTGGTGTCCTTGCGCTTGCCAAAGCCCGTCTTGGAGCGCTTGCGCTTGCCCTGACGGTTGATCGTGTTGACAGCCTCGACCTTGACCGAGAAGACCGCCTCGACGGCCTGCTTGATCTGGGTCTTGTTGGCGCCCGGCGACACGATGAACGTGTACTTGTTCTCGTCGAGAAGGCTGTAGCTCTTCTCGGAGATAACCGGCTTCACCAGGACGTCACGGGGGTCCGTGAACGTCTTGCTCGTAACGTCGCTCATCAGGCGGCGCTCCCTTCGAGCTCGCCCTCAGCGGCAACGGCCTTGGCGGACGCGGCCGGACCGGCCACGAAACGCTCGAAGGCGGCCTGGGTGAAGACCACATCGTCGGAGACGAGCACGTCGTAGGTGTTCAGCTGACCGGCGTCCAGGATGTGCACGTGCGGCAGGTTGCGAGCGGACTTCAGGCCCAGCTCGTCCTCGCGCTCGACGACCAGCAGGACGTTCTTGCGCTCGGTGATCTTGCCGAACAGGCTCCTGGCGGCCTTGGTCGACGGCGCCTCGGTCGCGGTCACGTCGGTGACGACGTGAATGCGGTTGTGGCGGGCCCGGTCGGTGAGCGCACCGCGCAGGGCGGCGGCGATCATCTTCTTCGGGGTCCGCTGCGAGTAGTCGCGCGGCACGGGACCGTGCACGACGCCACCGCCGGCGAACTGCGGCGCACGGGTCGAGCCCTGACGGGCGCGGCCGGTGCCCTTCTGGCGGTACGGCTTCTTGCCGCCACCGCGGACCTCGCCACGAGTCTTGGTCTTGTGGGTGCCCTGACGGGCCGCAGCGAGCTGCGCCACGACGACCTGGTGCATCAGCGGAACGCTGACCTTCGCGTCGAAGATCTCGGCCGGCAGCTCGATGCTGCCGGTCTTGTCGCCAGCCGGCGACAGGATGTCAATGGTGCTCATATCCTTCACAGCCCCTTCGCCGCGGTGCGGACGAGGACGAGGCCGCCGTTCGGGCCCGGGACGGCGCCCTTGATGAGGAGCAGGCCCTTCTCCGCGTCGACCGCGTGCACGGTCAGGTTCTGGGTGGTCACACGCTCGTGGCCCATCCGACCCGCCATGCGCATGCCCTTGAACACGCGGCCCGGGGTGGCGCAGCCACCGATGGAGCCGGGCGAACGGTGCTTGCGCTGGGTGCCGTGACCGGCGCCGAGGCCCTTGAAGTTGTGACGCTTCATGACACCGGCGAAGCCCTTGCCCTTGGAGGTGCCGGTCACGTCGACCTTGACACCCGCCTCGAACAGCTCGGCGGTGATCTCCTGGCCCAGGGTGTACTCGGACGCGTCCGAGGTACGGAGCTCGACCAGGTGGCGGCGCGGGGTGACACCGGCCTTGGCGAAGTGACCCGCGAGGGGCTTGTTCACCTTGCGGGGGTCGATCTCGCCGAAGCCGATCTGCACGGCGTCGTAGCCGGACGGGCTGTCGGCGGTGTGGACCTGGGTCACGACATTGGGCCCAGCCTTGACGACGGTCACCGGAACGACCCGGTTGTTCTCGTCCCAGACCTGGGTCATGCCGAGCTTCTCGCCCAGGATGCCCTTAATCTGCTTAGCCATCTTCGGTGCGCCTCTCAGAGCTTGATCTCGATGTCGACGCCAGCCGGCAGGTCGAGACGCATGAGCGAGTCAACCGTCTTCGGCGTGGGGTCGAGGATGTCGATCAGACGCTTGTGAGTACGCATCTCGAAGTGCTCGCGCGAGTCCTTGTACTTGTGCGGCGAGCGGATGACGCAGTACACGTTCTTCTCAGTGGGCAGCGGCACCGGGCCCGCGACCTGCGCACCAGTACGAATCACCGTCTCGACGATCTTCTTCGCCGAGGAGTCGATGACCTCGTGGTCGTAGGCCTTGAGCCGGATGCGGATCTTCTGTCCCGCCATGGCTACTCAGTAGTCCTTTGTCCTTAGTCGCTGTACGACTCCCCCTCCGACCCCCGCGCTCGGGCGTGTCGCCTTCGCGCTTGCAAAAAACCGGCGAAGAACTCGTCGGTTTCAAACTTTCGGGATGGGGGAAGCCGGATCGAGGCCCCGCACACGCTTCCCGGAAGATTCCCGTACGTCCGCCCCGCAGCTGCCGTGGCGTAGAACTCACGCTTGACGGCCATCACGGGAACGACGAGTACATGGGACTCGCTTCCGGTCCTCCCGGCGGGAGGCGCGCAGCATCGGCACTCAACCGAGCAACTTGGACATACTGCCACATGGAGCAGCCCAAACACCAATCGGGGCCGGTGAGAGGTAGCTCACCGGCCCCGATGGGGTGACTGCTCAGGGACTGCTCGGCCCAGGCCCAGCTCAGGCCCAGCTCAGGCCCAGCTCAGGCCCGGCACAGGCCCGGCTCAGTGCTTCTTGCGCCAGACCATCCACTTGCCGCCCTCGTTGACGCGGTCGACGTACCAGACGTTCGGCCGGTCCGCCCAGTACGACTCCGGCGGCATCCCGGCGGCCGGCAGCGGCGTCACGATCGCCGTCGTCTCGGCGGGCACCTCCTGCCAGCGCGGGTCCCTGCTCCACATCCGGCCCGGCATGACCTCGTACGCCTGCGTCGACCGGATGTTCCAGTCGACGTCCCAGGCGAACACCACGTTGTCCCCCGGCCTGATCCCGGCGGCCTTGGTGAACCCGGTGGCGCCGGCCTTGCGGTCATTCGCGTACGGGTGGGTTATCTGCGAGCTGATCGTGAAGGTCGAGAAGCAGGCGAACAGCGCCAGCGAGACGCCGAGCGCCCACAGCACCTTGCGGCCGCCGGTGACCAGCATCAGGACGACGCCCGCCAGGATCACGAAGGCGGCGAAGGTCGAGCGCAGCATGTTGAGCTTCGACCAGTCCCCCGCCAGGAAGGCGGCGTCCGGCATGCCCCACAGCACGAACACCTGCGAGTGCAGCTTCGAGCCGGCCGACATGATCACGCTCTGGGCGAGTGCCAGGGTGAGGCCGGCCGCCGCGAGCGCCGCGTAGACGATGCGCTTGCGGCCGAGGCGGGCGAGCAGGGCGGCGCCCGTCAGGAAGAGGACGGGGACCAGGTAGGACACGTACCGGGCGTAGACCCAGTCGTCGATGCGGCCGTCGTCCGGGAGCGTCGCCGCGGCGGCGAAGGCCGTGCCGACCAGCAGGGCGACCATGACGCCGCCGACCACGCGGTCCTGGCGCCTGAACCGGCCGCTGAACACCGCGAACGCGCAGACCACGATGGCCAGGCCCGCGACGCCCCAGGTGGAGACGATGAAGTACCAGATCTGACCGGCGGTCCGGGTCAGGGTGCGCTGGAGGATGTCGCCGTTGGTGAGGCCCTCGACCAGGTGGTCACTGACCTTGCTCTTGCCCACCGAGAACGTCCGCCGCAGCCACCAGGCGAGCGCCTTCGCGAAGACCGCGCCCGCCCCGAGCACGACCAGGCCCACCACCGAGGCCCGCCAGGGCGCCCAGCGCAGCACCAGCACACCGAGCAGGACCACGGCCGTCACCGCGACCATCACGGTGCCGCGGTCGTGCGTGGCCATCGCGTACCCGGCCGCGGCGCCCATCCCGGCGGCGTACCAGCAGCGCGCCTTCAGGGTGCCCTCGCTCAGCCAGCCGTGCATGCAGACCAGCCAGGCGAGCGCGAGCACCGGCAGGACGACGTCCGACATCGCGTACTGCGAGTAGAAGACCACCGGCGGCAGCAGCGCCGTGACACCGCCGAACACGTACGCCAGCAGCCGGCGCACGCCCAGGCGGCGCAGCGCCACGTACGCCAGCGGGAAGACCAGCGCGTTCATCAGCGCGTTGAGCCCGAGTATCAGCTGGTAGGCCAGCACCGGGTCGGAGGTGAGCCGCAGGGCCGGGGAGATCAGCAGCGGGTACCCGGCGGGGATGACCTCGCCGACCGGGATCTCGGTGACCGAGCGGCCGGCCAGCACCCGGGACAGCACGAGGTAGGAGTCCTCGTCGGGGTGCACGGTGGGGAAGCTCAGCCCCTTGACGAGCGCCAGGCGGAAGAGCACCTCCAGCGCGTAGCCGACGATCAGCGCCGCCGGCCAGAACCAGCGGCGGGTCCTGAGCTCGTCGAACCGCGCCGCGGCCCTGCGGAACCACTCCGGCGCGCGCTCCCCGTCCGACGGTGACGTGCTCACCCGGGCATCACCGCGATGCTCCTCGACGATCTCTGCTGATGTCTGCACTGAAGTCCGACTCTTCCCGTGGATGGTCCGGCTCTGCGAGAGACCCGGCGGGCCGTCCGGCCCGGATCGCGCTCGGGGCGGGCGTCCCGGGGGACGCCCGCCCTTCGCGACCGGTTTCGTGGAGCTCACGCTAACAAGTTGTACGGAACCCGTGAGAGATACGGCCCCACAGCCTTCCACGCCCCTGCGTCGCCGCCCGGTTCAGCGGCGGCCGGCCAGCTCCCGGCTCGGCGCGGCAGCCTTCTTGGGGGCGGGCTGGATCTCCTTGATGTGCTTGGGCATCCGGCGGATCATGGCCAGCAGGAGGACCAGGCCCGCCCGGGCGAGGTAGATGGTCGCCTTGATCGGGGAGGCACTGGGGGTGCCGGTGGTGCGCTCGCGCATGGCGACGGGCACCTGCCGGATCACGAAGCCGCAGCGGGCCGCGCCGACCATGCTCTCGATCGTGTCGCCCAGGTACTCCACCGGGTACCACTGAGAGAAGAACTCGATCATCGGCTTGTTGCACGCCTTGAAGCCCGACGTGGTGTCGGTGAGCTTGGTGCCGGCGACGCGGGAGAGCACCACCGAGAGCAGCTTCATGGCCCAGGCGCGCGGGCCGCGCACCTTGTAGGAGCCCTCGCCGGCGAAGCGGGCGCCGATGACCAGGTCGGCCTCGTCGAGCTTGGCGATCAGCGAGGGGACGTAGCTGGGGTCGTGCTGGCCGTCGGCGTCGCACTGCAGGGCGATGTCGTAGTCGTGCAGGTGCGCGTAGCGGTAGCCGAAGCGCATGGCGCCGCCGACCCCGAGGTTGTACGGCAGCTGCGCGACCTTGGAGCCGTGGGCGGCGGCCACGGCCGCGGTGTCGTCCACCGAGCCGTCGTCGACGACCAGGGTGTCCGCGCCCGGCAGCTTCTGCTGGATCTCGCGGAGGATCTTGGGCAGCCCCTCGGCCTCGTTCCAGGCCGGGAGGATGATCAGTACCCGCTTGCCGTCGATCATGCCGTCACCCCGGGGTCGGTCGCCTTGGTGGCGTCGTTGTTGCTGCGCGCGATCGGGTAGTCGTGGTGCTCGGCCAGGTACGCGCGCATCATCGCCACGTCCTCGGCCAGGGTGCGGGTCTCGGCCTCCAGCCGGGAGGCCTCCCAGCTCAGGTGCAGCGAGACCAGCAGCAGGAGGACGAAGCCCGCGAAGAGGACCAGGCTGACGCCGGAGGCGATGCCGAGCTTGCGGGCGGTGGAGTCCAGGATCGTGGGGAAGAACCCGAGCGGTGCGACGACGACACCGATCGCGAGCCAGATCGCCGCGTACTTCTCCCGGAGCTGCTGTCGGCGCAGCAGCTCCAGGATGTAGACGAGCACCAGCACGCCGGTGATCGAGGTGATGATGGTGAGATGCACGACTGGGGGCGCCTTTCAGCGACAGTGGCGTGGCCAAGTAATCACAGTGTAAAAGGCGTGGCGTAACGCGCTTGCCGCCGCCGGTTGTGCTAGGGCCCGGGTTGACGGGACCTCGCCTCGAGACTCAGACCTCGGACGACCGGGACGCCGCCAGAGGTGCCCGCTGATCCGTCACGGCCCCCACCGGAGCGGCGAGGGAGCGGCTCAGCGCCCATAGCATGGCAGCCGCGCTCACGGCGGCACCAGCCAGGTAGGCGAGTTCGACCCGGGTGGCGATCGCCCCGGGCACCATGGTCACCGCGACCAGCACCACGGTGCCGGCCAGCCAGGAGAGCAGCTGCCGCTGGTGGCGGCCCAGCGAGAGCAGCGCCTGGCCGAAGACGGTGGCGAGCATGTAGCAGAGCGTGCCGAGCGAGAGCCACAGGAAGTCGAGCGGGCCGAGCACGTCCTGCGCCTTGAAGAACAGCCGGATCGCCCACGGGCCGAGGATCACGGTGGGCAGCCCGGCGGCCGTGCACATCACCACCACGATGCCGCCGGTGCGCAGCAGCACCTTGCGGAACTCCCCGTGGTTGCCGGCCGCGGCGGCGCCGGAGAGCGAGGAGACCAGCGACGCCTGGATGGCGGCGTACGCGAACAGCGGCACGCGGGCCAGGACCACGGCGTTGAGCAGTGCGGCGATCAGCGCCTTGGAGGAGGGCGACAGCACGCCGACGCTGACGACCGCGGCGTTGACCATCAGCTGGGCCAGCAGCGTGGAGCCGGTCAGCAGGCCCAGGCCCGTGACGACGTCGCGCCAGGCGGGGGCCGGGCCGCCGCGGCGGTCGGCGAGCACCGAACGCATCCCGATCGCCGAGGCGGCGAGCGGGGAGATCACCAGGATCAGGCTGAACGCGAAGGCCGAGTGCACGCCGAACAGCGGGATCAGCGCGGCCAGGCCGATCCGCAGGCCGCCGTCGACGCCCAGCTGGAGGCCGTACGCGCCGAACTTGCCGAGGCCCGCGAGCGCGCCGCGGGCCACCGAGCTGACGGCCAGGCCGACCAGGGCGCCGCCCATGCCGGCCACCAGGCCGAGATCGCCGGAGAAGAACCGGTCGGCGATCGGCCGGGCCGCTGCCGCGACGCCGGCCAGCACCACGGCCAGCACCACGACGGTGGCCAGCAGCACCCGGCGGATGGCCGGCCCGGGGCCCTGGCCGGCCACGTCGCGGGCGGCCACCAGCCGGTTCAGCTCCAGCTCGACCGGTGAGAACAGGCCGTATCCGACGGACATGACCAGGGTCCACAGCATCGAGACCCCGGCCACCTGCGTGGTGTCCAAGCCGTGCCCGGCGAGCGCCAGGAAGATGTACGAGGAGGCACCGAGCACGACGGTGCCCCCCGCGACGAGCCGCACACCGGGGGGCAGCGCCCCCAGCAGCCTGGCCACCGGGTTCGTCATCGCAGGGAGGCCTTGGCCTTCAGCGGCTCCCACCAGGCGCGGTTCTCGCGGTACCAGGCGATGGTGGCCGCGAGGCCGTCCTCGAAGCGGACCTGCGGGGCGTAGCCCAGCTCCTCGCTGATCTTGGTGATGTCCAGCGAGTAGCGCAGGTCGTGGCCCTTGCGGTCGGCGACCGGCTCGACCGAGGACCAGTCCGCGCCGGCGGCCTGGAGCAGCAGCTCGGTGAGCTCCTTGTTGGTCAGCTCGGTGCCACCGCCGATGTTGTAGACCTCGCCGGCGCGGCCCTTGCGCATGGCGAGCTCGATGCCGCGGCAGTGGTCGGAGACGTGCAGCCAGTCGCGGATGTTGCCGCCGGTGCCGTACAGCGGCACCTTCTTGCCGTCCAGCAGGTTCGTGGTGAACAGCGGGATGACCTTCTCCGGGAACTGGTAGTGCCCGTAGTTGTTGGAGCAGCGGGTGACCACCACATCCATGCCGTGGGTGCGGTGGTAGGCGAGCGCCAGCAGGTCGGAACCGGCCTTGGAGGCGGAGTACGGGGAGTTGGGGGCCAGCGGCCACTCCTCCGTCCAGGAGCCCTCGGAGATCGAGCCGTAGACCTCGTCGGTGGAGACGTGGACGAAGCGGGCGACGCCGTGCTTGCGGGCCGCGTCCAGCAGGACCTGGGTGCCCAGGACGTTCGTCACGACGAACGGGCCGGCGCCCTCGATCGAGCGGTCGACGTGCGACTCGGCCGCGAAGTGGACGACGACGTCGTGGCTGGGCATGACCTGGTCGACGGCCTCGGCGTCGCAGATGTCGCCGCGCACGAAGGCGTAGCCGCTGTGGTCGGCGACCGGGGCCAGGTTGGCCTCGACACCGGAGTAGGTGAGCTTGTCGAAGACGGTGATCTGGTCCGTTGCGTCGGCGCCGAGCAGCTGGCGGACGAACTCTGAACCGATGAAGCCGGCGCCGCCGGTGACGAGGATGCGCATAGTGCGGGCAGTCTACCGGGGTGGCGTGAACCCTCCGCCCCGGGTCGACGGGGGGCCGCGGGCCCCCATCCGCCGGTCGGTCTAAGCTGCGCGGTATGCGTGGAATCCTTCTGGCCGGCGGCACCGGCTCCCGACTCTGGCCGCTGACCCGGGCTGTCTCGAAGCAGCTCCTCCCGGTCTTCGACAAGCCGATGATCTACTACCCGCTGTCGACCCTGGTGATGGCCGGGATCAGCGAGATCCTCATCATCACGACCCCCCAGGACCAGGACCAGTTCCAGCGCCTGCTCGGCGACGGCTCGCAGTTCGGCCTGAAGCTGGAGTACGCCGTCCAGGAGAAGCCCGAGGGCATCGCCCAGGCCTTCGTCCTCGGCGCCGACTTCATCGGCGACGAGCCCGTCGCGCTGATCCTGGGCGACAACATCTTCCACGGCAGTGGCCTGGGCACCCGCCTCGCGGAGCGCACCTCCCCGCAGGGCGGGATGGTGTTCGCCTACCCCGTCGCCGACCCGACCGCCTACGGCGTCGTCGAGTTCGACGACCAGGGCCAGGTCATCTCCATCGAGGAGAAGCCGACCGCCCCCAAGTCCCGCTACGCGGTGCCGGGCCTGTACTTCTACGACAACCGCGTCGTGGAGATCGCCTCCGGCCTGACCCCGAGCGCCCGCGGCGAGCTGGAGATCACCGCCGTCAACGAGGAGTACCTCAAGCTCGGCGAGCTGCACGTCACCGTCCTCGACCGCGGCACCGCCTGGCTGGACACCGGCACGTTCGTCTCGATGGTCCAGGCCTCCGAGTTCGTCCGCGTCATCGAGGAGCGCCAGGGCTTCAAGATCGGCTGCATCGAGGAGGCCGCCTGGCGGGCCGGCCTGATCGACTCCGCGCAACTGCGCGAGCTGGCCGAGCCGCTGTGCAAGAGCGGCTACGGCGACTACCTGATCGCGCTGCTGGACGAGGAGGCCGCCAAGTGAAGTTCCGCGAGCTGTCCATCGAGGGCGCCTTCGAGGTCACCCCGCAGCAGCACGGCGACCCCCGCGGCCTGTTCATGGAGTGGTACCGCTTCGACCACCTCCAGGAGGTCGTCGGCCACCCGCTGCGCCTCGCCCAGGGCAACCTGTCGGTGTCCGCCAAGGACGTCGTGCGCGGCATCCACTTCGCCGACATCCCGCCCGGCCAGGCCAAGTACGTCAGCTGCGTGCGCGGCGCCGTGCTCGACGTGATCGTCGACCTGCGGGTCGGCTCCCCCACCTTCGGGAAGTGGGAGTTCGTGCGCCTCGACGACGTCGAGCGCAAGTCGGTGTACATCGCCGAGGGCCTCGGCCACGGGTTCTGCGCGCTGTCGGACGACGCCACGCTGTCGTACGTCTGCTCCGAGACCTACAACCCGACCGGCGAGCACGCGGTGCACCCGCTCGACCCGGACCTCGCCATCGAGTGGCCCACCGACGCCCCGCAGCTGTCCGCCCGGGACGCCGCGGCGCCCACGCTCGCCGAGGCGATCGCGAGCGGTCTGCTGCCGGAGTACGAGAAGTGCCGCGCCTACACCGAGGGCCTGCGCAACCGCTGAACCGGACCGGTGCCCGGGCCGGAGCCGGTCCGGGCATCGCCGTCTTCGGAGGCCCCCGCGGGGCTCAGTATGATGGGCGCGCCGCGGGGCCCCGCCCCGCCCGCCGGCCCCGAACCGACCACCGGATGTGCCTCCACCATGACCACCCTGGAAATCCTGCTGCCGTACTACGGTGACGTCGCACTGATGCAGGAAGCGGTCCGCAGCGTGCTGGCCCAGACCGACCCGGACTGGCGCCTGACCGTCGTGGACGACGGCAAGGAGCCCGGGGTCCCGGAGTGGTTCGCCGAGCTGGACGACCCCCGGGTGCGGTACTTCCGCAACGAGCAGAACCTCGGCGTCACCGGCAACTACCGCAAGTGCCTGGGCCTGGCCGAGCACGAGCACCTGGTGTTCATGGGCACCGACGACGTCATGCTGCCCGAGTACGTCGCCACGATCCGCTCGGTCCTCACCCAGTACCCGGGCGTCTCGATGATCCAGCCCGGCGTCCAGGTCATCGACGGCGAGGGCCGGCCCAGCAACTCGCTGGTGGACGAGTCCAAGCGCCGCATCTACGCGCCCAAGGAGCGCGGCCGGGTCCTGATGGGCGGCGAGGACCTCGCCGTCAGCCTGCTCAAGGGCAACTGGCTGTACTTCCCGTCGATCTGCTGGCGCACCGAGGCCGTGAAGACCACCGGCTTCCGCGACAACCTGGAGATCATCCAGGACCTCGCCCTCGTCATCGACCTGCTGCAGGCCGGCGAGCAGATGGTGATCGACGACAAGCGGGTCTTCCAGTACCGCCGGCACGCCGTCAGCATCTCCTCCTCCTCCGCGTTCAGCGGCACCCGCTTCACCGAGGCCCGGCGCTACTTCCTCGACGCCGCCGACCGCCTCGACGCCCAGGGCTGGTCGCGGGCCGCCCGCGCCTCCCGGATGCACCTGTCCGCCCGCATCCACGCCCTCACCCTCGTGCCCGGCGCGATGCGCGCCGGCCAGTGGCAGGGCGCCAAGGCGCTGCTGCGCAACGCCACCAGCACGGCCCGCCGGCCGCGCTGACCCCTCTTCGAGCACCTCCCCTCTCGAGAACCCTTTCTCCGAGAAACCCCGGCTTCGAGAACCCCTGGAGACCTCCGCAATGAGCGCACCGCACACGGCCCCGGCCCGGGTGGCCGTCCTCGGCGGCACCGGCTTCATCGGCCGGGTGCTCGGCGCCCGCCTGCTCGCGCAGGGCGCCGAGGTGGTCAGCCTCGCCCGCAAGGCCCCCGCCGACCCGGCGCCCGGCCGCTTCGTCGCCTTCGACCTGTCCACCGGGGACCCGGCCGAGCTCACAGCGCTGCTCGAGCGCGAGGGCGTCGACACCGTCGTCAACGCGGCCGGCGGCATGTGGGGCCTCAACGACGAGCAGATGCACCAGGCCAACGTCGTCCTCACCGAGCGGCTGATCGAGGCCGTCGCCGCGATGGACTCCCCCGCCCGGCTCGTCCACCTCGGCACCGTCCACGAGTACGGCATGGCCCCGGTCGGCACCAGCCAGCACGAGAGCGACCCGGCCGCCCCGGTGATGGAGTACGGCAAGCTCAAGCTCGCCGCCACCGAGGCCGTCGTCCGCGCCGTCGAGGCCGGCCGGATCAGCGGCGTGGTGCTGCGCCTGGGCAACGTCGTCGGCGCCGGCCAGCCCGGCCACAGCCTGCTCGGCGTGATGGCCGCCAAGCTCGACGAGGCCCGCCTGGCCGGCGAGACCGCCCGGCTCTCGCTCCAGCCGCTCACCGCCCTGCGCGACTTCGTCGACCTCACCGACACCCTCGACGCCGTCCTCCTCGCCGCCGCGGCCCCCTCGGCCCCGGCCGTCGTCAACGTCGGCACCGGCAGCGCCTCCACCGCCCGCCACCTGGTCGAGCTGCTCATCGAGGAGAGCGGCGTGCCCACCGAGATCACCGAGGTCCCGGCCCCGGCGGGCACCGGCCCGGAGACCGAGTGGCAGCAGCTCGACGTCACCGTCGCCCGCGAGAGCCTCGGCTGGACCCCCCGCCGCACCCTGCGCGAGGCCGTCCGCGAGCTCTGGCTCGCCCAGACGGCCACCCCGGCCGCGTAGGGGAAACGCCATCGGACGAACCGCACCCCCCGCGGCACCACCCGCCGCGGGCCGCACCCTGGCCGACCTCACGGTCGGCCGGGCCAACTCCTTAGGCGCGCTGCGCCTGCTGCTGGCGGTCGCCGTCGTGGTGTCGCACGTCCACCCGATCGGCTGGGGCCGGCCGGACCCGCTCTGGGACTGGAGCGGGCGGCAGACCGACCTCGGCAAGAGCGCGGTGGTCGGCTTCTTCGCGATCTCCGGCTTCGTGATCACCGGCAGCGCCCTGCGGCTGAGCCCCTGGCGCTTCCTCTGGCACCGGATGCTGCGGATCGTGCCCGGCCTCCTGGCCTCGCTGGTCTTCTGCGCGACCGTCCTGACCCCGCTGCTGTTCCTGTGGCAGCACGGCACCCTGGACGGCTTCTGGGGCCGCCCCGACGGGCCGCTCGGCTACGTGACCAGCCTCGGCAGCACGAGTCCGATGGCCGGCTGGGACGTCTCGGGCGTGATCGCCGGGGGCATCCGGGCCGGGACCAACTTCGACCCGAGCCTCAACGGCGCGCTCTGGTCGCTCAAGTACGAGCTGCTCTGCTACCTCCTGGCGGCGCTGCTCGCCGCCGCCGGCCTGCTGCGCCGACGGGCGGCCGTCCCCGCGCTGCTGCTCGCGCTCTGGCTGCTGATCGTCTCCGGCGCCGTCGACCTGCCCCCCGGTGTGGCCCCGGCGGGCGGTCCCGGGGTCACCCTGCCCGTCGTCGGCCGGCTCACCTGGCACCTCCTCGCCGGGCTGGGCTTCACCTTCCTGCTCGGCGCCGCCTGCCGGCTCCACGCCCGGCGCGTCCCGGTCGACGACCGGGCGGCGGCCGCCGCCGCCCTCGTCCTGGCACTCACGCTCCGCTGGGGCGGGTTCACCGCCCTGGGCCAGCCGGCCCTGGTCTACCTGCTGTTCTGGGCCGCCGTCCGGCTTCCCGGGTGGTGCCGGTCCGTGGACGCGGCCGGCGACTTCTCGTACGGCGTGTACGTCTACGGGTTCCCGGTGGAACAGGCCCTGGCGCTGGTCGGCTTCGCCGCGTACGGGCGGCTCGGCTTCCTCGCCTGCGCGCTGGCCGTGACGGCCCTCCTGGGCGTCCTGTCCTGGTACGCGGTGGAGCGGCCGGCGATGCGGCTGCGCGACCGTACGCCCCGGTTCCCGCCGTGGCGCGGGGAGCGGGACGGGAAGCGGGACGGCGGGAAGCGGGACGGCGGGAAGCAGGACGGGAGCCGGGACCGGGAGGACGCCCGGCCGGGCGTCACTTCCTGAAGACCCAGACCTTCATCAGCAGGAAGCGGACCACGGTGGCCAGGCCGTTGGCGAGGATCAGGCCGCCGACCTCGACGACCTTGGAGGCGTTCGGCACCGCGTGGTCGAGCAGCGCGAGGACGCCCGCGCTCAGCCCCAGGCCGATCAGGAAGGCGACCAGCCCCTGGAGCTGGTGGCGCAGGGCGCCCTCGCTCCCCTTGATGCCGAAGGTGAAGCGCCGGTTGGCGGCCGTGTTGGCGACGGCGCTGACCGCGAGCGCGATCAGGTTGGCGATCTGCGGGTCGACGACCCACCGCGCCACCACGTACAGCCCGAGGTAGAACAGCGTGCTCAGGACACCGATGATCGCGAACGCCGGGAGCTGGCGCTTGGTCGTACCGGCACCGGAGGACGTCCGGCCGGCGTCGCTCGGCGGGCCGGTCAAGCCGGCCACGCCGGTCGACTCGTTCGTGGAAGCCATGTGGGAACCCATGCGATCTGCTTGTCGGGTCAGGAGAGTTCGTAGACGGCCATCCGGCCGTTGTCGAAGACGGGGGTGGCGAGGGTCTTCAGCAGCGGGGACTCCGGTGTCGGCTTCCGGTCCGCCACCAGGTACCGGACGTGGTACCGGTCGCGCAGCTCCCGCAGGATGTCGGCGGTCGGTCTGAAGATCGCGTCGTCGTTCAGCTTCAGCAGCGGCTGGTCCCAGAAGACCGCGGTCTTCTGCGACATCAGCCGCGGCGAGTACGCCCAGCCCTCCACCAGCACCGAGCGCTCCGAGTAACCGCTGAGCCAGAACGAGAGCGGGTTCCAGCCCGCCTCGCCCGCGGCTCCGTACTCGGCGTTGGAACGGTAGTGGTCGTTGGTGACCAGGATGTCGGACGGACGGCTGTGCGCCCGGACCCAGCGGGCCGCCTCGACCTGGCTGGCCGGCATCGGCCAGGCGCCGTCCCAGGTCACCTGCCGGGCCTGCTGGACGTCGAGCAGCAGGGACGGCGCTCCGGCCACCAACGCGGCCGTCAGCAGCACCAGTCCGCCCCGGCGCCGCAGCGCGGGCAGCGCCCGCCCGGCGGCCCACCAGAGCAGGCCGCCGACCAGCGCCACCCCGGCCAGGGCCGCGGCGGCCGCCAGGAGCGGCACCAGGAGGGTGTACGACTCGGTGCCCGCGGAGTCGCCGATCGCGTCCAGCGCGAACCGGGCCCAGTCCCCCGAGTACTCGTAGACGCCGTAGGTCAGCAGGCCGACGAAGACGAGCGTCCCGGCGGCCAGCGCGGCCTTGCCCCGGGCGGGCAGTGCCGCCCGTTCGAACACCTCGCAGTAGCCCCAGGCCGACAGGAGCACGCCGAAGGGCAGGCCGGCCAGGGTGAAGTAGCTGGCGTTGAAGCCGTTGACCACCAGGTAGGCGGCCGGACCGGCCACCGCGCCGCCCAGCAGGAACCACTGCACCGGCTCCAGCCGCAGCCGGCGCCGCCACATCAGCGGCAGCATGCCCACCAGCCGGAGCTGGTGGTTGAGGAGGAAGGCGACCAGCGTCGCCGCGACGACCACCGCCTGGACGGCGGCGCCCCGGGAGTTCTGCGGATCCGCCCAGTACCGCTCGATGTTGCCGAACGGCAGCACCTCCAGGCCGTAGCTCTCGAACCGGAAGAGCACGGCCGTGGCGAACAGTTGGGCACCGCCGACGATCGCGCCGAGCCGCACGATCGTCCAGGGGATGCGCCGGGTGGCGAGGAGCACCATCAGGCCGGCGAAGGCCAGCCCCGCGAGGGTGACCGGCAGCAGGCTGGCCTTGGCGGCGCTGGAGGCGAGCGCGAACATCGCGACCAGCACGTACCCGCCGCGCCCGAGCCGGGGCACCGCCTCGTCGTCCGAACCGTCCGAACCGTCCGGGTCATCCGAGTCGTCCGGACCGTCCGAGTCGTCCGAGCCGCCCCCATCGCGGCGCAGCGCGTCGGCGACCACCCCGATCAGCGCCATCAGCAGCGGCTGGCTGTAGGTGAGCGACAGGCTCGTCCAGGCCATCAGCGGTACCAGCGGGGCGCCGAACGGCCAGCTCTGGGTGTTGAGCGGGTAGACGGCGTTGAACTCGCCCACCGCGAAGACCAGCAGAGCGGCGACCGGCCCCACCCAGGCCCGCCCGGACAGCCGGTGCCCCACCACCGCCGTGATCACCATCGCGAGGGCGACCAGGGCCGGCACCATCAGCCGCATCTGGACGACCGGCAGGTCGATGTGGCCGACCATGTCGGTCATCGCCATGTGGACGAAGGTGAACCAGTGGTAGTGCAGCGGCTCGCCCGCGGCCTGGGGGAAGGTCAGCGGGACATTGTGCTTGGCGTTGCCGGCCAGCGACAGCAGGTACGGCAGGTCGATGTACTGCCGGGTGGACTCCGCGTCCGGCAGGATCGGGTTGCGGCTCAGCGCCACGGCGTACAGGTAGGCGCTCGTGCCGCCCACGACGCCCGCCACGGACCAGTTCCAACCGGTCGACGTCCGGCGGTGGCCGCGCGGGAACCAGTGCCGCCGCAGCCGGGGCACGGCCGCGAACGGGACGACCACGGCCAGCGGCCAGGCCGTCGCCACGGACTGGAGGCCGAGCCCGACCAGCACCGCCCAGGCCACCAGCTCCAGCACGAGGCCGACGACCGCGCCGAAGGCAAGGTCCTCGATCAGCGTGTGGGGGCGCCGGCGGAGCGCGCGGAACACCAGCGTGCCCGGCAGCAGGACGCCCCAGGCCGCGTAGAAGGTGTACCGGGCGATGTCACCGGCCGAGGTGTGGGAGGCGAGGAGCAGGGCGACCAGCAGGCCGTACGCGGCCAGGGCCGGCAGGAAGCGCGCCAGCCGTGCGGCCGCCCCCAGGGGGGCGCCGCCGGCCTCCGGCACCGGGGCTCCGGTCCGTCTCCCGGTCGCCGGGGGCGTTCGGGGTGCGGATGCGGTGCTGTCGGTGGTGCCCATCGCTCGTCTTCTCCCGCGGGTTCTGCGTCCGGTGTCGTGGAGGCCGGTGGCACGGTCCGGTCCCGGTGCGGGACCGGACCGTCTCATGCCACGTACTCGGAGACCTTCCGGGTTCCCGCACGGCGGTCATCGGCCGAGTCGTAGCCCACGAAGTAGGCCGGACGGGCCTGGGCCGCCGAGTAGATCCGGCCGACGTACTCGCCGAGCAGACCCATGCAGACCAGCTGGACGGCGCCGAGGAACAGCATCCCGATGAACAACGACGACCAGCCCGGAACGGTCTTGCCCAGGGCGTACTCGACCGTGGTGTAGATGCCCAGGGCGAAGCAGAGCACGAAGCTCAGCAGGCCGAGGTAGGTCGCCAGCCGCAGCGGGGCGGCGGAGAAGTTGGTGATGCTGTCGATGGCCAGGCGGAGCATCTTCGACAGCGGGTAGTGGGTGCTGCCGGCGACGCGCTCCTCGCGGACGTAGACGACCTCGCCGCTGGGGAAGCCCAGCCACGGCACGAGCAGGCGGTAGACCGGCTGGTGCTCGGGCATCGCCTTGAGCGCGTCCACGGCGGCCCGGCTCAGCAGACGGAAGTCGCCGGCCTGGTTGGGCATCTTCTTGCCGACGAGCTTGCGCATCAGCCAGTAGTAGGCGCCGGCGGTGCGGCGCTTGAACACGGTGTCGGTGCCGCGGTCGCCGCGCACGCCGTAGACGATGTCGAGGTTGCGCTCCTGGGCGAGCGCGAGCATCTCGGGGATCTTCTCCGGCGGGTCCTGGAGGTCGGCGTCGATCGAGACGACGTAGTCGCCGAAGGCCCGGTGGATACCGGCGGTCAGCGCGGCCTGGTGCCCGGAGTTGCGGGCGAAGCGGACGATCCGGAACTCCGGCCAGTCCTGGTGGATCTTCTGCATCAGCGCCGGGGTCGCGTCCGTGCTGCCGTCGTCGATGCCGACGACCTCGTAGCCGATACCGAGGCCGTCGAGGATCGGCCGCAGCCGCTCGACGGTCAGGGGCAGCGCCTCCTGCTCGTTGTAGATCGGCATGACGACCGACAACAGCGGCGCCGGGCCCATGGCCTCCGGCTCTGCCGATACAGCTGCGGTGTACATCAGTTGTCGCCTGTTTCCTTGTGAATGAGAAGGATCGATCGATGCCGGGGGGCGGCGTCCGGCGCCGCGGCCGAACGACGTGGAGGGGTGCGGAGGACGCTGCGGAACCGCTCCGGGCCGGGTGGCAGCCAGGCTAGCAGCAGGTCTTTACCATTCGATGAGCGCTCCTTGAAAGGATCGTTCACCGAACGCCCCAGCGCCGTCAGGGCTTTCCGGGGGCGGGCTCGTCCGAAGTCTTGCGCATGGTCGCGATCGAGCGGTCCAGCGCGCCCTTGAGCACCTTCGACACCGGCCGCTCCACCAGGCGGTGGATCAGCCAGGCCGTGAGCAGGACCGCCGCGAGCGCCGTGGCGAGGGCGGCCTGGACGCTGAAGTGCTTGGTGAGCAGGAAGTGGATGACCGTCCATCCGGCCTCCTGGTGGATCAGGTACAGCGGGTAGGTGAGCGCACCGGCGACGGTGAGCCACTTCCACTGGACCCAGTCGAACAGCCCCAGCGCCGCGCCCAGGACCAGCGCGAAGGCCGCGGTCACGGCGACCGCCATCACGCTCCAGGACAGCTGGTGGTTCAGGACGTTGACGTAGATGCCCTTGATGGAGTCCAGCCTGGTGAGCGCCAGGATCCAGGAGAAGCCGACGATCCCCCACAGCAGCAGGTTCTGTCCGAACCTGTACATGAGGAACATCCCGACGCCCGCGATGAAGAACGGCGACTCGTTCGGCATGACCATCGTGGTCAGCAGCGGGATCCCGGCCTGCGGGGCCAGGAGCGCGAGTATCGTCCAGATCCCGCAGAAGGCCACCACCCGGCGGTAGGTGAGCCCCATCGCCACGACCAGGGCGAACAGCAGGTAGAACCGCATCTCGACCCAGAGCGTCCAGTACACGCCGTCCACGTGGCGCATGCCGATCGGGGTCTGCATCATCGTCAGGTTGCCCAGGATGGTGCGAAGGTTGAGCCCCTCGTCCGCGCCGGAGCGGGCGTACCGGGTGAAGGTCAGCACGACGAAGCTCGTCAGCGCGATGCCCGCCCAGTAGGCCGGGTAGAGCCGCACCACCCGGGAGACGAAGAACTCGCCCGACCTCTTGCCCCAGCAGCTCATGCAGATCACGAAGCCGCTGATGACGAAGAACAGCTCGACGCCCAGCCACCCGTAGGCCGCCATCCGGTTCAGCAGGGGCAGCACCTCCTTGGGGGTGTGCCCCGGCGACCAGATGCCGCCGATGCCGACGTACGCCGTCCAGTGGAAGGAGAGCACGCTGAGGGCGGCGAAGAGCCGCATGCCGTCCAGCGCGTAGAGCCGCGGACGCTTGGCCGGGGAACCGCTCGGCTCGGCCCGCTTGGCCGAACGGCGCCGGAGCAGGGAGGGCTTGGGCAGCGGTGGGGCAGAGGTCATTCCGGAGCGCTTTCGGCGAGTGGGGCGGAGAAGTGCCACGGCCGGCCTCGCTCTGCGACGGCGGCGGGTGCCTCAGTGTATCGGGCGCGCGGTACGGCCACCTTCGGGGTGCCCCCGGTCAACCCGACACGCCGAAGGGCCCCGCCCACCCTGAGGTGTGCGGGGCCCTTCGTCAGCCTGTACGGGCAGGCAGGTCAGACCTCGAATTACTTGAGGATCTTGGTGACCTGGCCGGCGCCGACGGTGCGGCCACCCTCACGGATGGCGAACTTCAGGCCCTCCTCCATGGCGATCGGCTGGATCAGCGCGACCGTCATGGCGGTGTTGTCGCCCGGCATGACCATCTCGGTGCCCTCGGGGAGGGTCACGACGCCGGTCACGTCCGTGGTACGGAAGTAGAACTGCGGGCGGTAGTTGTTGAAGAACGGGGTGTGGCGGCCACCCTCGTCCTTCGACAGGATGTACGACTGGGCCTCGAAGTCGGTGTGCGGCGTGACCGAACCCGGCTTGATGATGACCTGGCCGCGCTCGACGTCCTCGCGCTTGATGCCACGGAGGAGCAGACCGACGTTCTCACCGGCCTGGCCCTCGTCGAGCAGCTTGCGGAACATCTCGATGCCGGTGACCGTGGTGGTGGTCTTGGTCTCCTTGATGCCGATGATGTCGACAGTCTCGTTGACCTTGAGGATGCCACGCTCGATGCGGCCGGTGACGACGGTGCCACGACCGGTGATCGTGAAGACGTCCTCGATCGGCATCAGGAACGGCTGGTCCACGGCGCGGGCCGGGGTCGGGATGCTCTCGTCGACGGCGTGCATGAGGCCGAGGAGCTTCTCGCCCCACTCCTTGTCGCCCTCGAGCGCCTTCAGCGCCGAGACGCGGACGACCGGCAGGTCGTCGCCCGGGAACTCGTACTCGGAGAGGAGCTCACGGACCTCGAGCTCGACGAGCTCCAGGATCTCCTCGTCGTCCACCATGTCGGCCTTGTTCAGGGCGACGACGATGTAGGGGACGCCGACCTGGCGGGCCAGGAGGACGTGCTCCTTGGTCTGCGGCATCGGGCCGTCGGTGGCGGCGACGACGAGGATCGCACCGTCCATCTGGGCCGCACCGGTGATCATGTTCTTGATGTAGTCCGCGTGACCCGGGCAGTCGACGTGGGCGTAGTGACGCGCCTCGGTCTGGTACTCGACGTGCGCGATCGAGATGGTGATACCGCGCTGCCGCTCCTCCGGCGCCTTGTCGATCTGGTCGAACGGCGTGAAGGGGTTGATCTCCGGGTACGCGTCGTGCAGCACCTTGGTGATGGCCGCGGTAAGGGTCGTCTTACCGTGGTCAATGTGACCGATGGTGCCGATGTTGACGTGGGGCTTCGTCCGCTCGAACTTCGCCTTCGCCACTGCAGTCCTCCTGAGGACAGTTCCTGTACGCCGTGCTGACGTCAGTTGGTCTTTGATCGGGCTTGGTCCGGGTGCGTGAGCACCTCGCACCGTCCCGCGGGTGGGGGCCGGAGGCCCCGGGGGAATCCTGTCCGGATTCCCCCGGGTCGCCTCCTAATAGCCTAAGGGGTCGGAATCATCCCGAATTATCGGGCTGATCCGGAGCCGGCGAAGCCGGACTCACTCACCCTTGGACTTGGCGATGATCTCCTCGGCCACGGCCTTGGGGACCTCGGCGTACGAGTCGAACTGCATCGAGTAGCTCGCGCGACCAGAGGTCTTGCTGCGCAGGTCACCGACGTAGCCGAACATCTCGGAGAGGGGCACCAGCGCCGTGACGACGCGGGCACCGTGACGCTCGTCCATGGACCGGATCTGGCCACGGCGAGAGTTGATGTCACCGATCACGTCGCCCATGTAGTCCTCGGGCGTGGTGACCTCGACGGCCATCATCGGCTCGAGAAGGACCGGCTTGGCCTTCTTCGCGCCTTCCTTGAAGGCCATCGAACCGGCGATCTTGAACGCGAGCTCGGAGGAGTCGACGTCGTGCGCCGCACCGTCCAGCAGGCTCACGCGGACACCCTGGAGCGGGTAGCCGGCGAGGATACCGAACTCCATGGCCTCCTGGCAGCCGGCGTCGACCGACGGGATGTACTCGCGCGGAACGCGGCCACCGGTGACCTTGTTGACGAACTCGTAGCCCTCGGCCTGCTCGAGCGGCTCGATCGCGATCTGCACCTTGGCGAACTGACCGGAACCACCGGTCTGCTTCTTGTGGGTGTAGTCGATGCGCTCGACGGCCTGACGGATCGTCTCGCGGTACGCGACCTGCGGCTTGCCGACGTTGGCCTCGACCTTGAACTCACGCTTCATACGGTCGACCAGCACCTCGAGGTGCAGCTCGCCCATACCCGCGATGATGGTCTGGCCGGTCTCCTCGTCCGTGTTGACCTGGAAGGACGGGTCCTCCTCGGCGAGACGCTGGATGGCGACACCCAGCTTCTCCTGGTCACCCTTGGACTTGGGCTCGATCGCGACGCGGATGACCGGGGCCGGGAAGTCCATGGACTCCAGGATGACCGGGTTCTTCTCGTCGGACAGCGTCTCACCGGTGGTGGTCTGCTTCAGGCCCATGACGGCGACGATGTCGCCGGCGCCCACCGACTCGATCTCCTCACGCTTGTTCGCGTGCATGCGGTAGATCTTGCCGATGCGCTCCTTCTTGCCCTTCACGGCGTTCAGCACCGAGGTGCCGGACTCCAGGCGGCCGGAGTAGATCCGGACGAAGGTGAGCTTGCCCAGGTGCGGGTCGGACATGATCTTGAACGCCAGGGCGGCGAGGGGCTCCTCGTCCGACGCCTTGCGCGAGATCTTGGTCTCCGGGTCGTTGGGCTTGGTGCCCTCGATGGACTCGATGTCCAGCGGCGACGGGAGGTACTTGACGACCGCGTCGAGCAGGGGCTGAACGCCCTTGTTCTTGAAGGCGGTACCGCAGAAGATCGGGGTGAAGTCCGAGTTCAGGGTGCCCTTGCGGATCGCGACCTGCAGCAGCTCGACCGGGATCTCCTCGCCCTCGAGGGCGAGCTCCATGATCTCGTCGCTGACGTTGGACACGGTGTCGATCAGCTGCTCGCGGTACTCGTCCGCCTGCTCCTGCAGCTCGGCCGGGATGTCGACGATGTCGTACATCTCGCCCTTGGCGGCCTCGGCCGACCAGACCAGCGCCTTCATGCGGACCAGGTCGACAACGCCCTGGAAGTCCGACTCGGCACCGATCGGGAGCTGCATGACCAGCGGGGTCGCGCCGAGGCGGTCCACGATGGTCTGAACGCAGAAGAAGAAGTTCGCGCCCGTGCGGTCCAGCTTGTTGATGAAGCAGATGCGCGGGACGCCGTAACGGTCGGCCTGACGCCACACCGTCTCGGACTGGGGCTCGACACCGGCGACACCGTCGAACACGGTCACGGCACCGTCGAGGACGCGCAGCGAGCGCTCCACCTCGACGGTGAAGTCGACGTGACCCGGGGTGTCGATGATGTTGATGGTGTGGTCAGCGTCGTCGACCGTCCAGTGACAGGTCGTCGCGGCCGACGTGATCGTGATGCCGCGCTCCTGCTCCTGCTCCATCCAGTCCATGGTGGCAGCGCCATCGTGGACCTCACCGATCTTGTACGACACACCGGTGTAGAACAGGATCCGCTCGGTGGTGGTGGTCTTGCCCGCGTCGATGTGCGCCATGATCCCGATGTTGCGGACCTTGGCGAGGTCAAGGGAGGTTGCAGCCATGGTGGCTCGTTCTCTCTCTGTCTAGTGACGGGGTAGGGACTACCAGCGGTAGTGCGCGAAGGCCTTGTTGGACTCGGCCATCTTGTGGGTGTCCTCGCGACGCTTCACGGAAGCGCCCAGGCCGTTGCTGGCGTCGAGGATCTCGTTCATGAGGCGCTCGGTCATGGTCTTCTCGCGACGGGCGCGGGAGTACCCGACCATCCAGCGCAGCGCCAGGGTGCTGGCGCGGCCCGGACGGACCTCGACCGGAACCTGGTAGGTCGCGCCACCGACACGGCGGGACTTGACCTCGAGGGCCGGCTTGACGTTCTCCAGCGCACGCTTGAGCGTGACGACCGGGTCGGAACCGGTCTTCTCACGGACGCCCTCGAGGGCGCCGTAGACGATCCGCTCGGCGGTGGAACGCTTGCCGTGCAGCAGGATCTTGTTGACCAGCTGCGTGACGACCGGGGAGCCGTAGACCGGGTCGATGATGACCGGGCGCTTCGGGGCGGGGCCCTTACGAGGCATTCTTACTTCTCCTTCTTGGCGCCGTAGCGGCTGCGGGCCTGCTTGCGGTTCTTGACACCCTGGGTGTCGAGCGAACCGCGGATGATCTTGTAGCGGACACCAGGAAGGTCCTTCACACGACCACCGCGAACCAGCACGATGGAGTGCTCCTGCAGGTTGTGGCCCTCGCCCGGGATGTAAGCGGTGACCTCGATCCCGCTGGTGAGGCGCACACGGGCGACCTTGCGGAGAGCCGAGTTCGGCTTCTTCGGGGTGGTCGTGTACACACGCGTGCAGACCCCACGGCGCTGCGGGGAACCCTTCAGCGCGGGAGTCTTGTTCTTCTCGACCTTGTCCTGCCGGCCCTTTCGGACCAGCTGCTGGATCGTAGGCACCGTTTCTCCGTTTTCTGTGTGCCAAGGCTTGGTGGAACTAACCTGCGGTGATCCGGACATCTCCCTCGCACACGGCCCCGTGGTCGACCCACGCGGTCGGGTGTGTTGGGTTTTATTCCGGCACGGAATCCCATGAGCTGATGTACAGCGACGGCGCTCAACGCGCGGAGAGCTTGGAGGCGCTCCGGCTCGGCGCGGCGACCGGTGTGCATGCACGCACAAGGACCCGGGGACACCCCAGGCACAAGGTCAGAGCGTACCTAGCGCATGGGGCGCGGTCAAAACAAATGCAACGCCGCAGGTCGCGGCCCTCGGGCGGGTGTCACGGGGATGTCCCCCACGCGACGGGGCGGTGTCGGACCGCCTCTCACCCGCTCTACCACAGCCGGGTGGCGGCCGCCACCCGGGGAAGGAGCGCCTAGGCCCTGTCCGGGCGATCTTGTCGGATCAGCGCGCGGCGTCGGGCGCCCGGCTGGGCGTGCGGCCGGACCGCCCTCGTACTGGACGTACTTGGGCGGTTCGGCCGTGCGTCCAGGCGGGATGATCCGGCGTCGCGCGCCCGGCAAGATCGCCCGGACAGGGCCTAGTAGCCCGGGCTGGGGTGCGAGCCGCTGGACGCGACGGCGACGATGCCCAGCAGGATGATCAGCCCCCAGAACGCCAGGCCCAGGTAGCCGAGGATCAGCCCGGTGACCGCCGCCCAGTCCCCGTCCTGGTGCCGCTCGCGGATCTGCCCGCGGGCGATGTGGCCGGCGATCACGGCGACCGGGGCGCCGATGCCCGTCAGGGCGAACACGAAGGAGGCGATCGCCAGCCCGTTGGTGGGCCGCGGCATGTGCATCGGCATGGGCATGGGCATGGGCATCGGGGGCGGCAGGAACGTCGACGGGACGTTCTGCACCGCGGGGGCGGGGCCCGGCACCGGGCCGGAGGGCAGGTCGGCGATCAGCGCGGCCAGCTGGCCGTAGGTCTGGGCGGCGGCCGCGGCCTCGTGGCGGTGCTCGTACTCCTGGACGGAGAGCCGGCCCTCGGCGAAGGCCGCCTTCAGCACGTCCACCGTGCGGTCCCGGTCCGCGTGCCCGGCGCGCATCCCGTGCTGGCCTGCGGGCTGCTGGGAACCGGGGTCTCCCCACGATTGAACGGACATCCGCCACCTCCGGCACCGCAGTCGCGGTCGTGTGCTCGCTGAGTTTCATAGTGCAGGACGAACGGCCCGGCTGAGTAGTTGCCAATTCACCACCGCAGAAACGGACATCCCGCTTCCGCTCCTCCGTCACCCGCCGGACGGCAAGCTCCGATGTCGCTCAACTCGGACGACAACCGGTCACCCCGACGGATACGGTCACACCAGGTCAGAACCGAAGTCAACACGGTCGACACCGTCAATGCGGTCAACGAAAAAGAAGAAGAAGGCAGCCATGCAGGCGTCAGCGCCGCAGTCGTCGAACCCGCCCGGGCCGGGCACCCCGTCCGCCGTCAGCATCCAGGGCCTGTGGAAGCACTTCGGCAGCCAGGCCGCCGTGGCCGGGCTCAGCCTGGAGCTGCCCGCCGGTGCGTTCATCGGGCTGGTCGGCCCCAACGGCGCGGGCAAGACCACCACGCTGTCCATGGTCACCGGGCTGCTCCGGCCCGACCAGGGCACCGTGCTCGTCCACGGCACCGACGTCTGGGCGGACCCGGTGAGCGTCAAGGCCCGGATCGGCATCCTGCCCGAGGGCCTGCGGCTGTTCGAGCGCCTCAGCGGGCGCGAGCTCCTCCAGTACGTCGGCCGGCTGCGGGGCCTGCCCGGCGCCGAGGTGGACCGCCGGGCCGAGGAGCTGCTGACCGTCCTCGACCTCGGGCGCGACGCCGACAAGCTCGTCGCCGACTACTCCACCGGCATGCGCAAGAAGATCGGCCTGGCCGCCGCGCTG
This sequence comes from Kitasatospora sp. NPDC051170, assembly GCF_044455705.1. Lineage (NCBI taxonomy): Bacteria > Bacillati > Actinomycetota > Actinomycetes > Kitasatosporales > Streptomycetaceae > Kitasatospora > Kitasatospora sp. NPDC051170. The sequence continues at coordinate 360,211 of NZ_JBITFA010000004.1, read as the reverse complement.
CTGCACAACCCCGACGTGCTCTTCCTCGACGAGCCCTTCGAGGGCGTCGACCCCGTCTCCGCGCAGACCATCCGCGGCGTGCTCAAGCGGTACGCGGCCGCCGGCTCCACGGTCGTCTTCTCCAGCCACGTGATGGAGCTCGTCGAGCAGCTCTGCGACTGGGTCGCCGTCGTCAACGCCGGCCGGGTCATCGCCCAGGGCCCGCTGGACGCCGTCCGCGGCGAAACCAGCCTGCACGAGGCGTTCCTCGGGCTGATCGGCGTGCGCGAGGACGACGGTCAGGCCCTCGGCTGGCTCGGGGGCGGGCAGTGACCGCGGCCCCGGGCGCGGCCGCCCCGGCCGACCGCCACCAGGTGCCGGACGGGCCGACCGTCGTCCGCGCCCTGGTCGCGCTCAAGCTGCGGCTGGTGCGCAACGGCCTGCGGCGCAGCCCCGGCCGTACCGCCGTCTTCGTCATCGGGGGCCTCGTCGGCCTGGCCTTCGCCGGGGGCATCGCCTTCGCGATGGCCATGATGAACGGGAAGTTCGACGGCTCCGGGGACACCGGGGTGATGCTGCTCGGCACGATGACCCTCGGCTGGGCCGCGCTGCCGCTGTTCCTGTTCTCCAGCGACGAGAGCGCCGACCCCACCCGGCTCACCATGCTGCCGCTGCGGCCCGGCCCGCTGCTGCGCGGCTCGCTGCTGGCCGCGCTGGTCGGGCCCGGGCCGGTGATCAACCTGGTGCTGGTGACCGGCGCGGCGCTGTCCGGCGCGAGCGGCGGCGCCTCCGCGGTGTTCGCGGTGGTCGGCGTGCCGCTCACCCTGTTCTGCCTGGTCACGCTCTCCCGCTCCGTCGCGGCCGGGAACGCCCGGATGCTCTCCAGCCGGCGCGGCAAGGACTTCGCGATCTTCGGCGGGCTCGCCTTCGCCCTGCTCGTCCAGGTCGCCAACCTCGGCTCCCAGACGATCTTCGGCCGCCCCGGCAAGGACGGGACCCTCGACCTCAGCCCGCTCGAACCGATCGCCTCGGTGCTGCGCTGGATACCGCCGATCAGCGCCACCGACGCCGGCCGCACCGCCGGCGAGGGCCGGTACGGGCTCGCGCTGCTGCAGCTCGCCGCGACCGCGGCCCTGCTCCTCCTGCTGCTGCGCTGGTGGCGCCGGAGCCTCCAGGAGCTGATGGTCACCGGCGACTCCTCCACCCTGGACGTCGCCCGCGGCGTGCAGCGGTCGCGCGGCTGGCGCTTCCTGCCCGAGGGCCGCGTCGGCGCGGTGATGCAGCGCCACCTGCGGTACGCCTGGCGGGAGCCGAGGGCCAAGGCCGCGGTGTTCACCAGCATCGGCATGACGCTGGTGATCTGCGTGATGTCCGTGGTCCAGGGCTGGTCGAGCGTCTACCTGCTCGCGATGACCGGGGTGTTCCTCGGGCTCCAGATGCTCAACCTGTTCGGCATGGACGGCTCCGCGTTCTGGATCGTCGCCAGCACCCTGCGGACCCCGGCCGACGCCCGGGACGAGCTGCGCGGCCGCGCGTACGCGGTGCTCTCGTACGCCGTGCCGGTCGTCCTGGTGCTCGGGCTGGTCCTGGCCGCCGTGACCGGCGACTGGGCGGGCCTGCCCTCCGCGATCGGGCTGGCGCTGTGCCTGCTCGGCTGCGGAGTCGCCCTGGGCGCGGTGTTCAGCGTGCTGGCGCCGTACGCGATGCCGGCCGACAGCAGCCCGATGCGCAACGCCGCGCCGGGGCAGAGCGGGCTGGTCCTGCTCAACCAGTTCGGCTCGATGCTCGGCGTCGGCGTGCTGGCGCTGCCCGGCATCGCCTACCTGGGCATCGCCCTCGGCACCGACGCCCCGACCTGGCCCCTGCTCCTGGCCGGGCCCCTCTACGGCGCGCTCATCGCCACCCTCGGCATCCGCTTCGCCGCCACCCGGCTGCTGCTGCGCACCCCGGAGATCCTCGCCCGCGCCATCGAGCGCTGACACCCGCCCCACGGAACGCCCGGCCCCCTCGGTGGGGCCGGGCGTTCCGGCGTCCCCGTCGGCTCCCCGGCCGCTCCGGCATCATGGAACGGGTCGTCGAGGAGAGCTGAGGCAGGTCGTGAGCAGGCGGGCGGAGCAGGACGAGGGCGCCGGGGCGCTGCTGGACACGGCCGTGCGGGCGGTGCTGACGGCGCCCGACGAGATGCTGGACGTGGCGCTGGACACCGGGGCCTCCTCGCTGGCGGCCTCGGCCGACCGGTGGCCGGAGGTCGCCCGGGCGCTGCTCGGCTTCGCGGACACCGCCGTGGGCCGCTGCTGGTCGGCCGGATGGCGCCCGGCGGACGTGGTGCGGGTGGTGCGGCGGGACCTCAAGCCCGTCCACCTGGCCCTGGCCGTGGACCTGATCGCCGCCGAGGGCCGCCGCCACAGCGCCGCGGGCCTGGACCGGCGCTGGCAGGAGCAGCTGCGCGAGCTGGCCGTCGAGGTGTGGTGGTCCGAGGACGGGGAGTACCTGGCCGCCTTCGCCCTGCGGCACCGGCTGGACCGCTTCGCGCTGGCCACCGCCGCCCTGGAGCTGCTGCGGACCTGGGGCCGGCTGCCTCCGATCGCCCCGGTCGGTCCGGCGCCGGGGCAGGCTTCCGGGACGCGGCGCGCGTCCGAGCCCGTGACGGGCGAGCCCCGGATGCTGGCCCGCATCCGGGCGCTGCTGGCGAAGGCCGAGTCCACCGAGTTCCCGGAGGAGGCCGAGGCGCTGACCGCGAAGGCGCAGCAGCTCATGGCCCAGCACAGCATCGACGACGCGCTGCTCGCGGCCGCCGGTGCGGGCGCCGACCGGGACGCCCCGGCGGCGGTGCGCATCGGGGTGGACAACCCGTACGAGGGCCCCAAGACGATGCTGCTGGACGCCGTCGCGGCGGCGAACCGCTGCCGGGTGGTGTGGGCGAAGGAGTTCGGCTTCTGCACCGTGATCGGCTTCGACGGGGACCTGGACGGCGTCGAACTGCTCTACACCTCGCTGCTGGTGCAGGCCACCCACGCGCTCAACAAGGCGGGCTCGCGCAAGGATTCGCGCAGCAAGGCGTTCCGCCAGTCCTTCCTGGTCGCGTACGCGGCCCGCATCCGCGAGCGGCTGACCGCCGCGACCGAGCGGGCGACGCGCGCGGCGGCGGCCGGGCGGCACCTGCGCGAGGACGGCACCGAGGAGCAGCTGCTGCCGGACGAGCGGCTGCTGCCCGCGCTGGCGGCCCGCTCGGAGGCGGTGGACGAGCAGGTCGACCGGATGTTCCCGAAGCTGGTCTCGCAGCGGGTGCGGGTGAGCGACGGCGGGGGCTGGGCGGCCGGACGGGCGGCGGCGGACCGGGCGGCCCTGCACGGGCGCGCCGGGCAGATCAGGCGCTGAACCTGGTAGAACGTACACCGCCGCGAACGAAGGGGGATTCGACGTGACGGACCTGACGGCGGAGTCGGCCTATCCGGATTCAGCCCATCCGGATTCAGGCCACCGGGACAGGGTGCGCGGGGCGCTGCTCGGCGGCGCGATCGGCGATGCCCTGGGCTGGCCGGTGGAGTTCCTCCAACTGCACCAGATCCAGGAGAAGTTCGGGCCGGACGGGGTCCGGGAGCTGCCCGCCGGGCCTGGCCCGGTCGAGGTCACCGACGACACCCAGATGACGCTGTTCACCGCCGAGGGCCTGATCCGCGGCTTCGTCCGCGGCTGGTCGGGCGGCGGCGGCTCGGTGCCGGAGGCCGTCCACGGCGCCTACCGGCGCTGGCTGCGGACGCAGTACCAGCCGCAGCCGGACGCCGAGCCGCAGCAACGCCCGTACGACGGCTGGCTGCTGCGCCAGCCGTTCCTGTACGCGCGCCGGGCGCCGGGCAACGCCTGCCTGAGCGGGGTGTCCGAGCATCCGGAGTTCGAGGCGCCGGCGGCGATCGGGCGGCCCGGGCCGATCAACCCGGGCTCCAAGGGCTGCGGCACGGTGATGCGTTCGGCGCCGTTCGGGCTGGCCCGGCTGGGTGTGGAGCAGTCCTTCGGGCTGGCCGTGCAGTGCGCCCAGCTGACCCACGGGCACCCCACCGGGTACCTGGCGGCGGGGGCCTTCGCGGCGCTGGTCGAGCGGCTGGCGCAGGGTGTGGAGCCGTGGGCGGCGGTGGGCGGGACGGTGGAGCAGATCCGGGAGCTGCCCGCCTCCAAGGAGACGGTGCAGGCCCTGGCCCGGGCGGTGCGGATCGCCCAGGAGTCGGAGCCCTCGGCGGAGGCGGTGGAGCGGGTCGGGCTCGGCTGGGTCGCCGAGGAGTGCCTGGCGATGGCGGTGTACGCGCTGCTGGCGGCCACCCTGGACCCGGACCCGGTGCGCACCGCGCTGCGGCTGTCGGTCAACCACTCGGGGGACAGCGACTCGGTCGGGGCCGTCTGCGGCAACCTGGTCGGGGCCGCGTACGGCGCCTCGGCGCTGCCCGAGGAGTGGGTCGGGGCGATCGAGGGCCGGGCCGAGCTGCTGACGGTCGCGGACGACCTGCTGGTGCTGTTCGGCAGCCGCGACCCGAACCACCCGGCGCTGGGCGGGCGTTATCCGGCCTGGTAGCGGGCGGCCTGGTAGCGGCGGCCTGCCTACTTGGCGGCCTGCGGGTCGGTGACCTGGCCGAGGAACAGCGGCCGCCCGCCGGAGGCGTCCCGGATCAGGAACAGGAACGGCCGGTCGATGTGCAGCTCGGCGCGCTGCTGCGGTGCGGGCGCGCCCGCGGCCTTGATCCCGACGCCGCTGCCGGCGGCCGCGACCGTGCCGTCCTCGTCGACCTGGACGGTGGCCTTCTGCACCACCGTGCCGACGGCGAGCGGCTCCTTGGCGATGCCGTGCAGGTCCGCGTCGTCGAAGGCCGCCTTCACCCCGAGCGCCCGCAGCGCCGGGGTGAGCTCGTTGGCGGTGTCGAAGTGGAAGCGCGGCAACTGCAGGTCGACGGACCGCTCGGTGAGGGCGCCGAGGATGCGGTCGAGCTGCGGCTGGTCCAGCCCCTTGGTGAAGGCCGCGAAGCCGCCCTGGGCGGGGACGATCAGGTCCATCACCAGGGTGCTGTCCGCGTAGGGCAGTTCGACGGCCTGCCAGGGCTCGCCGACGATGCCGCCGGAGCCGTCCGCGTACCTGAGGGTGTCCAGGCGGCTCATGGTCGGGACGGAGGGGCCGGTGCCGTCGAGCTTGTGGAAGGTGCGGTCGGCGGTGGCCTGGGGCTTGAACGGGGACGCCCACTTCGCGTCGAGGTAGAGGGCGTCGGTGAGGACGAGCCTGGTGGTGTCGGTGATCTGCTGGTCGTTGAAGAGCTCCTTGATCCGCCCCTCGGTGGCCTTCTCGACGGCCGCGTTGATCTGCTTGCGGCCGTCCTGCGGGTTCTTGCGGAAGTCGACGGTGTGCACGCCGGTGTCGAAGGCAGTGGCGAGGGTCGTCAGGTAGTCGGGTTCGACGGCCAGGTCCTTCTGCATCCACAGGTCGTCGCTCTGGCGCAGGAGGGTCTTGCCGGTCTTCGCGACGGGGGCGTTGAGCGCGCCGGTGGCCAGGGCGTACTGCTTGGGGTCGAGGTCGGTGTGCAGGGCCTTGGCGAGTTCCTCGGCGGTCGCGCCGCGGGCGCCGGGGAGCAGCATGGCGAGGGCGGTGGCCAGGCCGGACGGCGAGATGACGATGTTGCGCCCGCTGCCCGCGGGGTCGGCGGCGAGGGTGTGCAGGAGGTCGAGGCCGAAGGCGTCGGTGGCCTTGGCGACGGCCTCCTTCCGGGCCGGGTCGACGGCCGGCCGGTCCTTGGGCGCGGAGACGCGCACCACCGGGGGTGCGGCGGCTCCGGTGCTGCCGCAGCCGGTGAGCAGCGGCGCGGCGAGGGCGGCGGCCAGGAGCAGGGCCGCCGGGCGGCGGCGGGCCGCGCTGCGTACGGAGGTGCTGCTGTTCGTCATGGCCCTTCGACGTGACGGATGCCCAGGAGGTTCCCCCGCCGCCGAGCTGTGCCATGATCAGCTGCCGCAGGACCGGCCCCGGGGGAGGGATCATGAGCAGAATCGACTGCCCGCAGTGCGGGACGCTTGATCAGGTGAGCAGCGTTCCGAGCGTCTACGAGTCACAGACCAGCACCTACTCGGGGCAGAGCACGGGCTTCAGCTCCGGGGTCGGGTACGCGCGCGGGGTGGGTCCCGTCTCGACCTTCGGCAGGTCGACCGTCTACACCTCCGGCTCCACCAGCAGCCGGCTGGCGGACCAGATCGCCCCGCCGCCGGTGCCGCGGCTGGCGAGACCCGGCGGAGGGTGCGGGCTCGCCATTCTGGTCGCGTTCGTCCTGGGGGCCGCGGTGATCGTGCTGCCGGCGCTGCTGACGTCCAACGAGCCCGATGCCCTCCGCAGCTCGCTGCTGGTCTTCGGCCTCCTGGGCGGCCCGTTCCTCATCGCGACCGTGGCCCTGACCCTCAAGCGCGCCAAGGAGCGGCGTCGCCTCCGCCGGGAGTTCCAGGAGTACTCGGTGGTCCAGCCGTCGCTGGCCACGGCCTGGAGCGCCACCTACCTGTGCCGGCGCTGCCATGTCGCTTTCCTGCCCGAGGGCGCGCTCGGGCTCGGCGGCTCGGCGATGGCACCGGTGCCGGCGTTCCGCACGCTGGTCGAGACCGTGGCACGCCGCCTGCGCGGCGAGGCCTGACGGGTCAGTCCCAGAGCGCCCCGAACGCGAGCAACTCGTCCCGGTGCTCGATGCGCTCCACCCACTCCTTCGGCCAGACCGACTCCCCGTGGTGGGCGCCCGCGAAGGCGCCGGTGAGGCAGGCCAGGGAGTCGGAGTCGCCGCTGGAGTAGGCGGCCCGGCGGACGGCGGCCACCGGGTCGTCGGGCAGCAGCAGGAAGCAGAGCAGGCCCGTGGCGAACGCCTCCTCGGCGATCCAGCCCTCGCCGGTGGCCAGGCAGGGGTCGGCCTCGACGTCGGGCGCGGCGAGGGCGGCGTCCAGGCGGTCGAGGACGCCGAGGCACTCCGCCCAGCCGCGTTCGACGGCCGCCTGCGGGGAGGGGTCCTGCCAGTGCGCGGCGAGGTCGCCGAGCCAGAACTCGTCGTACCGGTGCCGGCTCGCCAGCGCGTAGGAGCGCAGCACGGCGGGCAGCGCCGCCGGGGCGACCCCCTCGGCGAGCCGGCGGACGGCGTACGCGGTGAGGTCACTGGCGGCGAGCGCGGTGGGGTGGCCGTGGGTGAGCGCGGACTGCAGCTGGGCGGCGCCGGAGAGCTGGCGGGCGTCCAGGTCGCGGACCAGCCCGATCGGGGCGACGCGCATGTTGGCGCCGCAGCCCTTGGAGTTGGCGTCGCTGGCGTCCTGCCAGCGCTTCTCGGGGACGCTGAGCCGCCAGCAGGAACGCATGCAGGTCATGCCGGGGGCGCGGTTGTTCTCCGGGGAGCGCCACCACTCGACGAACTCCTCGCGGACGGGCCGCTCCAGCCGCAGCGGGGTCAGCGGACCGCGCTCCAGGGCGGTGCGCAGGCCCCGGGCGAGGGCGAGGGTCATCTGGGTGTCGTCGGTGACCAACGCCGGTCTGGGCAGCGGGAGTTGACGCCAGTCCGGACAGTTCCAGGCGATCTCCTCGACCTCCTGGAACTCGGTGTGCTTGCCCAGCGCGTCCCCGATCGCCAGCCCCAGCAGTGCCCCCGTCGCCTTGCCCACGGCCGTCCCCCCTCTTCCGCTACAGCTCGACCAGCAGTTCCTTGAGCCCCCGGATCACGTACCCGGGGTTCCACTCGGGCTCGCGGACGAGCCGCAGCCCCGGGGCCCGGCGCAGCAGCGTGCCGTAGGACTCGGTGAGTTCCAGTCTCGCAAGCGGCGCGCCCAGGCAGAAGTGGATTCCCGCGCCGAAGGTGACGTGCGGGTTGTCGGCGCGGCCGAGGTCGAGCCGGTCGGGGTCGGCGAAGCGCTGCGGGTCGCGGTTGGCGGAGCCGAAGAGCAGGGCGATCTCGGCGCCGCGCGGCACGGTGACGCCGCCGATCTCGACGTCCTCCAGCACCCACCGCTCGAACATCTGCAGCGGGGTGTCCCAGCGCATCAGTTCCTCGACGGCGGTGGGCAGCAGTTCGTCGACGGAGGCGCGCAGCCGGGCCAGCTCGGCGGGGTTGCGGAACAGGGCCCACCAGCCGTTGCCGGTGGTGTTGACGGTCGCCTCGTGGCCGGCGTTGAGCAGCAGCACGCAGGTGGAGACCATCTCCTGCTCGCTGAGCGCGTCGGAGCCCTCCTGGGCCTGGATCAGCGCGCTGATCAGGTCCTCGCCGGGCGCGGCACGGCGCTCGCGGATCAGGGCCCTCAGGTAGTCGGAGAACTCGATGCTGGCGGTGACGGCCCGGCGGGCGGTCTCCTCGCTGGGGTTGAGCTCGAACATCCCGGTGATGTCGGCGGACCAGGGCCGCAGCAGGTGCCGGTCGGCCTCCGGGACACCGAGCATCTCGGCGATCACGGCGACGGGCAGCGGCTCGGCGACGGCGGCGATGAGGTCGCCGCCGCCGTCCGCGACCAGGGCGTCGACCAGCTCGCCCGCCAGGCGCCGTACGGTCGGCCGCAGGCCCTCGACCATGCGCGGGGTGAACGCCTTGGAGACCAGCCGGCGGATGCGGGTGTGGTCGGGGGCCTCCAGGTCGAGCAGCCCGTGGTCGTTGAGGGTGTGGAACGGCTCGTGCGCCGGGTCGGGCGCGGGCCGGCCGAACTCCTCGTGGCTGAACCGGTGGGTGTAGGTGCGCCCGAGGCGGCGGTCGCGCAGCAGCGCGCTGACGTCCGCGTGGCGCGGGACGAGCCACTGGTTCGTCGGCTCGAAGTACGTCACCGGCGCGGCGGCGCGCAGGTCGTCGTACGCGTCGTACGGGTGGGCCACGAACTCCGCCGACCAGGGGTCGAACTTCGCCGTCGTCATCGCTCGATCACTCCAGGCCGTGAGGGGGTAGCCGGAAGGATCATCGTACGCAGACGGTACGTCCGTCCTTGAGCCCCTTTCCGGTTCAGGCCCCTTCCATGACCAGCCGCCGCACCAGGGCGGGCAGCGCGGTGGAGATCGGCTCCCGGATGACCTCGCTCGCGGCCACGTCGTACGGGGTCTCCTCGGCGTTGACGATGATCAGCTTCGCGCCCGTCCGCACCGCGTTGTACGGCAGCCCGGCCACCGGGAACACCTGGAGGCTGGTGCCGATCGCGATGAACACGTCGCAGGCCCGGGCGATGTCGTCGGCCTTCCCGAGCACCTCCGGGTCGAGGTTCTCGCCGAACATCACGATCCGCGGCTTGAGGACCCCGCCGCACGCGCGGCAGTCCGGGTCCTCCTCCCCCGCCTCGACCCGCTCCAGCGCCTCGGCCATCTCCCCGACCACCTTGCAGCGCAGGCACTGCGTCTGCCGGGTGTTGCCGTGCAGTTCGAGCACCTTGCGCTCGGACGAACCGGCCTTCTGGTGCAGCCCGTCGATGTTCTGGGTGAGCACCCGCAGCGGCAGCCCGGAGCGCTCCAGGTCCACCAGAGCCCGGTGCCCCGCGTTCGGCTCGGCGCCCAGGGCGCCGATCTCCAGGCGCATCCGCCAGGCGCGCCTGCGCACCTCGGGGTCGTCCCGGTACGGGCCGATGGTGACGAGTTCCTCGGCGCCCGGGTCCTTGCGCCAAACCCCTTGCGGGCCACGGTAGTCGGGGATGCCTGAGTCGGTGGAGATGCCCGCGCCGGTGAGCACGGCGATCAGCGGGCGCTTCGCGTTCATACCCGGGACCGTACGGCCTCCACGGCTGCGGCGGCCACCGGAAATCCGGGTGCGCGACCGTCAACTCCCGCAGCACACTGGCCCGGTCACTCGACGAAGAATTCCGGAGGAACCCCCTTGCAGGGTGCAGTCAGCGTCTCGCCCGCCCAGATCCCCGAGCTGCTGCTCGGTCTCGCCACCGTCCGCCCCGTGTTCCTCTGGGGCGCGCCCGGTATCGGCAAGTCCTCCCTGGTCAGGGCGTTCGCCGAGTCGCTCGGCCTGGAGTGCGTGAGCCTGGTCGGCACCCAGCTCGCCCCGGAGGACCTGATCGGCGTCCCGCAGCTCACCCCCGAGGGCCGCTCGCGGTTCTGCCCGCCCGAGCAGATCGCCCGCGACGAGCCGTACTGCCTGTTCCTGGACGAGCTCAACGCGGCCTCGCCCGACGTCCAGAAGGCGTTCTACTCGCTGATCCTGGACCGCCGGATCGGCTCCTACGAGCTGCCGCCCGGCTCGATCGTGATCGGCGCGGGGAACCGCGCCACCGACGGCGCGCTCGCCCGTCCGATGGCCTCCGCCCTGGTCAACCGCCTGGTCCACGTCCACCTGCGGGCCAGCGCCCGGGACTGGCTGCTGTGGGCGGCCGGGGCCGGCATCCACCCGTGGATCGTCGACCACCTCACCGACCGGCCCGACCACCTGTGGTCCGCCCCGCCGAAGTCCGAGGAGCCGTTCTCCACCCCGCGCGCCTGGCACATGCTCTCCGACGCGCTGCACTCCTTCGGGCCCACCGTGGACGAGGCCACCCTCAAGGTGGTCGCCCACGGCCTGCTCTCCCCCCACCACGCGGTGGCCTTCTGCGGCTACGCGAAGATCGTCCGCAACTCCTACGGGCTGGAGGCGATCCTCAAGGGCGACGCCCGCTGGCCGCACCGGCTGGAGGACCGCGACCTGCTCTACTACCTGGCCGACGCCTTCCGCGGCCGGCTCGTCAAGGAGCTGCCCGCCCGCAAGGAGCACGCCTCCGGGGCGCAGCGGCAGACGGCCTTCCGGGCCAAGTCGCTGCTGGTGCAGCTGGCCGAGATCTCGGTCGAGGTGGCCCAGACGGTGATCGCGGACGGCGCGGACGGGAACCCGGTGCTGCCGGCCTGGTTCCTGATCGAGGCCGCCCGGGACATGCCCCGGCTGGTCGAGGCCCGCCGGTGAAACGCCCCGCGAAGAAGCAGAACAGCCAGAACAGCCAGAACAGCAAGGACGCGCCCGCCAAGGACCACACGCTCGAAGCCTTCACCGACGGCGTCCGGCTGCTGCTCGGCAACCCGGCGCTGGCCGCGCTGAAGGCCACCTACTGCCGGGAGCGGGACTGCGCCCACTACCCGCCCGACGGCTGGGTGACCATCAGCTCCAGCGGCACCCTGCACGTCAACCCCCACCGCCGCGCCGAACCCGAGGAGTGGGCCTGGGCCCTGGCGCACTGCCTGCTGCACCTGGGCTTCGGGCACGTCCCGGCCGCCCGGGGCACCCGCACCCAGCCGGACGCCGCACTGGCCGCCGCCCGCTGCGCGGTGGTCAACCGCTTCCTCGCCACCTTCAAGGTCGGCCGCTCTCCCGTCCCGCTCCCCCAGAACTTCCCCGGCGGGGACGAGGAGGAGCTGGCCGACCGCTGGCGCCGCGACGGGCTGCCGCCCGCCGAGGAGGCCGGGACGGCCGGCACCGCGGGCGCCGGCGCCTGCGACCAGCTGCTGGTCGAGTGGCGCGACCAGGCCCACCCCCCGGACGACTGGGAGACGATCTTCGCCGCGGCGCTCACCCGCGCCATGTCCGTCGCCATGGACCAGGCCGGCGGCCGGGTCGACGAGGCCGGTGTGCGCCTGCCCGAACGGCCGTGGACCAGGGCGCTCAACTGGTTCGTCTCCAGCTACCCGCTGCTCGGCGGGATCGCGGCCGGCCTCACCGTCGTCGCCGACGCCGAACTCGCCCGCACGTACGACATCTCGGTGGCCGCGGTCGACGCCTCCGCCGGCGAGATCTACGTCAACCCGCTGCGCCGCCACACCGACGAGGAGTGGCGCTTCATCCTCGGCCACGAGATGCTGCACGCCGCCCTGCGCCACGGCGAGCGCCGGGGCGGGCGCGACCCGTTCCTGTTCAACGTGGCCGCGGACTACGTCATCAACGGCTGGCTGCTGGAGATGGGCGTGGGCGACATGCCCGACGGCCTGCTGCACGACCCGCAGCTGAAGGGCATGTCCGCCGAGGAGGTGTACGACTTCATCGTCCGCGACCAGCGCCGCATCCGCCGGCTCGCCACCCTGGCCGGCAAGAACCGCCCGGACGTCCTGGACGCCCCGCTCGACCGGGGCCCGCGCGACTTCGTCGACCTCGACGACTTCTACCGGCGCGGCCTCCAGCAGGGCTTCGAGCTGCACGGGCGCGAACGCGGCCTGCTCCCGGCCGGGCTGGTCGAGGAGATCAGGGCGCTCGCCCACCCGCCGCTGACCTGGGACGCCAAACTGGCGCGCTGGTTCGACGAGTTCGTGCCGAGCCCGCAGCCCGTCCGCAGCTACTCCCGCCCCGCCCGCCGGCAGTCCGCCACCCCGGACATCCCCCGGGCCGGGCGCCACCACCCCGAGGAGGAGGTGCCGCGCTGCACCTTCGGGGTGGTGCTGGACACCTCCGGCTCGATGGACCGCACGCTGCTCGGCAAGGCGCTGGGCGCGATCGCCTCCTACGCCGCCGCGCGGGACGTCCCCGCCGCCCGGGTGGTGCACTGCGACGCCGCCCCGCACGACGTCGGGTACGTCGCGGTCGAGGAGATCGCCGGGCGGGTCAGGGTGCACGGCCGCGGCGGCACCGTGCTCCAGCCGGGCGTCGACCTGCTGGAGCGGGCCGAGGACTTCCCGCCCGGGGCGCCCGTCCTGATCATCACCGACGGCGCCTGCGACGTGCTGCGGGTGCGGCGCGAGCACGCCTACCTGGTGCCGCGCGGGGCCGGGCTGCCGTTCACCCCGCGCGGGCCGGTCTTCCGGGTGAGCTGACGTTCAGGCCCGAGGTTCAGGCCCCGACGTTCAGGCCCGAGGTCAGGCCAGCGCCGCGGCCGGCCGGGTACCGAAGCCCGCCAGCGGGGCCAGGGCGGCGAGGTAGCAGACGGCGGCCACCGGGATGAAGGCCAGGTCGGCCGCCGTGGCCACCGTCCCGACCAGCATCAGCACCGGGCTCCACCAGCGCAGCGCCCGCCCCGCGCCCACCGAGGCCGCGACCAGCATCGCCAGCAGGCCGACGTAGAACAGCAGCGGGCCGACCTGGTACACGGCCGCCGAGACCCCCGGAACGGCCTGGACGTCCTCGAACATCCGCGACTGGTCCGCCTTGTCCGCCGCCGCCAGGCCGACCACCAGGTCGATCCCGATCTGCACCAGCGAGCAGGCCAGCCCCGCGAACGCCGTCCACAGCGCGGCGTTGGCCGCCAGCCGCCCGACCGCCGTACCGCGCGGGGCGAGCACCCGGCGCAGGGCCAGGAGGATCGGGACGAACAGCACCAGGCCCGCGAACATCGCGGTGTGCCCGGCCGTCCAGCCCGGGCCCGGCTGCCGGGAGCCGGGCACCAGGCGGACGGCGCCGTACAGGGCCATCAGGCCGGTGGCGCCGACGACGGCGTACGCGGTGCGACGGGAGTGGGGATCCACAGTCATTTCAAGCCCTCCGTTGGGTGTCCGTCGGTCCGTTCCGACACCACAGAGCTTCTCCGCCGAGGCCCTCGTCACGGATCGCCCGCACCGGCGAACCTCCCGCCTCCCCCGCACGACGGAGGGGCTCAGCCCTCCCCCGCGACGACCGCCCCGGCCTCGTACGCGAACACCACCGCGTGCACCCGGTCGCGCAGCCCCAGCTTGCTGAGCACATTGCTGACGTGGGTCTTCACGGTGTGCTCGCTGACCACCAGCTCCGCGGCGATCTCCGCGTTGGACAGCCCGCGCGCGAGCAGCCGCAGCGTCTCGTGCTCGCGCAGGGTGAGCTGCTCCAGCAGCTTGGACGGCGGGCGCACCGCCCGGTCCGGCGTGCCCGGGCGGCGCGCGGCGAACTCGCCGATCAGCCGCTTGGTCACGGACGGCGCGAGCAGCGCCTCCCCCGAGGCGACCATCCGCACCCCGTGCGCGAGGTCGTCCCGCCGGACGTCCTTGAGCAGGAAGCCGCTCGCGCCCGCGTACAGCGCGTCGAAGACGTAGTCGTCGATGTCGAAGGTGGTCAGCATGATCACCTTGGTGGCGGGGAACTCCGCGCACACCCGGCGGGCCGCCTCCAGCCCGTCCATCACCGGCATCCGGACGTCCAGCAGCAGCACGTCCGGGGTGTGGACGCGCACCGCCTCCACCGCCTCGGCGCCGTCGCACGCCTCCGCCACGACCTCGATGTCCGGCTGGGCGTCCAGGATCATCCCGAACCCGGCCCGCACCAGCTCCTGGTCGTCCGCGACGACCACCCGAATCGGCGTCATCCGCCCACCTTCTCCCTCACCACCCCGGCCCCCAGCGGCAGCCGGGCGCTCACCACGAAACCCTTGCCCCGCGGCCCCGGACCGGCCTCGGCCCGCCCGCCGCAGGCCGCCGCCCGCTCCCGGATGCCGACCAGCCCCCGGCCGCCGGACCAGCCGGCCACCGTACGGTCGGCGGCCATCGGCACACCGCGCCCGTTGTCGGAGACCACGAGCTCCAGCACCTCGCCGACGCACCGGACCCTGATCGCGGCCCGGTCCGCCCCGGAGTGCTTGACGGTGTTGGTCAGCGCCTCCTGGACGATCCGGTACGCCGCCGCCTCCACGTCGGCCGTCAATCCGGCCGGCGCCTCGGCGAGTTCGAGGTCCACGCTCAGCCCGGCGCCGCGCACCCGCTCCGCCACGTCGGCGAGTTCGGCCAGCCGGGGCTGCGGCGCCAGCGCCTGACCCGCCCCCTCCTCCTTCAACACGCCCAGCACCCGCCGCAGTTGGACCATGGCGTCGCGGCCCGCGTCGGCGATCGTATCGAAGGCGCGCACCGCCCGGTCCGGATCGCTGTGCACCACCACCGGCCCGGCCTCGGCCTGGATCACCATCAGCGAGACGGCGTGCGCGAGGATGTCGTGCATCTCCCGGGCGATCCTGGAACGCTCCTCGGCCACCGCGCGGGCCGCCTCGCTGGCCGCCCGGTCCCCGGCCTCCCGCGCCCGCTCGGCCTGGACGGCCGCCAGCTCCCGCTGGGCGCGCACCAGCACGCCGAAGACGAAGCTGCCCCCGGAGACGAGCACGCTGAACAGCGCACCGTCCGGCGAGTTCGTGCCGAACACGTTGGCGACCACCACCACCGCCAGCACCGGCCAGCGCTGCCGGTCCGGGAAGCGGTCCGCGACCGTGTACATCCCGATCACCACGTACAGCGGCACCTGCGGATTCGCCGAGTGCGCGACCCCCGACATCACCAGCGAGGGCAGGCTGCACAGCACCAGCCCCCACAGTCCCAGCCTGCGCCGCCAGGGCAGGAACGCCGCGGTCGACACCGCCAGCAGGTACACCCACCACGGCCAGTGCCTGTCGTCGTTGTAGACCGACCAGACCGACACCGCGGCCGAACAGACCGCCAGGAACGTGTCCAGCCGGTACGGGCTCAGCCCACTCGTCCGCACCCGCCAGCGCGCAACGCGCTCCACCCCCGTACCTCCCCCGTAGCCGGGGACGCCGTCCCCGCGGAGAAGATCATGCCCTACCGGCAGATCCTCCGGTACGCCCCGGGCGGCCACCGCCCCGCCCGGCACCTCGCGGTCGGACACCCGCTCGAACACCCGCTCGGACGCCTCCCGCTCGGACGCCTCCCGCTCAGACGGCACCGACGCTCACCCCACCGGTCTCCGCCCGCGCCGTCAGCCGGTGCGCCGCACCCGCCTGCGAGGGGATGCCCACCGCCGTCCCGCCGACCTTGGCCCTCGCGTCCACCGCGTACGCCTCCCCGGCCGGCACCTTCAGCTGCACCCCGCCGTTGCCGACCGTCGCCTCCACCTCGGCCGGCGCCGCCGTGAACTCGGCCTTCACCCCGCCGTTGTCGGCGTGCATCCGGACCTTCGGCCCGGTCAGTCCGGTCGCCTCCACCCCGCCGTTCTCCACCGAGGCGTCCACCTCCCCCGCCAGCCCGGACAGCCGCGCCCCACCGTTCTCGGCCTTCACCCGCACCTTCACGGAGGAGGGCACATGCACCGTGTACCCGATCCCGCAGGCCTCGCAGGAGTACCGCAGTGTGAGCACCCCATCCTTCACCTCGTGCGTGGCCGACGGCTCGCTCCCCTTCCACCGCCACTTCTCGCTCACCCGCACGGAGTCCCCTCCCCCGGCGACCACCGCCCCGCCGTTCTCCGTCTCGACGACCAGTTCCCTCACCTGCCCGGACACCCCGTACTCGACCGTCCGCTCCTCCCGGTCACTCCCGAAGGGCAGGCACCCCTGCATCCCCAGCACGACCCCCGCGGTGATCGCCACCGCACCCAACACCCGCCTCATCCCCGGCCTCCTGCTCAAAACCCCTGGTCCCGACGCCTGGAAGCCTCCTCCTCCCGCCCCCTCCCCCACATCCCTCCCCCGACCGGTTCCTCCCCCTCCCCCGTACGACGGAGGCACGACGGTGGCACGACGGAGGCACGACCGCGACGCGGCGCAGGCCTGGGGAATTCGCGGATTCACCGGCGGACGGGCCGCCCCCACGGGTAGCTTGTTTGACCGCGCTCAAGTCCTCCCGCACCCCGCCCCACCCCGCCCTACCTCACCCCGCCCCACCGCACCGAGGCCGACCCAGCGAAGGCAGAACAGGCATGGCCAACACGCCGTCCGGCGGCCCGGCTCCCGTGACCGGCCACGGCCTCGACGACCGCGTACCGTTCCTGGCCCGGCTCGACCACGCCGACCGCACCGCACTCCTCGCCCTCGGCCGCCGGCTCGACTACCCCGCGCGCTCCACCGCGCTGCGCGAGGGCGAGCCCTCCGACCACGTCCTGCTCGTCCTGCACGGCTGGCTGAAGGTCACCACCTCCGCCGCCAACGGGTACGAGGCGCTGCTCGCCCTGCGCGGACCGGGCGACATCGTCGGCGAGTCCGCCGCCCTCAGCGGCCGGCCCCGGTCGGCCACCGTCACCGCGCTGGAACAGGTCGCGGCCGCCGCCGTCGACCGGGCCGCCTTCACCGACTACCTGCACCGCACCCCCGCCGCCTCGATGCAGCTGCTGGCGCTCTCCGCCGACCGGCTGCGCGCGGCCGACCACCACCGGCTGAAGTTCGCCTCGCTCAGCGTCAGCGAACGGCTCGCCGACCTCCTGCTGGAGCTCGCCCGCACCCACGGCCGCCGCGGCCCGGACGGCATCGTCATCTCCGTCCCCCTCAGCCAGCAGGAGCTGGCCGGCTCAGTGGGCGCCTCCCGGGAGGCCGTCGCCCGGCTGCTCAAGTCCCTACGGGAGCGCGGCATCATCGCCACCAGCCGCCGCACCCTGGTCGTCGCGCGCCCGGACCTGCTCCGGAGGCCCGGTCAACTCCGTTGACCCGCACGGCGGATCCGCACCCGCGTTCTGTGCACACCGTCACAGAGCGAGCCCCTCAACGGCCCTCACGCCGAACCGCCCGCAGCGGGCAGGCTGAGGCCCGACCACCGACCGAGAGGCGACCATGACCGACCCGGTGAACCACACCATCCTGCTGCTGGACATCGAGCGGTTCGGCAGGCGGGACGACGTCGAGCAGGCGTTCATGCGCCGCATGCTCTACTCCGTCCTCCACGAGACCCTGCGCAGCGCCGGCGTCGACCCCGCCGACCAGCGGCTGGAGGACCGCGGGGACTCCGTGATGGTCCTGATCAGCCCCACCGTCCCCAAGCCCAGGCTGCTCCACGCCCTGATCCACGAGACCCCCACCCTGCTGCACGCCAACAACCGCCTCGCCGCCGACGGCGCCCGGGTACGCCTGCGGATCGTGCTCGCCTCCGGCGAGGTCGCCGTCCAGGAACTGGGCGGGGCACTCGGCGGAGCGGTCGG
Source organism: Kitasatospora sp. NPDC051170 (assembly GCF_044455705.1). Classification (NCBI taxonomy): domain Bacteria; kingdom Bacillati; phylum Actinomycetota; class Actinomycetes; order Kitasatosporales; family Streptomycetaceae; genus Kitasatospora; species Kitasatospora sp. NPDC051170. The sequence continues at coordinate 342,512 of NZ_JBITFA010000004.1, read as the reverse complement.
CTGGGACCTCAACCAGGCGTTCCGGCTGCTCGACTCGACCGCCCTGCGCGAGGCGCTGCGGCACCGGGACGGGCCCTGCGTGCTCGCCGTGTCCGACGCCCTCTACCGGGGCGTCGTCCGGCACGGCCACGGCGGGCTGCGCCCGGAGGCGTTCCACCGGGTCACCGTCCAGGGCAAGGAGGGCAGGTTCCCGGCCTGGCTGCACGGCGATCCCGGCCCGACACCGGCCGAGGCACCGACCGCCGCCCCGACCGATACACCGGCCGATCCACAAACCGAAGCACCGGCCGAAGCACCGGCCGAAGCCGCCCCGGTCACCCCCGCGGCCGCGCCCCGCACCCCCGCCACCTTCCAGTTCCTCGGCGGATCGCCGTCCTTCGGCGGCAGCCTGATCGGCGGCGACCAGCACGTCGTCTCCGGCGGCGTGGTCCACGGCGACGTCAACACCGGCAACACCGTCGGCGGTGACCGATGATCGCCGACGCCGAGCCGGAGGCCCCGCACCAGGAGGGCGACGAGCTCCAGGAGGCCCCGCCCGAGGCGCCGCAGGACGCCTTCGAGGCCGTCCAGGAGCTCCTGGAGCACGTCCCCGATTCCTTCGCCGGCCGTCACTACCTCTTCGCCGGCGGCAATCCGCGCTTCGGCGGCGACCTCGTCGGCGGGGACCACCACACCGTCTCCGGCGGCCGGGTCCACGGCGACGTCGTCACCGGCCACAAGACCACCGTCTACCAGCTCGGCTCCGCCTTCGGCACGCCGCCGCACGCCTCCGGCGAGGTCCCGGAGGAGGAACTCGGCGCGCTGGCCGAGGTCTTCCGCCCCGGCCCGGCCTTCCAGCAGGCCCTGCGACAACTGCGCGAGCAGCGGGTCCTGATCCTCACCGGCCGCGCCGACACCGGCCGCCGCTCCGCCGCCCTGATGCTCCTGCACGCGCTGGGCGCCCACCGCATCCGCAACCTCGACCCGGCCGTCTCCCCCACCGCGCTGCTCACCGGCGCCGAACGGGCCGAGGGCTACCTGCTCGCCGACTACACCACCCCCCGCACCCGCCCGCTCGGCCGCGCCGACCTCGACCGGCTCCGCGAGACCCTCGCCAAGCAGGACGGCCACCTGGTCATCACCACCACCCAGGCCAACCGCGACCTCCCCACGGTCGACTGGCTGCCGCCCGACCCGGGGCTCGTCCTCACCGCCCACCTGCGCACCCTGCTGGACGACCAGGCCCCCGTCATCGCCCGGCTGATCGCCCTGGAGCCCGTCGAGGAGTTCCTGGCCAAGTGCCCGCCGGTCCGGGAGGTCGCCGAGTTCGCCGTCAGGCTGGCCGACCACTCCCCCGAGTCCGACGCCTCGGAGCTGACCGGCTTCGGCCACGGCATCGTCCAGGAGAACGTCGACCGCTGGTTCGGCGACCCCGAACTCCACCTCCGGGACAAGGCGTTCCTGATCTCCCTGGCCGTCTTCGACCACGCCCCCTACACCCTCGCCGCGGAGAGCGCCGACAAGCTGTTCCGCCGGCTGGAGGTGATCCGCACCGCCGGCGAACCGGACGGCATCCCGCCCTTCGGCAGCTCGGTCGAGGACCGGATGACCCTCGCCCGCGCCCGACTCACCGAGGACACCGAGCAGACCCCCTGGGGCCCGGTGCCGCAGCGGATGGCCTCCTTCCTCGACCCCCGCACCTCGCCCACCCTGCTGCGCGAGGTCTGGACGAGCCACCCCTCCGCCCGCCCCGCCCTCACCGGCTGGCTCCACGCGCTGGCCACCGACTCCCGCGCCCTGGTCCGCGCCCGGGTGGCCTCCACCACCGCCCTGCTGGCCTCCGTCGACCTCTCCGCCACCATGAGCGGACTGCTCGGCCCCTGGTCCGGCGCGAAGGACTTCCGGCTCTGCCTCCAGGCCGCCAACAGCCTCGCCCTCGCGTACCACGCGGGCACCGCCGCCGTCCCGCGCATCCTGCGCGGCTGGGCCGGCGACGACAACGCCCGCCGCCGCTGGACGGCCGTCCGCTGCTACGCCCTGCTCGGGCCGCTCCTGCCCGCCCAGGCCCTGGAGGCCATCGCCCTGGGCGCCGAGCGGCTCGGCGCCGCGGAACTCGACCAGCTCGCCGCCCGGCTCCGCACCGACCGGCCGGCACCGGACCGACCGGCTCCAGAGCGACCCGACCAGCCGGGCCAGCCCGACCGGTTCCAGGCGCTCGGCCTGCTCGAAGCCACCGAACTGCTGCTGCTCTCCCACGAGGCCGAGCAGACCCTGCGCGCCCTGGTCCGCTGGCTCACCGGCCCGGCCGCCCTGCGGCAACTGGCCCTGGCCGCCTTCCTGACCGCCGCCCGGCGCACCGAGGACACCGCCGAGGGCCGGCCGCTGCTGCTCGACTGGTACGCCCGGAGCCCGCGCCCCGAACCGGGCGGCGTGGTCAGCGTCACCGTCCTGGCCGACCCCGCGCAGCCCGCGCCCGTCCGCTCCCTGCTCGTCGCCCTGTGGCGCACGGCCCTGGAGGACCGCCTCTACCGCGACGCGGCCCTGGCCGTCCTGCGCGGCTGGCTGATCGGCGCCGCCGACCAGCCCGGGACCGACGCCCGGCTCACCGAACTGTTCGACGACCTGGCCGTCACCGAGCGCGACCGCCAGCGGCTCGACCACCTCGTCCGCTCCGTCCGAACCGTCCGCCCCGGCGGTCCCGCGACCCCGGTGCTGCCCGGCCACTGATCCCGAACGCCCCGACCCGACCGCACCAGCCCCGACCACACCAGCCCCGTCCCGCCCCTGGAGCACCCGCACATGTCGGCACCCCACCGCCCCGACCAGCCCGCCGGCGACCTCACCGACCCGGTCCTGACGGTCCACCCGCTCGGCCGCCCCTTCGGCCTGCCCAAGCGGCCCATCGCCCTCCGGGCCGGCTCCGCCCTGGTCCTCACCACCTCCTCCGGCGGCCACCAGGTCTTCCTCCCGCCGAACCGCCCCGGCTTCAGCGCCCTGGTCGGCCGCAACTACCGGGCCGCGTACGAGGTCGACCTCGGCCTGTACCACCTCCGGGTCGAGGAGCGGCTGCCCGGCCTGGACGACATCGGTGCCTTCGAGGCCGTCGTGGCGGTCGACTGGCAGGTCGAGGCCCCGGACCTGGTCGTGGCCAGCCGGATCGGCGACGTCCCCGCCCTGGTCGTGCCCCGCATCCGGCAGCGGATGCGGACGGTCACCCGCGGCCTCACCACCGACCGGAGCGGCGAGGCGGAACTCGCCGTCCAGCGCGCCCTGGACGAGTCCCCGATCGCCGAGGCCGAGGGCCTGCGGGTGCGCTGCGCCGTCCAGCTGGACATCGACCAGGCCGCCCGCGACCAGAAGGAACGGCTGCGCGGCTACCACTTCGACACCCAGGCCCACCCCCACGCCCTGCGGCAGGTCCAGGAGTCCAACGAGGTCCTCGCCGCGAAGGCGAAGTTCTACCAGTACCACCTGGAGCAGGGCGGGGTCACCGCCTGGGCCCTCCAGGTCGCCGCCCACCCCGAGGACCTGCCGCAGGCGATGCGCTACCTCAAGGACGAGCAGCAGGAGCTGGTCCAGGGCCAGCTCCACGTGATCCAGCGGCTCCTCGACGAGAACACCCTGGAGGACTTCGAACTGGAGGGCCCGCGCCGCGACGCGAGGGCCGCGCTCGACGCCCTCCTCCGCGCCCGGCCCGCCGGCCCGGACCGGCCCCGGCTCGACAAGGACCCGAACCCGCCCGCCTCCTAGCGCCCGAGGAGCCCCGCCATGTCCGCTCCGCCCCCGCCCCCGCCGGGCGCCTCGCTGCTCGCCGAACTGCGCACCGAGATCGCCCGGGCGGACAGCAAGGCCGCCATCCTGGTCGCCGCCCTCGGCGTCATCGTCGGGGTGCTCGGGGGCCTGCTCACCAGCACCGGCTGGGCGCCGCAGCAACTCTCCGGCGCCGCCAAGGCGCTGCTCGTCCTCGGCGGCTCGGGCCTCGCCGTCTCGCTGGTCGCCCTGCTGCTCGCGGTGCTGCCCCGCTTCGGCCGCAGCAACTGGCGCCCGGGCCGCCCGCTCGCCTACTTCGGCGACATCCGCCTCGCCGCCGAGCAGGGGCTCCTCACCGACGCCCTGGCCGACACCGAGGAACACGCCGCCGAGGCCGTCCGCGCGGCGCTCGCGGCGAACAGCCGGATCGCCTCGCGCAAGCACTCCTGGGTCCGGATCGGCATCCTCGCCTTCGGCGCCGGTCTGTTCCCGCTGGTCACCGCCCTGTTCCTGGGCTGACCGGGTTCCACACACCCGTCCACCACCGTACGGACGCCGCCGAAGCGCGCGTCCCGTCCCGAGGACTCCGCCATGACCGAACCGACCTACCCGGACGCCCCGCCGCCCCAGTACCCGACCGCCGCCCCCGGCTACCCGGCACCGCCGCAGCACCCCACCGTCCCGCCCCAGTCCCCGCCCCAGTCCCCGCCCCCGGGCTACCCGCCCCCGCAGTACCCCACCGCCGCCCCCGGCCACCCGGCACCGCCGCAGCACCCCACCGTCCCGCCCCAGTACGCGCCGCCGCCGCAGCCCCCGTACCCCGCCCCCGCGCCGGCCGCCCCACCGCGGCCGCCCGTCCTCGACCCCACCGTGGACATCGACCCGCACACCGGCCGCGTCCACATGTCCGCCCGCCAGCGCGGCGCCGACGCCACCGCCATCGGCCGGCTGCTGCTCCACGTCCCGAACTTCCTCGGCAGCCTGCTGGTGGTCGGGAGCGTCTCGCTGGTCCTCTCCGACCTCGCCCGCGTGGTGCTGATCGGCCTCTGGATCGCCTCCGGCGCGCTGGTCTTCCACCGCCCCACCGAGAAGGTGCTCGCCCGCTACCTGTTCCGGATGCGTCCGCCCCTGCACTCCGAGCTGGCCCGGCTGGAGCCGATCTGGCACCAGGTCACCGCCAAGGCGGGGGTGAACCCCCGGACGTACGACCTGTGGATCGAGGACCACCGGGACATCAACGCCTCGGCCGCCGCCGGGCACATCGTCGGGGTCACCAGCTACGCCCTGCAGAGCCTCCCCGACGCCCAGCTGGCCGGTGTGCTGGCCCATGAGCTCGGCCACCACCGCGGCGGCCACCCCTGGGCCTCCCTGCTCGGCTACTGGTACTCGCTGCCCGGCCGGTTCGCCTGGGCGTTCTTCCGTATCGCCTCCGCGATCGCCATCCGCATCGCCTCGGTCTTCTCGCTGCTCGGCGCGCTCGTCGTGGGCCTGGTCGCGGTCGCGGCGGTGGTGGCGGTGGCCGTCTCCTTCCCGCCGCTCCTGCTGGTCGTCGTCACCCCGTACCTGCTCGCCGCGGTGGGCCGCCGGGGCGAGCTGCGGGCCGATCTCCACGCCGCCGAGCTGGGCTTCGCCGACGCCCAGATCGAGGTCTTCCACCGCTTCCTGCAGGAGGAGCGGCAGGCGCTGGCGATCGCCGAGCGGATGCACGGCCATGTCCCCCGGCCGAGCCTGGCCCAGCGCCTGCTCTCCACCCACCCGGACCCCCACACCCGCATCCGCCGCCTGGAGGACTGGCGCGCGGCGGCCGCCGCCGGCCGGTAGCCGCCGCGGAAACGCCGCAGGGCGGCCACCCCGTGTGGGGTGACCGCCCTGCGGGCGTGGTGCCGGGCCCTCCTGCCCGTTGGCGGGCGAGGAGGGAGACTCAGCCGGTGTACGGGCCGTAGTCGTAGTCGTCCAGCGGGACCGCCTGGCCGGAGCCGGCGCCGAAGGGCGACAGGTCGTAGTCGTCGTAGCCGACGGCCGAGTACATGGCGGCCTTGGCCTCCTCGGTCGGCTCGACCCGGATGTTGCGGTAGCGGGGAAGACCCGTACCGGCCGGGATGAGCTTACCGAGGATGACGTTCTCCTTGAGGCCCAGCAGCGGGTCCGACTTGGCGTGGATCGCCGCGTCGGTGAGGACCCGGGTCGTCTCCTGGAAGGAGGCGGCCGACAGCCAGGACTCGGTGGCCAGCGAGGCCTTGGTGATACCCATCAGCTGCGGACGGCCGGAGGCGGGGTGACCGCCCTCGGCGACCACACGACGGTTCTCGGTCTCGAAGCGGCCGCGCTCGACGAGCTCGCCCGGGAGCAGCTCGGCGTCGCCCGACTCGATGATCGTCACGCGGCGGAGCATCTGCCGGATGATGATCTCGATGTGCTTGTCGTGGATCGACACACCCTGCGAGTTGTAGACCTTCTGGACCTCGGCGACCAGGTGGATCTGGACGGCGCGCTGGCCCATGATGCGCAGGACGTCGTGCGGGTTGGTGGCACCCATGGTCAGCTTCTGGCCGACCTCCACCGCCTCGCCCTCGCTGACGAGCAGCTTCACACGCTTCGAGACCGGGTAGGCGATCTCGTCGGTGCCGTCGTCCGGCGTGATGACGATCTTGCGGGTCTTCTCGGTGTCCTCGATCCGCGCCCGGCCGGTGGCCTCGGAGATCGGGGCCACACCCTTCGGGGTACGGGCCTCGAAGAGCTCGACGACACGGGGCAGACCCTGGGTGATGTCGTCACCGGCCACACCACCGGTGTGGAAGGTACGCATCGTCAGCTGGGTACCGGGCTCACCGATGGACTGGGCGGCGATGATGCCGACCGCCTCACCGATGTCGACCAGCTTGCCGGTGGCCAGCGAGCGGCCGTAGCACATGGCACAGGTGCCGACCGCCGACTCACAGGTGAGGATCGAGCGGGTCTTGACCTCGCCGATGCCGTGGCGGATCAGCTCGTCGATGAGGACGTCGCCGAGGTCCGTGTTGGCGGTGGCCAGCAGCTTGCCGTCGACGGTGATGTCCTCGGCGAGCATGCGGGCGTAGACGCTGGTCTCGACGTCGTCGGCCTTGCGCAGCACGCCGTCGGCGCCCACGGAGCCGATCGACAGCTTCAGGCCGCGCTCGGTGCCGCAGTCCTCCTCGCGAATGATGACGTCCTGGGAGACGTCGACCAGACGACGGGTGAGGTAGCCGGAGTCGGCGGTACGGAGGGCGGTGTCGGCCAGACCCTTACGGGCACCGTGGGTGGAGATGAAGTACTCCAGCACGGTGAGACCCTCACGGAACGACGCCTTGATGGGTCGCGGGATGGTCTCGTTCTTGGCGTTGGACACCAGACCACGCATACCGGCGATCTGGCGCATCTGCATCATGTTTCCACGAGCACCCGAGTCGACCATCATGAAGATGGGGTTCGTCTTCGGGAAGTTCTCGTTCATGGCCTCGGCGACCTCGTTGGTCGCCTGGGTCCAGATGCCGATGAGCTCCTGCTTGCGCTCGTCGTTGGTGATCAGGCCGCGCTCGTACTGACGCTGGACCTTCTCCGCCTTCGCCTCGTAGCCCTCCAGGATCTGGGGCTTGTTCGGCGGGACGACGACGTCGGAGATCGAGACGGTGACACCCGAGCGGGTCGACCAGTGGAAGCCGGCCGCCTTCAGGTTGTCCAGGGTCGCCGCGACGACGACCTTGGGGTAGCGCTCCGCCAGGTCGTTGACGATCGCGGAGAGCTGCTTCTTGCCCACCTCGTAGTCGACGAACGGGTAGTCCTCGGGCAGCAGCTCGTTGAAGAGCGCGCGGCCCAGGGTGGTGCTCAGGCGGAAGGGCTCGCCGTCGAACCAGGTCGACTGGCCCTCCTCGTCCACCGGCGGGGTCCAGCCGCGCGGCGGGACGGTGCCGGCGCCGAGGCGCAGGTTGATCGGCGCCTGGACGGCCAGCTCGCGGGCGTCGAAGGCCATGATGGCCTCGGCGGTCGACGAGAAGGAGCGGCCCTCGCCCTTCGTGTCCTCGCGGTCCGAGGTCAGGAAGAACAGGCCCAGCACCATGTCCTGGGTCGGCATGGTGACGGGGCGACCGTCGGCCGGCTTCAGGATGTTGTTCGAGGACAGCATCAGGATGCGGGCCTCGGCCTGCGCCTCCGCGGAGAGCGGCAGGTGGACGGCCATCTGGTCACCGTCGAAGTCCGCGTTGAACGCGGTGCAGACGAGCGGGTGGATCTGGATGGCCTTGCCCTCGACGAGCTGCGGCTCGAAGGCCTGGATGCCGAGGCGGTGCAGGGTGGGCGCACGGTTCAGCAGGACCGGGTGCTCGGCGATGACCTCTTCGAGGACGTCCCACACGACCGGACGGGCGCGCTCGACCATGCGCTTGGCCGACTTGATGTTCTGCGCGTGGTTCAGGTCGACCAGGCGCTTCATCACGAACGGCTTGAAGAGCTCCAGCGCCATGGCCTTCGGCAGACCGCACTGGTGCAGCTTGAGCTGCGGGCCGACGACGATGACCGAACGGGCCGAGTAGTCGACGCGCTTACCGAGCAGGTTCTGACGGAAACGACCCTGCTTGCCCTTGAGCATGTCGCTCAGGGACTTCAGCGGGCGGTTGCCCGGGCCGGTGACCGGACGGCCGCGGCGGCCGTTGTCGAACAGCGCGTCGACGGCCTCCTGCAGCATGCGCTTCTCGTTGTTCACGATGATCTCGGGGGCACCGAGGTCGAGGAGGCGCTTCAGGCGGTTGTTGCGGTTGATGACGCGGCGGTACAGGTCGTTCAGGTCGGAGGTCGCGAAGCGGCCACCGTCCAGCTGCACCATCGGACGCAGGTCCGGCGGGATGACCGGGACGCAGTCGAGCACCATGCCGTTGGGCTTGTTACTGGTCTGCAGGAACGCGGAGACGACCTTGAGGCGCTTGAGCGCACGGGTCTTCTTCTGGCCCTTGCCGGTGCGGATGATCTCGCGCAGGCGCTCGGCCTCGGCGGCGAGGTCGAAGCTCTCCAGGCGGTCCTTGAGCGCCGCGGCGCCCATCGAGCCGGAGAAGTAGGTGCCGAAGCGGTCACGCAGCTCGCGGTAGAGCAGCTCGTCGCCCTCGAGGTCCTGGACCTTGAGGTTCTTGAAGCGGGCCCACACCTCGTCGAGGCGGTCGAGCTCGCGCTGCGCGCGGTCGCGCAGCTGCTTCATCTCGCGCTCGGCGCCCTCGCGCACCTTGCGGCGCACGTCGGCCTTGGCGCCCTCGGCCTCCAGCTCGGCCAGGTCGGTCTCGGCCTTCTTGGCGCGGGCCTCGAGGTCGGAGTCGCGGCGGTTCTCGATCTGCTGGCGCTCGACGGAGACGTGCGCCTCCAGCGACGGCAGGTCGCGCTGACGGCGCTCGTCGTCGACCCAGGTGATCATGTAGGCGGCGAAGTAGATGACCTTCTCGAGGTCCTTCGGCGCCAGGTCCAGCAGGTAGCCCAGGCGGGACGGCACGCCCTTGAAGTACCAGATGTGGGTGACGGGGGCGGCCAGCTCGATGTGGCCCATCCGCTCACGACGCACCTTGGCGCGGGTCACCTCGACGCCGCAGCGCTCACAGATGATGCCCTTGAAGCGGACGCGCTTGTACTTGCCGCAGTAGCACTCCCAGTCCCGGGTGGGGCCGAAGATCTTCTCGCAGAAGAGCCCGTCCTTTTCCGGCTTCAGGGTGCGGTAGTTGATGGTCTCCGGCTTCTTGACCTCGCCGTGGGACCACTGGCGGATGTCGTCGGCGGTGGCCAGGCCGATGCGGAGCTCGTCGAAGAAGTTGACGTCAAGCACTGGTCGTCAAGCCCTCTTTCGTGATTCGAGGTTCTTATCTGTGGTCTGAGGGGGGCCTGGGGGACGGGCCGGCCGCACACTCCGTCGGTTCGGAAGCGTGAGCCGGCCCGGCCTCCGTCAGACCTCTTCGACGCTGCTCGGCTCGCGCCGGGACAGGTCGATGCCGAGCTCCTCGGCGGCGCGGAACACGTCCTCGTCGGAGTCCCGCATCTCGATGGACTGGCCGTCCGAGGACAGCACCTCCACGTTGAGGCAGAGCGACTGCATTTCCTTGATGAGCACCTTGAAGGACTCAGGAATGCCGGGCTCGGGGATGTTCTCGCCCTTGACGATGGCCTCGTAGACCTTGACTCGGCCGAGGACGTCGTCGGACTTGATGGTGAGCAGCTCCTGCAGGGCGTACGCAGCGCCGTACGCCTCGAGGGCCCACACCTCCATCTCACCGAAGCGCTGACCACCGAACTGCGCCTTACCACCGAGCGGCTGCTGGGTGATCATCGAGTACGGGCCGGTCGAGCGGGCGTGGAGCTTGTCGTCGACCAGGTGGTGCAGCTTGAGGATGTACATGTAGCCGACCGAGACCGGCATCGGGAACGGCTCGCCGGAGCGGCCGTCGAACAGGCGGGCCTTGCCGGTGGAGTTCACCAGGCGCTCACCGTCACGGGTGAGGGTGGTGTTGTCCAGCAGACCGGTGATCTCGTCCTCGCGGGCGCCGTCGAAGACCGGGGTGGCGAGGTTGGTGCCACCCACGACCTGGTCGGCGCCGATCGCCTGGAGGCGCTGGGCCCACTCGTCGGCGAGGCCGGAGACGTCCCAGCCCTGCTTGGCGAGCCACCCGAGGTGGATCTCCAGGACCTGTCCCGGGTTCATTCGGGACGGGACACCCAGCGGGTTGAGGATGATGTCGACCGGGGTGCCGTCCTCGAGGAAGGGCATGTCCTCGACCGGAAGGATCTTGGAGATGACACCCTTGTTGCCGTGACGGCCGGCGAGCTTGTCACCGTTGGTGATCTTGCGCTTCTGGGCGACGTAGACGCGGACCAGCTGGTTCACGCCCGGGGGAAGCTCGTCCCCCTCCTCGCGGTCGAAGACGCGCACGCCGATGACCTTGCCGGACTCACCGTGCGGGACCTTCAGCGAGGTGTCGCGGACCTCACGGGCCTTCTCGCCGAAGATCGCGCGGAGCAGGCGCTCCTCGGGGGTCAGCTCGGTCTCACCCTTCGGGGTGACCTTGCCGACGAGGATGTCGCCGGTGACGACGTCGGCGCCGATGCGGATGATGCCGCGCTCGTCGAGGTCGGCGAGGACCTCCTCGGAGACGTTCGGGATGTCCCGGGTGATCTCCTCGGGGCCGAGCTTGGTGTCACGGGCGTCGACCTCGTGCTCCTCGATGTGGATCGAGGAGAGGACGTCGTCCTGCACGAGGCGCTGCGACAGGATGATCGCGTCCTCGTAGTTGTGACCCTCCCACGACATGAACGCCACGAGCAGGTTCTTGCCGAGGGCCATCTCGCCCTCGTCGGTGCAGGGGCCGTCGGCCAGCACCTGGTTGACCTCGACCCGGGCGCCCTCGTCCACGAGCACCTTCTGGTTGAAGGCGGTGCCCTGGTTGGAGCGGGTGAACTTGGCGGCGCGGTACGTGGTGTACGTGCCGTCGTCGTTCGCCACGGTGACGTAGTCGGCCGAGACCTCCTGGACCACACCCGACTTCTCGGCGGTGATCACGTCGGCGGCGTCGACGGCGCAGCGGTACTCCATGCCGGTGCCGACGAGCGGCGCCTCGCTGCGGAGCAGCGGGACGGCCTGGCGCATCATGTTCGAGCCCATGAGCGCGCGGTTGGCGTCATCGTGCTCGAGGAACGGGATCATGGCGGTCGCGACCGACACCATCTGGCGCGGCGAGACGTCCATGTAGTCGATCTCGGTGCCGGGGATGTAGTCGATCTCGCCGCCACGGCGGCGGACCAGGACGCGCGGCTCCGCGAAGGTCAGCTCCGCCGTCAGCGGGGCGTTGGCCTGCGCGATGACGTAGCGGTCCTCCTCGTCGGCCGTCAGGTAGTCGACCTGCTCGGTGACGACACCCTCGATGACCTTGCGGTACGGGGTCTCGATGAAGCCGAACGCGTTGACCCGGCCGTACGAGGCCAGCGACCCGATCAGACCGATGTTCGGGCCTTCGGGGGTCTCGATCGGACACATGCGGCCGTAGTGCGAGGGGTGCACGTCACGGACCTCGAAGCCGGCGCGCTCACGGGAGAGACCACCGGGACCGAGGGCGGACAGACGGCGCTTGTGGGTCAGGCCCGACAGCGGGTTCGTCTGGTCCATGAACTGCGACAGCTGGCTGGTGCCGAAGAACTCCTTGATGGAGGCGACGACCGGCCGGATGTTGATCAGGGTCTGCGGCGTGATCGCCTCGACGTCCTGGGTGGTCATGCGCTCGCGCACGACGCGCTCCATACGGGCGAGACCCGTACGGACCTGGTTCTGGATGAGCTCGCCGACGTTGCGCAGGCGGCGGTTGCCGAAGTGGTCGATGTCGTCGACCTCGACCACGATGTCGCGGCCGGTCTCGTCACGCCACTCGGTCTCGCCCGCGTGCAGCTTCACCAGGTACTTGATCGCACCGATGATGTCGGGCTCGGTGAGCACGCCGGAGTCCAGGGACTCGGCGTTGCCCAGCTTGCGGTTGAGCTTGTACCGGCCGACCTTCGCGAGGTCGTAGCGCTTCGGGTTGAAGTACAGGTTCTCCAGAAGCGTCTGCGCGGCCTCGCGCGTCGGCGGCTCGCCAGGACGCAGCTTGCGGTAGATGTCCAGCAGCGCGTCGTCCTGGCCCTGGGTGTGGTCCTTCTCCAGGGTGTTGCGCATGGACTCGTACTCGCCGAACTCCTCGAGAATCATCTCGTTGGTCCAGCCGAGGGCCTTCAGCAGCACGGTGACGGACTGCTTGCGCTTGCGGTCGATGCGGACGCCGACCATGTCGCGCTTGTCGATCTCCATCTCCAGCCAGGCACCACGCGAGGGGATGACCTTGCAGGAGTAGATGTCCTTGTCGGACACCTTGTCCAGGGTGGAGTCGAAGTACACACCCGGGGAGCGGACCAGCTGCGAGACGACGACACGCTCGGTGCCGTTGATCACGAACGTGCCCTTGTGGGTCATGAGCGGGAAATCGCCCATGAAGACCGTCTGAGACTTGATCTCACCGGTCTCGTTGTTGGTGAACTCGGCCGTGACGAAGAGCGGGGCCGCGTACGTAAAGTCACGGTCCTTGCACTCGTCAATGGAGTTCTTCGGCGGCTCGAAACGGTGGTCGCGGAAGGTCAGCGACATCGACCCACTGAAGTCCTCGATCGGCGAGATCTCCTCGAAGATCTCCTCCAGACCGGACTTGGTGGGGACGTCCTGACCACTCTCCAGGGCCGCCTCGACCCGGGACTTCCAGGCCGCGTTGCCGAGCAGCCAGTCAAAGCTCTCGGTCTGCAGGGCCAGGAGGTTCGGGACCTCGAGGGGCTCCTTGATCTTCGCGAACGAGACGCGGAGAGGGGCGGTGGATGCGGCGGAATTGTTCGAGGCGTTGCGCGGCGCGGCCAAGAGGGGGGTCCTTCCGAGGGCTCGGAGCTCACTACGCGCGTACCGGCCGGGCCTGGTCGGGCTCGGTCCCACCTCCCTCGCCACTGGCCTCCGCCGGGGTCGAAACCCCAGGTCAGAGCCGCTTTGCGGAGGCGGTGCCAGACCCCATCAGGGCAACGCAAACTCCGGGCGACGAGTCACGGAGAAGCTAACAGGCAGCGCAAAGGGACAGTGTAGCCAAAGGCTGCACTGCTGTCCAGCTCTGATTCGGAAACCGAATCGGAGACTCCTCCCGGTAGCCGGCGGGCTCGGGGCCCGCCGGGTACTGCTCTAACTCACGACGAGTCACTTTCCCGCCGGGGCCGCCGGTTATGCATCCGGCAGCCGACCAACCCGGTGGACTCGCGCCTTGAGAATCGCGCGCCGCGTCGGGTTCGTCAAGGGCCCGCCTGCTCGGCGGGCCTTGCCTCCACCATCGCTCCAGACCCCTCCGGCGTTACAGAAGCCGTGGTGGGAGCCACCTCGATGACGGTGATCACCTTACTCCTCGCCACCGACAGTGCCGAGTGGGCGATCGGCCACACCGGTGGACCCGCTGACCCGAACGAGCGAGTCCCGGCCCGGGTACGCGAAAAGGCCGGGCCGACCACCACAGGGGTGATCGGCCCGGCCTCAGGCTCTCTCAGAGAGAGCGCGAAGTCACTTGACGGTGACCTTGGCGCCGGCACCCTCGAGGGCGGCCTTGGCCTTCTCGGCAACGTCCTTGGCAACCTTCTCCAGGACCTTGGCACCAGCGGTGTCAACGAGGTCCTTGGCCTCCTTCAGGCCGAGGGAGGTCAGGGTGCGCACCTCCTTGATGACCTGGATCTTCTTGTCGCCCGGGCCGTCGAGGATGACGTCGAACTCGTCCTGCTCGGCCTCGGCCTCGGCCGGGGCACCGGCAACGCCGGCGGCGGCAACGGCGACCGGGGCGGCGGCGGTGACGTCGAACTTCTCCTCGAAGGCCTTCACGAAGGCAGCGAGCTCGATGAGGGTGAGCTCCTCGAACTGCGCGAGCAGCTCGTCCTGGGACAGCTTCGCCATGATGGCGTCCTTCCACTAAATCGGCAGGTGGTGCCGTATGTACGGGTTGGGCGGGCACGGGCCCGCAGCGAGGCGTGAGCCTGCCGACTACTCGGCGGCGGCGTCCTCGGCGGCGGGAGCCGGCGTACCGGCACCGCCCTGCTCGACCTTGTCGCGCAGCGCGTCCACAGTGCGGACGAGCTTCGACGGCAGGGCCTGGAAGAGCGCGGCAGCCTGGGACTGCTTGGCCTTCAGGGCACCCGCCAGCTTGGCGAGCAGCACCTCGCGGGACTCGAGGTCCGCGAGCTTCTTGATCTCATCGGCGGACAGCGCCTTACCGTCAAGGACACCGCCCTTGATGATGAGAGCGGGGTTCTCCTTGGCGAAGTCACGCAGAGCCTTCGCCGACTCCACCGGGTCACCGGTGACGAAGGCGACAGCCGTCGGACCGTTGAAGAGGTCGTCCAGCTCGGAGATCCCGGCCTCATTGGCCGCGATCTTGGTCAGCGTGTTCTTCACCACGGCGTACTCGGCGTTGTCGCCGAGCGAGCGACGCAGGGTCTTGACCTGCTTCACCGAGAGACCGCGGTACTCGGTCAGCAGCACCGCAGAGGAGCCACGGAACTTCTCCGTGGCCTCGGCGACGGCAGCAGCCTTGTCAGGCCTGGCCATAGGCTTACGCCTCCTTCCGTGATGTCGAAGTCAGGCCGACCGTGAAAGTCGACCATCAGCACCTCGGACCGGCGGGGAAGGAAAGCTCCTGCAAAAAAGCAATGAGCCCCGGTGCGCAGGCGCACGGGGCTCGCAGTGACCTCGACGGGCTCCACGCGGACGCGGCACCCGGAAGTCGAAAGCTCCAGACACACCTGCGCGGGCTGCCTGCGACGAATCGCAGATCCTTCGGCCACCGGCTCCCTGTCGGGTGCACGGCGACAACCAGCGGTCTTTGGCTTCCGCCAGAGTAGACGGACACGCCCGGGCGACGCAAATCGCCCTCGGACGGAGTAGTCGGACGCCGCCTACCGGGCCGTGGGCGGGACCGTTCGCACACCGGTGTCCACGGTGTCCGTCTCGGCCGGGGCCTGGGCGGAGAGCAGGGCGCCGGCGTGGTCGGTGTAGAGCACCGAGTCGTCCGCCAGGCCACTGTCCCCGGTGCCGGTGCGCTGGAGCTTGACCAGCTGGTCCCGGTCGTTGAGCCAGAGGTCCAGGGTGAGCGTCCGGGAGCCGCCGGGGGCGAGCGCCGCCCGCAGGCCGTCCCGGCGGGCCTGGGACAGCTGGGTCTGGGCGGCCGCGTACTTCTCGGCGGTGGTGGTGACCCGGTAGTGCTCGACGGTCGAGTCGTCCAGCTTCTCCTCGCCGAGGAGGGTCGCCTCCACGCCGTCCGCGGTGGCGGCGGCCAGCGCCTCCACCGGGTTCAGCAGGTCGATCAGCCCCGCGTACGGGACCTCCTTGTGGCCGTCCGGGCCGGGCGGCACGGTGAAGCGCTCCCAGTGCCGGCCGCCCTGGCGGGCCGCGGTGGCCGCGTCGCCGCCCTGGTAGGCGACGGTGTCCACGACGATCAGCTCCTGGGGGCCGGCCGCGGTGGAGCGCTTGATCTGCATCGCGGTCTTGGGCGCCCAGAACAACGGCCCCGAGCCGGCGTCCGCGCCCAGCCGGTAGCTGACCTTGGCCCGGCGGGCGGTCTGCATGGCCAGCTCCGCGGAGAGCAGGACGCCGTGCGGGGAGCGGTCCGTCGGCTTGGCCGGGCCGGTCGGGGTGGAGACGGTGGCCGGGGCGCTGGTGGGGCTGGGGCGGGCGCTCCCCGCGGCGGCCGCGCCCCCTCCCCCGTCACAGCCGGTCAGCGCCCCGCCCGCGAGCAGCACGACGACGGACAGGGCCGCCAACCGCCGCCGTGCCACCATCGTCCGTTCCTCCCTCGCCCCGCCCTCGGGCCTACCTTGCCATCCCGGGCCGGGCCGGCGGACGCCAGCCCCCGCCGGTCAGCCGAGCAGCTTGCTCAGGTCCCCGTCGCCGACGTCCTTGGCGGCGGGGGCCTCGACCGGCGCCGCCTTGCCGAGGCCGGAGTACTTGACGGTGGTGGGGTCCTGACTCCCCTTGGCGTCGCCGTGCTCCTGGAGCTTGACCAGCTCCATCCTGTCGTTGATCCAGAAGTCGACCGTGAGGGTCTTGCCCTCCAGCTCGATCACCCGCTGGACGGCCGCGCGCTGCTCGGCCGAGAGGCCCGTCATGCCGGCGATCAGCACGCTGCTGTCCTCGGTGGCGCGGATGTGGGTGGCCTTGGCGCCGCCCACGTCCTCCTGGTCGAGCTTGGTCAGCTTGCCGCTCTGGGCGGCGACGGTCAGCTGGACCACCGGGTTGACCATCAGGGCCGCGACCTGGAGGCCCCCGCCCAGCGCGCTCGTGGCGGGCATCCGTACCCAGGCCTTGCCGCTCGGCGCCTTGGCCCCGAGCGCCTCGGTGCCCAGGTACGCGTCGGGCCCCACCACACGGAGGTGGAAGGGCTTGCCGTCGGTCTTGTTGGTGAGGTCGACGGCCGGCTTGGACGGGTTGTTCCAGTGGGCGTCCCCGGTCGAGGGGTCCGGGTCGCCGGACTCGTCGACCTCGACCTTGCCGTTGGCGGCCTTCTGCATCACCAGGGCGCTGGCGGTCAGCACGGCCTTCGGGTCCCCGTCGGGCTTGGCCGCGGCGGGGGCCGCCGCGGAGGCGGCGTCACCGACGGAGGCGGTCTTCTGGTCGTTGCTCTTGCTGCTGCCGCACGCGGTGGCGGTGCCGAACAGGACGGTGGCGGCCACGACGGCCGAAGCGATGCGCACAGCGCGCATGAAGATCCCCCCAGAGACCTCGGCGGCCCGCGTCGGGCCGATTCCCGAGCGGACTCTACCGATCAACGACGCCCGCCCGCACCGGAACGGTTTCCTCCGTCAGCCGGTGGCCTCGGGCGCCGGGTCCGCGCTCTCCTCGGCGGGGCCGACGTCCGTCGTGGTGACCGTCGTCCCGGCGGCGCCGGTGGCCGTCTCCCGCATCCTCAGCAGCCTGTCCCCCGGCCCGACCCAGAGGTCGTACCCGAGCGTCGCGACTCCGCGCCCCTGGTACCAGCCGACCGTGGCGGCCAGTTGCTGCGGGCTCAACTCGCCGTCCGCGCCGAAGAGTTCGGCCACCTCCACGGTGCCCCGGTAGTGCGCGACGGTCGTGCCGCCCAGGTCCTCACCGCCCAGGGAGGAGAGCTTGGCGGTCTGCCCGACGGCGTACGCCCGACTGCCGGGGTTGGTGACCAGGGCCGTCATCCAGCCGCCCGCCCAGGGCGCCGGAGCCGCCCCCGCGGCGGTGGCCGGGTCGAGGGACTCGGCGGCCGCCCGGTCGCCGTGCTTGACCGCTCCGCCCTGGTAGGCGAGGTCGAGCACGCCGTCGCGGACGGTCAGCCGCCCGGTGCCGAGCTCATCGGTGACGGTCAGCGCGCCCTCGTCCCGGGCTCCCCAGGTGAGCGTGCCGCCCGCCGTGCGCCGGCCGGCCGGTCCCTCCTGGAGCACCGCGATCCGGGCGCCGCCGGAGTCGTCCAGCGTCTGGGCCGCGGTGAGCACCACCTGCCGGGGCGACACCGGGGCGGGCGTGCCGGGGGGCTCGGCGTTCGGGGCGGCCAGGAGGCTGCAGCCGGTGGTGGCGCCGAGCAGCAGGGCCGCTGCCGCCGCCCGAACGGTGCGGGAAAGGGGGGCGGGCGGCACGGTTCACTCCGGCGGTCACGGGTTCTCCACATGATCTGACCGGCGAAGCGTACGACGACTCGGGCGTACGTTCCCATCCGCGCAGGCCACGACACCCGTAGCCGGAAACGACGGCGGGCCCGCACCCCCGGTGAAGGGGGTACGGGCCCGCCGTACGGACTGCTCTAGAGCGCTGAGGCTCAGACCGCGGCCGGGTCCTCCTCGGTGAGGAGGTTGCGGGTGCGGTTCGGGTCCACCTGGATGCCGGGGCCCATGGTGGTCGAGAACGCGGTCTTCTTGATGTAGCGGCCCTTGGCGGCGGACGGCTTGGCGCGGAGCACCTCGTCCAGCGCGGCGGCGTAGTTCTCGACCAGCTGCTCGTCGGTGAAGGAGGCCTTACCGATGATGAAGTGCAGGTTCGAGTGCTTGTCGACGCGGAACTCGATCTTGCCGCCCTTGATCTCGTTGACGGCCTTGGCGACGTCCGGGGTCACGGTGCCGGTCTTCGGGTTCGGCATCAGACCACGGGGACCGAGCACGCGGCCGAGGCGGCCGACCTTGCCCATGAGGTCCGGGGTGGCGACGACGGCGTCGAAGTCCAGACGACCCTTGGCGACCTCGTCGATCAGCTCGTCGGAGCCGACGATGTCGGCGCCAGCAGCACGCGCGGCCTCGGCACGCTCGCCGGTCGCGAAGACCAGGACCCGAGCGGTCTTACCGGTGCCGTGCGGGAGGATCACGGTGCTGCGGACCATCTGGTCGGCCTTGCGCGGGTCGACACCCAGACGCATGGCGACCTCGACGGTGCCGTCGAACTTGGTGGTGCTGGTCGCCTTGGCGAGGCGGACGGCCTCGAGGGGGGCGTAAAGGCGCTCGCGGTCGACCTGGGCGTCCGCGGCCTTCAGGGCCTTGCTGCGCTTCATGGCTGCTCCTGAATGGTGAATGGAGTTGTGGTGTCACGGGCCTGCGCAGGCCCTACCACAGGGAAAGAGAGGGGGAATCAGCCCTCGACGGTGATGCCCATCGACCGGGCGGTGCCGGCGATGATCTTCTCCGCCGCGTCCAGGTCGTTGGCGTTCAGGTCGGGCATCTTCGTGGTGGCGATGTCGCGGACCTGGGCGCTCGTGAGCTTGGCGACCTTGGTCTTGTGCGGCTCGCTGGAGCCCTTCTCGATACCGGCGGCCTTCAGGATCAGGCGGGCGGCCGGCGGCGTCTTCGTGATGAAGGTGAAGGAACGGTCTTCGTAGACCGTGATCTCCACCGGCACGATCATGCCGCGCTGCGACTCGGTCGCGGCGTTGTACGCCTTGCAGAACTCCATGATGTTGACGCCGTGCTGGCCGAGCGCGGGGCCGACCGGCGGCGCCGGGTTGGCCGCACCGGCGTTGATCTGGAGCTTGATAAGCCCCGTGACCTTCTTCTTCTTGGGAGGCATGTCTCTCCGGGTCCTTCCGAGAGGTGATTGCTGGTGCGTGCGGAACCGGGGCGACACCCGGTCGCCAGCACACACATCGGACCAGGCTAACGCGTATGCGCCGCTGGACCAAAACGGATTCGGGGCGGGAGCCGTGGCCCCCGCCCCGAAGTCCGAAGACCGTACGACTAGTTCTTCTGGATCTGGTCGAAGGACAGCTCGACCGGGGTCTCGCGGCCGAAGATCTCCACGAGGCCCTTGACCTTCTTCGAGTCCGGGTTGATCTCGTTGATGGTGGCCTGGAGGGTCGCGAACGGACCGTCGGTGACGGTGACCGAGTCGCCGACCTCGAAGTCCAGGACCTGGATCTCGCTCGGCTTGACCGGCGACGGCTTGCCGGCCTCCTTGGCGGCCTGGCGCTCGACGTCGGGGGCGAGCATCTTGACGACCTCGTCCAGGGTCAGCGGGTACGGGTCGTAGGCGTTGCCCACGAAGCCGGTGACGCCGGGGGTGTTGCGCACGACGCCCCAGGACTCGGGGGTGAGGTCCATGCGCACCAGGACGTAGCCGGGGAGCTTGTTCTGGCGGATGGTCTTGCGGTCGCCGTTCTTGATCTGGACGACCTCCTCCTGCGGCACCTCGGCCTGGAAGATGTACTCCTCGACGTTCAGCGAGACGGCGCGCTGCTCCAGGTTCTGCTTCACCCGGTTCTCGTAGCCGGCGTAGGTGTGGATCACGTACCACTCGCCGGGCATGAACCGCAGGTCCTCGCGGAACTTGGCGACCGGATCGACGTCCTCCTCGGCCTCCTCGGCCTCCTCCTCGACAGCCTCGACGGCGTCGTCGGCGTCGTCGGTCTCGGGGGCGTCGCCGACCTCGACGGCGTCCTCGTCGACCTCGACGTCCTCCACGTGCAGCGCGGTCTCCTCGGCCGGCTCGCCCGCCTCGGCCTCGTCGAACGCCTCGACCTCGTCCTGGTCGCCGTCCACGGCGTCGACGATCTGCTCGGCGGACTCGGCTTCGTCAGCCAGCTCGGCCGCGTCCAGCTCGGCGGCGACATCCGCCTCGCGGACGGTCTCGTCGGCGTCGTACAGGGGGGACTCAGACACGGTGGCTGCTTCTTTCCTGGAGATGGTGAAGGTGGCGCGCTCCGAAGCCGGCCCGTCGCACGAGCGAACGCGGGAGCGTCGGACGTGGTCTCGGAGACTTCAACAGTACCGAGTCAACGGTAGCCGCGCGTACGTCCGCCGCCGACAGCTCGACCCGGACCGAAGGATCGGCCCGGGTCGGGAGGCATTTCGAAGGTGGGGCGGCAGGATCAGCCGAAGACCCAGAGGCTCAGCTTGGAGAAGCCGTAGTCGAGGGCGGCCACGAAGCCCATCACGACCACCACGAAGGTGACCACGACGGCGGTGTAGCTGGTCAGCTCGCCCTTGCTCGGCCAGACGACCTTGCGCAGCTCGGCGATGATCTGGCGGTAGAAGAGGCCCATGCGGGCGAACGGGCCCTTCTTGGCCCGCTTGCCGGCCTTCTTCTCGCCGGAGCGGTTGGCGCGCTTGCGGTCGCGGCGCGAGAGCGCCTTCTCCTCGCCGTCGACAGGCGTGGTCTCGGCAGCGCCGTCGGCCCCCTCGGGGTTGCCGCTCTCAGGCGTTGCGGTGGAGCCCGTGGTCTCCGTCACTCGTCCTCACCTGAATCCGGGTCCTGCCGGACCTCTCGCCCGCACCCGGTGAGGGGCAGGGACGGCCGGCTAAGCGGTGCTGATGGTGCCCTCTCCGCATCAAGCCCGCTCGCTCTGTGGAGCGAACGGGCTGAGATGAGGATCGAACAGCAGGGCAAGAGGGACTCGAACCCCCAACCGCCGGTTTTGGAGACCGGTGCTCTACCAATTGAGCTATTGCCCTACGGAACCTCGCGGCGCCGTGGCGACCAACCTACCGCATCCGACCACGTTGTCTGTACAGACGGTGAAAGCTGCGGTCTTTTTCGGCGGGCCGTCGAGCAGCGAGTGTACGTGGTCGAGGGGTGTTTGGTCGAACCTCTTCTTCCGCGACCGGGTGCCCGGCGGCGATCGTCCTGCGTCGCCCGGCGATCACCGACGGATCGTCGGAGGCCGGGATGCGGACGGTCCCGTACGGATACTGGAACCACGATGCCCGGTCCGTCCGGGTTCTGCGACGATGCAGGCATGAGCGCTTCCACCCCGCAGCCCGACCAGTCCATCCGCCCCGCCGACCGCCGGGTCTCCGCCCGGATCGGCGCGATCGCCGAGTCCGCGACCCTCGCCGTGGACGCCAAGGCCAAGGCCCTCAAGGCGGCCGGCCGTCCGGTGATCGGCTTCGGCGCCGGCGAGCCCGACTTCCCGACCCCGGACTACATCGTCGAGGCGGCCGTCGAGGCTTGCCGCGACCCGAAGAACCACCGCTACACCCCGGCGGGCGGGCTGCCCGAGCTCAAGGAGGCGATCGCGGCCAAGACGCTGCGCGACTCCGGCTACCGCGTGGACGCCTCCCAGGTGCTGGTCACCAACGGCGGCAAGCAGGCCATCTACGAGGCCTTCGCCGCGATCCTCGACCCGGGCGACGAGGTCATCGTCCCGGCGCCGTACTGGACCACCTACCCGGAGTCGATCCAGCTCGCCGGCGGCGTCCCGGTGGAGGTCGTCGCCGACGAGACCACCGGCTACAAGGTCTCGGTCGAGCAGCTGGAGGCCGCCCGCACCGAGAACACCAAGGTGGTGCTCTTCGTCTCGCCGTCCAACCCGACCGGCGCGGTGTACACCGAGGCCGAGGCCGAGGCGATCGGCCGCTGGGCCCTGGAGCACGGCCTGTGGGTGCTCACCGACGAGATCTACGAGCACCTGGTCTACGGCGACGCGACCTTCACCTCGCTGCCGGCCCTGCTGCCCGAGCTGGCCGACAAGTGCGTCGTGGTCAACGGCGTCGCCAAGACCTACGCGATGACGGGCTGGCGCGTGGGCTGGGTGATCGGCCCCAAGGACGTCGTCAAGGCCGCGACCAACCTGCAGTCGCACGCCACCTCCAACGTCTCCAACGTCGCCCAGCGCGCCGCCCTGGCCGCCGTCGCCGGGGACCTGGACGCCGTCGCCGAGATGCGCGAGGCGTTCGACCGCCGCCGCCGGACCATCGTGCGGATGCTCAACGAGATCGAGGGCGTCGTCTGCCCCGAGCCCGAGGGCGCCTTCTACGCGTACCCGTCGGTCAAGGCCCTGCTGGGCAAGGAGATCCGCGGTCAGCGCCCGCAGACCTCCGCCGAGCTGGCCACGCTGATCCTGGACGAGGCCGAGGTCGCCGTCGTCCCGGGCGAGGCCTTCGGCACCCCCGGCTACCTGCGCCTGTCCTACGCGCTGGGCGACGCCGACCTGGTCGAGGGCGTCAGCCGCGTGCAGAAGCTGCTGGGCGAGGCCCGCGACTGAGCGGTGGAAGCCGAGCGCTGAATCCGGGCGCTGACGCCTGACGTCAACGCGACGCGCGGGATTCACCCGTGGAACCGCCCTCTTTCACCCCTTGGGGGGATGGTGAGAGGGCGGTTCCCGTTCGGGGGCCGGATGCGGCAGTATTCGTCAATGGAACGCCTGTTGAACCCGCGCGACGTGAGGGACCTCCCGAAGGCCCACCTGCACCTGCACTTCACCGGCTCGATGCGCCCGGCCACCCTGCTGGAACTGGCCGACAAGCACGGTGTCCGGCTGCCGGAGGCGCTCAGCTCCGGTGAACCCCCGAAACTGCGCGCCACCGACGAGCGCGGCTGGTTCCGCTTCCAGCGCCTGTACGACACCGCCCGCTCCGTCCTGCGGGACGAGGAGGACATCCGCCGGCTGGTCCTGGAGACGGCCGAGGACGAGCGGCGCGACGGCTCCCGCTGGCTGGAGATCCAGGTCGACCCGACCTCCTACGCACCCCGGCTCGGCGGGCTGATCCCCGCGCTGGAGCTGATCCTCGACGCGGTGGAGCAGGCTTCCCTGGCCACCGGGGTGGGCATCCGGGTGCTGGTCGCCGCGAACCGGATGAAGTCCCCGATGGACGCCAGGACGCTGGCCCGCCTGGCCGTCCGGTACACCGACCGGGGTGTGGTCGGCTTCGGCCTCTCCAACGACGAGCGCCGGGGCCTGGCCCGCGACTTCGACCGCGCCTTCGAGATCGCCCGCAAGGGCGGACTGCTGGCGGCCCCGCACGGCGGCGAGCTGGCCGGGCCCGAGTCCGTCCGGGACTGCCTGGACGACCTGGACGCCGGCCGGATCGGCCACGGCGTCCGGGCCGCCGAGGACCCCCGGCTGATGGAGCGCCTCGCCGCCCGGCAGATCACCTGCGAGGTCTGCCCGTCCTCCAACGTCTCGCTCGGCGTCTACGAGCGGCCGGAGGACGTCCCGCTGCGCCGGCTGTTCGACGCCGGCGTGCCGCTGGCGCTCGGCGCGGACGACCCGCTGCTGTTCGGCAGCCGGCTGGCCTCCCAGTACGAGCTGGCACGGGAGGTGCTGGGCTTCTCCGACACCGAACTCGCCGAGCTGGCACGGCAGTCGGTGCGCGGCTCCTGCGCGCCGGAGTCCGTCCGCCGGGAGATCCTGGCGGACGTCGACGCCTGGCTGGTGGGCGCTCCCGTGGCCGTCTGAGGGAGGGCTACAGCTTGACGCCCACCATCACCGGCTCGTTGACCAGCTCCACCCCGAAGGCCTCGCGGACGCCGTCCCGGATCTCCCGGGCCAGCGCCAGCAGGTCCTCGGCGGTGGCCGCGCCGCGGTTGGTGAGGGCCAGGGTGTGCTTGGTGGAGAGGGTCGCCGGGCCGCTGCCGTAGCCCTTGCCGAAGCCGGCCCGGTCGATCAGCCAGGCGGCCGAGGTCTTGGTGCAGCCCTCCGGGGCCGGGTAGGCGGGGGCGTTCTCAGTGCCCGGGCGGGTGCGGAAGGACTCGTACTGCGCGGCGGTGAGCACCGGGTTGGTGAAGAAGGAGCCGGCCGACCAGGTGTCGTGGTCCTCGGGGTTCAGCACCATGCCCTTGCCCGCGCGCAGCAGCAGGACGGCGTTCCAGGCGGTGCGGACGTCCACGCGCTCGCCCTGCTCGACGCCCAGGTGCCGGGCCGTCTCCGCGTAGGCGACCGGGGTGGAGAGCCCGTCCGCGTCCTGGAGCGCGAAGCGCACCCGCAGGACGACGTAGCGCTCCGGATCGGCCTTGAAGCGGCTGTGGCGGTAGGAGAACCCGCACTCGGCGCCGGTGAGGGTGACCACCTCGCCGGAGCGGCGGTCGTAGGCCACCACCTCGGTGATCGACTGCGACACCTCCTGGCCGTAGGCGCCGACGTTCTGCACGGGGGTGGCGCCGGCCGAGCCGGGGATGCCGGCCAGGAACTCGATGCCGGCCAGGCCGTGCTCCAGCACGGTGGTGGTCACGGCGTCGGCCCACACCTCGCCGGCCGCCAGCTCCAGGACGGTGCCGTCCAGGGCGAAGCCGGTGGTGGCGATCCGCAGGACGGTGCCGGGGAAGCCCGCGTCGCCGATCACCAGGTTGGAGCCGCCGCCGAGGACGAGCAGCGGCTCGCCCGCCGCGTCGGCCTCGCGGACGGCGGCGATCACCTCGTCGTCGGTGTGGGCGGTGACGAGGCGGCGGGCCGGGCCGCCGAGCCGCAGCGTGGTCAGCGGGGCGAGGGGGGCGTCGTTTTCTACCAGCACGCCCACCAGCGTACGGGGGCGGGGGCGCGGTCCCAGGACCACGCCCCCGCCCGGCCCTTCCGGGCTCGCCGTTCAGATCCGCACGGGCTCCGCCGCGGCGTCCGCGGGCTCGCCCGCCGAGGCCGGGCCGGCCGGCGCGGGCTGCGGCCGGCGCGGCAGGAGGAAGGCGCAGACCGCGCCCAGCAGGATCACACCGGCGCCGACGTACAGCGCGGGGATCATCCCGTCCACGTAGGACTGCTCGGTGCCGAACCCGCCCTGCGCGGAGAACACCGCCGCGAGCACGGCCACGCCGAGCGCCCCGCCGACCTCGCGCAGTGCGTTGTTGGCGCCGGAGGCGATGCCCTGCTCCTCCGGGCGGACGCTGTCCATCACCAGGGTGGCCATCGGCGCGAAGTACAGCGACATCCCGGCGCCGCAGAGCACGACGGCGGGGACCACCGGGCCGTACTCGAAGTGGTCGAGGTTGTCGTTGATCAGCGCGTACAGGCCCAGGCCGAGGCTCTGGACCACCAGGCCCGCGAAGACGATCCAGCGGCCGCCGATCTTGTCTGCCAGCGCGCCGGCGAACGGGGAGATCAGCAGGGGCATGCCCGTCCACGGGAGCATCCGGATGCCGGCCTCCTGCGGGGAGTAGCCGCCGACGGTCTGGAGGTGCTGGCTGATCAGGAAGATCGAGCCGAACATGCCGAGGAACATCAGCAGGCCGGAGGCGTTGATCATCGAGAACGACCGGCTGCGGAAGAGCCGCATCGGCAGCATCGGGTGCCTGGCGCCGTACTGCTCGTACAGGACGAAGCCGACCAGCAGCACCGCGCCGGCGGTCAGCGAGGACAGGACCAGCGGGCTGGTCCAGCCGTCCGGGTTGCCGCGGATCAGGCCGAGGACGACGCCGAACATGCCGCCGCTGACGAGCAGGGTGCCGACCGCGTCCAGGGACGGGCTGGCGCCGCGGCTCTCGCGCAGGTGCAGGGCGGCGAGCGGGATCAGGACGAGGCCGACGGGGACGTTGACCCAGAAGATCCACTGCCAGGAGAAGTGCTCGGTCAGGGAGCCGCCGACCAGCGGGCCGGTGGCGACGGCGAGGCCGTTGACGCCGGACCAGATGCCGAAGGCCATACCGCGCTTGGCGGCGGGCACGACCGCGGTCAGCAGGGTGAGGGTGAGCGGCATCGAGATCGCGGCGCCGGCGCCCTGGACGGCGCGGGCGGCGATCAGCGCGCCGATGCCGGGCGAGAGCGCGGCGGCGGCGGAGCCGACGGTGAAGAGCGTGAGGCCGGCCAGAAAGATCTTGCGCCGCCCGAAGCGGTCGCCGAGGGCCGCGCCGAACATCAGCAGCACGGCGAAGGACAGGGTGTAGGCGCTGACCGTCCACTCCAGGTCGGAGAGGCCGCCGCCGAGCTCCTCGCGGATGGAGGGCAGGGCGGTGGTGACGACCAGGTTGTCCAGGCTGGCCATGAAGCCGGCGACGCTGGTGATGACCAGCGTCCAGACACCGGTCCTGCCGAGGGCGGGCGACTCCTCCCGCGCCTCCTGTTCCTTGCTTTCCGTCATGGTGAACCCCCAGGAACCTCTCGGGTAGTTATTGATCAATAACTTTGAAGGCCCGAAAAAAAGGCCGCGCGATCACCCCCGCGCGGCCCGCCTACCCGGACCCCTCGTTCGCACTGCTCTCGTCCCCGGCCTCCTCGAAGCCGGCCCAGACCCAGTGGTCCTGGGGGTAACCCAGGGCCACCAGGGTGTTGATCAGCATCCCGTGCGCGAAGAACTCCGTGGCGTTCTTCACGTCCCCGCCGATCCGCTCCTTGACCCGGTTGAAGAGCTCCTCCCAGAGCACCCGGGCCGTGGCCCCGATCTCGTCCTCGCCGCCCGTCCTCTCGGCGAACACCGAGACGTACAGCTGCATCTGCATCATCAGGCGGTCGCGGTCCTCGACCAGGCCCATGTACGCGTCGGACATGGCCCGGGCCGCGTCCTCACCCGTCATCCCGTGCGAAGCCTCGTCGAAGACCTGCCAGGTCTCCTCGATGCAGCGCTCGGCGGCGGCCGTGAACATCGCCTGCTTGCCGGGAAACAGCCGGAACAGGTACGGCTGCGAGACCCCGACGCGGCGGGCGATCGACTCCGTCGACGTCCCCCGGTAACCACTGCGGGCGAACTCGATCATCGCGGCCCGGACGACGCTCTCGCGCCGCTCCTCCGCACTCATCCGAATGCTCGACTTCGCCATGACCCTCAAGTTAGTGGCCAATCACTATCTTCGCAAGACCCCAGGTCGCGACGACCGCGACCACCGCGACGGGGCCGCCGTACGGGCCCCGCCGCGACGCGCGGCGACTTGCGGTCCGGTCCGGCGGCTCAGACCAGGCGGACGACGGCCCGGGACATCCCGAGCACCTTCTGGCCGCCCGTGGTGGCGACCAGGTCGACCTGCACCTTGTGGTCGTCCAGCTTCTTGGCGACCTTCGCCGAGACCTCGATCACCGCGCCGACCCCGTCGTCGGGCACCGGCACCGGACGGGTGAAGCGCACGCCGTACTCGAGCACCGCGGCCGGATCGCCCGTCCAGTCCGTGACCACCCGGATCGCCTGGGCCATGGTGAACATGCCGTGCGCGATGACGTCGGGCAGGCCGACCTCCAGCGCGAACCTCTCGTTCCAGTGGATCGGGTTGAAGTCCCCCGAGGCGCCCGCGTACCGCACCAGCGTGGCGCGCGTCACCGGGAAGGACTGCGCCGGCAGCTCGGTGCCGACCTCGACCTCGTCGTAGCGGATCGTCATCGCGCTCACTTCCCCGTCTCCTCGGCGGCCCGGGCCACCAGCGTCATGACCGACGTCACCACGTGCTCGCCCGTGGCGTCCGTCACCTCACCGCGGACGGTGAGCACGTCGTTGCCCGCCAGCGACTTGATGTTGTCGATGAAGACCTCGACGGAGAGCCGGTCGCCGGCCCGCACCGGGCGGGTGTAGGCGAACTTCTGGTCTCCGTGCACCACCCGGGTGTAGTCCAGGCCCAGCTCCGGGTCGTTCACGACCTGGCCGGCCGCCGTGTAGGTGATCACGAACGGGAAGGTCGGGGGGGCGATCACGTCCGGGTGGCCGAGCGCCTTGGCCGCCTCCGTGTCGGTGTACGCGGGGTTGGCGTCCCCGATCGCGACCGCGAACTCGCGGATCTTCTCCCGGCCGACCTCGTACGGCTCGGTGGGCGGGTAACCACGCCCGATGAAGGAGGGGTCGAGCGCCATGACAGCTCCTCGGAACACTGATGGACGGTACGGGAACGGATGTGGAAATGACTCCGGGCCGCACCCCTCGTGAGGGATGCGGCCCGGAGTCGAAGACCTGAATTCACACAGGCCCGATGATTCCCGCGAAGGGGTCAGCGGGTCTCGCGGTGCGCGGTGTGCGAGTTGCAGCGGGGGCAGTGCTTCTTCATCTCAAGACGGTCCGGGTCGTTACGCCGGTTCTTCTTGGTGATGTAGTTCCGCTCCTTGCACTCCACGCAGGCCAGCGTGATCTTCGGGCGGACATCGGTGGCAGCCACGGGAGTGCCTTCCTTGGACAACGAATAAGAACACGACAAGAGTAGCCGACCGGGAGTGCGATCTCCCGACCGACTACGCGGGGTAGCGGTGACCGGACTTGAACCGGTGACACAGCGATTATGAGCCGCTTGCTCTACCAACTGAGCTACACCGCCACGGTGATCTGCGGCACAGCCGGAGCTGACCGTTTCTCACCAGAGCCCCCATGCGGAATCGAACCGCAGACCTTCTCCTTACCATGGAGACGCTCTACCGACTGAGCTATAGGGGCGAACGAGGAAGAGATTACACGTTCCGCGCCCAGAGGTGAAATCCGTATCCGGGGGCGAGACCGCAGGCCAACGGCTTGCAACGAGCAGACGATCCGAGGTCTGGCGTTCGAGCACCCCGCGAACCCACGGCCCGGACCGATACGACTATTGCCCGCCTCCCGGCGCCCCGCCCCCGTCCGCCATAGGCTCGACCCTCATTGACCGGGAGGCCGACCGCACCGCACCGGGGCGGCCGTACGGCGCGACGAGGGAGCCCGCGATGGACAGCGCAGCCGCGGACGGGTCGCACTCCGGGCCCGGCCCTGCGGCCAACCCGCTCGGGCACGGCCCGGTCCTGCTGCTCACCGGCGCCCGGCTGGCGGACGGGCGGGTGGTGGACGTCCGGATCAGCGGCGACCGCATCCAGGCCGTCGGCACGGTCGGCAGCCTCGGCCCGCTGCCCGCCCTGCCCGGCGCCCCCACCGTCACCACCGGCGCCCGGATCGACCTCAAGGGCTACCTCCTGCTGCCCGCCCCCGCCGAGCCGCACGCCCACTACGACGCCGCCTTCTCCGCCGCCCTGGCCACCCCGCCGCCGGAGACCCCGGAGGACCTCACCCGCCGCGTCACCGAGGCCGCGCTCACCTCGCTCGGCTACGGCGCCACCGCGCAGCGCACCCACGTCCGCATCGGAGACGTCCACGGGCTGCGCCGGCTGGAGGCGGTGCTCACCGCCCGGCAGGCGCTGCGCGGGCTGGCCGACCTCCAGGCGGTGGCGATGCCCCGGCTGCTCACCGGCCGGGCCGGGGCGGACGGGCGGACGCAGCTGCGCGAGGCGCTCAAGCTGGGCGCCACGGCGGCGGGCGGCTGCCCGGAACTGGACCCGGACCCGGCCGGGTACGTGCAGCTGCTGCTGGAGGCCGCCCGGGAGGCGGACTGCCCGGTGGACCTGCACACCACCGGTGCGGACGCGCCCCAACTGGCGCGGCTGGTCGGCGCGTTGGCGCCGCTGCGGCCGAGGGTGACGCTGGGGCCCTGCGGGGCGCTGGCCCGGGGCGCGTCCACCGTGCTGGCCAGCGCCGGGGTGCGGGTGGTCTGCCTGCCGCAGAACTCCTGCTGCACGGGCCTGGAGGGCGCGCCGACCGGCCTGCGCCCGGGCCTGCTGCGGGAGTTGGCCGAGGCGCGGGTGCCGCTGGCGGCCGGGAGCGGGGCGCTGCGCGACCCGTCCAACCCCGTCGGCCGGGCGGACCCGCTGGAGGCGGCCCATCTGCTGGCGGCGGGCGGGGAGTTGGCCGTGGAGGCCGCGTACGACGCGGTGGCGAACCAGGCGCGGGCGGCGCTCGGGCTGGCGCCGGTGCGGGTGGACGCCGGATTCCCGGCGGAGCTGCTGGCCGTGCGCGGGGACAGCCTGGCCGGGGCGCTCTCGGGCGGGCACAGCCGGCTGGTGGTGCACAGCGGGCGGGTGGTCAGCCGGACCAGCGCCGTACGGGAGTTCGCGGACACGGTGGCGCTGGCGCTGCCCCGGCAGTCGGGCGGCGCGGACGGCTGACGCGGGGGCTCGCGGGGGCTCGCGGGGGCGTGACGAGGGCCGCACGCCCCTACGGCTCGTACCGGTACCCGATCCCCGGCTCGGTGATCAGGTGGCGCGGCCGGGCCGGGTCCGGCTCCAGCTTGCGGCGCAGTCCGGCCAGGTAGACCCGCAGGTAGTTGCCGCGGGCCTCCTGGGCCGGGCCCCACACCTCCCGCAGGATCTGCCGTCCGGGCACCAGGCGGCCGGGGTTGGCGAGCAGCAGGGCGAGGATGCGCCACTCGGTCGGGGTGAGCCGCACCGGGCCTTCGGGGCCGGTGACGGTGGTGGCGGCGAGGTCGACGGTGTGCTCGCCGATGACGGGCCGCCCGGGCGGGGGGCCGCCGAGGGGGCGGCGCAGCACCGCCCTGAGCCGGGCGAGGAGTTCGTCCATCTGGAACGGCTTGGTGAGGTAGTCGTCGGCGCCGGCGTCGAGGGCGTCGACCTTGTCGGCGGAGCCGGCCCGGCCGGAGAGCACGATGATCGGCATGGCGCTGCGGGTGCGCAGGCCGCGCAGCACGTCCATGCCGTCGAGGTCGGGCAGGCCGAGGTCGAGCAGGACGGCGTCGGGGAGGGTGTGCGCGGCGCGGTCCAGGGCCTCACCGCCGGTGGCGGCGGTGCGGACGGCGTACCGGCGGGCGCTGAGGTTGATCCGCAGGGTCCGCAGGAGGGCGGGTTCGTCGTCGACGACCAGGATCTCACTCACGCTTCAGGTCCCTCCCCGGGGTGGTCGGCGGGCGGCGCGGTGGGCCGGGCGGCGGGCAGGGTGAGCAGCATGGTGGTGCCGCCGCCGGGGGTGTCCTCGACCTCCAGGCTGCCGCCCATGGCCTCGGCGAGGCCCCGGGAGAGGGCGAGCCCGAGGCCGACGCCGGTGGTGTTGTCGGTGTCGCCGAGGCGCTGGAACGGCAGGAAGACGCTGTCGCGGTCCTCGGGGGCGATGCCGGGGCCCCGGTCGATCACCCGGATCTCGACCAGGTCGGCGTGGTGGCTGGCGGTGACCAGGACGGGTGCGCCGGGGGCGTTGTGGCGCAGCGCGTTGGTGATCACGTTGGCGAGGACGCGTTCCAGCAGCGGCGGGTCGGCGAGCACCGGCGGGGCGCCCTCTCCGATGTCCACAGTGAGGTCGAGCGGCTGGATGGGGGCGTACGGGTCGGGCAGGCTGTCGAGGGCCCGGGGCAGGATCTCGTCGAGGTGGGTCTCGGTGAGGTGCAGGGTGAGGGCGCCGGCCTGGAGGCGGCTCATGTCGAGCAGGTTGTCCACCAGACGGGTGAGTTTGACCAGCGATTCGTCGGCGGTGGCGAGGAGTTCGGCCTGGTCCTCGGGCGAGAACTCGACGTCGGGGCTGCGCAGCGAGCCGACCGAGGCGAGGGCGGCGGCGAGCGGGGTGCGCAGGTCGTGGCTGACGGCGGCGAGCAGGGCGGTGCGCATCCGGTCGGCGGCCTTGATGGGCTCCACCTCGGCGGCGACCACGGCGAGGCGGTCGCGTTCCAGGGCGGCGCCGACGTGGGCGGCGAAGGCGGTCAGCACCCGCTGGTCGGCGGCGGGCAGCCGGCGGCCGGTGAGCACCAGCACCGCGTCCGCGCCGACCGGCACCTCGGTGGTCTCGCCCGGCGCGCCGTCGTCCGGCTGCTCGGCCTCGGAGTGGGCGAGCACCTCGCCCGTCCGGGAGAGCAGGGCGACGGTGCGCATGCCGAAGGCCGTGCGGGACTTCTCCAGCAGGGCGGGCAGGGCGTCCGCGCCGCGCAGCACGCTGCCGGCCAGGGTGGAGAGGGTCTCGGCCTCGGCGGTGGCGCGGGCGGCGCGGCTGGTGAGTCGGCCGGCGTGGTCGACCACGGTGGAGACGGCCAGGGCGATGGCGGCGAAGACCACCAGGGAGACGATGTTGTTGGTCTCGCCGATGGTCAGGCTGTGGACGGGCGGGATGAAGTAGTAGTTGAGCAGCACCGAGGCGATGAAGGCGGCCAGCAGGGCGGAGACGGCGCCGCCAAGCAGGGCGACGATGACCACGCCGAGCTGGAAGATCAGCGCGTCGGTGGTGAGGTTGATGGAGTCGTGCGCCTGGGAGAGCACGGCGGTGAGCAGCCAGGGCAGCACCAGGCCCGCCGCGTAGCCGAGGACGGTGCGGCGCCTGGAGTGGCGCCGGCCCAACGAGGGCAGCCGGCCCCGGCCGGTGAACTCGTGGGTGACCATGTGGACGTCGATGTCCTCGGAGTCGTCCACGGTGGTCTCGCCGATGCCGGGGCCGGTGAGGAATCGGGTGATCCGGCCCCGGCGGCTGGTGCCGAGCACCAGCTGGGTGGCGTCGTGGGCACGGGCGAAGGCGAGCAGCGCGGTGGGGATGTCGTCGCCGACCACCACGTGGTAGCTGCCGCCGAGGGTCTCGACCAGCAGCCGCTGCTGGGCGAGGGCGCCGGAGGAGGCGCCGGCGAGGCCGTCGCTGCGGGAGACGTGGACGGCCAGGAGGTCCCCGCCGGCGGTGCGGTCGGCGATCCGGGCGGCGCGGCGGATCAGGGTCTCGCCCTCGGGGCCGCCGGTCAGGGCGACCACGACCCGTTCGCGGGTCTCCCAGACCCGGTCGATGCGGTGGGCGGCGCGGTAGTCGCGCAGGCCCTCGTCGACCCGGCCGGCGACCCAGAGCAGGGCGAGTTCGCGCAGGGCCGTGAGGTTGCCGACGCGGAAGTAGTTGGAGAGCGCGGCGTCCACCTTCTCCGCCTTGTAGACGTTGCCGTGGGCCATCCGGCGGCGCAGTGCCTGCGGGGCCATGTCGACGAGTTCGATCTGGTCGGCCCGGCGGACCACCTCGTCCGGGACGGTCTCGCGCTGGGGGATGCCGGTGATCTTCTGGACGACGTCGTTCAGCGATTCCAGGTGCTGGATGTTGACGGTGGTGATGACGTCGATCCCGGCGGCGAGGATCTCCTCGACGTCCTGCCAGCGCTTGGCGTGGCGGCCGCCGGGGATGTTGGTGTGCGCCAGCTCGTCCACGAGCACGACGGAGGGGCGGCGGGCGAGCAGCCCGTCGAGGTCCATCTCCTCGAACTCGGCGTCCCGGTACGAGCGGTGGACGCGGGGGACGACCTCCAGGCCCTCCAGCATGGCCTCGGTGTGGCGGCGGCCGTGGCACTCGATGTACCCGACCACGACGTCGACCCCGCGCTCCTGTCTGCGCCGGGCCTCGTCCAGCATCCGGTAGGTCTTGCCGACCCCCGGGGCGGAGCCGAGGTACACCCTCAGCCGGCCGCCGCGGGTGCCGGTGCCGGAGGTGAGGTCGCGGGCCATGGGCGCTGCTCTTTCGTCATCGCGGGGCGGTCGGGCGGGTTCGGCTTGCGGGCGGTGACATGCCGCGAGCCGACCCGGGCCGGGAGCGAGCCCCGGCCCGGGTCGGCCATCTAACTCTCCATCAGATCCGGTGTCACTTCTGCTCGCCGAGCGCCCGGTTCAGCAGGACGACGTTGACGCCCTCGTTGCCGAGGAAGCCGAGCGAGCGCCCTTCGGTGTACTTCTCGACGAGCTTGGTGACGGTGTCCTGCGGCAGGTTGCGCTTCTCGGAGACCCGCTTGACCTGCTCCTTCGCGTAGGCCACGGAGATGTGCGGGTCGAGGCTGGAGCCGGAGGCGGTCAGTGCGTCGGCCGGGACGCTCGCCGGGTCGACGCCGTCGAACTCGGCGACGGCCTTGCGGCGGTCGTCGACGGCCTTCAGCAGGTCCTCGCTGTTCGGGCCGAGGTTGCTGGCGCCGGAGTTGTCGCCGGCGTAGCCGTTGGCGGAGGGGCGGGGCTGGAACCACTGCGGGTCCGGCTGCGCCTCCTCGTTCTTGTCGTTCGGGTCCTTCTTCGGCAGGTTGTAGTTCTGGCCGAGGAGGCTGGACCCGACGTTCTTGCCGTCGGCGCTGACCATCGACCCGTTGGCCTTGTCGCTGAACGCGACCTGGCTGATCCCGGTGACGAGCAGCGGGTAGGCGATTCCGAGGATCACCGTGAGCACCAGGAGGGCGCGCAGCGCCGTGAAGTGGGTGCGGACGGCGGTCGGCAGGGGCTTGGACATGGTGGTTGGCTCCTTTCCCTGCTCAGCTGAGGCCGGGGATGAACTGGACGATGAGGTCGATCAGCTTGATGCCGACGAAGGGCACCACCAGACCGCCGAAGCCGTAGACCCCGATGTTGCGGCGCAGCAGCGAACTGGCGTCCGACGGGCGGTACTTGACGCCGCGCAGGGCGAGCGGGATCAGGCCGACGATGACCAGGGCGTTGAAGATGATCGCCGAGGTGATCGCGGACTGGGGGCTGTGCAGGCCCATGATGTTGAGGTGGCTCAGGCCCGGGTAGACCCCGGCGAACATCGCGGGGATGATCGCGAAGTACTTGGCCACGTCGTTGGCGATCGAGAAGGTGGTCAGCGCGCCGCGGGTGATCAGCAGCTGCTTGCCGATCTCCACGATCTCGATGAGCTTGGTCGGGTTGGAGTCCAGGTCGACCATGTTGCCGGCCTCCTTGGCCGCCATGGTCCCGGTGTTCATCGCGACGCCGACGTCGGCCTGGGCGAGCGCGGGGGCGTCGTTGGTGCCGTCGCCGGTCATCGCGACCAGCTTGCCGCCCTCCTGCTCCTTCTTGATCAGGGCCATCTTGTCCTCGGGCGTGGCCTCGGCGAGGAAGTCGTCCACGCCGGCCTCCTCCGCGATCGCCTTGGCGGTCAGCGGGTTGTCGCCCGTGATCATGATGGTCTTGATGCCCATGCGGCGCAGCTCGTCGAAGCGCTCCCGCATGCCCTCCTTGACCACGTCCTTGAGGTGGATGACCCCGAGGACGCGGGCGGGCTCGCTGCCGATCTTCGCGGCGACGACCAGCGGGGTGCCACCGGCGGCGGAGATCCCGTCGACCAGGGTGGCGACCTCGGAGCCGACCGAACCGCCGTTCTCCGTCACCCAGTTGGAGACGGAACCGGCCGCGCCCTTGCGGACCTGGTGCACGCCGCCCGGCTCGTCCAGGTCCACACCCGACATCCGGGTCTGGGCCGTGAACGGCACCCAGGTGGCGTGCGTCAGCTCGCCCTGGGCGCGGGCCCGCAGGCCGTACTCGGTCTTGGCGAGCACCACGATCGAGCGGCCCTCGGGGGTCTCGTCCGCGAGGGAGGAGAGCTGGGCAGCGCCGGCCAGCTCGCCCTGCTCCACCCCGGGCGCGGGCAGGAACTCGGCGGCCTGGCGGTTGCCCAGGGTGATGGTGCCGGTCTTGTCGAGCAGCAGGGTGTTGACGTCGCCGGCGGCCTCGACGGCGCGGCCGGACATCGCCAGCACGTTGCGCTGGACGAGGCGGTCCATGCCGGCGATGCCGATCGCGGAGAGCAGCGCGCCGATGGTGGTCGGGATGAGCGCCACGATCAGGGCGACCAGGACGATCATCGACTGCGGGGCGCCCGCGAAGGTCGCCATCGGCTGGAGCGTGACGACCGCGACCAGGAAGACGATGGTCAGCGAGGCCAGCAGGATGTTCAGCGCGATCTCGTTGGGCGTCTTCTGCCGGGCGGCGCCCTCGACCAGGGCGATCATCCGGTCGATGAAGGACTTGCCGGGCTCCGAGGCGATCTTGACCACGATGCGGTCGGAGAGCACCTTCGTCCCGCCGGTCACCGCGCTGCGGTCACCGCCGGACTCGCGGATGACGGGCGCGGACTCGCCGGTGATCGCCGACTCGTCGACGCTGGCGACACCCTCGACGACGTCTCCGTCGCCGGGGATGACCTGCCCGGCCTCGACCACCACGTGGTCACCCAGCTGGAGCGCGGTACCGGGCACCTCCTCCTCGGCCCGGCTCGCGGGCCAGTCGGTGAGCCGGCGGGCGACGGACTCGGTCTTGGTCTTGCGCAGGGTGTCGGCCTGGGCCTTGCCGCGGCCCTCGGCGACGGCCTCCGCCAGGTTGGCGAAGACGGTGGTCAGCCAGAGCCAGACGGTGATCGACCAGGCGAACACGGACGGGTTGACGATCGCGGAGACGGTGGTGACCACCGAGCCGACCTCGACCACGAACATGACCGGGTTCTTGACCATCACCCGGGGGTCGAGCTTCTTCACCGCGTCCGGCAGGGAGGCGAGGATCAGCTTCGGGTCGAGGAGGCCGCTCTGCACTCTGTGCGGCGCGGCGGCCTCGGCCTTGTCGGCCGGTGCGGGGTTCAGGGTGGGGGTGGACATCAGGAGAGACCTTCCGCGATCGGCCCGAGAGCCAGGGCCGGGAAGTAGGTGAGGCCGACGACGATCAGGATCACGCCCGAGAGCAGGCCCACGAACAGCGGCTTGTGGGTGGGCAGGGTGCCCGGGGTGGCCGGAACCGGCTGCTGCTGGGCGAGCGAGCCGGCCAGCGCCAGGACGAAGACGATCGGCAGCAGACGGCCGAAGATCATGGCCAGGCCCAGCGCCGTGTCGTACCAGTCGGTGTTGACCGTGATGCCGCCGAACGCCGAGCCGTTGTTGTTCGCGGCGGAGGTGAAGGCGTACAGCACCTCGGAGAAGCCGTGGGCGCCCGAGTTGAGCATCCCGGCACGCTCACCGGGCAGCGCCATCGCCACGCCCGTACCGACCAGCACGAGGGTCGGGGTGGTGAGGATGTACAGCGAGGCGAACTTCATCTCCCGGCCGCCGAGCTTCTTGCCCAGGTACTCGGGGGTACGGCCGACCATCAGGCCGGCGACGAACACCGCCACGACGGCCAGGATCAACATGCCGTACAGGCCGGAGCCGGTACCACCGGGCGCGATCTCGCCGAGCATCATGTTGAAGACCGTCAGCCCGCCACCGAACGGGGTGAACGAGTCGTGGAACGAGTTCACCGCGCCGGTCGAGGTCAGCGTGGTCGAGGAGGCGAACAGGGTGCTCGCGGCGATGCCGAAGCGCTGCTCCTTGCCCTCCATCGCGGCGCCCGCGGCCTGCAGGGCGCTGCCGTGGTGCGCGACCTCGGACCAGGTCAGCAGAGCCGTCGAGGCGACCCAGAACAGGCCCATCACGGCGACGATCGCGTAGCCCTGGCGGTTGTCGCCGACCATCCGGCCGAAGGTGCGCGGCAGGGCGAACGGGATCACCAGGAGCAGGAAGATCTCGACCAGGTTGGAGAAGCCGGTCGGGTTCTCGAACGGGTGCGCCGAGTTGGCGTTGAAGAAGCCGCCGCCGTTGGTGCCCAGCAGCTTGATGACCTCCTGCGAGGCCACCGGGCCGCCCGGGATCCTCTGCACGTCGCCGCCGAGGGTGGTCACCTCGGTGAACCCGTGGAAGTTCTGGATCACGCCGGAGGCGGCCAGGACGAGGGCGAAGACGATCGAGATCGGCAGCAGCAGCCGCAGGTTGATCCGGACCAGGTCCACCCAGAAGTTGCCGACGCGGTCGGTCCGGTTGCGGGTGAAGCCCCGGATCAGCGCGGCGACGACGGCGATGCCGACGGCCGCGGAGACGAAGTTCTGCACCGCCAGGCCCGCCATCTGCGCCAGGTGGCCCATCGCGGACTCACCGGCGTAGGACTGCCAGTTGGTGTTCGCCACGAACGAGATCGCGGTGTTCCACGCCTGGTGGCCGTCCATCTGCGGAACGCCCAGGTTCAGCAGCAGCCACCCCTGGAGGCGGATCAGGCCGTACAGGAAGAGCACGGAGACGGCCGAGAAGGCCACCACCGAGCGCAGGTACACCGGCCAGCGCTGGTCGGCGTCACCGTCGACGCCGATCAGCTTGTAGACGCCGCGCTCGACTCTGAGGTGCTTGGAGGTGGTGAGGACGCGGGCGATGTAGTCGCCCAGGGGGCGGTAGCACAGGGCCAGCGCGCCGACGAGGGCGAGGGCCTGCAGCCAGCCCGCGAGAGTGTTTCCCATGTCAGAACTTCTCCGGGAAGATCAGCGCCACGACGAGATAGCCGACGAGCGCGACGGCCACGATGAGACCAGCGATGTTCTCGGCGCTCACAGCTTCTCCACCCCCCGCGCGATCAGGGCGATGACGGCGAACACGGCGACCGTGACACCGACGTAGATGAGATCGGACATGGGCTCCACCAGCGTGGTTCGGGAGAGTGCCGCGGACGGGCCCGGGGGCCTCGTGCGGCGCCGGCGGACGACCGGCAGATGCAGCAAACCAGCCGTCTGGGGCGCGTTAGGGGCCCCTGACGCCGTCCATACGGGTGATAGCGCCACGTTGACGCGACGTTGACGTCCGCTTCACCGGGCCGAGACCGTCGTGATCCGGCCGAGATCATCGGGCGCTCCCCGTCCGCCCGCGCATGTGGGAGGGCCCGGACGGCAACTCGCCGTCCGGGCCCCGGGATCTCGCGCGATCACATCCTCATCCGCAGCCGACACACCACCGCGTCCGTCTTCCTCCTCAGCGCGCGGTCGATCACGGCGCCGCGCCGGTTCTGCAGCGCCCGCTGCCACCAGTGCGCGGGCTCCACCTCGGGGATCAGCACGGTCAGGCGGTCGTAGACGTGCTCCCGGCCCAGCTCGTTGACGAAGTCCGCGATCGGCTCGCCCAGCCGGCGGTGCCCGTCCGGGATCTCCACCAGCGGCACACCGGGCTGCCACAGCTCCCAGTCCCTGCGCAGCGCCTCCGCCTGCGCGGACTCGTGGACGACCGTCACCGCCAGCACCTCGTCGCCGAGCGAGAGCGCCGCCGACAGGCCGTCCCGGGTGAGCCTGGTGATCGCCGTCACCGGCACGACGACCAGGCTGCGCTGGCGGGTGACCGCGCCGGGCACCCGGCCCAGCTCCAGCCGCTCGCCGATGCGGGCGTAGCTGCGGTGCACGGCCTCGAACAGCAGCACCAGCAGCGGCAGGGCCACGACGATGCCCCAGGCCCCCTCGGTGAACTTGGTTCCGGTGACCACGACGGTGGCGACGCCGGTGAGCAGGGCCCCGAAGCCGTTCAGCAGGGCCTTCCACCGCCAGCCGTCCGGCCGCTCCCGGTACCAGTGCCGGACCATGCCGACCTGGCAGATGGTGAAGCCGACGAAGACGCCGATCGAGAACAGCGGCACCAGGCTGTTGACGTCCCCGCCGGAGCCGACCAGCAGCGCCGCCGAGACGGCGGCCAGGAACAGCACGCCGTAGCGGTACACCTGACGGTCGGCGCGCAGCGCGAACACGTGCGGCAGGTGGTTGTCCCGGGCGAGCAGGTCGAGCAGGACGGGCAGGCCGCCGAAGGAGGTGTTCGCGGCCAGGCCGAGCAGGACGACGGTGGCGAACTGGACGACGTAGAAGCCGGCCCCGTGGCCGAGCGAGGCGTCGGCGAGCTGGGCGAGGACGGTGACGCCCTCCACCGGCTGGAGGTGGAAGCGGCCGATCAGCACGGCCAGTCCGATCAGCATCACGCCGAGCAGGACGCCGAGCGCCACCTCGGTCTGCTGGGCGCGCCTCACCCGCGGGGCGCGGAAGGAGGGGACGGCGTTGGCCACGGCCTCGACGCCGGTCAGGGCGGAGCAGCCGGCCGCGAACGCCTTGAGCAGCAGCAGCGCGCCGACGGTCGTCGCGTTCTCGGCGAGCACCGAGGCGTGCCCGGCGGCCGCCTCGGTACTGGCGGGGGCGTCGCGGAACAGGCCGACCACGATGATCGCCAGGATCGACAGCACGAAGACCGCCGTCGGCGCCATGAACCAGCGGGCCGACTCCGCGATGCCGCGCAGGTTCACCGCCGTCACCAGGGCGAGCACGCCGAGGCAGAGCCAGACCCGGTCCCCGTACAGGCCCGGGTACGCGGAGGTGAGCGCGGCCACCCCGGCCGTCACCGAGACCGCGACGTTCAGGACGTAGTCGATCACCAGCGAGGCCGCCGCCGTCAGCGCCGTCCGCCGCCCCAGGTGCGCCTTGGCCACCGCGTACGAGCCGCCGCCGTCCGGGAACGCCGCGATCACCTGCCGGTAGGAGGCCACCAGCACCGCGAGCAGCACGGCGATCCCCACCGTCACCGGCAGCGTGAACCCCAGCCCGTACGCACCGGCCGCGGCCAGCACCAGCACGATCGACTCCGGCCCGTACGCCACCGACGCCATCGCGTCCAACGACAGCGCCGCCAGCCCCCCGAACACCGACAGCCGGTGCCGCTCCTCCCCCACCCCGGGATCCGGCGGCTCCTCCGGGCGGGCGGTCACGGACGGGCTACTGGCGACGCTGGACATCGGACGGGACCTCCGCAGTGAACTGATTCCTCAGATCCTGCGCCCCCGCCCCCACACCCCTCCCGCACCCCTACGCGTTCCTGACGCCCCCACGAGCCCCTTTGACACGCCCTTGACGCGCAATCCTCTGGTGGGGGGTGGGCCGAGCCGAAGTCCCGGCGGACGCCGGTTGGGAAGACGACCAGCTCGATCGAAGGACTCCCACCCCCACACCCCCCACTCTCCTGCCCCACCCCCGTAATTGCAACCCATGCGCAATAACCCCACCCCCACCGGCCCCCGGGCACACGAAAAGACCCCCGATCCGCGTTTCCGCAGATCGGGGGCCGTTTCTCCATCCGGTGGCTGGTGCAGGGTTCGAACCTGCGTAGCTTGCGCGGCAGATTTACAGGCCGCTGGCTACACCCACCCTGAACAGCCAACTCCCGCTCCCAGCCCCCATCTGGTCCGCCCCTGGTCCGGATCATGGTCCCGGTAGCCCCTACCGACCCACCTCCACGAGCACCTCACAGGCTGGGCCGGGCAGCGCTCTCCGCTGCCCGGCCCGGCCTCCTGTGTTCCTGCTCACGCCCCACCGACGCCGAGGTCGAGCCGGGCCTGCAAGTGATAGGCGTTGAGCAACTCGACCAGGACGACGCCGTTGGCCACCACGGTGTGCTCGCGCGCGGCCGTCTCGAACTCCCACAGCACCGCGTTGACCGCCTTCGCCGCCTCCACCGCCGCCGGACTCGCGAGCAGTACGAGCATCTCGAACAGCGCCGACCGCTGGATCTCCGCCTTCTCCATCGTCGCCAGGAACTCCGCCCGTCCCTCCGACCCCGCCTCAGCCTCCACGGCCCGCTTGGCGACCGCAGAGATCTCCTTCACGCAGGTCGCGTACTGCACGTAGGTGTCGAGCTTCCGCTCACCCCACCGCGAGGCCATAAGCCGCCGGTGCTTGACCTGCTCCGCCCACCCGGTGGCCACGAACGAGGTGAGCGCCCCCAGCAGGACGCCCACCAGCGTGACGATCTGAGTAATCACCACCCAGAACCTACCGACGCCGCGCGCCGCAGAAGGGCGAAGCCCCGCAGGAACTCGTTGCGGAGGCTTCCTGCGGGCCCGCCAGCGGCCGGCTACTCGTCACGTCCCCCTGAAGACGTGCTGCGGGCTGGAGCCCCGCTATTGGGGCCCACAGGCGGTTGACTCTCGATGTCAGAACGCAGCCGGCGTTGGACTCCTTGGGCACGGCGCCGCTTGATCGCAGGCAGCGCTGCGCCGCAAACAGCTGCGGCCGTGGCGATCGGAGTAGCGAGACTCGGGGTTAGCCACACCAGGCCAGCCGTGAAGAGCGAAGCGCTGAACACCGTTACGAGAGGTAGAGAGCTTCGGATGCTGTATGCCAAGTGGCGCCTTCGGCGTACATTCATAGGGCGTTACCTGCCTGCTCTGTCTGCGTAGATGGTGAGCGGTGATGCGGTGAGCGGCCTCCCGGGCCAGGGAGGCCGCTCACGTCGTTCTGCCCTCTCACTTTGATCCATCGCTAACGCCAACCTGGGTCCAGCCAATTGACCTTTTGGCCCGCATGACCACCCTGAGGTTCGCTGTGCCTCGCGCAAAACCGCAGGTAGCTGGCCCTGAAGCACTGCGGCCAAAAGGTCGCAAAGAGTCACAGCACCCTTTGGCCCGCATGACCACCCTGGGGTGGGCCGTGGCTCACGCAAAACCGCAGGTAGCTGCCCCTGAAGCATCGCGGCCAAAAGGTCGCAATGGCTTCGGGCCCCCGCTCCCACGGCCCTTGCAGGTACCTGGCATGCAAAGATGCGGGCACGCAGGCAGGGAGGACGCGTGTCGAGGAACGTTGAACGGCTCGTCAAGCGCAGGCGGGCCCTAGAGGAGCTCGCACCGCAAGTTTTGAGCGCGGCAAGATGGTTGCACTCGGTTCATCAAAAGGGCACCAGGCCAGCGTGGGTGAGGGTCAGGGCTGACCTCTTCTGGGGAGGAGAGTTTAATGGCGGGCCGCTCCGAGAGCCCCCTATCTGCCGGGTCACCGCGCCGCGCGGCCTAAATCTGCAGCTTTACCTGATCGCACTATTTGAAGCTCAATGCAGGAAGCGAACCGGCGTCGCCGGCCCGAGCCCCTTGCCAATTTATAGCGCTGAACCAGAAGAAGCATCATGGGTCAGGGTCACCGCTTCCCAGGCAAGGGAGAATATGGAAGCAAGGAGACAGATTACCGAGCTTGGAAATCGCATCAGGCAAGTTAAATCAGGATTTCAACGACTGGCTTCCGAGGGCCTGGTGAGGATAATTAAATCTTCGCGGGGCACCATTTCGATCATGCCCCTTCACGAGTCTGGCATTACCGACTCCAAGGTAAATGATTACGTAATCCCCAGCGGGGATTCGATGCGCCTCATCTTTCTTCCGGTTGAATTCTTCACGGATGGCTGGATCTTCATCCTCACGCAGTCCGAGATTCGAATGTATCTGGTACTGCTACATATGGCGCGGAGGTTCCGCAAGAACCATCGCGAGACGGGTGTCTACTGCGCCGGCAGCATTCGGGACTACGAGTACTGCCTCTCCAGGGATGTCTACGAGACGCATCTTCTACTGGAAGGCTTCGGCCTGATCGAGAGGATGTCATCCGGAGATCGGCATTTCGATGGAAAGCTGATCCAGTTTCACCGGCGCCTAGAAAGAGGGGAGGTGATGCCCGCACACCGATTCAAAGTGGCGGCCCGACTTGCTCACATTCGAAATCCTGTAGCGAAGGCCAAAAGGGTCCTTAGCGAGCACTCCGACAACAGGGATTCCAATCCTCCGACCGCCGAAGCCAGCTTCACCAGAAGCGTCAAACTTGCAAAACGCGCAAAATTTGATCGCCACGCTTTTTAGCAACATGGCGCTCGATGGCTTCTAAATTTCCAACCCCCTAATGCCTAACCCACGCCGTCGGATCGCCACGGTGCGCTCGCGGGGCAGACGCCGCAAAACCTCCGGCCAGTTCAGGATGTGCAGCGTGAACAAAGTGAGCCTCGATAGGCATCGCCCTGGATGCTCAGCTTCTGACGGCAACCAAGCTCGACTCTCGAATACTCTTCACCGGAAAACCTCGCGGGACAACATCCGATCAAAGGAAGAGGTCGACATGCTGACGCCCACTTTCAAAGTC
This sequence comes from Kitasatospora sp. NPDC051170, assembly GCF_044455705.1. Lineage (NCBI taxonomy): Bacteria > Bacillati > Actinomycetota > Actinomycetes > Kitasatosporales > Streptomycetaceae > Kitasatospora > Kitasatospora sp. NPDC051170. Next base: position 298,889 of record NZ_JBITFA010000004.1, on the reverse strand, counting down.
CTTCCATTTTCGAAGATTTCTCGAATTGTAAGAACCCACTCCTTCGAGACCTGCCATCGCGAAATATCCAGCCAGGCCATGATACTTGCCATCTAGATAGGAAAGACGCCGAAGCATATATGTCACCATCCTTCCAATCGGAGATATTTCGACAGCTTTTCCGCCAAAGCCGCTAAACGATGGACCCGAATAATAGCTAACGACCCCCGGGCCATACATTTCTTCGTCTGACTCCGCGCGAAGAACCCAAGCCCCCAGATCTGCGACGCACAAAAAATCGAGCGAGTTATTTGGGTGGCCGACATGCCTCTTATCGATCTCTGCAAGCATGCCCGAGATCACGTCCACCACCCGCTGCCTGTCAGCTCGCCACGAGTGAGAGTGGGCAACTAGTCCATAAATCACCTCCTTCCCGTGCGCCCTATAGATGGCCTCTTTTGCTCGACTGGCACTTGCGATCGTCTTTTCGATGTGCTGCGCTTTCAGGGTCGACTTGCACTCAACGATGACCATCACCTCCGAGGCGAGGTGCATCTTCTTCGTCAGCATTCCATGCGGATACAGCGAAGAAAGGGCTACGATATCAACTTGATCAGTCGCCTCTCCGTCACCACATAGAACTCGCCCCTTTGTGGCGATTTGCAAGTCCCCGGGAAGCCATTTCCTCAAGAGCGACGCCCAATTCTCTTCGCCTTCATCTCCGGCTGTCCCTGGATCTTCCATGGCACGTGCGCGGATTCGCTCGTATTCGAGCTGTATTTCCATGGTGGCCTGCTTGAAGTAGGAAACTAGCTCCCGTTGACTCACTACTCTCCCCTCGTTCCCGGATCAGCCGATTCATCAATTCTGTCAGCACGCGCGCAGCATGTCTGCAGAATCACGAAATCGACGAAGCCGGCAAGCGCCACGTAGCAAGCAATCACGAATCAGCAGAAGCCCTACACGCAGCGCGCTCTGTGCCCTGGGCTCCAGCCCGGCTGCTGACTGTCTGGTCGGGTGAGTGCCTGTGGTCGAGTAGAACAGCATTCAGCAGGCAACCCGGAAAGCACAGACGGCAGATGATTTATCTGGGGCCGACCGCCGCGGACGTCTCGTCACGATGCCCCTCATGCCTCGATGTCTCAGGCACGGAACATCAGGAGCTCGAGCATCGGGTCAGGGCATCCGCGATGTGCTGCATCGAGTCCACGACTATCACGGCGCCGGCGGCGGCTAGCTTGGCGTCCTTACCCGGCTTGTTGGCGTAGCCAATCGTCGGCACGGCGGCGGCTTCACCGGCCTCGATATCCCGGACCGCGTCGCCGATGAAAACACACTGCACCGGCCCGGTGCCCGCGGCTTCCATCGCTTCGAGCAGAAGGCGCGGGTTCGGCTTCATGGAGGAGGGCTCGCCCGGGGCGCGCCCGAAGACACCCGCCACATAGTCGGTAAGACCATGCTCGGCGAGGTAGGACTCGATGGCTGCGCCCGCGTTATTGCTGACCACTGAGACCAGTCGGCCGGAGAGGACAGCAGCGCGCAGAAGCGATTCGCCGCCTGGGGTCGGGCGAGCGACCTGGACGGCTTCGTTCTCCAGCGTGGCCAGCGCGGTGTCCGTGCTCGCCGTGAGGTCGGGCCGAGCGTCCGCGATCAGCCGGAGCAGGGCGAGCGGGTCAGTCTCCTCCTCGACCCCGGGCGGAGCCTGCGCCCCTGCCGCAAACCAGCCCTCCCGGAGGCGGCGGGCGACCACTGGGGCGGGAAGGCCAGCGAAGACCGAGCAGACCGGGCCGTCGAAGTCGAGGAGGATGTGCTTCACCGGCCGCAGGACGGCGGCGAGTTGATCAGGGGTGGCGATCATGGCTGCCGCTCGTAGGCGATGGTGCTCCACACGCTGTCGAACCACATCTGGGCCTGCTGGACGTACTGCGATCCGAGTGAGGCGTCGTCCGGGCCGGCGACGTGGTGGAACAGGGTGGTGTCCTTGCCGGTCACGTCGAAGAAGGTGTGGGCAGTGTCGTCGATCGTGACGGTGCGCTCGCGGAGCGGGTAGAAGCCGAAGAACGCCTCCGTCCTGTTCAGGATATAGAGCTTGAAGAGGCTGGACGCCCGGTGGACCTTGACCTGGACGCTGGCCTTCTGGACGAGGCCCAACTCGGCGAGCATCTCGACCGAGTGGGCGATGCCGCCGGCGTTCGTCAGGGCGATGTTGCGGGCGCGCTCGCGGAGGGCGGCTTCGTCCTGGAGGCCGTCGACGAGGACGGGCACGGCCATGGGTGACGTCGTGTCGGGCAGCAGCAGGCGGACCGTGATGGATTCGGGCGCCAGCCGGCCGGAGCGGACCTTGTCGAGCGGCTCCTGGAGCGCGTTGTGCAGCGTCTCACTGGAGAAGCCGGCGAAGTCGAGGGTCACCTGCTGCTGCTCGAAGGCCGCCTCTAGATGCGGCCGCAGGCCGACGGGCCGGGAGGTGCGCTCGCGGACGAAGGAGCCGCTCCCCTGGCGGGTCACGATCAGTCCCTCGGTGCGGAGCAGATCGAGGGCCTTGTCCACCGTGCCGCGCGCCACGCCGAAGTGCTTCGCCAGCTCGGGGCCGGAGGGGAGCTTGTCGCCGGGCTCGAAGCCGGCCTTCTTCGTGAGGATCGAGGCCCGCAGAGTGCTGCCGACCTGCTGATACGGGGGGCGGGAGTCGTCTGGGTCCAAGGCCATCTCCCCATGCTAGGGCAGACACCCAAGAGGGGCGAGAAACCCAACTCTCTTGACCTGCCTAAGCAGGTTGTCTATGTTGTGAGTGTCGCACTGAGTGAGACAGGGGCGACACAGAGGGGCCTTCTTTGGGCTGCTCTGAGCTGCGCAAATGCGCCCGGAGGGGTGGGGTGACAGCCCCCCGATGGCAGCGCTCGTTCCTTCACAACTCCATAGGTCCCGCCGAGAACCCCGCGATAGGAGGTGCCTGGGGAGAGGCGGAGGCAGACCGAGCGGACGGCCCGAAGTGGGCCCCTGCGGGGGCGAGGGTGCGACTCCCTCCCCGTCCACGTGCAGCACGCCGCGCGTCCCGCGCTGGCCGCTGCTGCCATCGGCCCGTGGATCGGGCCGCCGCGCATTCCTTGGCCGGGCGCGCGGCGGCCCCGGGCCCCTCCCCACGAGAATCGAGGTAGACCCGTGAGGTCGATTGTTGCAGGTCAAACCGCCCTGACGGAGGGCGAGTTCGCCGAGCTCGCGCTCGGCGTGGAGTCGGAGTTCAGCCGGCTGTTCACCGGGGTGGTCGGCGAGAGCGAGATCGAGCGCGAGGCCCGGATGGACGCCGCGAGGGACGTCCTGACGGACCTCCGCCGCGAGGACCCGTTGCTGGCCACTTTCGCCGAGCAGCTGCTGAGCATCGCGCCGGTGCCGCTGCGGCGCCGGGCGGCCCGCCGCCGCATGGCGCGCTTCGAGCGGGTGGCCGCGTGACGACGATGGCCGCGCCGACGGGAGTTTCGGCCCCGGCCGCCACCGCTTCAACGCCGCGAGCGGGCGCTTCAACCGCGCCGCCCCAGACGTCCAGCCCGGTGCTGATCGGGCTGGCGGTGCTCGCCCTCGCGGGTGGGGTGGTGCTGGCCGGGATCGGCTTCACCGGCTCGTACTCGGCCCTGGTGAAGCTCGGTTTCAGGCACGGCTTCGGCGACTTCAGCCACGTCTACCCGGTCGGGCTGGATGCCGGGATCGTGGTCCTGCTGGCCCTGGATCTCTACCTGATCCGCCAGCGCACCCCGTGGCCGCTGCTGCGGCTGCTGGCCCACACCTTCACCGGCGCGACGATCTACTTCAACGCCGCCTCGAACGGCCCGATCACGGCCGATCCGACCGGTTCGGCCCTGCACGCCGTCATCCCGATCATGTTCGTCGCGGCCGTCGAGGCCGGACGGCGCCTGGTCATCCGGATCACCAGCATCGAGGCCGGCCACCAGCGCGACGGCGTACCCGTACACCGCTGGCTGCTCGCCCCGTGGCCGTCGTTCCGGATGTACCGGCGGATGCGCCTGAACGGCATCGCCTCCTACGACCGCGCGGTCGAGCTGGAACGCGAGAGGCTCGTCTACCGGGTCCTACTGGAGCGCCAGTACGGAGGTGACTGGCGCAAAGCCCCCGCTGACCAGCGGCTCCCGCTCACGATGGAGCGCTTCGGCCTCTCCGTGAACGAGGCCCTGGCCCTGCCGATCGAGGCAGAGGAGAGTGCCCGGCTGCGGGCCGACCGCACGGCCGCGTTCGAGGCCGAGGTCAGCGCGCGGGCCGAGGCCCGGGCTGCGGACGCCCGGATCTCCAGCCTGCGTACGACGGGCCGGGTCGAGGCCGCCGGGTACGAGGTCGACGCCGATACGGCCGCCGCCCGCGCCCAGGCACAGGCCCGTACGCTCGCCGCCAGCCGGGAGGCGGATGCCGCCGAGCGGCTGGACCAGGCGACCGAGGAACTGGCCGCCGCCGAGGCCGAGCAGGACGCCGCCGAGGCCCGCCGACGTGCCGCTGAAACCGATCGGGCCGCTGCTGAAACGGAGCACGTCGCCGCTGAAACGCGGCGCCGTGCCGCCGAAACGGACCGCGAGGCGGCGGCCGCCGAGCGGGCCCGGGCCGAGGACGAGCAGGCCGCCCAGGCCGCCCGCCTGCGTGCCGCTGAAACGGCCAGGCACTCCGCTGAAATCGAGGAGTCAGCCGCTGAAACGGGCAAACGCGCGGCCGCCGTTCAGCGCGCCCGGGCCGACGCCGAAGAGGCCACCGAGGTGGCCCGGCTGCGGACCGCTGAAACCCGCGCACGCGCTGCTGAAGCCGAGCTGCGCGCCGTCGAAGCGGAGGACGCGGCGAAGCTGACCCCCGCCGCCCGCGCCACCCGCCGCGTCGCCCGGATGATCCTCGCCGCCGGCGGCAACCCCGAGGCCGTCACCCTCCAGTCCATCGCCGAAGCCCTCGACGTCTCCCTCGCCACCGCCTCCGGGCGCCGGGCCGAGGCCGCCGAACTGCTCGCTTCCGGCTACGCGCTGAGCGCCGCCTGACCTGCTCGAATTCCTCGGCTTCACCACGCCGCAAGGAGGTCAATGTCATGGCCCTGACTAAGGGCGCACTCCCCGTCCCCCCGATCACCAACGACGACCGCACCCGCGCCGCCGGCGCCGCCGCTCGTCTGCTCGCCCGCCTCGCCGCTGCGAAGGGCGGTGCCCGGTGAACCCGCACAAGGTGGTGCCCGGGCTGGGCATCGCCTACCTCGACGGCGGTGGCGTCGCCTACCGCCTGGCCGACCCGCTGACGATCGGCCAGGTCAGCGGCCTGGCCCGCGAGTCGTGGTGCCGCCGCCTGGAGGTCTCCGACGCCTCCAGCGACGGGCAGCGGCCCGCCCAGTTCCGCGCGATCTGCGAGCTGGACGGCGACCCGTTCGTGCTCATCGGCCGGATCGGAGCGTGCTCCTGATGTTCGGCATCGGCAAGAAGCAGCCCGCTCAGCCCCCGTCCCGCCAGCAGCGTCGGGCGAAGGCCGTCCGCGAGGCGGACCGTGCCGGGCACGCCGCGATCGACGCGCTCCCGACCAGCCGCTCCATCACGAACTGGTGGCGGGCGTCGGACGGTTCGCGGCGCTCCTCCTGACCCGCTGTAGGGCTCGGCCCCGCGTGGTCGAGCCCCCAATCTGCCACTGGAGAAGACAGTGATCTACCTGGTTCTGCTGCTGATCCTGGTTGACGCCGGGATCGGCCTCTGGGCCCTGCAGGAGCTGGCCCGCCGGGGGTGGTTCCGGTGACCGTTCCCCCGCCCCGGCCGGAGGCAACCGAGGTGGTCGAGTGGTGGCGCAAGAGCTGGCCGCCGAAGCAGCGCGCCGCCTCCGGGGCCGTGCCCGTCGACCTCCACAAGGACGAGGTCCTCGCCGACTCCGAGGACCAGGCCGTCGAGGACGAGCAGTCCAGCGCGGCCCCGGCCTACAATCTCAACGACGTCGTCGAGCGCCTCGGCCTGCTGATCAGCGAGACGCCGGAGGAGCGCGTCGAGAGGATGCGCGCCGAGCGCGAGGACTGGCACGAGCGGCAGGGTGAGACCCCCGCCCAGCGCGAGGCCCGGCACCGCTCCGAGCAGCTGGCCGAGCGCCGCCGGGTCTCCGCGGCCTGGCGTCAGCCGCAGTCCGAGCGCGCCCGCCGGTTCCGGCGTTGGTGCATCCTCACCACCGCCTCCGCCGTGGTCGGCTACAGCGTCGGCGCCGTCCAGTTGGCCGCCCACCTGCCCATCGCCGTTGCCGCGCTCGCCGCCGGCGCTACCTGGTTCTTCGACCTGCGGATGCGCGGGTGGGGCCATGTCCGGGTGTCCGAGGTCCGGGGCGCAGGCGCCCTGACCGTCCTGGTCCTCGTCCGGGTGCCGCTCGCCTCCGCCCTGGTCGGGGCGCTCGGGCTGGCTCCGCTGATCACCCTCATCTCGTCCCACCACCACTGACCCCAGGAGGCCACCATGGACACCCAGTTGCTCGGTTCGTTCGGCTCCGGCGGGCTCTGCCTGGCCATCGCCGTGTGGATCATCCTCGGCAGTCGTAAGGCCGACAAGCAGGGCAAGCTCGCCAAGAAGCACAAGGACGAGCACACCGCCTGGCTGATGATCGTCTTCGGGATCTTCGCGGCAGGCGCGGGCCAGGCGTTCAGCGCACCGGGGACGGTCGGCGACGCGCTGACCCACGCCTTCACCTCGCAGAGCCAGGCGTTCGGCAACGTCGGCGCGGGTGCGGTCGCCGCAGTCCTGACCCTCGTCCTGTTCGGCACCAAGCCCGGTCCGTGGAAGGACAGCATCCTCGGCTCGACGGTGCCGTCCGTCTACGCCGCCGCCGGCGGGATCTGGGCGCTGCCGCTGACCGTGATCGGCTCCGTCCTCAAGGGCCTGGTCGGTGCCTGATGAGGTTCCGCCGCTACCTCGAGGGCGTGAGCCTCACCGCGTTCGGGGCGGGCAACCGCCGGATCATCCGGGCCGTCCGGCCCCACGCCGCGAAGGTCCGGTTCACGAAGCAGCAAGTCGGGGGAGCTGTCGCCTTGTTGGCGTTCCTCTCCCCCGCGCTGGCCCGGCCCGTCGCCCGGTACGCGCCGACCGTGGTCACCGTCGCGCTGGTCCTGTGGGTCGTCGTCGCGGTCGTGGTGGGCAACGCTGCCCTCAGCGCCGACGCGGCCGCCGACGACCAGGCGCTCGCCGAGGTCGAGCAGGACGACTCCGAGGACCAGGACGACGAGCTCCAGGCCGCCCCCGCCGACGCCGACCTGTTCGCCCTCGTGCGGTACATCGCCGGGATGTCTGACCAGGGCACCGCCGCGCACCTCTCCCACGTCCTGGATGAGGGCCAAGCCCGGGGCCTCTTCGAGGGCTGGAAGGTCGCCGACCTGAGGGCCCATCTGGAGGGGTTGGGGGTGGCCCTGGTCGAGGGCAAGAAGCTCACCTTCAACGGCCGCCAGCGCAACCGCCTCGCGGTGCTGCTGGAGGCCCTCCCGGAGAGCGCCCCGGGGACCCTTCCGGCGGTGGCCCGGAAGGCCGCCTGACCCCGCTCCCCCACCCCTCCCCAGCACCCCCTCTCGGAGACGGTGAAGCAGTAGGAATCGCAGGTCAGCACCCGCCTACCGCTTCCCCTACCGCGCCCCTACCTACCGCCCTACCCCAGCTCCTGGGCCCTCGTTTCCCGAAACCGCCGTTCGGCCCCCGGCCGACAGGAGCTCTGCCATGCTCGGCGGATGCCGTACGAGTACTGGTGCGGGGTCTGCCGCACCGTCAGCGAGCATTCCAGCGAGGCCGGAGCCGCAGCCGAGCGCCGCGACCACATCGCCGCCGTGCACCACGGCCGGCGCCCCGATCGCGAGCGCCTCCGGGCCCTCCAGGCAGCGCCCGGTCCAGCCCGACCGATCCGCCGGTTCGGCTCGACCCAGGCGCTCGCACTCGTTGCCGTCGTCCTCGCTGCGCTCGCCGCCTGGGCCCTCCACCTGGACCCGCCGGCTTCCCCGCACTCCCCGCCCCGGCCCGCCTTGCCCACGTCCCAACCGCTGGATTCCCTCCTCGCGAGTGCGGGAGCCACCACGCCGACCCGTCCGGGGCCCTGACCAAACATCTCCCTCCTACGTCGAAGCGGGGGGGGGGGGGGGGGCCGCGCCCCCCCCCCCCCCCCCCCCCCCCCCCCCCCACCACCCCCCCCCCCCCCCCCCCCCCCCCCCCCCCCCCCCCCCCCCCCCCCCCCCCGCAC
>NZ_JBITFA010000004.1:233472-290696 GCF_044455705.1 Kitasatospora sp. NPDC051170 | reverse complement strand
AACGGGGGGTTTCCCCGCCGGGGGGGGGGGGTACCCACCCCGCGCCCCCGTGGGGGCCCGTCACAAAACACCCCCACACTCCCCCCACGGGGGGGCGGGGATTGCCCGGGCCGCCGCTTCCTTCCACCCCACGTTCAGCACGAAGCCCCGCAGCAACCGTCGACCTTGCCGGGTGACAGCGGTTGCTGCGGGGCCAATCCGATCCCTCTCCAGAGACCAGAGGACTCCAGCATGCCCGGAAACACCACCTCGCCGCAGCCCCGTTGCGAGGCCACCCACCCCGACGACGCCAGCCCCTGCGAGGGCCCGCTCGACGCCGTGACCGTCCTCGACCGACAGGGCTCCGCCGCCGGCGCCTGCGTGCACCACGGCGCCCACCTCTACGCCAGTCTCGTCGACCCCCGGGTCCGCGTCGGCAGCGTCCCCGGCGCGGCCATCGAGGTCTACCACCGCGCCCAGGCCATCCCCGCGTTCGCCTGGCTCAACCGCCGCCAGCTCCCCACCGAGGGGGAGCGGTGAGCGAGTACGCCCCGAACGTGATCGCGTTCCACCCCGAGTCCTCCGAGGTGAGGACCGCCGAGCAGGCCGTCATCGGCGCCGCCCTGCTCGACCCCGCACAGATCCCCGCCCTGGCCGCCCAGCTCGGCGCCCCTGGCGTCTTCTACCGCCCCGCGCACGAGACGATCTGGCGCGCCATCGTCCGCATGGCCGGTGCCGAGCGGCCGGTTGACCCGATGCTGCTGGCCGAAGTCCTGCGCTCCCAGGGTGACTTGACCCGCATCGGCGGGCCCGGCTACCTGCACGCCTGCGTCGAGGCCACTCCCACCTCCGCCAACGGCGAGTACTACGCCGAGATCGTGCGCGTGGCCGCCGAACGGCGCCGCATCAACACCGCCACCAGCCGCCTCGCCCACATGGCCGGGGACGACCAGGCCGACCTGGAGGCGGTCCGCACCGCCGCCCTCGCCGCCTTGGCGGACCTCGCCTCCGGCGAGACCTGGCTCGACCCCGTTCCGCTCGGCTCCCACGGCGCCCTGCCCGTCTTCCCCGTGCACGCGCTCCCGCAGTGGGTCGGCGCGTACGTGGACGCGGTGGCGGAGTTCACCCAGACCCCGCCCGACATGGCCGCCACCATGGCCCTGGCGGCGCTGTCGACGGCCGCCGGCGGGCGGGTGAACGTGGAGATCCGGCCCGGCTGGCGTGAGCAGTCGAACCTCTACCTGGTCTGCGCGATGCCGCCCGCCAGCCGGAAGTCCGACGTGTTCGCGTTCATGACCGCGCCCGTCTACCGGATCGAGGACGAGCTCCGCGCCGAGGCCCGGGCCCGGATCATCGAGGCCGAGACCGCCAAGGAGGCCGCGCTCGCCGAGGTCGAGGCGCTCATGGCCAGGGCCCGCAAGAACCCGGACCTCGACCGCGTCCACCTGGTCGCCGAAATCTCCGGCGCCCGGATGCTGGCGGACGAGATCGTCGTCCCGCCGAGCCCGAGGCTGACCCTGTCCGGGGACATCACCCCGGAGACCGTCACCCACCAGCTCGGCGTCCACCGCTGCCTCGCCGCGCTCTCGCCCGAGGGCGACCTGTTCGACAGCATCGTGGGCCGCTACAGCAGCAAGCCCAACCTCGGCGTGTTCCTCCAGGCGCACAAGGGCGAGCGGCTCCAGGCCGACCGGATCACCCGCGAACAGCCCACCGTCGACAAGCCTGCGCTCACCATCGGCGTGACCCCGCAGCCCGCCGTCCTCCAGGAGTTGGGCGCCGCTCCCGGGGCTCGGGACCGGGGGTTGCTCGCCCGGTTCCTCTACTCCCTCCCGCCGTCCAACCTCGGCTACCGGAAGATCCGTACGACCCCGGTGCCCGAGGCCGTCGCCACCGCCTACGACGTCCGGCTCTCGGCGCTCCTGCGGGCCTTCACCGGCCTCGACGAGCCGGTCATCGTGAAGCTGACCGAGGCCGCCGACCTCGCGGTGGAGAGGCTTCAGGAGAAGTTCGAGGTCCAGCTCCGCCCGGACGAGCCGCTCGCCCACATCAAGGACTGGGCGGGCAAGCTCGTCGGCCACATCGCCCGCATCGCGGTCCTGCTCCACCTCGCCGACCACCTCGCCGGCGACTGGCGCGCGCCCGTCGAGGCCGCCGTCGTGGAGCGCGCGGCCGAGATCGCGGAGTACTACACCGCCCACACCCTCGCCGTGTTCGACCTCATCGCCGCCGACCCCGCCACCGAGGACGCCCACCTGCTCCTCCAGTGGCTCCAGCGGCCGAAGAAGGACGGCACCCACCGCACCCACATCAAGGCCCACGACGCCGTCGCCAGCAGCCGTCGCTTCAAGAAGGTCGCCGACGTCGACCCCGCCCTGCAGCTGCTCGAACAGCACGGCTGGCTCCGCGCCGACCAGCCGCCCACCAGCGGCCAGCGCGGTCGGCCCCAGGCCGTCACGTACCGCGTCCATCCGGCCGCGGGCAGCCCCACGGGCACGGAAACGATCACGTGACCGTCAGGGGAGTCAGGGCAAAGCCCTGACCAGCCACAACGCCGCCGGACGGCCTGTCAGGGAACGTCAGGGCTGTCAGGGATAACCGAGATCCCCTGACAGCCCTGACAACCCCTGACGCTCCGGCAGGCGCCATATCCGCAGGTCAGTGACTTCCCCTGACTTCCCTGACGCTCTCCGCCCTCCGCATCCGCCAGCCAGAGGGCTCCGCGACCTTCACTCACACCCCAGCAGGAGACTTCGCCATGCCCAAGCGCGAACTGCTCAAGCTCCCCGTCGTACTCGCCGAACTCGGCATGTCCCGCGCCGCCTTCTACCGCCTGCGCGCTCGCGGCAAGGCCCCGCGCCTCATCAAGCTCCCCAACGGCCAGGTCCGGATCGACCGGGCCGACCTGAACGCGTGGCTCGACGCCTGCGAGGTCGCCGCCTGATGCCCGCCGTCCCCCAGTTCCCCGGCGCAGGCCCGCGCCGGGCCGCCTGACGAGAGAGGTCCTCATGTCCTACTGCGACGACTGCGCGTCCGAGTACTGCACCGGCCACGAGTGGTGCGAGGAGTGCGCCGAAGAGATCTGCAACGAGTGCGGCGGCTGCCTCTGCCTCGACTCGTACTGCCCCGGTCCCATCGCCCACCGGACCGGCCAGGAGTACTGACGCCTACCCGTGCCGCCCGTACGGCGGTTGCCCGATCCGCCCACCCGCACGGGTGGGTGGTGAGGGGAGCTGGACCGTCCAGCCCACCGGCACGAGGAGACACCACCGGTGTTCACCACCCGCCACACGACCTCCCAGCACATCGGGAGCCGTAACCACCAGGTCGACGCCACCGCCCATCGCGACGACCCCGACACCGGACACCGGGCATGGGTCCTGCTCGACGGCATCGGCGACCGCGTCCACACCGCCGCCTGGGTCCGTACCGCCGCCCCCGCGCTCGCCCAGTTGGCGGCCCGCCTGGGCGACCCCCGCGCCGCGATCCAGCAGATCCGTCCCGTCTTCCACACCGAACGGGCCACCCTGGACTACCCGGCTGACTGGCCGCCGGACGCGGCCGCGATCGTCGCCGTCCTCGACCCCGTCGGCGTCCTGCACCTCGCCTGGGCCGGAGACTGCCGCGCCTACCTCGCCGAGAACGGCCGCGCCCGCCTCCTCACCACCGACCACAACGAGGCCACCCGGCAGCGCCGTGAGGGACGCGAACCCGAGTCCGACGCACACGACCACCTGACGTCGTCGCTGTGCTTCCTCACCGGCGTCGTCGAGGCCGGCGGCGTGCAGTTCTCGCCCTCCGCTCGCCCCCGACGGCTGGTGCTCGCTTCGGACGGCGCCTACCTGCCGCACGAGGACACGGGCGCCCTGCCCCCACCCAGCGCGGACGGCTCACACCGGCACCGCAGCGGGCCCGACCTTCTGGCTCCCGTCCTCGATGGAACCCCCGAAACCGTCGCCCGACGCCTGACCGACCTGACCAGGGCCGACAACGCCACCGCCCTGGTCATCGACCTGCACTACAACGGCTGATCCGGAAAGGCGCCGCATGACCAACGCCTGTGGGGTGGCCGCCTGATGGCCACCTCGTACAAGGTCAAGTTCTGGGACCACCGGCACCGCCCGGACCGCCGGGCGCCCTGGATGGTCCGCTGGACCGTCGCGGGGCGGGAGTTCTCCGAGTCCTTCCTGACCAAGACCGCCGCCGACGGCCGAAAGTCCGAGCTGATCTCAGCCCTCCGCGACGGCCAGCCGTTCGACATCGACCGCGGCCTGCCGCTCTCCGAGCTCCGCAAGGAGAAGCAGATCAGCTGGTACGAGCTCGGTCGGAAATACGTCGAAGCCCGATGGGAGGGCGCCCCGGCGAAGACCCGTACGACGTGGGCCGACGCCCTCGCCACGGTCACCTTCGAGCTGGTGAAGTCGAAGGCCGGGATGCCGGACAAGCGGATCGTCCGCCGGGCGCTCTACAGCTGGGCGTTCAACGTCAACGCGTGGGCGGAGGAGCCGTCGGCGGACTGGGCGAAGGCGCTGGCGTGGGTGCAGAAGCAGTCCGTAGCGGTCTCCGCCTTCGAGGAGCCGCCGATGGTGCGGCGGCTCCTGAACGCCCTGGCGGTGAAGCTCGACGGTAAGAAGGCGGCCCCGTCCGTCATCCTGCGCAAGCGGCGCATCCTCGGTCACCTCTTCGGCTACGCCGTCGAGGAGGGCTACCTGGCCGCTAACCCCCTCCCGACCGTCCAGTGGCAGCCGCCGGAGGCCGAGGAGGAGGTCGACCCCGGCGTGGTGGTCAACGAGGACCAGGCCGCCGCGCTCATCGCGGCGGCCGGCCGTCAGGGGAAACGCGGGGCTCATCTCCGGGCCTTCTTCGCCTGCCTCTACTACGGCTGGCTTCGGCCGGCCGAAGCGGTGTTCCTCACGCTCACGCGCTGCCACCTCCCTGCCGAGGGGTGGGGGTACGTGGTCCTGGACGAGACGCGGCCGCGGGTCGGATCGTCGTGGACGGACGACGGGACGTCGCACGACAAGCGCGGGTTGAAGCACCGGGCGGAGAAGGCGACCCGCCGGGTGCCGATCCCGCCCGAGCTGGTGGTGATCCTGCGGGAGCACGTCGCCGCCTTCGGGGCCGCGCCGGACGGGCGGCTGTTCCGGACGTCCCGGGGCGGGATGGTGCAGGAGAGCGGCTACGGGGTCGTCTGGCAGCGGGCCCGTACGGAGGTGCTGTCGCCGGCCGACTGCGCGACGAAGCTCGGCAAGCGGCCGTACGACCTTCGGCACGCCGGGATCTCGCTCGGGTTGAACTCCGGGGTCGACCCGACGGAGGTCGCCAGGCGGGCGGGGCACAGCGTGGCCGTCATGCTGCGGGTCTACGCGAAGTGCCTGCACGGCACCGTCGAGTACGCGAACGAGCTGATCTCGAAGCGGCTCAACCGCAACCGTCCGGCACCGGATTCTGGTCCGTAGCTGGTCCGGATGCGCTGGTCAGGGGCGAGATTCGGGCGACATGAGGTGAGACAAACCACCCATAACGACCACCCGCCGTAGCCGCCTGTTCGAGCGCAACGAAAGAGCCCCTGATCAGCGTTTCCGCTGATCAGGGGCTCTTTCGTATCCCTGTGGCTGGTGCAGGGTTCGAACCTGCGTAGCTTGCGCGGCAGATTTACAGTCTGCTCCCTTTGGCCGCTCGGGCAACCAGCCAGGGTTGGTGTCTCGCGAGGTGTTCGCCCCGTTCGACTTGGTAAACCATACCCGATGCCGGGGGGTGGTTCGCCACTCGATTGGTCGGGTGGGGATCGGGGGGCGGGGTGCGGTTGTCGCAGGCGGGGGCGGGGTGGCGCTGGATAGGCTGTGGCGGCGGACGTCCGGTGGGGCGGGCCGTGTCAGTGAAGCCAGAGCATCAAGGAGACCAACACCCATGGCCGACTCCAGTTTCGACATCGTCTCGAAGGTCGAGTGGCAGGAGGTCGACAACGCGATCAACCAGACCTCCCGTGAGATCGCCACCCGGTTCGACTTCAAGGGCGTGGGCGGCGAGATCAGCCGGTCGGGCGAGAAGATCGAGATGAAGGCCAACGGCGAGGAGCGCGTCCGAGCCATCCTCGACGTGCTGCAGACCAAGTTCGTCAAGCGCGGCCTGTCGCTGAAGGCTCTGGACGCCGCCGAGCCGCAGCTCTCCGGCAAGGAGTACAAGATCTTCGCGAACATCAAGGAGGGCATCACCACGGAGGATGCCAAGAAGGTCGCGAAGATCATCCGCGACGAGGGCCCGAAGGGCGTCAAGGCGCAGGTGCAGGGTGACGAGCTGCGCGTCAGCTCCAAGAGCCGCGACGACCTCCAGGCCGTGCAGGCGCTGCTCAAGGACAAGGACCTGGACTTCGCCATCCAGTACGTCAACTACCGCTAGTCGAAATCGCCGACCTGCGAAAACGCCAGCTCTTCCGGCAGGGAGGGCACATCGAGGGCACAACACCGAAACGTTGAGCGCCGCCCTCGATCGTGCCCTCCCTGTCCGTCGACGCACTCCGCAAGCGACTCACCGACACGAGTCCGGGACGCCCGCCTCCCTCGGCCTCTCCCAGACCGCCTACGGCAAGCGCAAGGCCTACGGCGGCGAGGATCCGCTCTGGGGCTCGATCCCCCACTAGACCGTCGGCCGGAGAGTACCCATGCGCACCCTGACCACCTGTCCGCCGTACGTCGGCACCCGGCTGAAGCAGTTGCTGGCGACGGCGCTGATGGCCGCGACACTCGGAGCCTGCATGTCCAGCCCCAGTCCCGGAACCGGGAAGAACGACCCGCTGCCCGTCAAGTCCCGTCAGGAGGCGCTCGGCTGGGCGAAGCAGCTCGCCGAGCACCTGGCCCAGGACGCCGGGATCCGGATCAACGACGAGCCCGCCGACCCCGTCTTCTCCTCCTGCACCGGCAAGAACGGCGAGACCGCGCCCGACGACCGGTACATCCTGATCTACGGGGTGCACAGCAACGTTCCCAACGCCCAGCACGACGACGTCGTCCGCAAGGTGCGCGACCGGCTCACGGGCGAGGGCCTCAAGATCACCGAGTACCAGGAGTCCCGAGGGGCCGCGCCGGACTCCACCGTCAGCGCACGCCATCCCGACAGCCGGTACGTCGTCGACGTCGCCAGTACGGCGGGCGACGACCGCATGGTCCTGAGCGTCACCACCCCGTGTCTGATGCCCCCGTCCGCATCGTCCGCCCCCTCGCCCTGACCGGACCGTCGACGGCGGCCCCGTTCCCCGGTGATCCGGGGAACGGGGCCGTCGGCGTTGCGGGGGGGGGAGCGGCGGTCAGGGGGTGGGGAGTTGGGGGAGGGCGGGGAGTTGGCCGAGGAGTCCTTGCAGGGTGGACTGCAGGGTGGCGAGGAGTTGCTGGACGACGCCGAGGTCGGGGACCGCGGAGGTGACCGACGAGAGCAGGCCCGTGATCGTCTTGACGATGTCGCCGAGGGCCGGGAGGGCCGGGAGAGAGGGGACGGCCGGCGTTGAGGGGACGGCCGGGAGGGAGGGCGTCGCGGGGAGGGACGGGAGCGAGATGGACGGGAGCGCGACGGAGGGGAGGGACGGGAGCGGCGGGACGGCCGGGGCGGTGACGGTGGTACGGGCGGCGGCCGCGGCTTCGCTGCCGGCGGCGGTGGTGGCGGACGCCGTGGCGACCGGGGTCAGCACGAGGGCTGCCGTCAGTACGACGGCCATCCGGGTGGCACGCATGGGGTACTGCTTTCTCTCACTGTGTTTCAGGCGGATTCGCCTGATTCACACCGTGGGGCAGCCGTCCGGGCGCAGCCACCGCACGTACTCCGAACGGTGTCAGCGGACGCCGGCGGAGGTGAACTCGTCCTCGTGGCCCGGCTCGACGCGGGCGCCGAGCAGGCGCAGGGCCCGGGAGACGGTGGAGTCGCCGGGGACGAGGCGGCCGTCGGACCAGACGGCGGCACGCCGGGTGGCGCCGAGGTGCTCGGCCTCGACGCAGGCGATCGGGCCCGCCTTGGACCAGGCGGCGAGGCGCAGTTCGAAGCCGTCCGCGAGCCGGCCGGTACCGGGGCCGTGGAGGGCGGCGAGGACGGCGGGGGTCAGCGGGATCAGCGCCAGGCCCTGGGCCAACGGGACCACCCGGGCGGCCGGGACCTCCGCCGCCGCCACCGTGAGCAGCTCCAACGTTCCCATCAGTGCCTGGAGTTCGTAGGACATGCCGGACATCGTCGCCCACGGCACCGACAGCCGCGCCGGGGTTTACGATTCCGTGCCCGGCCGGAGACCGTAGAGCAGGGCGAAGGCGGTGACCTCGATCGCGTCCTCGGCCTCGCTCGGGCCTTCGCGCGTCAACTCGTCGAAGATGTCGCCGAGTTGGTCGCGCAGTCGGCGCAGCCGCTCGGGGGTGAGCCGCAGCGAGACGTCGGCGAAGATGGCGGGTGAGCTGTCCGAGCCGTCGCGGGGGCGGCTGAAGTCGACCCGCCCTTCGGCGACCCGGGCGCGGAACTCCTCGCGGACGCGGTCCATGCCGGCGAGCATCGCGCCGTACGCCTCGTCGCGGACGGGCGAGTCCTCGCTGAACACCTCGGAGGCGAGGCGGATCGAGCGCTGGGCGAGGCTGTAGCGGCTCTCGACGATGCCGGAGACGAGGCGGGTGCCGGCCACCAGGATCAGCTCGGCCTTCTCCAGCTGCTTGATGTGCCGGTAGAGCTTGGTCTGGGGCTCGCCGAGGGCGACGGCCAGTTCCTTGGCGGTCAGCGGGCCGCCGTCGGCGCGGCGCAGGGCGTCGAGGATGGCCAGGCGCAGGGGGTCGGCCAGCGCCTTGAGCACGGCGACGTCGGTCACGTCGCGCTGCTCGACCCAGCCGCCAGGCTGTTCGCCCGTCTCGTCTGCTTCACGTTCGTCCTCGGCCACGGGCCAACCCTCGCAGATCGGACACGCCGATCGCAATCACGCCCCGGTGAGCAATCACATCGAAGTAAGCGCTCACTCTTGCGCGATCGATCACAGAGACGTCATCATTCATCGAAGCGTGAACGTTTCAAACAAGCGCCAACGCGACCGGGCGACGCGACCAACGGGGTGGACCATGAACGAGCACATGACGGCGGAGCGGGAAAGAGAACAGCGGCAGGAGCAGCCCGTGCCGCTGCGGCGCAACCTGCGGTTCCAGGCCCTCTGGATCGGCCAGGCGTCCGGCACCCTCGGCATGATGGTCGGCGAGACCGCCTTCCCCCTGCTGGTCCTCGCGCTCACCGACTCCCCCAGCGCCGCCGGGGCCTTCGGCGCCGTGCAGATGACCGTCGCCCTGCTGCTGGGCGTCCACGGCGGCGTGATCGCCGACCGGCGGGACCGCCGTACGGTGCTGATCGTCACCGACGCCGCCCGGCTGACGGCCCTCGCCAGTGTCCCCGTGGCCGTGTGGCTCGACCGGCTGACGCTCGTCCACCTGCTGCTGGTCGCCGCCGCCGTCGGCGCGACCGTCGCCTACGGCGGGCCGATCCGGCTACTGGCGCTGCGCTCGGTGGTGCCGCCGGAGCAGATGCGCCAGGCGCTGGCCCAGGACGAGGCCCGGATGAGCGGGGCCGCGCTGGCCGGGCCGCCGCTGGCCGGGTTCCTGTTCGGGCTCGGCCACGCGGTGCCCTTCCTCGGCGCGGCGCTCACCACCGGTCTCTCCCTCACCTCCGCCGTGGTGGTCCGCTTCCCGAGCCCGCCCGCCCAGGAGGCGAAGGGCGGAGACGGCGCCCTGGCCGGGTTCCGCGTCATCGCGGCCTCCCCGCTGCTGCGGGCGGCCCTGGGCGTCCTGTTCCTGATCAACCTGTGCGGGGTCGCGCTGCTGCTGCCCGTCATCGTGATGCTGCGCGAGCAGGGCACCGGCAGCGCCGGGATCGGTCTGACGCTGGCCGGCGAGGCGGTCGGGGCGCTCGCCGGGACGACCCTGGTCGCCCGGCTGCACCGGGCGGCCGGTCCGGGCGTGCTGCTGACGGTGGTGGCGTGGGTGTCGGCCCTGGCCTCGCTGGCGCCGCTGCTGCCGGGCGGGGCGTTCACCGTCTTCGCCGCGCTGTTCGTGGTCGGCGCGGCCACCCCGGCGCTGCGGGTGATGCTCGACCTGCTGGTCTTCCGCCAGGTGCCGGACGAGCTGCGCGGCCGGGTGATCGCCGCGACCGTGGCCCTGCTGACCGCCGGCATGCCGGCCGGATCCTTCGTCAGCGGCCTGCTGCTCGACCGCTTCTCCCCCGCCGCCACCCTGGTCGCGGTCACCGCCCTGTTCGCCGTCGCCCTGCTCCCCGCGACGTTCAGCCGCACCCTGCGCCGCGCCACCTGGCCCGCCGCCGACCCGGCCGCCGACTCGGCCACCGACCCGGCTACCGATTCCGCGAGCACGGAGCACTGAATCAGCGCTGCGACGCCGCACGCCTGTGATGGAGTGCCGGAGAGGACCCACGCGCGCCACGACCGAGGAGGAAGACCAGTGCCCCGCCCCTTCACCACCGAGGACTACACCGCCCGGCTGGCCCGGGCCACCGCCGAGGCGACCGCCGCCGGGCTGGCCGGGCTCGTCATCGCCCCCGGCCCGGACCTCGCCTACCTCTGCGGCTACACCCCGACCGCCATCACCGAGCGCCTCACCGCCCTCGTCCTGACCACCGGACGCGAGCCCGCCCTGGTCGTCCCCAAGCTGGAGCGCCCGGACGCCGAGAAGGCGGCCGGCGTCCCGGCCCTGCGCCTGCTCGACTGGACGGACGGCGAGGACCAGTACGCCGCCGTCACCCCGCTGCTCGACCCGGCCGGGCGCTACGGCGTCTCGGACAACGCCTGGGCGATGCACCTGCTCGGCCTCCAGGCCGCGCTGCCCGGCGTCGGCTTCACCTCCCTCACCGAGACCCTGCCGATGCTGCGCGCCGTCAAGGACGCCGAGGAGCTGGCGCGCCTGGCCGCCGCCGGGGGCGCCGCCGACGCCGCGTACCGGCGCATCCTGGAGGTCGGGTTCGCCGGCCGCCGGGAGACGGACGTGGCCGCCGACCTGGGCGCGCTGCTCATCCAGTACGGGCACAGCCAGGTCGACTTCACCGTGGTCGGCTCCGGCCCCAACGGCGCCGACCCGCACCACGAGGCCGACGAGCGGGTCATCCTGCCGGGCGACACCGTGGTGCTGGACTTCGGCGGCCTCAAGGACGGCTACGGCTCCGACACCACCCGTACGGTCCACGTCGGCCCGGACGTCCCCGCCGAGGTGCAGCGGGTGCACGACGTCGTCCGCCTCGCCCAACAGACCGCCTTCGAGGCCGTCCGCCCCGGCATCAGCTGCCAGGAGATCGACCGGATCGCCCGCCGGGTGATCACCGAGGCCGGCTACGGCGAGTACTTCATCCACCGCACCGGCCACGGCATCGGGCTGACCACCCACGAGCCGCCGTACCTGGTCGAGGGCGAGGAGCGCCCGCTCGTCCCCGGCATGTGCTTCTCGATCGAGCCCGGGATCTACCTGCCCGGCCGCTTCGGCGTGCGGATCGAGGACATCGTCACCGTCACCCCCACCGGCGGGCGCCGCCTCAACAACACCCCGCACGAACTGGCCGTCGTCTCCTGACAGTTGGGCCCACCCCGAAGCCACCCCCGAGCCACCCCCGAGCCGCCCCCGAAGCCGGCAGCCGGAGCCACCCCCGAGCCGGCAGCCGATTGCGACCGATTCGGGACGTTCGCCCGGGGTCCATCCGGGGGTTTCTTACCTACCGGTCATGTTTCACCCAGAGTGCTCCAAGTTTGCGTTGCTAGTTTCCCTGAGCATGACCAAGCTGCTCAGCCCGGCCCCGCCGCCCCCGGTGCGGGCCGGGCGACCGCAACCGTTGACCCCGTCCCGGCGGCCCCGCACCGGGGCGGCGAGACTGCGGCTGCTGGCCTGGCCGGTCTACCTGGCCGCCCTGCTCTGGTTCATCGGCCGCCAGGGCCTGCCCTCCGCCAACGACGTGCTGTTCCTCTGGCTGATCGGCGCCCTGCTCACCGGCGCCGTGCACAGCGGCCACGGCGCCCGGGGCTTCCTGCTGGTGCTGCGCGACTGGGTGCCGGTGATGGCCGTCGTCTGGGCGTACTCGCTGCTGCGCGGCTACGGCGCCCACACCCCGTGGGCCCCGCACTGGCTGCCGCAGCTGCGCGCCGACGAATGGCTCGGCTTCGGGCAGACGTGGACGGTACGGCTGCAGCAGGCGCTCTGGACCCCGGGCTCGCCGCACTGGTACGACTACGCGGCCGTCGCCGTCTACCTCTCGCACTTCTTCGTGGTCTTCGTCCTGCTCGCCGTGCTGTGGCGCCGCGCCCACCACCGCTTCCGCCAACTCCTCGCCTGCTACCTGACGTTGACCTTCGCCGGCTTCGCCACCTACCTGCTCTACCCGGCCGACCCGCCGTGGCTGGTCGCCCAGGAGGGCCACCTGCCCCACCTCACCCGGGTGGTGTGGGAGGTCATCTCCGTCAGCGGGCTGCCGCAGGCCGACTCCCTGTTGGAGAACGGCAGCCAGTTCGCCAACGACGTCGCCGCGATGCCCTCCCTGCACTCCGCCTACCCGGCGATGCTGCTGTTCTTCTTCTGGCCGACCGCGAGCCGCCGGCTGCGGGCCCTGCTGGTCGCCTATCCGCTCGCGATGACCTTCACCCTGGTGTACGGCGCCGAGCACTTCATCGTGGACGTCCTCGTCGGCTGGGCGTACGCGGCCGTGGTCGTGTTCGGCCTGCGGCGGCTGAGCCGACGGCGCAGCACCCGCAGCACCCTCAGCACGCGACGGCAGGCCGCGACGGCAGACTTGGCCGGGTGAAACCGACTCCCGAGCAGTTGCGCGCCGCCCAGGACACCACCATCGCGGACGTCACCGGCCCGAACCTGAAGGTCCTCTTCTGCGGCATCAACCCGGGCCTGTGGTCCGGCGCCACCGGCCACCACTTCGCCCGCCCCGGCAACCGCTTCTGGCCCGCCCTGTACCGCTCCGGCTTCACCCCGCGCCTCTTCCTCCCGGAGGAGCAGGGCGAGCTGCCCGCCCTGGGCCTCGGCATCACCAACGTCGCCCCGCGCACCACCGCCAAGGCGGACGAGCTCACCGCCGAGGAGCTGCGCGAGGGCGGCACCGCGCTCACCGAGCGGGTGCTGCGGCTGCGCCCGCGCGTCCTGGCCGTGCTCGGCATCGGCGCCTACCGGACGGCCTTCGGCCGGCGGAAGGCCGCGATCGGACGCCAGCCGGAGGGCGTCGGCGACACCGAGGTGTGGGTGCTGCCCAACCCGAGCGGGCTGAACGCCCACTACACACTGGACGCGCTGGCCGAGGAGTTCCGCGCGCTCAGGGAGGCCATCGACTCGAGCGGCTCCAACACCCCCAGCTCCAACACCCCCAGCTCCAGCACCCCCAGCTCCAACACCCCCAGCTCCAGCGCCGCCAGCCGCGCCGGGTCGGCGACCACCTCGTAGCCGGCCACCCGGCCGTCCGCGACCGCCATCCGCAGCGCCAGCCGCAGCCGCCCGTCCGGGGCGATCAGCAGCCCGGGCAGGCCGTCCACCAGCGCCACCGCGCCGTACCGGGCCCGGCGGCCGAAGACCGTCGTCTCCTGGGCGACGGTCCGCGCGCCGCGCACCTCCAGGGCCCGGCCGGGTGCCAGGGCGGCCGGGTCGGCCCGGCGCACCACGTCCGGTGCCAGGACGGCCAGCAGCTCGTCGAGGTCCCCGCCCCGGGCGGCCGCGAGGAACGCCTCCACCACCCGCCGGTGCCCGGCCAGCGGCCCGGGCGGCAGGGCCGCGGTGCCCCGCACCCGCTGCCGGGCGCGGCTGGCCAGCTTCTTGGCGGCCACCGGGGTGCGGCCGACGATCGGCGCGATCTGCTCGAAGGGCACCGCGAAGCCGTCGTGCAGCACGAAGGCGACCCGCTCGGCCGGGCCCAGCCGGTCCAGCACGACCAGCAGCGCCCGGCCGACCGACTCGACCAGCAGGGCCTCCTGCTCGGGATCGTCCCCCTCGCCGGTGGGCAGCGGCTCGTCGGTGGGCTCCTCCCGGCGGGCGGCGCGGGCGCGCAGCGCGTCCAGGCAGATCCGGGAGACGACCGTGGTCAGCCACCCGGGCAGGTTCCCGATCTCCGCCGCGTCCGTCCGCACCAGCCGCAGCCACGCCTCCTGCACGGCGTCCTCGGCCTCGCCGGTGGAGCCGAGCATGCGCCGGGCGATCGCCCGCAGCCGTCCGCGCTCGGCCTCGAACCGCGCCGCCGTAGCCTCCTCAGGCTCCTCGGTCTCGCCGCCTGCCGGATATCCGTTCATCGGTCACCTTTCCTCGGGCCGGCCCGTCACCACCATGACGTTCCGCCCGACCCCGAGGTGACCCATGACGACCACCCTGCTCCACCTGGACTCCAGCATCAGCCCGGACGGCTCGGTCAGCCGCGCCCTGACCGCCCGCTTCGCCTCCGCCTGGCGCGCCCGGCACGGCGCGGCCCTGCGCCACCACCACCTCGACCTGGCCGCCGAGCCGGTGCCCGCGCTGGGCGCCGCCTTCGACGCGCTGGGCCGCCGCGCCGAGCGCAAGGGGGTGCTGCCGCTGGAGGAGATCGCCTCGCTGGCGCAGACCCCGGAGGAGGAGCGGGAGTGGGCCCTCAGCCGCCCGATGATCGCCCGGCTGCTGGCCGCCGACGTCCTGTTGATCGGCGCCCCGATGTACAACCTGACCGTGCCGACGGGTCTGAAGGCGTGGATCGACCGGATCACCTTCCCCGGCGTCTACCAGGACGCGGCCACGAACGAGGCCCTGCTGCGGGACACCCGGGTGGTGCTGGTCGCGGTGCGCGGCGGCGGGTACGGCCCCGGCGCCCCGCGCGAGCACTGGGACTTCCAGGTCCCGTACCTGCGGGCGTACTTCGAGCGCTCCGGCGTCACGGCGGAGCACCTGCACGTGGTCACGGCCGAGCTCACCCGGGCCGAGGACATCCCGGCACTGCACGACCTGCGGCCGCTCGCCGTCGAGTCCCTGGCCAAGGCCGAGGCGACCCTCGACGCCCTGGCAGCGACCCTTTAGAGCGGGGTGACGGCCTTCAGGACCACCAGCAGCGCCACGGCGGCGTTGAGCGCGCACAGCGCCGACGCCGCCGTACCGGCCGCCGCGACCATCGCCGCCAGGCCCGCCGGGGTCTTGGCCGGCGGCCAGTTGCGGGAGGTCGGCACCGGGCCGAGCAGGGCGGCGACCCGGCGGGGCACCGGCCCGGGGGCCGGGGCCGGCGCGGCGAAGGCCGCGAAGCCGGGCGCCGGGGCCGCGTGCGAGACCAGGGCCGCCCGGGCGACGGCCCGCGCGGTGAGCCGGCGGTCGCCCACCGTCTGGGCGGACTCCTCGTCCGCCCACCGCTCCGCGCTGTACGCCACCGCGTACTGCAGCGGCCGCAGGAACGGGTTGACGCAGGCGGCGAGCTGGGTGGTCAGCAGGTACCGGTGGTGGCGGTGGCGCAGGTGCGCCCGCTCGTGCGCGAGCAGCGCCTCCCGCTCGTCCTCGGCGAGGCCGTCCAGCATGCCGGTGGAGACCACCACCCGCCCCGGCGAGCCCGGCAGGGCGTACGCGTAGGGGTTGCTGTCGGGCAGCACCGCCAGGTCCCCGGCCTCCGCCGGCCCGTCCGGCAGCCCGGCCAGCGCCCGCCGGGCCCGGGAGCGCACCCGCAGGTGCCGCACGAGCGTACGGGTGCAGGCGTAGCCCACCAGGACCAGCATCCACATCGCGGCCGTGCCGACCGTCTCGTGGTACGGCAGCGCCGCCCGCACCTCCGGGTCGGACCAGCTGTCAGGCAGCGGGTTGCCGGGGATCTGGGCGGTGCCCACCACGCCGATCAGCCCGAGGCAGAGCACGCTGCACACCGCCATCACCGCGCTGATCACCGTCAGCAGCCGGGCCGCGCCGCGCGGGTGCAGGTGCTGCTCGGTCAGCCGCGCGATCGGCAGGGCCGTCAGCGGCAGGATGAGCGGGAGGAAGACGAAGAAGCCCACGGGCGTCAGCTCTCGCTGTCGGACGCCGCCGGCTCGGCGGACGCGGCGTCGAGCAGCGCGCGCAGCAGGTCCTCGTCGTGCGGGAGCAGCGCGGTGACGAAGCTGGCCAGGACGGCGTCCCGGTCCGCCTCGCCGTCGAGCATCCGGCGCATCCGCAGCGCGGCCAGCCCGGCGGCGTCGGAGGACGCCTGCCAGAGGTAGGAGCGGCCGGAGCGGCTGCGGGAGACGGCGTTCTTGGCGTGGAGGCGGGAGAGGATGGTCATCACCGTGGTGTAGGCGAGATCGCCCTCCAGCCGCTCCTGGACCCACCCGGCGGTGGCCGGGCCCGGCGCCTGCTGGAGCACCGCCAGGACCTGCGCCTCCAGCTCGCCCTGGCCGCGCCGACGTGCGGGCGCGTCCCCTGCCGCCGGGGCGTGCCTCTCGTCTGCCATGACGGCCCACTCCCTCCGGATGCCGCCCCGGACCGACCGGGCGCCCGTTCATCCTAACGAGCGCAGGGCCGTCATGACCCTGCCGCACCGGGACTCAAGCCTTCGAGCGCTGAGTGACGGCGATGCACACCAGCACCACCACCGCCGTCACCGGCGCCGCCGCGGGCAGCGTCTCACCCAGCAGCAGCACCGACCAGACCAGCGTCAACAGCGGCTGCGCGAGCTGGAGTTGGCTCGCCCTCGGCACCCCGATCGCGGCCATCCCCCGGTACCAGAGCACGAAGCCGCCGAACTGCGAGACCGCCGCCACGTACGCCAGCCCGGCCAGCGCCTTCGCCCCGAGGTGCACCGGCTCCGCGGCCAGCCCCAGCGCTACGACCGGCACCGTCACCGGCAGCGCGGCCACCGCCGCCCAGGCGATCACCTGCGCCCCCGGCAGGTCCCGCGACAGCCGCCCGCCCTCCGCGTACCCGGCGGCGCAGACCAGCAGCCCGACGAACAGGTAGAGGTCCGCGAGGCTCGGGCGCCCGTGGCTCTGGAGCAGGGTGAAGACCAGCACCGCCCCCGCCCCGGCCAGCGCCGCCGCCCAGAAGGCCCGGGAGGGCCTGCGGCCGGTGCGCAGCGCCGCCACCACGGCCGTGGCCAGCGGCAGGACGCCGATCACCACCGCCGAGTGGGCCGTCGAGGAGGTGCGCAGGGCGAGGGTGGTCAGCAGCGGGAAGCCCAGCACGCAGCCGGCCGAGACCACCAGCAGGCCCGCGCGGTGGCGCCGCTGCGGCAGCGGGGCGCGGACGGCCACCAGGTAGAGCGCGGCGAGCAGGCCCGCCAGGGCGCCGCGCAGCCCGGTGGACGTCCAGGGGCCGAAGCCGGTCAGGGACCAGGCGGTGGCGGGGAAGCTGAGCGAGAAGCAGGCGACGCCGAGGGCCGCGAAGGCGGTGCCGGAGGCGTTGCGCGAGACCGTGCCGGAGAGGCTGCGGGAGACCATGCGGGACTGCGGTGCTATCGCCGCGGGCCGGGTAGCGCTATCTTGTGCCGTCATGAACGAGCGTAGCAGTGTGGCCGATCTCGCCGAAAGCCTGCGCCGGGAGGTGGAGCGCTATCCGGAGGGACGCAAGCTGCCCTCCAGCCGGGCTCTGGTCGAGCGCCACCAGGTCAGCCCGGTCACCGTCTCCCGGGCGATGGCCGTGCTGGTCGCCGAGGGGCTCGTCGTCTCCCGCCCCGGCGCCGGGGTGTTCCGGGCGGCGCCCTTCGCGGGCGCCTCCGCCCGTACCGCCGCGCCCCCGGCCCGCAGCGGGGACCTCTCCTGGCAGGAGATCGCGCTCAGCGCCGACTCCGGCCCCCGCGACCTGTTCGCCGCCCCGGTGTTCGCCACCCTCCGGGTGCCGCCGCCGGACGTCGTCGACCTCAACAGCGGCTACCCGCACGCCTCCCTGCTGCCCGAACGCCTCCTCGCCACCGCCCTCGCCCGCGCCGGCCGCCGCCCCGGCGCCTGGGACCGGCCGCCCACCGACGGCCTCACCGAACTGCGCGGCTGGTTCGCCCGCGACATCGGCGGGCACGGCGGGCCGATCGGCACCGGCGACGTCCTGATCACCTCCGGCGGGCAGAGCGGCCTCACCGTCGCCCTGCGCTCCCTCGCCGCGCCCGGCTCCGCCGTCCTCGTGGAGTCGCCGACGTACGCGGGCATCCTCGCCGTGATCCGGGCGGCCGGGATGCGGCCCGTGCCCGTGCCCGTCGACGCGGACGGGGTCCGCACCGACCTGCTCGCCGACGCCTTCGACGCCACCCGGGCGCGGGTCTTCGTCTGCCAGCCGCTCTTCCAGAACCCCACCGGCGCGGTGCTCTCCCCCGCCCGGCGGGCCGAGGTGCTCGGGATCGCCCGGGCGGCCGGGGCGTTCGTGATCGAGGACGACTTCGCCCGGCTGCTCATCCACGCGGACGCCCCCGCGCTGCCGCGCCCGCTCGCCGCGGAGGACCCGGACGGGGTCGTGGTGCACCTGCGCTCGCTCACCAAGGCGGCCTCCCCCAACCTGCGGGTGGGAGCCCTCACCGCGCGCGGCCCGGCCCTCGCCCGGCTGCGGGCGACGCAGGTGGTGGACAGCTTCTTCGTGCCCCGGCCCCTCCAGGAGGCGACGCTGGAACTCGTCGCCGACCCGGGCTGGGCCCGCCACCTGCGCACCCTCGGCGCCGAGCTGCGCGACCGGCGCACCGCCGCCCTCGCCGCGCTGAGGCGCGAGCTGCCCGGGGTCACCACCTCGCACAGCCCGGGCGGGTACCACCTGTGGCTGCGCCTGCCGGACGGCGTCGACGACGGCGCCCTCGCGGCGGCGGCCCTGCGCGCGGGCGTCCAGGTCTCCCCCGGCCGCCCGTACCACCCGGCCGAGCCCCCGGCGCCGCACCTGCGCCTCAGCTACGCGGCCGCCGAGAGCCCCGCCCAGGTCGCGGAGGGCGTCCACCGCCTGCGGCTCGCCCTGGACGCCGTCGCGGGGGACATTTAGCGCCCGTACCCCGCCATGCGCTCCAGGCGGGCGATGCGCTCGTCCATCGGGGGGTGGGTGGAGAAGAGCCGGGCGCCCGCCTCGCCGGGGCGGAAGGGGCTGGCGATCATCATGTGGCTCGCCGTCTGCAGCTGGGGCTCGGGCGGCAGCGGGAGCTGGCGGGTGCCGGCGTCGAGCTTGCGCAGGGCGGCGGCGAGGGCGAGCGGGTCGCCGGTGATGCGGGCGCCGTCCGCGTCGGCCTGGTACTCGCGGGAGCGGCTGACGGCCATCTGGATGAGCCCGGCGGCGATCGGCCCGAGGATCATGATCGCGAGCATCCCGAACAGGCCGGGGCCGTCCTCGTCGTCGTCGCGGCCGAACGGGATCAGCCAGGCGAAGTTGACCAGGAACATCACCACGGAGGCGAGCGCCCCGGCGACGGAGGAGATCAGGATGTCCCGGTTGTAGACGTGGCTCAGCTCGTGCCCGAGCACGCCGCGCAGCTCGCGCTCGTCCAGGATCCGCAGGATGCCCTCGGTGCAGCAGACCGCCGCGTTGCGCGGGTTGCGGCCGGTGGCGAAGGCGTTGGGGGCCGGGGTCGGGGAGATGTAGAGCCGGGGCATGGGCTGGCGGGCGGAGGTGGAGAGCTCGCGCACGATCCGGTACAGCTGCGGCGCCTCGAACTCGCTCACGGGCCGGGCCCGCATGGCCCGCAGCGCGAGCTTGTCGCTGTTCCAGTACGCGTAGGCGTTGGTGCTGAGGGCGACCACCAGGGCGATCACCAAGCCGGTCCGGCCGAAGAAGCCGCCGATCACCAGGATCAGCGCAGAGAGGCCACCGAGCAGTACGGCGGTCCTCAGTCCGTTGTGCCGGCTGTGCACGTCAGGCCCTCCAATGGTGCCGGTGGGGAAGCCCTCTCCGCCTCGTCCCTCTTGCCCTGACAACGGGCGGGATCAGCGGCCTTGTTCCCTTGTGACCGACGCGACACCGGCACGGCACCCCCACCGGAGCCTCACCCGGCGGGCCGACGGAGGCTCAGAACAGCGAGCCCCCGGTCACCTGGAGGACCAGCTGCGGAGCCACCGACAGCACCACGGCGGCCGAGGCGGTGAGCGCCAGCGTGGCGGTCAGGCCGACCGGCAGCCTGTGCTGCCCGTCCGCGCCCCCGACAGCCTCGCCGCCGTCCGCACCCGGCGCCACCGGACTCTGGGCCACCGGGGCGAACAGCCGGGCCGTCCAGAGGAGGTAGTAGTACAGCGCGACGACCACGTTGACGGCCATCACGACCGCCAGCCAGCCCAGCCCGGCGTCGACGGCGGCGCGGAAGACCACGACCTTGCCGAAGAGCCCGATCAGGCCCGGCGGCAGCCCGGCCAGGCAGAGCAGGAAGAAGGCGAGCGCCAGCGCCGTCCAGCGGTTGCGGGCGAACAGGCCCCGGAAGTCGTCCACCCCGACCCCGGGCCGGCGGCCGACGGCCGCGACCACCCCGAAGGCGCCGAGGTTCACCACGCCGTAGATCAGCGCGTACGCGGCGGTGGCGCCGAGGGGGTCGGTGCCGGTGGGCGCGTAGCCGGCGGCGGCGAGCGGCACCAGCAGGTACCCGGCCTGGCCGACGGAGGACCAGGCGAGCAGCCGCACCGCGCTGTAGCGGGTGTCGAAGCGCTGGCGCAGCGCGCCGACGTTGCCGACGGTCATGGTGACGGCCGCGAGCACCGCCAGCGCCAGGCCCCAGGTGTGGGCGTACGGCCGGAAGGCGACGGTGGTGGCGAGCGCGAGGCCGGACAGGCCCGCCGCCTTTCCGACCACCGACAGGTACCCGGCCACCGGCAGCGGGGCGCCGGTGTAGGTGTCGGGCACCCAGAAGTGGAAGGGGACGGCGGCGACCTTGAAGGCGAAGCCGACCAGGGTCAGCACGGCGCCCGCCTCGGCCAGCGGCTTGAGCTGGGCGGGGGCGTGCTCCAGGCCCTGGGCGACGGCGCCCAGGTGCAGGCTGCCGCTCGCCGCGTAGACGAAGCCGATGCCGAGCAGCATCACGGCCGTCGCGGTGACCGAGGAGACGAAGAACTTGAGCGCGGCCTCCGCGCCCCGGCCGTCGCGGCGCAGCGCGACCAGCGCGAAGGCGGGCAGGGAGGCGACCTCCAGGGCGACCACCATGGTGGCGAGGTCCCGGGAGGCGGGCAGCAGGGCGGCGCCGGTGGCGCTGGAGAGCAGCAGGAACCAGTACTCGCCGCGCGGGAGCCGCTCGTCGTCCACGGTGTGCATCGACAGCAGGGCCGCGATCAGCGCGCCGCCGAGGGCGAGCAGCTGGAACACCAGGGCGAAGTGGTCGGCGACGTAGGAGCAGCCTCCGTTGTCAGACCCCCCTGCTACGTTCTGCACGCAGAAGGTCGCTCGGGGTGACTTTCCGGTGAGGGGGAGGAGTGCGATGAGGGCGAGGACGAGTCCGGCCGCGGTGAGGCGGCCGAGCCACTTCTTGTGCCGCTCGGGCAGGAAGAGGTCCGTGACCAGCACGGCGACGGCGGCCACGGCGGCGATCAGCGGCGGCGCGATCGCCACCCAGTCGACGGACTGGATCAGGCTGCCCGGATTGGCTACGGCGAGGGAGGTCACAGTGTGCTGCCCCGTGGAGTGAGGTCCGAGTGCGGCGGTGTGGGCTGCGAGCACGGTCAGCCACCCCCGAGGAGGTGCTTGACGGCGGGGTCGGAGAGTCCGAGCAGGAGTGCGGGCCAGAGGCCGGCGAGCAGGGTGAGCGCGGCCAGCGGCGTCCAGCTGACGGCCTCGTAGGCGCGCAGGTCGGCCACCTCGGCCACGGGCGCGGGCTGCTTCGGGTCCCCCATGCAGACGCGCTTGACCATGATCAGCAGATAGGCGGCGGTGAGGAGGGTGCCGATACCGGCCAGGACCATGTACGTGACGAAGGCGGGGCGCGAGAGGCCGTCCGCCGGGTCGAACGCGCCGAGCATGGCGAGCAGCTCGCCCCAGAAACCGGCCAGGCCGGGCAGGCCCAGGCTGGCCACGGCGGCGAAGGCGAGCAGGGCGCCGATCCTCGGTGCGCGGCCGTACAGCGCGGCCCCGGTCGCGCCGGAGAGGGTGTCGAGGTCAGCCGTGCCGTAGCGGTCCTTGAGCGCGCCGACGACGAAGAACAGCAGACCGGTGATCAGACCGTGGGCGATGTTGGCGAACAGCGCGCCGTTGACGCCCACCGGGGTGAGGGAGGCGATGCCCAGCAGGACGAAGCCCATGTGGCCGACCGAGGAGTAGGCGATCAGGCGCTTGAGGTCGCCCTTGGCGCCGGGGCGCGCGAGCGCCAGGCAGGCCAGCGAACCGTAGACGATGCCGACCGCCGCGAAGGCCCCCAGGTAGGGGGCGAGCGTGGTGGCGCCGTCCGGCACGACCGGGAGGAGGACGCGCACGAGACCGTACGTGCCCATCTTGAGCATCACGCCGGCGAGCAGCACCGAGCCCACCGTCGGGGCGGCGGTGTGCGCGTCGGGGAGCCAGCTGTGCAGCGGCCAGGCGGGAGCCTTGACGGCGAGCCCGACCAGGATCGCCAGCCCGGCGATCACCTGGGTCGTGTGGCTCAGTCCCTTGCCGTGCGCGGCGGCCAGGGCCTGCATGTCGAAGGTCCCGGCCTTGCCGCCGATCAGCAGGAAGCCGAGCAGCATCACGGCCGAGCCGAGCAGCGTGTACAGGATGAAGCGGTTGGCGGCGGGCACCTTGGCGCCGCTGCCCCAGCGGGCGATCAGGAAGTACATCGGGATCAGCACGATCTCGAAGGCCGCGAAGAAGAGCAGGAGGTCCAGCACCGCGAAGGTGGCGAGCATGCCGACCTCGAGGAGGAGGAACAGCCCGACGAACGCCTGGGCCGAGGGCCGTCCCTCGCCGTCGGGCAGCTTCTTCTCCGAGTAGAGCGCGCAGAGGAGGGTCAGCAGTGCGGTCAGCACGATCAGCGGCAGCGAGACGCCGTCCACGCCGAGGTGGAGGCGCACGTGCAGGGCCGGGATCCAGGACACGTCGGTGGTGGCCTGCATCCGGGCCGGCTCGTCGTGGTCGAAGCCGGCGGCGAGGGCTAGGGCGAGCAGGAACACCGCGCCGGTGACGACGGTGTTCAGCCGCAGCGCCCGCCGGTCGGCCACGGCCCGGTCCGGCCCGAACACCGGGGCCAGGGTGAGCGCGGCGCCGAGCAGCGGCAGCACCAGGAGGGCGATGAGGACCGCGTTCATCGGGGGCTCCCAGTGAGGGGCGGGAAGGGGAGGGGGAGGTAGCGCACCGGTTACACCGCCACCAGGACGGCCAGCAGGACGACACCGGCGAGCAGGGCGCTGAGGTAGGTCTGCGCGTTGCCGGTCTGCGCGAGCCGGACGGCCCGGCCGAGCAGGTTGGCGCCGATCCCGCTGCCCTGCACGTAGCCCTCGACGACCTCGCGGTCCAGGAAGCGGACCAGCCCGGCCGCCGCGAGGACGGGGCGGACGAACAGCGCGTGGTAGAGCCGGTCGACGCCGAAGCCGTGCCGGGCGGGGCCGAACAGCGGGCCCAGCAGGGTGCGCCCGGGGTCGGCGACGATCACCTCGGCGGCCGGGGCCGTGCCCTGCTCGGGCACCCGCCCGACGGCGGCCGGCCGGCCGGTGCCCAGCCGGGCGGTGGCCGCGCGCCAGGCGCCGTACGCGGCGAGGGCGCCGACCAGGGCGAGCCCGGTGCCGGTGACCCCGGTGACGCCGGTGGGCCGCAGCGAGCCGCCGTCCAGCAGCGAGGGCAGCCAGTCCCAGGCGCCGCCGATCATGCCGAAGGCGACGGTGGGCACGGCCAGCACCCACAGCGGCCAGCGCATGGCGTGCGGCTCGGCGGTGGCCGGATCGGCCTCGTCCGGCTCGGGCGAGTACGGCGCGTCGGGCTCGTGGTCCGCCGAAGCCCCGGCCACGGGCGCCGGGAGGGCCGCGCTCGGGCTGTGGAAGGCCAACAGGAACAGCCTGGCGGCGTAGGCGGCGGTCAGCAGGGCCGTGAGCGCGGCCGAGATCAGCACGATCCACCCGGCGGCGTGCGGCACCGCCGAGGCCGGGCCGACGCCGTTGGTCAGCGCCTCGCCGTGGGCGGCGTGCTCGGCGGCGGTCAGCACCGCCTCCTTGCTGAAGAAGCCGGACAGCGGCGGCAGCCCGGCCAGGGCCGCCAGGGCCACGCCCATCAGCAGGTGGGCGTCCGGCACCCGCTTGCGCAGGCCCGGGATGCGGGACATCGCGGAGAGCGAGTTGGTGTGCGCGGCGTGGATCACCACACCGGCGGCCAGGAACAGCAGCGCCTTGAAGGCGCCGTGGCTGACGAGGTGGAAGACGGCGGCCTCGCGGTCCCCGGCGGCCAGCGCCCCGGCCATGTAGCCGAGCTGGCCGACGGTGGAGTAGGCGAGCACCCGCTTGAGGTCGTCCTGGGCGAGCGCGCACAGCGCCGAGCCGATCATCGTCACGGCGGCCATCACCGCGAGCACGACCAGCGCCGCGCCCGACTGGAGGAACACCGGCATCAGCCGGGCGACCAGGTAGATGCCGGCCGCGACCATGGTGGCGGCGTGGATCAGCGCGGAGACCGGCGTCGGGCCGGCCATCGCGTCCGGGAGCCAGGTGTGCAGCGGGAACTGCGCGCTCTTGCCGGCGACCCCGGCGAGCAGCAGCAGCGCGGTGAGCGTCGGGTGGCCGAGCCGCCCCTCCCCCGCGGCGGCCAGCACCTCGGAGATCCGGAAGCTCCCGGCGTCGGAGGCGAGCAGGAAGATCCCGAACAGGAACGGCACGTCGCCGAGCTTGGTGACCAGGAACGCCTTGAGCGAGGCCGAGCGGGCGTCGGCGCCCTCCCAGTGGTGGCCGATCAGGAAGTACGAGCAGACGCCCATGACCTCCCAGCCGACCAGCAGCACGATCAGGTCGCCCGAGTAGACCACCAGGAACATGGCGGCGGTGAAGAGCGAGACCAGCGCCGCGTACGAGGGATAGCGCGGGTCCTTCTTCAGGTAGGCGGTCGAGTAGACCTGCACACAGGTGGCGACCAGGCCGACCAGCACCGAGATCAGCGAGGTGAAGCCGTCCAGGTGGATCGCGAGCGAGATGTCCGGTCCGCCGGTCGGGGTGAGCCGGGTGGCGGCGTCCAGCGTCTTGCCGGAGCCCAGCTGCAGGGCCGCGACCAGCGCGAGCACGGCCGAGAAGGCGACGGGCACGACGGCCAGCGGCCGGGCCAGTCCGGGCCGCTTCCGGCCGACGGCCAGCGTGGCGGCGGCGCCCAGCGCGGGCAGCGCGGGGACGAGGGCGGGCAGGGCGAGGTTCATGCGGTGGCCTGGCCCTTCAGCGCCTCGGCTCCGCCCGCCGCGGGGGCGACGGGCGTCGTCTCCTCGACGGGCAGCGCCTCGGCCGGGTCCCCGAGCGCGGTGGCCCGGTCGATGTCCGCGGTGCCCCGGGCCCGGAAGAGCAGCAGGACGATGGCGAGCCCCAGCCCGATCTCGGCGGCGGCGACGGTGATGGTGAACAGAGTGAGCGCCTGCCCGGCGTGCAGCGAGTCGCGCAGCCAGGCGTCGAAGGCGACCAGGTTGAGGTTGACGGCGTTGAGCATCAGCTCGACGGACATCAGGACCAGGACGGCGTTGCGCCGGGCGAGCACGCCGTACACGCCGACGCTGAACAGCAGCGCGGAGAGGACGGCGGGATAGGCGAGGTGCATCAGCTCTCCTCCGTCACGGGCGTCACGGGTGTCACGGGCGTCACGGGTGCCACGGGCGCCGAGGGCTCGGCCGGCTTCGGCGCCGTCGCGGCGACCGTCCCGTTGGAGCCCACCGGACGCCCGGCGCGCAGCCGGCCCGCCCGGGGCGGCGGCACCCGCCGGCCGGCCCCGCGCGAGAGCACGATCGCGCCGACCAGCGCGGCCAGCAGCAGCACGGACAGCGCCTCGAAGGGCAGCACCCAGTGCCGGAACAGGCTGGCCCCGGTGACGGAGGCCGAGCCGCCGCCCGCGCCGAGGTCGATCCAGGAGGTGCGGAAGGCGTCGACGACCAGCGTCACCAGCGTCCCGGCCGAGGCCAGCGCCACGACCAGGGCCACCCAGCGGTTCTCGGAGTCGGCGTCCGGCGAGCGCCCGATCGGCGCCTTCGTGAGCATCAGCCCGAACAGCACCAGCACGACCACCGAGCCGAGGTAGATCAGCACCTGCACCCAGGCGATGAACTCGGCCGTCAGCAGCAGGAACTCCACCGCCAGCCCGCCGAGCGCGGCGACCAGCCACAGCGCGGCGTGCACCAGCTGCTTGGTGGTCACCGAGACCACGGCCGAGCCGACCACGGCGATGCCGACCAGCAGGAAGACGATCTCCTGCCCGGTCGGGGACAGGAACGACCGGGCGGCCGGCTCCAGCGAGCCGGTCGCCGCGAGGAGGGTGGCGGCGGTACTCATGCCTCGTCACCCTTCTCGTCCGTCACGGCGGCCGCGGCCGCCAGCTTGTCCGCCGCCTTGCGGGCGGTGGCGATCTCCTTGGGCTCCTCGGCCGCCGGGTCCAGCGCCGGCGGCGCCGGGACGGTCCACATCCACTCGCGGAGCCTGTCCCGCTCGTGGGTCAGCTCCAGGATGTCCGTCTCCGCGTACTCGAACTCCGGCGACCAGAACAGCGCGTCGAAGGGGCACACCTCGATGCAGATCCCGCAGTACATGCAGAGCGAGAAGTCGATGGCGAACCGGTCGAGCACGTTGCGGGTGCGGGCCCGGGCGTTCGGCTCGGCGGCCGGCAGCGTCTCCTTGTGGGAGTCGATGTAGATGCACCAGTCCGGGCACTCGCGCGCGCAGAGCATGCAGACCGTGCAGTTCTCCTCCAGCAGCGCGATGACACCGCGCGAACGCGGCGGCAGCACCGGCTGCACCTCGGGGTACTGCGCGGTGACACTCTTCTTCGTCATCGTCCGCAGCGTCACGGCCAGGCCCTTCGCCAGGCCGACACCGGGAAAACTCATGAGATCGCCACCTTGATGATGCCGGTGAGGGCCAGCTGGACGAGGGCGAGCGGGACGAGCACGGCCCACGCGAAGCGCATCAGCTGGTCCTCGCGCAGACGCGGGTAGGTGACCCGAAGCCAGATGACCACGAAGGCCAGCGCGAAGGTCTTGAGGAGCATCCAGAGCCAGCCGAGCTGGTCGGCCATCGGCCCGTGCCAGCCGCCCAGGAACAGCACCGCCGTCAGCGCGGAGACGACCAGGATGCCGACGTACTCGGACAGCAGGAACAGCGCGAAGCGCAGCCCGGTGTACTCGGTGTACGCGCCGAAGATGATCTCCGAGTCGGCGATCGGCATGTCGAACGGCGGCCGCTGCAGCTCGGCCAGGCCGGCCGTGAAGAACACGAACGCGCCGATGATCTGCCAGGGCAGCCAGTACCACTGCCAGGAGTCCACGATCCCGGGCAGCGAGAGCGTGCCGGCCGCCATCGCCACCGAGGCCGCCGCGAGCACCATCGGCAGCTCGTACGACATCAGCTGCGCGGCCGTGCGCAGGCCCCCGAGCAGCGAGAACTTGTTCGCCGAGGCCCAGCCGGCCATCAGCTTGCCGATCACGCCGACGCCCATCACGGCCAGGACGAAGAACAGCCCGGCGTCGATCGCCTGCCCGACGAAGCCGTTCGGGCCGACCGGGATCGCCAGCAGCACGAACAGGTACGGCAGCAGCGAGACGGCGGGCGCCAGCTGGAAGATCCGGCGGTCCGCCCCGGAGGGGACGATGTCCTCCTTCTGCGCGAACTTCACGCCGTCGGCGACGAGCTGCGCCCAGCCGTGGAAGCCGCCGGCGTACATCGGGCCGAGCCGGCCCTGCATGTGCGCCATGACCTTGTGCTCGGTCTGGCCGATGACCAGCGGGAACACCAGGAAGACGACGAGGGTGGCGACGCAGCGCAGCAGGGTGTCGAGCAGGTTCACGCGCCGTCTCCGTCCTGGTCGGTCTTCTCGCCCGACGACTTCTCGCCCGACGTCTCCCCCGGTTCCTCGCCGGGCTTCTCCTCGTGCGCGGGCACCGCGTGGTGCCAGGGCGCGTCAGAGGACCGGGTCCGGGCCGGGGCCTGCCGCTCGGGCTGCTCGCCCTCGGGGGCGGCCGGCTGACTGACCGACCCGTCCGAGACGGACCGCGTCCGCCGGGGCCGGTCGGCCCGTACGGGCGGGGCGCTCTCCGGTGCGTTCTCCGGGGCGCTCTCCGGGGTGCTCTCCGGAGCCGGCTGACTCGCCGACCCCTCCGAGACCGACCGCGTCCGCCGGGGCCGGTCCGCCCGCACCTCGGGAGCGCCCTCGGCGCCCGCGGCCGCAGCCGCCGCCCGGGGCGTGCGCGCCGCCGCGCCCGCCGCCCGCGCACCGCGCGCGGGCCGCTCGGCGACCGGCGGCAGGGTGCCCTTGAGCGGCCCCCACTCGTTCGGGTCCGGCACACCGGCCGGCTGCATCTTGCGCCGCGCAGGCCCGCCGCCGTGGTCGGACTCGCCGGGCTCCTTGGCCCCCGGCCAGTCCTTGGCGACGCGGGCCGCGAGCACGAACTCCTTGCGCAGCGGGTGCCCCTCGAAGCCGTCCGGCAGCAGCAGGGTGGCCAGGTACGGGTGCCCGGGGAAGTCGATGCCGAACATCTCGTGCGTCTCGCGCTCGTGCCAGCCCGCCCCCGCGTACACGCCGACGGCGGTCGGCAGCGCGGAAGCGTCCCGGGGCACCCGGGTGCGCAGCGCGAGGTGCCGCACGCCCGGCGCCCCGACGGCGGCGAGGTGGGCGACGACGGAGAAGCCCTCGGCCAGTTCGTCGATGGCGCTCAGCCAGTCGAAGTAGCCCAGGCCCAGCGCGTCCCGGGCGTTGGTGAGCGCCTCGATCCAGTGCTCGGCCGGGACGTCGACGGTGACCAGCCCGTACGCCTCGGCGCCGGTCGCCCATTCGCCGACCGACGCCGCGTACTGCTCCGCCGTGCTCACGACACTCCTCCATCGGCAGTGGGTCCGTCAGCGCTGGGCCCCGCGACCAACGGCCGGCGCAGCGCCGACGCGGGGGCGGCGTAGCGGCCGGGCAGGGACTCGGCGGCGATCTTCTCCTGCAGCTTGAGGATGCCCTGGAGCAGCGCCTCCGGCCGGGGCGGGCAGCCGGGCACGTACACGTCGACCGGGATGATCTGGTCGACGCCCTTGGTCACCGAGTAGGAGTCCCAGTACGGGCCGCCGGAGTTGGAGCAGGCGCCGAAGGAGATGACGTACTTCGGCTCGGGCATCTGCTCGTAGAGGCGCTTGACGGCGGGCGCCATCTTGTCCGTGACGGTGCCGGAGACGATCATCAGGTCCGCCTGCCGCGGGCCGGGCGCGAACGGGATGACACCCATCCGGATGAAGTCGTGCTTGGCCATGGACGCCGCGATGAACTCGATCGCGCAGCAGGCCAGGCCGAAGTTGAAGCACCAGAGGCTGTAGCGGCGGCCCCAGTTGAGCACCACCTTGACCGGGTCCGGCGCGAGCCGGGCCAGCGGGCCGAGCGAGCGCCGCTCGACGGCCCCGGGGCCGGGCTGCGACGGGTCGGGCAGGCCCAGCGGCACAGGACCGCCCTCGGCGCCGTGCTGGTGCCCGTGGCTGTGCTGGGGGGTCACGTCCATTCCAGAACGCCCTTCTTCCAGGCGTAGAGCAGGCCGACCGCGAGGAATCCGATGAAGAGGAACATCTCGACCAGCGTCCCGGCGCCGTACCCGGCCGCGGCGAAGACCGTCGCCCACGGGAACAGGTAGATCGCGTCGACCGCGAAGATCACGTACAGGAACGCGTACACGTAGTAGCGGATCTGGGTGTGCGCCCAGTCCTCCCCCACCGGGTCCACGCCGCACTCGTAGGTGAGCAGCTTCTCCGGCGAGTACACGACCGGCCGCAGCAGGCGGTTGGCGGTGAACGCCACGGCGACGAACAGCACCCCGACGACGGCCAGCAGGCCCGTCGCGGCGTACGCGTCGAAGTAGCCGCTGCCGACCGCAGGGTCCGCCGCGGCGGCAGCCGCGTGCTGCCCCTCCATGCCCTCGCCCTCCACCTCGGCCGCAGACCCGCCCTCGGGCGGCTCCTGCGGCGCTTGCTCGCACCGTTGTGACCACGGCCAATGCGTGAGTCTAAGGGGACGGCTCGGATCCGCCCGAACCCTGCCCGCTCCGCAAGACGTCCGGTGGACACCCCGGCTGCCCGGAACGCGGGGTGGGGATAACCCCCGCCCGGGAAGATGTATCACCCCCATGGCACTCCCCACCTCCGGTTCGGGAAGCTTGGTCGGAAAGCTGACAAGCCCCGGCCCGTACGCCGGCCCGACCGTGAGGGACGGTGGACCCGTGAAGTCCGTGCACCGCCGAGCCGTGAACGCCATCAGGGAGCAGGACGCCCGGATGAAGCGCCCGCCCCATTACGGATCACGGATGTGGCGGCAGGCCGGCTATCTGCTCTCCAACCTGCCGGTGGGCATCGCCGGCTTCGTCGTGACCGTCGTCCTGCTCTCGGTCGGCCTGGGCACGGCCGTCACGGTCGTGGGCCTGCCGCTGCTGGGCGCGGGCCTGTCCAGCTCACGGTCGATGGGCCGGCTGGGCCGGCAGCGGGCGCGGAACGCGTACGGCTCGGCGATCGAGGAGCCGGAGCCGGTGAAGCCGCGCCGCCCGGGGATGGTCGGCTACACCACCGCCCACCTCACCGACCTGCTGAGCTGGCGCTCGGTGCTCTACAACGTGCTGATGCTGCCCTGGGGCATCATCAGCTTCGTCCTCACCCTGGTCTCCACCATCGCGCTCTGGCCGCTGCTGCCCTGGGTGGTGCGCGGCCTGGCGGCGATCGACCGCATCCTGATCGAGTCGCTGCTCTTCCCGGGCGCGCTGGCCGAGCGGGTGCGCGAGCTGGAGGACGACCGGGGCATCGTGGTCGACGGCGCCGCCGCCGACCTGCGCCGCATCGAGCGGGACCTGCACGACGGCGCCCAGGCCCGGCTGGTCGCCCTGGCCATGGACCTCGGCATGGCCAAGGAGCGGCTGCGCGAGGTGGACGGCCCCGAGGACGTGGCCGCCGCGACCCGCATGGTCGACAACGCGCACGGCGAGGTCAAGCTCGCCCTCCAGGAGCTGCGCGACCTCGCCCGCGGCATCCACCCGGCGGTGCTCAC
Source organism: Kitasatospora sp. NPDC051170 (assembly GCF_044455705.1). Lineage (NCBI taxonomy): Bacteria > Bacillati > Actinomycetota > Actinomycetes > Kitasatosporales > Streptomycetaceae > Kitasatospora > Kitasatospora sp. NPDC051170. The sequence continues at coordinate 259,692 of NZ_JBITFA010000004.1, read as the reverse complement.
CGACCGGGGCCTGGACGCGGCCCTGTCGGCGGTCGCGGCCCGCTGCACCGTGCCCGGCGGGGTCAAGGTGAGCGTCGACCTGCCCGTCCGGGACGGCGAGCCCGAGCGGCCGGACTCCGCCGTCGAGGGCATCGCGTACTTCACCGTCAGCGAGCTGCTGACCAACGTCTCCAAGCACTCCGGCGCCCGCTCCGCCACGGTGGAGGTGTGGCGCTCGGACGACCAGCTGATGGTCCTGGTCCAGGACGACGGCCGGGGCGGGGCGGCCCCCTACCCGGGCAGCGGCCTGGCGGGCCTGGCCGAGCGGGTCCGCGCGGTGGACGGGGTGTTCGTGGTGGACAGCCCCGAGGGGGGCCCGACCACCGTCACCGTCGAACTGCCCTGGCGCACCCGCACCGCCCGGCGCTGAGCCTCCCGTGAGGGGGAACCGGCACGACGGCCGCCCCGCGCGACCCTTGCACGGTGATGCGGGGCAGCCGCCGTACCGGCGTCAGGGGGTTTCCAGCGTGCCGAGGGTGACGTCGGCGGTCTGGTCCTTGCCGTCCCGGGTGTAGGTGACGGTGACCTTGCTGCCCGGGGTGAGCGAGGCGAGCGCGGTGGTGAGCGCGTTCAGCGAGTCGACGGGGGTGTCGCCGATCCTGGTGATCACGTCCCCGGCCTGGAGGCCCGCCCCGGCGGCGGCCCCGCCCTGGGTGACGGAGACGATGACCGCGCCGGCCGGCTGGAACTGCTGGTTGAAGCTGCTGCGGGCGACGATCCCGAGCGCGGCCCGGCCGGTGTTGGTGACCTTGCCCTGCTTGATCAGCTGGTCGGCGATGCTCGTGATGGTGGACGCCGGGATCGCGAAGCCGATGCCGGGGGCCGCCCCGCCGTTGGTCTGCGGCTCGGTGGCGGCGAGGGTGTTGATGCCGATGACCTGGCTGTCCAGGTTGACGAGCGCGCCGCCGCTGTTGCCCGGGTTGATCGCGGCGGAGGTCTGCACCATGTTGCCGATGGTCGCGCCCGGCGAGCCGCCGCCCCGGGGCTCGGAGACCGTCCGGCCGGTGGCCGAGACGATGCCCTGGGTGACGGAGCTGGAGAGCCCCAGCGGGCTGCCCATGGCCAGGGTGATCTGGCCGAGCTGGACCTTGCCGGAGTCGGCGAAGGCGGCGGGCTTGAGGCCGCCGGGCGGGCTGCTGAGCCTGATCACCGCGAGGTCGGAGTCGGGGTAGCTGGCGACGAGGGTGGCGTCGAGGGTCTTGCTGCTGTTGGCCAGGGTGACGGCGAAGGTGGTCGCGGTGCCGACCACGTGGGCGTTGGTGACGATGTCGCCCTTGTCGTCGTAGACGATCCCGGAGCCGAGGCTGTCGCCGGTGGTGATCTGCACCACGGAGGGCAGCACGTCCGCGATCACCCGCTGGTAGGCGTCCTGCAGCTGGTTGGCACCGCCGGACTGGGCCCCGGGGGCCGAGGAGGGCTGCTTGGTGGAGGCCCCCGCGGAGGGCGAGGCCGGCGACGAGGCCGAGGAGCCCTTGGAGGAACTGCTGCACCCGGCCAGCGCCAGCACGGCCGCCAGCGCCACCGCGCCCGGGGCTGCCAGCCGCCCGCGGACGGCCCCGTGGGAGGCCTGGGAAGCCTTGGGGCCGGTCGGCCGGGGGCCGCCGGGAAGGGGGCGGGTGTGTTCCTTCTTGCGGCTCACCTGACGGCCTCCGAATCGTCGCCGAACCTGCGGACACGGAAATCCTTGCCAGCATTCCACCGCTTTGTCCGTATTTGCGGCCGGACTCGCCCGGGCGGGTGGTTTCGGTGAGAGAGGGCCTAGGATCGGCGCATGACTTGGCTGATCACTGGCGGTGCCGGATACATCGGCGGGCACGTGGTCCGCCGGCTGCTCGACGCGGGCGAGAGGGTCGCCGTCCTGGACGACCTCAGCACCGGGGACCCGAGCCGGCTGCCCGCCGAGGTCGCGCTGGTCAAGGGCTCCACGCTGGACGGCGCCGCCGTGCGCGCCGCGATCCGCGAGCACGGGGTGGTCGGCGTCCTGCACTTCGCCGCCAAGAAGCAGGTCGGCGAGTCCGTCGAGCGGCCGTTCCTCTACTACCGCGAGAACATGCTCGGCCTGCAGACCGTGCTGGAGGCGTGCGCGGCCGAGGGCGTGCGGCGCTTCCTGTTCTCCTCCTCCGCCTCCGTCTACGGCATGCCGGACGTCGACCTGGTCACCGAGCGGACGCCGTGCGCGCCGATGAACCCGTACGGCGAGACCAAGCTCGCCGGGGAGTGGCTGGTCCGCTCCGCCGGGCGGGCACACGGCATCTCCACCGCCTCGCTGCGCTACTTCAACGTCGCCGGGGCCGGTGCGCCCGAGCTCGCGGACACCGGGGTGTTCAACCTCGTCCCGATGGTCTTCGAGTGCCTCACCACCGGCCGCACCCCGCAGGTCTTCGGCGCCGACTACCCGACCCCGGACGGCACCTGCGTGCGCGACTACATCCACGTCTCCGACGTGGCCTCCGCCCACGTCGCGGCGGCCCGCCGACTCGGCGAGGGCCGGCCCGGGGAGACCGCACTGACGCTCAACATCGGCCGGGGCGAGGGCGTCAGCGTCCGCGAGATGCTCGCCCTGATCGGCGAGGTCACCGGGCGCGACACCACCCCCGTCATCGCCCCGCGCCGCCCCGGCGACCCGGCCCGGGTGGTGGCCTCGGCCGAGGCGATCCGCCGCGAGCTGGGCTGGCGGGCCCGGCACGACGTGACCGAGATGATCGCCTCCGCGTGGGAGGGCTGGTGCCACCACCACCCGGAGGCGCTGGGCGCCTGAGCGCCTGGACGTCTGAGCGCCCGAGCGCCCGAGCCGCCTACCGGACGGGCACCGCCGTGCCGTAGTAGGCGTCCAGCGCGTACACGCAGCGGTCCTTGGAGCCGACGAAGACCCGCCCGCCGACCGCCACCGGGGAGCCCGTCAGCTCGCCCTTGGTGCCCAGCTCCCAGCGCAGCTGACCGCTCGCCAGGTCCAGGGTGTGCAGCGAGTGGTCCCGGCTGCCCAGGTGCACCAGGCCGTCCGCGACCGCCGGGACACCGACGATCTCGCCGCGGGCGGTGTAGCGCCAGCGCTCCCGGCCGCCCGCCGCCTCGAAGGCGTACAGCACCTCGCCGCTGCCGACCAGCACCATGCCGTCCCCGACCACCACCGGCTCGGCGCCCTGACGGCTGCCGGTGAGCGCCCGCCAGCGCTCCCGGCCGGTGGCCGCGTCCAGCGCGTGGACGGTGCCCAGGTAGTCGGCGACGTAGACGGTGTCGGCGTCCAGCGCGGGCGGGGTGAACATCACCACCGGGGCCTCGAAGCGCCAGCGCTCGGCGCCGGTGGCCGCGTCCAGCGCGTACACCCGGGTGCCGGCCGTCACGTACAGCACGCCGCCGCGCTCGACGGGGTGCGAGGGCACGTCCTCGCCGACCGCGACGGACCAGCGCAGGCCCGCGCCGCGCGGGTCCACGCAGCGCAGCCGCCCCGCGCCGTGGTAGTACGCGGCGCCCGCCACCAGGACGGGGCCGGCCTGCGGGTTCTCGTAGTCCTGCTGGGCGTCGTCGGCGCGCCACAGCTCGGCGCCGGTCACGGCCGAGCGCAGCTGGACGCCGCCGCCGCGCACGCCGCAGCAGAGCACGCCGTCGGCGGCGGAGAGGGAGTAGACCCAGCCGTCCAGCGAGGTGCGCCAGCGCTCGGCGCCGTCCGCGACGTCCACCGTGAACAGGTGCGGGCCGTCGGCGGCGTGCAGCCGGCCGGCGTCCACCGCGAGCGCCCAGGCGACGTCCCTGGTCTTGTAGCGGCGCTCGCCGGAGGCGATGTCCAGCGCGTGCACCTCGAAGCTGGAGACGAAGAGCGTCCCGCCCGCGACCACCGGGGTGCCCCAGACGTCGTTGGACATCCGGAACCGCCAGGGGCGCCAGCGGGCCGCCGGGGCGGGCTGCGGCGTGGGCACGGGGGCGGGGGCGAGCGCGGGGGCCTGGGTCGGGTGGCGGACCCAGTCCGTCTCGGCCGGGGCGCTGTCCGGGCCGGTCTGCTCGTGCTCGGCGCGCGGCCCGGGGCCTATCCGCACGTTGACGCCGGACAGCTGCACCTCGCCGGCGCCCGCGGGCGCCGGACGGCGGCCCGGGGAGGGGATCTTCGAGGTCGGGATGCCGTCCTCGGTCATCGGGCCGGGCGTGTGCACCGGCCCGTGGCCGTGCCCCTCCCCGTGGCCCGCGTGCCGGCCGCCGCCGTGGGGGCGCGGCTGGTGCTCCGGCTCGGGCTTCGGCGGGACGTACGGAGGGGCGTGCGGCGGCTGGTGCGGCGGCTGCGGCTCGGGCACCGGGCGCTGCGGGCGGCGCTTGCTCTCGATCAGGGCCAGCGCGTTGGCGGGCAGCCAGTCCCCGGCCTCGCCGGCGGCGTCGTCCCGGGAGAACAGGTGCGGGGCCAGCTCGGCCTGGATCTGCGCCGGGGTGGGCCGGTGCTCGGGCGACTGCCGCATGCAGGCGCGCACGAGGTCCATCAGCTCGTGCGGCATGCCGGAGAAGTCCGGCTCCTCGCGCAGCAGCTGGAACACCGTCTCCACCGGGTTGGAGCCCCGGTACGGCGGGTGGCCGGTGGCGCAGAAGACCATCAGCGAGCCGAGCGAGAAGACGTCGCTGGCGCCCCGGACGTTGCGGCTGTCCCTGGCCTGCTCGGGGGACATGTAGGCGGGCGTGCCGACCGCGACGTTGGTCATGGTCAGCCGGGTGCTGGAGACGCCGGCGGCGATGCCGAAGTCGATCACCTTCGGGCCGTCCTCGACAACCAGCACGTTGGAGGGCTTGAGGTCGCGGTGGACCAGCCCGGCCGCGTGGATCGACTGGAGGGCCTCGGCGATGCCGGCGATCAGCCAGCGGGTGGCGTCCACCGGCAGCGGGCCGCACTCCTCGACCAGGTCCTCCAGGGAGGGCGCGGGGATGTAGGCGGTGGCCAGCCAGGGCACGCGGGCGTCCGCGTCGGCGTCCACCACGGCCGCGGTGTAGAAGCCGCCGACCGTCTTGGCCGCCGCGATCTCCCGGGCGAAGCGGACCCGGAAGAGCTCGTCCTCCGCCAGCTCCCCCCGGACGGTCTTGATGGCCACCCTGCGCCCCGAGGCGGAGCGCGCCAGGTAGACCAGCCCCATCCCGCCCGCGCCCAGCCGCCCCAGCACCTCGAAGGGCCCGATCCGCCTCGGATCGTGCGCCGTCAGCTGGTCCACTCCGCTGCCACCTCCCCGTCGTCAGCACCTACCGCGTGGTGCCGGACCCGATTCTCCATTGCCGCCGCGCGCAACTCCAACCTCCCCCGCCCAGGACGCCCGGGGAACGGTTCCCTGGTCAGCGATGACGGAAAGGCCGGATTCTGACGCCCGCTCCGTAAGTCGCTTGCACCCCGGCGCCCGGACACTCCGCACGAAGCCATGGCAGTTCACGGCAAAAATCGTCACGCTCTGTCACTCGACCACCCCTCAGCGGACTCGCCGTCACGCTGTGGGGTCAAAGGCACACGGGGGGGCTACAACCGGCCCCCCGAGTGCGGTGAATAACCCTCCAAGAGGCCCGGACCGTTATGGCAACCCCCGTGCGGAGTAATAGTCGCATCACCGAATCGCGCCAAGATCGTGCCACGGTAAGCTGACGGCATGACAGGACAAGTTCGCACCGTCGACGGTCGCGTCGCCGGGCGACGCGGACAGGAGACGCGGCAGAAGCTGCTCGACTGCCTCCGCGAGATGCTCAGCACGTCGCCCTATCGGGACGTCAAGGTCATCGACGTCGCCCGTATGGCGGGTACCTCCCCCGCGACCTTCTACCAGTACTTCCCGGATGTCGAGGGCGCAGTCCTCGAAATCGCCGAGGAAATGGCCAAGGACGCCGACAGCCTCAAAGAGCTGGTGGCCGGAAAGTCCTGGGCAGGGAAGTCCGGCCCGACCACTTCGGAAGAACTGGTCGACGGATTCCTCGCCTTCTGGCGCAAGAACGACGCCATTCTCCGAGTGGTCACGCTCGGTGCCGCCGAAGGGGACAAGCGGTTCTTCAAGATCCGCATGACCGTCCTCAACGCGGTCGCCAAGCCGCTCGCGGAAGCCGTCAAGGAACTCCAGGCGAAGGGGCAGGCCGACAAGTCTCTCGACCCGAACGCCGTCGCCGGGGCCCTGGTCTCGCTGCTCGCCTCGGCGGCCGAGCACCAGAAGGCCTTCACCTCCTGGGGCGTCAAGGTCAAGGACCTCAAGCCCAACCTCGCTCCCCTGGTGTACCTGGGCGTCACCGGCAAGAAGGCGCCCAAGTAGGACCACCCCTCCACCACCCCATCCGCTCCGCGCGCAGCCCCGGCCTCCTGTCCGGGGACGACGGACGGCGGCCGTGTCCTCGGGGGAGGTCCGCCGACGTGCCGCAGGCGCGCCAGACATGCCGGTGGGCGGCACCCTTCACACGGGGTGCCGCCCACCGGCATGTGCGGTTACCGCCGCCCCCGCCCCGAGCCGAAGGGCGCGCCGACCCCGAAAGGGCAGGAGCGAGGGAGCGACGACCGTCGGGGTCGGGTCAAGAGCGCCCGGAGGCGAGCGGGCGAGTCACGGGCAGCGCACGACCTGGCCGGCGTAGGCGAGGCCGCCGCCGAAGCCGAAGAGGAGCACCGGGTCCCCCGGGGAGAGTTCGCCGCGTTCGACCAGCTTGGAGAAGGCGAGCGGGATGGAGGCGGCCGAGGTGTTGCCGGAGTCGACGACGTCGCGGGCGACCACGGCGTCGGCCAGGCCGAGCTTGGCGGCGATCGCGTCGATGATGCGCAGGTTCGCCTGGTGCGGGACGAAGCCCTTCAGCTCGGAGGGGTCGATCCCGGCGCGTTCGCACGCCTGACGGGCGAGCGGGGCGAGCTGGGTGGTGGCCCAGCGGAAGACGCTCTGGCCCTGCTGGCTGATCACCGGGTTCCAGCCCGAGATCACCACGGCGTCGCCCTTCTCCGGCTCGGAGCCCCAGACGACCGGTCCGATGCCGGGCTCGGCGCCCTCCTCCTGGGCCTCGACCACCGCGGCGCCGGCGCCGTCGCCGAAGATCACGCAGGTGGAGCGGTCCGTCCAGTCGAGGGTGTCGGTCATCCGCTCGGCGCCGATCACCAGTGCGCGACGGGCCGCGCCCGCGCGGATCGCGTGGTCGGCGGTGGCCAGCGCGTAGGAGAAGCCCGAGCAGACGGTGTTGATGTCGTACGCGGCGGGCGCCCGCACGCCCAGGCGGGCGGCGACGGCGGCGGCGGTGTTGGGGCTGCGCTCGACGGCGGTGCAGGTGGCGACGACGACGAGGTCGATCTCGTCCGCCGTGCGGCCGCTGCGGGCGAGCGCCTTCTGCGCGGCCTCGGTGGCGAGGTCCACCAGGCTCTCGGCCTCGGCGACGTGCCGGGACCGGATGCCGACCCGGGTGCGGATCCACTCGTCGTCGGTGTCGACCAGCGCCGCCAGGTCGTCGTTGGTGAGGACCTTGGGGGGCTGGTAGTGCCCGAGTGCCACAATGCGCGAACCGCTCATGCTGCCATGGAACCGGGTTACCCGCTGGTCAGCTGGGCGTGACCGGCACAGGATCATCGGCTGCGAACTGTAGGAGACCCACAAGGGGCCTTGTCCCAGACGGGTCGGCGGCCCTTCGGCGGGGGCGTTCTGCGAGGTCAGGCGGCCAGTGAGGTGGTGTCGCCCATCACGATGACGGGGTGCGCGGCGGGGTCCAGGGTGCGGATCAGCTGGACCATCTTGTCCTCGGGTATCGAGACGCAGCCGTGGGTAGGGCCGTCGTGGTCGACGTGCAGCCAGATGCCGCCGCCCTTGCCGGCGCCCATCGGGCGGCGCATGTCGAGCGGGGAGCTGCCGGGCACCCGGTTGTAGTTGATCGCGACGACGTAGTCGAAGGAGCCCGCCAGCTGGTCGCCGAAGAAGCCCGTGCCGGAGACCACGAAGCTCGGGTCCTTGTCGTACGGGACCTTGCTGCCCGGGTTGTCCAGGCGGCCGCCCGCGTCGGTGAGGGAGAAGACGCCGATGGGGCTGCGCAGGTCGCCCTGGTTGTGGTCGGCCGTCCAGCCGTTCTTGCCGTTGTGGCCCTGCCAGGTCTCGCCGGCCAGCCAGCGGCCCTCGGGGGTGCGGGTCCAGAGGGTGACGGCGTTCTTGTCGGTGTTCCTGTCCTGGCCGGTGGCGACCAGTACCTGGTTCGTCCCGGCCGGGATCTTCGCGGTGAAGGCCGGGCCGAGGCCGGGTATCGCGGCCACCGAGGCGTCCGCCCGGGTCTGGCTGCGGCCGGCGGCCGCGGCCTGGGTCTGCCGGGCGTCGGCGGCCTGGACGGCGGCGGGCGCGGCGTCGGGGGTGGGCTGGTCGGGGCGGCTCGCGGCGTCCGGGGCGGGGCCGCCGGCGGCGGCGAGGCCGGGGCGGGCCTCGTCCTGGCCGACGGTGTACCAGCCGGCGGCGGCCGCGACCAGCAGGGCGGTGCCGGCCATCACGGCCTTGCCGCCGCGCTTCTTCTTCGCCTTGCGGCGGTGGCCTCGGGCGGCGGCGCGGGAGCCTACGGGGGCGGCGGCCGGTGCGGTCGAGGGTGCGGGCGCGAGGAGGACGGGCTCGGGCTGGGGCTCCGGCTGGAACTCCGGCTCGTAGGCGTACAGCGGTTCGGGCTCGTACGGCTGCTCGTACGGCTCGTAGGCCGCGTACTGCTCCTGCGCCGGGTACGCCTGGAAGGGCTGGTCGTACGCCTCGAAGTACCCGTCGGGGGCCTGCTGGGCGGACTGCTGGAACGGCTGCCGGTAGGTCTGGTCGTAGGTCTGGTCGTAGCCCTGCCCGTAGCCCTGCCCGTAGTTCTGTCCGTAGCCCTGGTCGTACGTCCGGTACTCGCCGTAGGAGTGGTGCTCCTGCTGCTGCGGCACCTCGTACACCGGCTCGTGCGCCGGGTCGTACGGCGGGTACGTGGTGGCGCTATGGGAACCGGACATGTCTCGATCCTGCCAAACGGCGTACCCCTTGGTAAACCCGGGCGGCGTGCGAAGGCAGTGAAGACCGTCACCCCGTCACCCGGGACGAGCCGGGTGACGGGGTGCGCCGAGGCGGGGTCAGAGGCGCATGGCCTGCGGGGACTCGCGGCGCGTCAGGTCCGGGCCCTCGTACTCGCGGATGATCTCGTAGCGGGTGTTGCGCTCGACCGGGCGGAAGCCGGCGTCGCGGATCAGGCCGAGCAGGTCGTCGCGGCCGAGCTTGTTCGGGGTGCCGAAGTTGTCCGCGTCGTGGGTGATCTTGTACTCGACCACCGAGCCGTCCATGTCGTCCGCGCCGTGGCTGAGCGCCAGCTGCGCGGTGGTGACGCCGTGCATCACCCAGAAGACCTTGACGTGCGGGACGTTGTCGAACAGCAGGCGCGAGACGGCGAAGGTCTTGAGCGCCTCGGCGCCGGTGGCCATCTCCGTGCGGGCCATCAGCCTGTTGCGCACGACGCCGTCCTTGGAGTCGTGGAAGTCGTGCTGGTAGCGCAGCGGGATGAAGACCTGGAAGCCGCCGGTCTCGTCCTGGAGCTCGCGCAGCCGCAGCACGTGGTCCACCCGGTGGCGGGGCTCCTCGATGTGGCCGTACAGCATGGTGGACGGCGTCTTGAGGCCCTTGGAGTGCGCCAGGCGGTGGATGCGCGACCAGTCCTCCCAGTGGGTGTCGTGGTCGACGATGTGCTGGCGGACCTCCCAGTCGAAGATCTCCGCGCCGCCGCCGGTCAGCGACTCCAGGCCGGCGTCGATCAGCTCGTCGAGGATCTCGTCGGCGGGCAGGCCGCTGATCTTCTCGAACCAGTGGATCTCGGTGGCGGTGAACGCCTTGAGGGAGACGTTCGGCAGGGCGGCCTTGAGCTCGCGCAGGGAGCGCGGGTAGTACCGCCACGGCAGGGTCGGGTGCAGGCCGTTGACGATGTGCAGCTCGGTGAGGGACTCGCTCTCCATGGCCTTGGCCAGGCGCACGGCCTCCTCGATGCGCATCGTGTAGGCGTCCTTCTCGCCCGGCTTGCGCTGGAACGAGCAGTACGCGCAGGACGCGTTGCACACGTTGGTCATGTTGAGGTGGCGGTTGACGTTGAAGTGGACGACGTCGCCGTTCTTCTTCGTCCGCACGTGGTGGGCCAGGCCGCCCAGCCAGGCCAGGTCGTCGCTCTCGTAGAGCGCGATCCCGTCCTCGCGGGTCAGCCGCTCACCCGCGTAGACCTTCGCCTCCAGCTCGCGCTTGAGCCCTGCGTCCATGCGGTGCCCCGCCTCCTCCGACTTTCGATTCCTTGCCGGAGACGAGGTTACGCCTATGTGCTCATGCCCCTGCGGTCACGCCTTCGCCGACAGCAGCTCCGCGAGCAGTGCGGGCTCGATGTTGCCGCCGCTGACCACGGCCGCCACCGTCTGCCCGCCGGTCTCGGCGGCCCGGTGGAAGTACGCCGCCGGGGCGACCGCGCCGGAGGGCTCGGCGACCAGGCGGCCGCGGCGGGCCAGCAGGGCGACGGTGGCGCGGATCTCGTCCTCGGTGACGGTCACGACGTCGTCCACGTAGGCGGTGAGGTGCTCGAAGGGCAGCTCACCGACCGAGGGGGTGCGCAGCCCGTCCGCGATGGTGCGGTAGGTGTCGGCGACCGGCCACTCGACCCGGCGGCCGGAACGCAGGCTGGCCTGGGCGTCGGCGGCCAGTTCGGGCTCCACGCCGATCACCCGGACACCGGGACGGGTGAGCTTGAGGGCGGCCGCCGTGCCGCTGATCAGACCGCCGCCGCTGACCGGCACCAGGACGGTGTCCAGCTCGGTGGGGGCGTCCTCGGCGATCTCCAGGCCGACCGTGCCCTGGCCGGCGATGATGAACGGATCGTCGTACGGGGGCACCCAGACGTAGCCGTGGCGCTCGGCCAGTTCGCCGGGCAGTGTGTCCCGCTCGCCCGGCGAAACCAGGATCACCTCGGCGCCGAAGGAGCGGGTCCCCTCGACCTTGACGGCCGGAGAGGTGTCCGGCATCACGATCACGGCCTTGATCCCGAGCAGCTGCGCCGCGTAGGCCACCGCCTGGGCGTGGTTGCCGCTCGACTGGGCGACCACGCCCCGGGCGCGCTCCTCGGCGGTCAGCGCCGCCAGCCGGTTGTACGCGCCCCGGGTCTTGAAGGCCCCGGTCGGCTGGAGGTTCTCCGGCTTGAGCCAGAGCCGCCGCTCGCCGTCCGCCGCCCAGGGGGCGGGGACGAGCGGGGTGCGGACCACCACGCCCGCGATGCGCTGCCGGGCGGCGCGCAGTTCCTCCAGACCGACCAGGGCCATCGTCGTCACTCTCCTACCGGGGGCAGCTCACTCACGCGGTTCTCCCACTTCGTGGAGAGTACGACGGTGGTGCGGGTGCGTGCCACGCCTTTGGTGCCCGAGATCCGCTTGACCACCGACTCCAGGCCGGCCACGTCGGCCACCCGGACCTTGAGCATGTAGGAGTCGTCGCCGGCGATGAACCAGCAGTCCTCGACCTCGTTGAGGTCCTTCAGCCGGAACGCCACGTCCTCGTGGTCGGCGGCGTCCGTGAGCTGAAGGCCGATCAGGGCCGTCACGCCGAAGCCGAGCGAGGCCGGGTTGACCGTCGCCCGGTAGCCGGTGATCACACCGGCCTGCTCCAGGCGGTTGATGCGGTCCGTGACGCTCGGCCCGGAGAGGCCGACCAGTCGGCCCAGCTCGGCGTAGGACGCGCGGCCGTTCTCCCGGAGCGCCTGGATGAGCTGCCTGTCCACCGTGTCCATATACCGTCCGCGTCCTTCCGAACCTCACCAGACCCACAGATCATTATCCGGATTCAAAGGCGCTGCGCGCTGACCGACCCGGATATCGCAGAGAAGATACTCTCCCGCCCTCGCTCTCCTTACTCCCCCTCAGCCTGTGCGGCCTCGGTGTCGCCCGTTTTCCGGGCCGCCGCTCCCAACTCGCCCTCCCAGCGCAGGTACAGGGAATGCGGTACGCGGACGGCGTCCAGGACCCGTCCGGCGACGAAGTCGACCAGTTCCCGGACGGTGGAGCCGCCGGCGTAGAAACCGGGCGAGGCGGGCAGCACCACGGCGCCCTGCGCGTCCAGCTCCACCAGGTGCTTCAACGTCACCCCGTTGAGTGGTGTCTCGCGCACGCACACGACGAGTGGACGGCGCTCCTTGAGAGTGACGCTGGCCACGCGCTGGAGCAGGTCCTTGCTGAGGCCCAGGGCGATGCCGGCGACGGCGCCGGTCGTCGCGGGGACGACGAGCATGCCCTTGGCGGGGTACGAGCCGCTGGACGGCCCGGCGGCGAAGTCCCCGGCGGGCCAGTGGCGGACGTCGTCGAGGGCGGCCTCGTCGGCGCCCAGCCAGGCGGCGAGGTCGGTGCGCCAGTGGGCGTCACGGAAGGAGATGCCCGTCTCGTCGAGGATGGTGAGCCGGGCGGCGCGGCTGACGATCAGGTCCACCGCCTCCCCGGCGGCGAGCAGCGCCCGGATCACCGACGCCGCGTACGGCGTCCCCGACGCTCCCGAGACCCCGACCACCCACGGCTGACGCTTCGCTGTTCCCATGCGCCCTTTCTATCCCGGGTTCACCTGGGGGTTCGTCCCCGGCTTCACGTGAGGGTTCGTGTGAGGGTTCGCGTGGGTTCGTGCCCGGCATCGCCGACCGGGCCCGCGCGGGCGCCGGTCCTGGGAGCATGGGGGTCATGGCAGCGACTCTCGTCGACCTCACCCATCAGGTGACCACCGCGATGCCGGTCTACCCCGGCGATCCGGCCGTGGTGCTGGCACCCGCGCTCACCACCGCCACGGCCGGGGTCAACGTGCTGGCCCTGCACCTGGGTTCGCAGTCCGGGACGCACGTGGACGCGCCGTACCACGTGGACGTCACCTGGCCCACTCTGGACGGGCTTCCGCTGGAGCGGTTCACCGGACCGGCCGTGGTGGCGGACCTGCGGGGGCTGGAGCCCCGGGCGGTCGTCACCCCCGAGTCGCTGGCGCCCGCGCTGGAGCGCTGCACCGAGGGCAGCGTGCTGCTGCTGGCCACCGGCTGGGCCCGGCACTGGGGCACCGACGCGTACCTGGCCCACCCGAGCCTGAGCGCGGCCGCCGCCGAGGCGATCGTGGCCGCCGGGGTGCGCACGGTCGGGGTGGACGCGCTGAGCGTGGACCCCACGCCGGACCCGGGCCCGGAGGACCCGGCGGTGGCCGCGCTGCTCGCCGACCTGACCGACGAACACGACGAGCGCGACCGCCCCGCCGGCGAGGAGCCGACGCTGGCCGCGCACCGGGTGCTGCTGGGGGCGAGCGGCGGCGGGGTGATCGCCGAGAACCTGACCGACCTTCGGCCCCTGCTGGAGGCGCAGGAGGCCGGGCGGCCCGTGGAGGTCTCGCTGTTCCCGCTGCGGCTGGTGGCGGCGGACGGCGCCCCCGTACGGGCGGTGGCGCGCCTGGGCTGACGCTGTTTCGGTCGGATCGCGCGGGCCGTTCGCAGGCCCTGCACTTGGTCTAGACCATCCCCGGGAGCCGCCGCTAGGCTTTCCGGCCATGGCTGAGATCATCGGAGTGATCGAGCGACTCTGGCGCTACCCCGTGAAATCCACCGGCGGCGAGCGGCTCGACTCCGTCGAGGTGGACGGGCGCGGCCTGGCCGGCGACCGCCTCTACGCCGTGCGCGACGCGGCCGGCCGGCTCGGCTCCGGCAAGAGCACTCCCCGGCGGTTCCGCCGGATGGACGGCCTGCTGCGGCTGTCCTCCCGGCTCGGCCACCGCATCGACGGGCCCGAGCTGTTCGACCCGCTCGGCCGCCGGGTCGCCGACCCGACCGCCTTCCTGCGCGCCTACCTCCAGCGCCCGGATGTCGAACTCGCCCGCGAGGACGGCGTTTCGCACTTCGACGACCTGCCGGTCAGCCTGCTCACCACCGCCACCCTGGACTGGCTGCGCGAGGCCGTCCCGTTCACGGCCGTGGACGAGCGGCGGTTCCGGCCGAACATCGTGCTGCGCACCCCGCCGGGCACGCCGCCGTTCGTCGAGGACGAGTGGTTCGGCCGCGAGGCGCACGGGGAGGCGCCGGACAGTGCCCGGCTGGCGTTCGTCCGCTCCAGCGAGCGCTGTGCGATGACCGCCGCGCCGCAGCCGGGGCTGCCGCACGCCCCGGAGATCCTCAAGACGATCGTGCACACCCACGACGGGCGGCTGGACGCGCTCGCCGAGGTGGCGGCGCCGGGGCGGCTGCGGCTGGGCGACCGGCTCGTCCTCGGCTGAACCTCCCGAATCTCCATAACCTCCTCAACCTCCCGAACCTCCTGAGCCTCAGCCCCGGCACACGGTTCGTCAACAACGCATTCCGGTTGACTACTTGACCTATCTGCGCCCATGCTGTCTTACTGTCGTAAGACAGGAGAACAGGAAGTGATCGAGTTCGTCCTCGACGGCCGCTCACGGGTGGCCACGTACATGCAGCTCGTGCTGCAGGTGAAGCAGGCGCTGCGGGTCGGGCTGGCCGAGCCCGGCGACCAGCTGCCGAAGGTGCGCGATGTGGCGCGGGCCTTGGTGATCAACCCCAACACCGTCCTGAAGGCTTACCGGGAACTGGAGTTGGAGGGGCTGGCCGAGGGCCGGCCGGGAGTGGGGACCTTCCTGGTCGGCACCCTGGCCGGGCCCGCGCTGGCCAACCAGGCCGAGCTGCGCGAGGACCTGGTCGTCTGGCTGCACAAGGCCGAGGCGGCCGGGCTCGCGCACGAGGACATCGCCGCGCTGATCGACACCACGATGCGGGCCACGCTCAATTGGGGGAAGACATGACGGAAATCGCCTTGCAGGCGCAAGGATTGGGGAAGCGGTACGGCAAGTCCTGGGCGCTGGAGGGCTGTTCCTTCGACCTACCGGCCGGCTGCATCGCCGCACTGGTCGGCCCGAACGGCGCCGGCAAGTCCACCCTGCTGCACCTGGCGGTCGGACTGCTGCGCCCCGACGCCGGGCAGGTGCGGGTCTTCGGGCAGGACCCCCGGGGCGGCGCCGAGGTGATGGCCGACATCGGCTTCGTCGCCCAGGACACCCCGCTGTACCGGGAGTTCAGCGGCCAGGACCTGATCACCATGGGCGGCAAGCTCAACCGGCGCTGGGAGCCCGCCACCGCGCGGGACCGGCTCGGGCGGCTCGACATCCCGCTCGACCGGCCGGTGGGCAGGCTCTCCGGAGGCCAGCGCGCCCAGGTCGCCCTGGCGCTGGCCCTCGCCAAGCAGCCCCGGCTGCTGCTCCTGGACGAGCCGGTGGCGGCGCTCGACCCGCTGGCGCGGCACGCCTTCATGCAGGAACTGATGGGCGCCGTCGCCGAGTTCGGCACCACCGTGCTGCTCTCCTCGCACCTGCTCGCCGACCTGGAACGGGTCTGCGACCACCTGATGCTGCTGAACCGCTCGCACGTCCAACTCGCGGGCTCGGCCGACGACCTGCTGGCCGAGCACTGCACGCTGGTCGGCCCCCGGGTGGGCCCCGGGCCGGTGCCGGGCGTGGCGTCGGTGATCCAGGCCGGGCACACCGACCGGCAGTCCACGCTGCTGGTGCGCACCGACGGCCCGGTGGACGAGAACGTCTGGTCCGTCCACCCGATCACCCTCGAAGACCTCGTCCTCGCCTACCTGGGCGCGGGCGACACCCGCAGCCCGCTCTCCGCGGAGGTGACCGCATGACCTGGCTGATCTGGCGCCAGCACCGCAAGCAGTTGCTCTGGATGCTCGTCACCCTGGCCGCGCTGGCCGCGGTGATGGCGCCCACCGGTCTCGCGATGCGGGGCACCTTCCACGACCTCGGGCTCGCCGACTGCCTCGGCAAGCTCGGCCACGCCACCATGACGCAGGACAGCGGCAGCTGCGAACGGCTCGCCCAGCGCTTCGACAACAAGTACGGCGGGCTGCTCTACGCGGCCATCCTGCTCCTGCTGCTGCCCGTGCTGGTCGGCCTCTTCCTCGGCGCGCCGATGGTCGCCCGCGAGGTGGAGAACGGCACGCACCGGATGGTGTGGACCCAGGGGATCAGCCGGCGGCAGTGGGCACTCTCCAAGTTCGCCCTGGTGGGCGGCGTTTCGGTCCTGCTGGCGGTGGTCTACGCACTCGGCGTGGCCTGGTGGATCGAGCCTCTGGCGACCGCCGGACCGGGGCGGTTCGGCTACATGCTCTTCGACGTGCAGGGTGTCACGCCGGTCGCCTACACGCTGTTCGCGGTGGCTCTGGGCGTGTACGTGGGCACGGCGACCCGCAGGGTGCTGCCGGCCATGGGCATCTCACTGGCCGCGTTCGCCGTGGTGCGCGTCCTGGTCGAGACCGTGGTGCGGCCGAACCTCCTGCCGGCGAAGACGGTGACGTACGCGGCGGACAGCGGGCTGCTCCCCAACCGGCTGTCCGGGGACTGGGTGTTCAGCCAGTCCGTGCACGACGGCACCGGGGAGACGGTGATCAGCGACGGGGTCATGGGCTGCCCGCCACCCGGGAGCCCCGGCGCCGCCGACTGCGGGAAGAACATGGCCGGGCGGGGCATGGGCGTCGGGCCGTACACCAATGTGATGGAGTACCAGCCCGCCGACCGGTTCTGGACCTTCCAGGCGATCGAGTCGGGGATCTTCCTGACCCTGACGGCGCTGCTGGTGATGCTCGCGGTGCGGCAGATCCGGCGGATCTCGTAGGGCGTCCGGGAAACCCGCTTGCGGCTCTCACCTCGGCCGATGGAATCATCATGCGATGAGCACCATCATCAGAGAGATCAGGGCCGGGGACTGGGAGCAGGTCCGGCGGATGCGGCTGGACGCGCTCCTCGACCCGGCCGCCGCCGTCGCCTTCCTTGAGACCCACGAGCAGGCCGCCGCCAAGCCCGACGAGTTCTGGCGGACCCGCGCCGCCAACGCCTCCGAGGGCGCCGCCTCCGCCCGGCAGTTCGTCGCCGAGACCGAGGACGGGCGCTGGCTCGGCACCATCACGGCGATCGTCGAGCTGCCCGGCGGGGACGGCGCCATCGAGGGCGACGTGATCGAGGCCCCGCAGATCCACCTCGTCGGGGTCTACGTCCGGCCCGAGGCGCGGGGCGCCGGGCTGCTCCAGGAACTCGTGGGGGCGGCCTCGGCCTGGGCCTGGTCGCTGAGCGAGCCGGAGATCGGGCGGGTGCGGCTGTTCGTCCACGAGGACAACACCCGCGCCGAGGCCGCGTACGTCAAGGCGGGCTTCGCGGTGACCGGCCTGCGGCTGCCGGTGCCCGGGGACGCGACGCGGCAGGAGGTCGAGATGGAGGTGCTGCGGGGCTGAGACCCCGCCGCCGGGTGCCGGGGGCCGCCTGCGGGCGGCCCCTCGGCACGCCCTCGGGGGCTCAGCCCCTGACCAGGCAGAACGGGTGGCCGGCGAGGTCCGCGAAGACCCGCCAGCCGCCGGCGTCGTGCAGGCGGACGGCGCCGAGGGCGAGCACCCGGCGCTCGGCCTCGTCGAGGTCGGCCACGTCCACGTCCAGGTGAGCCTGCTGCGGGTGCTCGGCGCAGGCCCACCGCGGGGGCCGGTGGTCGGCGACGCGCTGGAAGCAGAGCACCTCGCCGTCGTCCAGGTGCAGCGTGGACCAGGACTCGCCGAGCGACCAGCGGCCGTCCGGGCGGTCCACCTCGCCGCCGAGCAGGGCGGCGTAGAAGCGGGCGAGCGCGGCGGGCTCGGAACAGTCGATCACCAGGCACTGCAGCTTGCCGATCACGGCTCTCCTCGCGGGGGTGGGGCGTGGCGTGGCGACTGGGAAGTCTGACACCACGGGCGGGTCCGCGCACCGGCTTATCCGCGCACCGGCTTCTCCGCGAGCCCGCGCGGCGTGACTATGATCCGACGATCATGGTGGATGACAGGTTCTGGCAGCGGCTGGACGACGTACGGCGCGAGCGCGGATTCCTCACGCCCGCCGAGACGATGGCGCTCGTCCGGCACGAGGTCTCCGTGCTCGACCCGTTCTCGGTGCTGGTGTCGCGCCGGGCGCGCCTCGGCCCGGACACCGTGCTGTACCCGGGCGCGACGATCGAGTGCGACGAGCGCAGCCGGTGCGAACTCGGGCCCGGGGTCGTCCTGTACGGCGGCGCCCGCCTCGTCGCGGGCGACGGCGGGCGGATCGTCGTCGGCCGCGGCGCGCTGATCGGTGAGGGCGGCGCCCGGATCAGGGCCGACGGCCCCGACCGGGTCTACGTCGGCGACCGCGCCAGGATCTCCAACGGCGCGGAGCTGAGCGGCGACTGCCGCGTCGGCGACGGCGCGCAGGTGCTCGGCCCGATCTCCGTCCGCGACGTCGAACTGGCCGCGGGCGGCCCCCACACCCACCCCGACCCCGACGGGCGCGGGGGCGTGCTGAAGGGCTACGGACGGGCGCACGGGCTGCGCGTCGGGCGGGGCGAAGTCCTCAACGGCGCCGGGGACTTCCACGCCGCGCCGGTCGAACGCCAGCGCGCCTACCACCCGGACGCGCCCCGGCTGCCCTGAGGACGCGTCACCGCGGCGCGCTGCGGTACCTGCCGGGGGCCACGCCGTGCTGGCGCTTGAAGGCGTGGGAGAAGGCGAACTCGGAGGCGTAGCCCACCCGGGAGGCCAGGGCGCCCAGCGGGAGTTCGGATTCGCGCAGCAGCCGGGCGGCCAGGGCCATGCGCCACCAGGTGACGTACGCGAGCGGCGTCCGGCCGACGGTGGCGGTGAAGCGGCGGGCGAAGGCGGCGCGGGACAGGCGGGCCTCGGCGGCGAGGGCCTCGACCGTCCAGGCGCGGCCGGGTTCGGCGTGGACGGCCTGGAGGGCACGGGCGAGCGCGGGGTCGGCGAGGGCGGAGGCCCAGCCCTCGCCCGTGCCGTCGCCGTGGCCCTGCTGCGACCAGGCGCGCAGGATGAACAGCAGCAGCATGTCGAGCAGCGCCGGGACGACGGCCGCCGCGCCCGGGCGGGGCTGCTCCAGTTCGCCGGCGAGGATCCCGACGGCCGCCCGCAGTTCCGGGTGCCGCCCGCCGGCGGCCGGCAGGTGCAGCACGTCCGGGACGTCGGCCAGCAGTGGGTGGGCGTGCAGCGGGTCGAGCTGGTAGGCGCCGCAGAGGGTGACGGTGTCCGAGGCGAGCTCCGGCCGCATCGGCTCGACCGGCTCCTCGCAGCGCGGTTCGGCGACCGGTGTGCCGGGGTCGTCGGCGAGGGAGTGCCCGGTGCCGCGCGGGAGGAACAGCACGTCGCCGGTGGCGAGTTGGAGCGGCTCGCCACCGTCCGGGAGCAGCCAGCAGCGGCCGCGCAGGATCACCTGGAAGCCCGCGCCCGGGGCCCCCGGGAAGCGCTGACCCCACGGCGCCCGCCAGGCGACCCGGGCCGAGCGCGGCTCGCCCGTCCGCAGGGTCGCGATCACGTCGCTCAGCACGTCCACGCCCGCGTTCCTGCCCGTGGTCCTGCCCGTGGTGTTCCCGTCCATGTGCCCGTCCACCTGACCGACCGTAGACGATCGCGCAGGAACGCGAGATCCACGCGCATGGGCCGCCCGGTGGCGCCCGCCTACGGTCGAGGCATGGCGACGAAGCGAAGTGACGACGTGTCGACGGTCCTGGTGACGGGCGCCTCCGGGGTGGTCGGGAGCCGGGTGGTGGAGCAGCTGGCGGCCGCCGGGGTCCGGGTGCGGGCCCTGACCAGGGACGGCGAGCGGGCCCGGCGGGCGGGGTTCGTCCAGGGGGACCTGCGGCGCCCGGAGACCCTGCGGGAGGCGGCGCGCGGGGCCGACGCGGCCTTCCTGGTGTGGCCGCTGCCGATCGAGGGCGCGCGGGAGGCCGTGGAGGCGCTGGCGGCGGAGGTGGGGCGGGTGGTGTTCCTGTCCTCGGCGGCCGTGCGGGACGTCCCCGGGGTGGGTCCGCAGTCCCCCGGGCGCCCGGACGGGGAGGTGGAGGCGCTGCTGGAGCGCAGCGGGGTGGCGTACACCGCGCTGCGGCCGCACGGCTTCGCGGCGAACGCGCTGCGCTGGGCGGAGGAGATCCGTTCCGGCGGCGTCGTACGGGGCTTCGGCGGGGAGGCCGCACTGTGCCCGGTGGACGAGCGGGACATCGCGGCGGTGGCCGTCCGCGCACTGACCGGGGACGGCCACGACGGCGCCCGGCACTACCTCACCGGGCCGGAGGCGCTCACCCAGGCCGAGCAGCTCCGGATCGTCGCCGAGGCGACGGGGCTGCCCGCGCGCTGGGAGGAGATCCCGCGCGGCGCGGCCCGGGAGCGGATGCTGGCGAGCGGCTGGCCGCCCGGGATCGCCGACGGCGCCCTGGACTTCCTCGGGGCGCGGATCGGCGATCCGGAGGCCGTCAGCGAGGCCGTCCCGGCCGTCACCGGCCGCCCGGCGCTCACCTTCCGCGACTGGGCGCGGGAGAACGCCGACCGGTTCTAGAGCTTCCCGGGGAGCGGTTCGAGGATCAACTCGGCCGCGCGGGTGAGGACTTCGGCGCGGGTGAAGCCCTCGTGGTCGGCGGGCAGGGAGTGGTGGCCGATGGCGAGGCAGTAGAGGAGCAGGCAGCGGGCCTCGACCTCGGCGGGGTCGGGGCAGTGGGCGGCGAGGATCCCGCGCAGGACGGAGAAGCGGCGGTTGTCGACGCGGCGCAGCCGTTCGGCGACCGCCGCGTCGCGGCGGGCCCAGTTGCGGACGGCGAGGTCGAGCGGGAGCAGGCGGTCGCCGGAGAAGGTGAGTTCGCGGGCGCGCAGGACCTTGGCCCTGGGGTCGGGGCCCTCGCGTTCGATCCGGTCGAGGACTTCGTCGATGGCCTCGCGCTCCCAGGCGTCGAGCAGGGCGGCGAGCAGGGCGTCGCGGTCGGCGAAGTGCCCGTAGAAGCCGCCCTTGGTGACGCCGAGGCGCTTGGCGAGCACTTCGACGCGGACGGCGTCGGGGCCGGATTCGGCGAGGACGGCCAGGCCCTCCTCCACCCACCGGTCACGGGGTGTGCGCGCTGCGCCCACGGTGTGCTCCACCTCACTCGCCGGCCCGATATACGGAGCCGTATAAACCGGTCTAGCCTCGGTTGTACGCAAGCGTATAACGAGCCGGAAGGGCGATGACGGCCATGAAGCTCCCCTCCACCGCGCACACGCGACAGCCGTGGCGCATCCACGAGTTCACCCGGGACTTCCGACTGGAGGACGTGTGGTCCTTCCGCACCCCGGGCGCCGGGCCGGAGGACTTCCCCGAGATGCTCGCCGCCATGCTCCAGGGAGGTTTCGCCCCGAGGAACCTGCCGACCCGCTTCCTGTTCGCGGTGCGATGGCGGCTCGGCCGACTGCTCGGCTGGGACCGCGACGGCGAGGGCCTGAGCACCCGCGTCCGCCCACTGCGCGAGCGCCTACCCGCCGAACTCGCCGGGACCGCCGTCGAGCTGCCCGCCGGCAGCCCGTTCACCTCGATGTACGAGCTGCCGGACGAGGCGGCCCGGGAGATCGCCAACGGGACCGTCCACGCCGTCATGCACCTCGGGTGGGCGCAGGGGGCGAACGGGGAGTACGAGCTGCGGATGGCCGTGCTGGTCAAGCCCAACGGCCCGTTCGGGCGCTTCTACATGGCCTTCATCGCGCCGTTCCGGCACCTGGTCGTCTACCCCGCGCTGACCCGGGCCTGGGAGCGCGCCTGGCGCGAGCGCGACGCGGGGCTCAGCCCGCGTCGATGAGCCGCTGGACGCCGTCCAGGATGCACCCGAGGCCGAACTCCAGCGGATCGACCGGGTCCGGCCCGAAGGCGCCGTCCGCGACGGCCCGGGTGAAGCTCGGGAAGCGCTCGGCGTGGCGCTCGAGCACCTCGCCGGCGAGGCGGCCCCACTCGCGGCTGTGCTCCTCGTCGAAGTCGATCCGCTGTTGGGCGATCGTCCGGACGAGCCCGGCGACCAGCAGGAAGACCCGGTGCCGCTCGACCGCACTCAGGCCCGTGGGCTCCAGCGCGGCGAGCGCGGCCTCCAGCCAGGCGATCTGGTGGGGGCCCATGAGCTGGCGGCGCATCGCCGTCGCCGTCAGCAGCCAGGGGTGGGCGCGGTTGACATCCTCGGAGGCGCGGGCCCAGGCGGTGATCCGCTCCCGCCAGCCCTCGCCGGCCGCCGCCAGGTCGGGCACGTCGGCGAGCACGTCCTCGACCATCAGCTCGACGAGCTCGGCCTTGCCCGGTACGTAGCGGTAGAGCGCCATCGCGGACACCCCGAGCTCCGCGCCCACCTTGCTCATCGAGACCGTCTCCAGCCCCTCGGCGTCGGCGATCGCCACCGCGCGCGCGGCGATCCCCTGCGGGGTGAGGCTCGGCTTGGGGCCCCGGGTCGGCCGGTCCTGCTCGCCCCACAGCAGCGCGATGCCCGCGCGCAGGTCTCGCGGCTTCTCCTTGGCCATCTCCGGCTCCCCTTGCCTCTCGTCCCTCGGGGCGCCCGTTGACGCACCCCGAAACTGCGTATACCTTAAACACATCGGAACTGCTGATGCACTAAACAGTTTGGGGGATACACCATGCTCGCCACCCTCTCCACCCTCTCCACTCTCACCGCCGTCACCGCCGTCACCGCCGCCGCCCTCGCCACGCCCGTCGCGGGCCTGCTCGGCTACCGGCAGCTCAAGCGCACCCGCCTCGCCGCGCAGCTGCGCATCAGCACGCCGAACGGGATCGACGAGTCGGGCTTCGTCCGGATCAACGGCATCGACACCTGGGTCTCCGTCCGCGGCGAGGACCTGAGCAACCCGGTGATCCTGGAGATCCACGGCGGGCCCGGCGCCTCCAACCTGATCCACCTCCCCCGCACGCGCAGCTGGGAGCGGCACTTCACGATCGTCCGCTGGGACATGCGCGGCGCCGGGTTCACCTTCGCCAACGCCCCCGAAGGCCAGGGCGAGTTGACCCTCGACCAGCTCCAGCGCGACGCCCTGGAGGTCACCCGCCACGTCCGCGAGCGCCTCGGCGTCGACCGGCTGGTGCTCGTCGCCAACTCCTTCGGCAGCGTCCTCGGCCTGCGGCTCGCCCGCAGCCACCCCGAGCTGTACAGCGCCTACGTCGGCACCGACCAGAACGTCATCGCCGGCGGCCGGGAGCGCACGGCGTACGACGCGCTGGTGCGGCGGCTGCGGGCGGCGGGGAAGGGGAAGAGGAAGCAGCTGGCCACCGTCCTGGCGGCGGGCGCACGCCCGGACGGCCCGACCCTCGAGCAGACGGACGAGCTCAACAAGCTGATACTGACCACGGACCCGCTCTCGTACGACACCATGAAGACCGTCGTCGTGCGCTCGCTCTGGTTCTCGCCCCTGCACACGCTGCGCGGGCTGCGGTCGTCCATGAAGGCCATGCACTTCTCGCTCGGGCTGCAGCTCCAGGCCCGGAGCGTCGACGAGTGGGCCGAGGGGACGGAGTTCCGGATCCCGTTCTTCGTCTTCCAGGGCGACGGCGACGTGCTCACCCCGCCCGAGTCCGCGCGCCGCTTCTTCGACGACGTGAGCGCGCCGGTCAAGGAGTTCGCCCTGATCCGCGACGCCAGCCACTTCGCGAGCTTCCGGCACCCGGAGCAGTTCCTCGACCTGATGCTCGCCCTGGTCCGCCCGGCCATCGCCTCGCCGGTCGTGTGCTGAGCGCCGTGCCGCTGTGGGGCCGTGCCGCTGTGTGGCGTACACAGGAAGTCGGTGTCGCCGACTTCCTGTGCACGCGGCTGTCCGGCTCTACAGCTGCATGAGGCCCGCGGCGGTCTGGCGGAAGCCGCAGCGGGCGTAGAAGGACTCCAGGTGCGGCTCGTAGTCCACGTGGAGCCACTCGGCGCCGCGGGCCCTCGCCTCCTCGGCCGCCGCGCGCACCAGCCGGATGCCCAGGCCCCGGCGGCGCTCGTCCGGGTGGACGGTGGTGTCGAGGATGAAGGCGTGCCGGCCGCCGTCCCCCGCGACGTTGACGAAGCCGACCAGGCGGCCTCCCCTCCGGGCCGAGACCCAGGCCAGGCTGCGGGCCAGGATCGGGGCGAAGGAGGTCGGCTGGTGGCCCGGCCAGGACGCGGCGAACAGTTCGTCGAGCTCGGCGTCCGTCAGCTCGGGGCTGATCTCCAGCACCTCGTCGTCCCGCCAGGATTCACGGATCATCATGCGGGCCAGCCTGCCAGGTGCCGGAGTTCCGTGGCCGGTTCGCGCTCGTGCCCGCGCCCGCGCTCGTGCCCGCGCTCGTGGGCTTCGGGGCCTCAGTTCTCGGCGGCCTCGGCGACCAGTGCGGCGATCCGGTCGACGGCGGCGGAGGGGCCGGGGAAGAAACGGTTCTTCGTCACGGCGTAGGAGAACCCGGTCGCGGTGTCCGCGTAGGCCGCGCTGCCGCCCATGCCGGGCACGCCGAAGACGCTCGGCGTCTGCTGCGGGTCGGCGCCCGGGCGGCCGAGGTTGTAGCCGAGGGCGCGCGGGGCGGGGAAGCCGACCATCTGGTCGACGTCGGCCGTGGCCAGGGCCGTGATCTCGCGCAGGCGCTCCGGCGAGATCAGCCGCACGCCGTCGACCTCGCCCAGCAGCGCGGCGTACATCCTGGCCACCGCGCGGGCGGACATCGTGCCGCCCGAGGGGATGTCCGAGGTGAGTACCAGGGGGTCGTTGCCGTAGGCGGCGCTGGGGGTGACGGCGGGCGGGGTGGCCTTGAACAGCGGCAGGTCGGCGGGCATCGCCGCGAGCATCCCGGCGGAGCCGGGCGCGTCCTCCAGCCGGGCGAGGCGGCCGAGTTCGGCCTCCGGGACGCCGAAGTACAGCTCGTCGGCGATGCCCAGCGGGGCCGCGACCTCCTCCTCCAGCACCTGCGAGATCGGCTTGCCGACGGCCCGGCGGACGATCTCGCCCATGACGAAGCCCCAGGTCACCGCGTGGTAGCCCGTCCTGGTGCCGGGCTCCCACCAGGGCTCGGTGCCGGCGATCAGGGCGCACATGCCGTCCCAGTCGGCGAGGTCCTTCACCGTGAGACCGGAGGGCACCGCCGGGACGCCGAGGGAGTGGGTGAGCGCGTGACGGATCGTCGCCCCGCCCTTGCCGTGGGCACCGAACTCGGGCCAGAGCTCGGCGATCGGCGTGTCGTAGTCGAGGGCGCCGCGCTCCGCGAGGACGTGCACCACCGTCGCCGTCACGCCCTTGCCCGTGGAGGCGCTGAAGAACGGGACGTCCGGGGTGACGGGACGGCCGCCCTCCGGGTCGGCGGCGCCCGCGACCGCGTCCGCGACCAGCTCACCGTGCCGGTACACCGCGACCTGGACGCCCAGCTCGGCGCCGGACTCCACCAGTTGGTCGATGGTCCGCTGGACGAGCTCCTGCATGGCGATCATGTCCTCTCCGCTCTCCGCTGCGGCGCCCGCCGGTACCCCGGGAGCGCCCTTCACGAGGAGGACGGAGCCGCCGACGGGATCTCGACATCGCCGGCGGGAGGAGATTCCGGGCCCCAGGGAGCCGGGCCCCAGGAGGCCGGACCACAGGAGGCCGGGCTTCAGGAAGCCGGGCCTCAGGAAGCCGGGCCGAGCAGGGCGTCCAGGTAGCGGGTCACCTCCTCGTGCAGTTCGACGGCGGTCTGCGGGTGGCCGTGGCCGCTGCCGACCACCGCGTTGAACACCACGCCGTCGCACCAGCGGACCAGGCGGCGGGCGTCCTCCTCGGGCTCGGGCGAGCCGCAGCGGGTGAGGAGGAAGGTCGCGAGGTCGAGGAAGCGCGCGCCCAGCCGGTCGTAGACCTCCCGCAGTTCGGGCCGGCGGGCGGCCTCCAGGGCGAGTTCGATGCGCGCGACGGCGAGGGCGCGGCCGTCGTTCATGGCCTGGTGCAGGCCGTCGGCCACGCCCTGGGTGAGCAGGTCGCGGGGCGAGCCCTCGACCATGGTCGGCACGCCGAAGCCGACGGACTCCAGCTCGGCGATCCGGGTCAGGGCGAGTTCGAGCAGCGCGACCCTGGTCCGGGCGCGGTTGGACGTCGAACCGGCGGGCAGGCCGACCGACTCGTCCACGGCGCGGTGGGTGAGCCCGCGCAGGCCGCGTTCGGCGATCAGGGCGATGGCTGCGTCGGCGATCAGGGTCGGACGCGGGGTCTGGCGCGGGGCCTTGAGCGGCGCCTTGAGCGACGGTGTCATGCGTCCGATCATGGCCGGTCCGCCGGGCCGAACCCAACTCGCTTCCCGGGCCGGGGGGGGGGGGGGGCGGGGCGGCCCCCGGGGGGGGGGGGCCGCCGCCCGCCCCCGGCCCAGAAACTGGGGGTGGACCGAGGTCCGGCCCCGCCCGACACCCCGGAACATAGTG
>NZ_JBITFA010000004.1:0-233462 GCF_044455705.1 Kitasatospora sp. NPDC051170 | reverse complement strand
GCGCGGGTTTCTTCCGGCCTATCTGGCCGGCCCCGCGGGCCCCACCCCAACGCGCTCCCGGGGCGGGGCCACACCGGCTTTTGTCCAAAAACGCCCGTTGGCCCCCGGCCCGGAGCAAGAGGGAACTACAGGTGTAGTACCGTGATGACGGCAGCGGAACTACACCTGTAGTGAGGAGCTCATCCCATGAGTCACGGGAAGATCGATCGCGCGATCGTCATCGGCGGCGGAATCGGGGGCCTCACCGCCGCCCTGGCCCTCCACCGGCAGGGCGTCCCCGTGACCGTCCACGAACGCGCCGCCTCCCTCGAACCCGTCGGCGCCGGCCTCGCCCTCGCCCCCAACGCCCTGCGCGCCCTCGACCGCCTCGGCGTGGGCGCCCGCCTGCGCGCCCTCGCCACACCCCATCCCGCCCTCGGCGTCCGCCGACCCACCGGCCGCTGGCTCGCCCGGACCGACACCTCCGCCGTCGAGAACCACTTCGGCGACCCGATCGCCGCCGTCGCCCGGGCCGAGGTCATCGACGCACTCGTCAACGCGCTGCCCACCGGAACCGTCCGTACGGGCTCACCCGCCACGCTCGTCACCCCGGGTGACGAGGACCGCGAGGCCGTCGTCCGCACCGAGGAGGGCGAGATCGGCGCCGCCCTGGTCGTCGCCGCCGACGGCATCCACTCCGCGACCCGCGCCGCGCTCTTCCCCCGGCACCCCGGACCGCGCTACTCCGGCTTCACGACCTGGCGCACCATCGTCGACACCCCCGGCAGGCACCCCTCGGCGGCGGGCGAGATCTGGGGTCGCGGCCGTCTCGCCGGAATCGTCCCGCTCGCCGGCGAGCGGGTGTACGTCTACGGCGCCGCCCTCGCCCCCGCCGGAACCCGCGCGGGCGACGAGCACGCCGAACTGCTGCGCCTGTACGGCGACTGGTGCGCCCCGCTGCCGGAGCTGCTGCGCGCGAGCGACCCCGCGCGGGTCCTGCGCCACGACGTCTGGGCCCTCACCGACCCGCTGCCCGCCTACCACCGGGGCCGCGTCGCGCTCCTCGGCGACGCCGCCCACGCCATGGCCCCCTTCCAGGGCCAGGGCGCCTGCCAGGCCATCGAGGACGCAGTCGTCCTCGCCGCGGCCCTCACCGACGGTGCAGGCGGCGGTGCAGGCCTCGGCGTAGGCGGCGGTAAAGGCGTCGGCCTCGCCGCCTACACCGCCGCGCGCCTCCCCCGCACCACCCGCATCGTCGCCGGATCCCACCGCATCGGCGCCCTCGTCGCCCTCCGCTCCCCCGCCGCCGTCCTCGCCCGCGACGCCGCCCTCACCCTCGCGGGCCTCCTCCCGGCCCACTTCCTGCTCAAGCGCTCGGCACCGACGTTCGACTGGCAGCCGCCCGCACTCAGCGGCCAGGCGCACTGACCACGGCGAGCCGGTCCACCAGCAGCTCCACCCGCTGCTCGGCGTACTCGCGCGGCAGCCGTCCCGCCCTGGTCAGGGTGGCCAGTCCGTGCAGGGCCGCCCAGAACGTCTCGGTGAACAGCCCCGGGTGGACCCCCTCCCCGGCGACCTCACCCAGGCTCTCCAGCAGCGCGGCGAAGGCGTCCTTCAACGGCTCCGGAGTGTCCTCCTGCGCGAAGGCCAGCCCGCCGTCGAGCTGGAACATGGCGTCGTAGACCGCCGGATTGCGCTCGGCGAAGTCGAGGTAGGCGCGGGCGAGGGCGGCGACCCTCGCCCGGGGGCCGTCCGCCGCGGCGGCCGCCGTGCGCAGCGCGAGGGCCATCTCGGCCGCGCCCTCGAGGGCGACGGCGCCGATGATCTCGCGCTTGCCCCGGAAGTGGCTGTAGAGGACGGGCTGGCTGTACTCGATGCGCTCGGCGAGCCGGCGGGTGGTGACCGCGTCCCATCCCTGCTGCTCGGCGAGTTCGCGGGCCGTGGCCACGATGAGCCGCTCGCGAACCGCCCGTTCGCGCTCCTTGCGTTCCTGTACCGACATGGATTGATTCTAGCACTGCTAGACAAGGGAGCGACAGTAGGGCTAGCGTCTACCTCATCAGCTAGCAGCGCTAGATCCGATCCAGGGGGTTCGCCATGCTCAACGGACTTGAGGTCTTCACCACGGTGGTCGTCGGCATGCTGGTGGGGGTGGAGTTCGCCGTCGCCTTCGTCATCAACCCGATCCTCCGCGCCCTGCCCGACGACAGCTACCAGCTCGGCCGCGCCCACGGCGGCCGGATGCTCGGCGCGGTGATGCCCTTCTGGTACATCGGCTCGCTCGCCCTCGTCGCGATCTGCGCCGCCGCCGGAGGGGACCACGTCGACACGGGCCTCGCCGTCACCTCAGGCGCCATGCTGGCCCTCAGCGTCGTCATGTCGGTCGCGCTGCTCGTCCCGATCAACAACCGCAGCAAGACCTGGACCCCCGAGAACCGCCCCGCCGACTGGCGCGAGCAGAGCGACCGCTGGGACCGCTACCACTACGGCCGCGTCGCCGTCCTCGTCGCGGCCTTCGCCCTGCTCGTCTCGGCCCTCGTCTGAACGGGCGGGGCGGGGCGTCGACTGCGCTCGTGCAGTCGACGCCCCGTTCGGCTACGTGTCGCTAGAGGGCTGCCTGGCCCCGGCGGTCCGTCGCGGAGGCGAAGCTCAGCCAGGTGTGCCGGTTGCCCGCCCAGCACCAGCCGACCTTCGGCGCGTTACGGCGCTCACGGCCGTCGCGGCCGGTGCCGTTGCTGAACCAGAGCGCGGGGGTCCGGGCGTCCAGGGCGCCGTTGGCCTTGCGGAGGCGGGAGCCGATGGTCATGTAGCAGTGGTTGCGCTCCAGGGCGGCGGGCTGTTGCAGGGCCCAGTGGATGCCCTCGGAGAGGAGGAGCGGGGTGCGGGAATCGGCGGCGAGGGCGGGGAGGGCCTCGTCGGGGCTCCAGTTGGCCATGTGGTCGCCACGGTCGACGTCGGTGAGGAGGTAGAGGGGGGTGGAGGGGAGCGTGATCGTGTCGATGGGGGCGAAGAGGTCGACATCGGGCATGTCGACGACGACGAACCCCGGCTTGCCCTCGGAGCTGAGGAGAGGAGCGAGGGCCGAGGCCGGCGCCCGGTCGGGGTGAACGGCGAGCAGCGCGCCGTCGGCACCGGCGTTGGCACCGGCGTTGGCCTCCGCGAAAGCACGGATTTCGGCGGCGGAGAGCCCCGCCACTTCGTGCACTCCCAGCTCGACGAGTCGCTCGGCCTGAGCGCTCAGAGCCGGGAGGGTGGGGACGGAGGTGGTGACGTGCAGGGTTTTGGACACGATGCTCCCAGGGTCGGCGGCTTGGGGGGCTCCGGGGTAACGGCGCGGCCGGTCGGATAATTCCCGTTGCCACGAACCGACTTCGCCCGATCCCGTCATCGCGACTCGGAGTGGCGCGGCTTCAGCGCCCGAGGCCTCTACTCTTCGTCGCTGATGTCGACGGCGCCGCCGCCGGGCTTGTGCGGGTCGAGTTTCACCGTGAGCTTGTGGGTGCTCTTCGCGCCGGTCTCCTTCTTCCCCCCGAAGCTGACGACGCTCCACTTGAGCCCGCCGTCGACCCCTTTGGTGCGGGTGAGTTCGAGGCCGAGTTCGAGGGTGATCTCCCCCATCTCGAACCGGACGCCCCGGTCCGGGTTCTCCTCCATGCGGCGTTGGGCGGTGGCGATCTGCAGGCGCAGCTGGTCGACCGCGTCCGCCAGGTCCATCCACCGGTCGTCTTCGTCGCTGCCGGACATGAGCCCTCCCCGTTTCGAGAGCTTCGATTCTCCCGAAACCGCCGAAGGCCGCCAAACCCCCAGCCCAGCAGCCGAGTTCCGCCCGCCGGAGCGCCATGCCCGGCGGGCGGAACCGGGACGGTCAGTACCGCAGGACGGCGGCGATCCGCCCGGAGTCGGCGAGGGTGTCGTCCGGGACGAAGACGATCTCGGCATGCGTGTCGAGGCCCCGCTCGATGACCTCGTCGACGATGTCCTCGCGCGCGCCCGGCTCGCCGGCCTCCGCGTCGACGAGGTGTTCGCCGTCGTCGCGGACGGTACGGCGGTAGTTCTCCTCGACCGCGAGCAGGCCGACGCGGCCGCCGCCCGCGGCCTGCCAGACCTCGTCCAGGCCGGCGGCGAACTCGTGGCGGCCCCGGGCCTTGTCGAGGCGGGCGAGGGTGTCGGCGATCTCCTGGTCCGCGCGGGCGCGGACGGCGGGGGTGACGACCCGGTGGACGGTCTCGACGTCGGCGCCGGCGAGGCCGCCGTGCGGGATCTGGGCGGTGGCCTTCTGGGCGATGGTGCCGACGGCGTCCAGGAGGGCGAGCGCGGGGGCTTCGCCGACGACGTAGAGCGGGCGCGGGTCGGCGGCGAGGACCTTGCCGAGTTCGGTGTCGGCCTGGCGCAGGAAGGTCCTGGTGCCCTCCTCGCGGAAGGTGCTGGGGGTGCCGCCGGTGCGTTCCATCCGCTCGGGGTCGGGGTTGTCGAAGACGCGCTCCAACGGGAAGCCGTGATCCTCGTCCTCGACGGCCCGTTCGCGGTCGGCGCCCCAGAGCACCACCCGGTCGGCGGCGACCGCGAGCACCCAGGCCGGGGGCTGGGCGGCGTGGGCGGACACCAGGTTGCGGGTGAGGAAGGTGTCGGACAGCACCACCCGAGCGGGGGCCGGACGGTCGAAGGTCCACACCTGGTGCTCCCCGGGGGCGGCGAAGATCGCCAGGCCGTCCTGGCAGTGCACGAGGTCGACCTCGGTGAGCGCCCGGTCGAGCTGCGCCACCACGTCGATCCGGTCGGCGCGGGAGACCTCGGGGTCCGCCTGGAGCCTCTCCTTCGCCTCGGCGACCAGGTTGCGCAGCCGGATCGGGTCCTGCGCGTTGTCCGGCTCCCGGCGGTGCGTGGGCATCAGGATCGACACCGCCGGGTAGGGCCGGGGCCGTCGGAGCTCGGCGAGGACAGCGGGGGTGAGGGAGGGTGGCATGGGCGGCGCCCTTTCCGTACACGAGTGGGTCGTTCTGACGGTGCGTCACATCATCTGATGCATCGTTCACGCACAGCAATCGAACGCCCGCCCGTGTCGGCGCTTACTGCCCGGAGGTCCAGGTCATGACGCGCTCCGGCGTCGGGTACGGCGCGAAGCCCGCCTTCGCGTACACGCCGTGCGCGTCCTCGGTGAAGAGGAGGATGCGCCGCAGCTCGTACGGGGCGAGGTGGTCGCGTACGGCGGTGGCCAGCCAGGTGCCGAGGCCCTTGCCGCGCTGCCCGGGGTCGACGTAGACGTCGCAGAGCCAGGCGAAGGTGGCGAAGTCGCTCACCACCCGCGCGTACCCGACCTGCCGCCCGTCCGGCGCGTACACCCCGAAGTTGAGCGAAGCCTGGGCGGCCCGCTCGACCTTCTCCCGGCTGCGGCCGAGGGCCCAGTAGGCGTCGGTGGAGAGCCAGTGGTGGACGAGGTCGGTGTCGATCCGGTCGAGGTCGGTGTCAACCTCGAAACCGTCTTCCCTACGAGTGATCATGTCGTGATCGTATTACCGCCGTCGAGATCCACCCGAGGACAGGACCAAACCGTGCAACTTCTCACCGAGCGACTGAGATTGCGGCCGCTGACCGTCGCCGACACGGACTGGTGGGTCCGGCTGCACGCCGACACGCGGGTCAACGAGTTCGTCGGCAACTACACGGCCGAGACCGCCGCCGCCCGCCTGCGCGCGATCGAGGAGTCCTGGGCGCAGCGCGGGTACGGGCTGTTCGCCGTCGAGTCGCGGGCGACCGGCGAGGCCGTCGGCCGCTGCGGGATCAGTTGGTACGAGCCCTTCGGGGAGGCCGAGGCCGGCTGGACCCTGGCGGCCGAGCACTGGGGCCACGGCTACGCCACCGAGGCGGCGCAGGCCCTGCTGACCTGGGCCGACGAGTCCCTCGACCTGCCCCGCCTCATCGCCCTCATCCGAGCCGCCAACACCGGCTCGATCGCCGTCGCCCGCCGCCTCGGCTTCCGGCCTCTGCGCGAGGACACCTTCTTCGGCGGCCCGGGCCTGGTCTACGCCCGGGACCGCGCAGCGGCCCGGGAGTGAGGCGGAAACTACGCAAGTAGTGGCACTACTTGCGTAGTTCCAGGCGGGGTGGGCGAATGTCCGGGCCGGGGGCGGCGGATCGATCCGGCCCCACAGGTGCCGTGTTGGCTCGTGAGGTTGGCTTGATGTCGGGGGTTGTACCGCTCTCGTGGAGAGTTGGGGGCATGGATCGGTTCGTGGGGCCGGCTCGGCTCGAGTGGTGGGCCAATCGGTCGACGTGCTTCGGGGTGTACGGCATCGAGATCGATGTCGCTGTCGATGGGGGTGGGCAGTGGCGGGCTGTGGGGCGGCATGTGGATGCGCTTGATGCGGGCCGGCGTGAG
Source organism: Kitasatospora sp. NPDC051170 (assembly GCF_044455705.1). NCBI lineage: Bacteria > Bacillati > Actinomycetota > Actinomycetes > Kitasatosporales > Streptomycetaceae > Kitasatospora > Kitasatospora sp. NPDC051170. The sequence continues at coordinate 227,107 of NZ_JBITFA010000004.1, read as the reverse complement.
GGGTGGGAGTTCCTGATGGCGATGGACCCGCACTTCTCGCTGGCGTTTCCCGGTGAGGAGCGGGGCGGGATCGTGGTGCGGGTCGTCGAGGCGGGGAACGGAAGTCTCACGTTCACGGAGGCGCCGGACTGGGACGGCTCCGTGAACGTCGCCTTCGACGTCAGCTGATGGCGGCGGCTGCGCGGATGGCGTGCAGGGCGCGGTCGACGGTGGCTTCCTTCTCGCCGACCGGGGCGACGTAGTCGAGGGCGCTGCGGGCGGCCTCTTCGCCGAGGGTTCGGGTGATGACCCAGGCGGCGAGGTACTGGGAGGCGAGGCAGCCGCCGGCGGTGGCGATGTTGCCCTCGGCGTGGAAGGGGGTGTCCAGGACGGTGACGCCGCGTGCTTCGACGAAGGGGCGGCTCGTCGTGTCCGTGCAGGCGGGCATGTCGTCCAGCAGGCCGAGTCGGGCGAGGACCAGGGCGCCCGAGCACTGCGCTCCGATCAGCTGGCGCGAGGGGTCGAGCGGGAGTTGGGAGATCAGGTGGTCGTCGGCGACCACGTCGCGGGTCTTCACGCCGCTGCCGATCAGCACGACGTCGGCTTCGGGGAGGAAGTCGAGCGTGCGCTGCCCGGTCACCTCGACGCCGTTCATCGAGGTGACGACCGGGGTGGGCGTCGTGATGAAGGCTTCCAGGCCGTCCTTGCGGCACCGGTTGATGATGGCGGAGGCGATGAAGCTGTCGAGCTCGTTGAACCCGTCGAAGGTGACCACGGCTACCTGCATCACAACTCCTTGAAAGTGGGGGGATGTTCAAGCGCGAGCAGGCGGTGACGGTACGTGCGATAGCGTTCGAACGCCTCCTGCCCGTCCGGAACGAAGCGCCACTGCCGTACGGCTTCGCTCAGCTCGGTCTCCGTCAGCCAACCGTGCCAGGCGACCTCTTCCGGGGCGGGTGACACCTCGCCGGTGACCACGACCTCGTGCACGCCGAGCCAATACGGACTGATCGCCCCCTGGCAGAGGAACTTGAACAAGAAGCGTGCCGGCACGCGAACGCCCAACTCCTCGGCCAGCTCCCGAGCCGCCGCCTGCTCGTAGGACTCGCCCACGTCCACGGCCCCGCCGAACATCACGTCATGGTGACCGGGGAACCGGGACAGGTTTTCGCGCCGCCGATAGACCAGTACCCGCCCCTGCTGATCGCGGCAGACCGTCGTCGCGATGCGGTGCAGCCAGCCTTGGCGGATGGCCTCGCTGCGCTCCACCACAGCCAGCACCCGATCTTGATCGTCTACGCGTTCCACCGGTTCATCCACGGCACCCACGATCGCACCCCCGTCGTGGACCGAGCCCATGGACCGGGGAGTCGAGTTCGGCAGCAAGGTCATCCGTGGCGTGTGCGCAGGAGCGCGGTCATCTCTTCGCATGAGATGGAGCCTTCACGGCCTTCGGCCTCGGCTTCCTCCGCGAGCTGGCTGAGCCAGGCATCTTCGGCCTCGTCGTCGGTCACGACTGCTTCCCGTCGTTCTCAGGCCACGGCCAGGGCGTCGAGTTCGGCGGCGATGGCCGCACGGAGGGGGTCGTGGGCGGGGCCGAGGGCGTGGTGGGGGTCGGACCAGTTCTCGCGGGGGTGGTCCCAGACCGGGCGCTGGACGAGGTGGGCGGGTTCCCAGTCGTAGCGGGGCCAGACGTGGGTGTGCAAAAAGGGGTCCTTGTTGCCCAGGATCTCGATGTTGACCCGGCGGAACGCGGGGTCGGCGGCCCGGCAGGCGCGTTCGACGGCCTCGGCGAGCCGGTCGAGGTCGGAAAGGTACGCGAGGCGGCGCGGGCGCGGAAGGTCGCTGAGACGTTCGGCGCCCGGCTGTTCGGTCAGGAGGACCGAATAGCCGGGCAGGAACTGAACGTCGCCAATGACAGCGAAGCCGGCGGACAGCCGCCGCAGGACGGTCGGGTTCTCACCGCGCAGCGCGGTGCCGATCCGGTCGTTTCGCCAGTCGGGGTGGGGCATCGTCAGACGGTACCGAACTCGCCGTCGCGGACGGCGGTGACGAAGGACTGCCACGCGGCGGGAGAGAAGCGAAGACGCGGACCCTCAGGGTCCTTCGAGTCACGGACCGAGCCGAGGCAAAGGTCGTCGACCTCAATGCAGTTGTTGTTGCTTCCGCCGCTGTAACTGCTCTTACGCCACTGCTCTCGGTGCATTCGCGTGGTCCTCCGCCGCCGATTCGATCCGAGCGAGAGACGCCTCCGGCGACAACGCGGCGGCCCTGACGAGATCGTAGTCCAGCGCACACTTCCCTACCAGCGCCGGTTCATCCGCCAGAGCACCGGTGTTCGGGCCCTCGATATAGGCCACAGGTGGAGCGTCATCGAAGGTCATAAGGCAGATGGATCCGGTCATCAGGGCGTGCCCGCCCGCCGCGAACGGCACCACCTGGACGATTGCCTTGCGATTGCGAACCAGCTCGACAAGGTAGGCCAGCTGACCGCACATCACGGCCGCCCCGCCGACCCTCCGGCGAATGGCCGCCTCGTCAAGGACGGCCCAGTACTGCACAGCCTTCGGCCTGTCGAACAGTTCGGATCGGCTCATTCGGAGCGCGACCATCTGCTCGATCTCTGCCGACTTCCGAAGCGGGTTGGCCGCCTCGAACACGGCCCGGGAGTAGTCCGGCGTCTGCATCAGACCCGGCACCAGAAGCGCCGAGTACTCGCTGATCGTCTCCGCTTCCGACTGCAACTCGACCACGTCGATGAAGTAGTCGTCGTACAGCGACGACTTACGCACCATCTCGTACAGCCGCTGGAAGTGCTCCCCCACGTCGAGCGCCTGGTCCAGGTACTTCGACATGTCCTTCTGCGGCTTGCGGATCGCCACCTCCATCTGCCCGATGTACGCCCCCGAGCAGTAGACCCTCTTGGCCAACCCCTCCTGGGTCAGCCCCGCCGCCTCGCGGAGGCGCTTGAGCTCCTCGCCGTAGTACCGCCGCGCCGCTTCCGTCGGGTCGAAGACCTTCGCCATGACTCCAACTCCCTTCAACGAGACCGTTGTCGGGATCGACGATATGCACCCTCGGCGATGGAGTCGATACTAACTGTGACCTTGTAAACCTCAGATTCCGAGGCCCCGAACGACCAGGTCCACCAAAGCGAAGAAGAACAGCGAGACCCCGACAAAACCGTTCGTCTGGAAGAACGCCCGGCTGAGCTTCGACAAATCGTTCGGCCTGACGATGGTGTGCTCGTAGCAGAATGCGCCCGCCACGACCACCAGCCCGAGCCAGAACGCGACCCCGGCATCGGTCAGCACCGCGAACCAGCCCAACAGCAGCGTGGTAAGGACGTGGCAGACCCGCGCCCCCCAGATCGCCGCCGGCACCCCGAACCGCGCGGGCACGGACAGCACCCCGGACTCGCGGTCCGATTCGACGTCCTGACAGGCGTAGATCAGGTCGAACCCGCCGATCCAGATGCCGACCGCCGCGCCCAGCACGACCGCCTCCCAGGACCAACTGCCCGTCACCGCGAGCCAGGCGCCCACCGGCCCCATCGACTGCGCGAGCCCGAGGATCGCCTGCGGGAAGTTGGTGAACCGCTTCCCGTACGGGTAGACGACCATCGGCACCACGGCCACCGGCGCGAGCGCCAGGCAGAGCGGGTTGAGCATCGCCGCCGCGCCGAGGAACACGATCAGCGCGACCGCGGACCCGACGTACGCCGTCTTCAACGAGACCGCGCCGGTGACGAGTTCGCGCCCCGCCGTCCTCGGGTTCCGGGCGTCGAGCTCCCGGTCGATGATCCGGTTGGCGGCCATGGCGAAGGTCCGCAGCCCGACCATGCACACGGTGACGATGAACAGCTCGCCCCAGTGCACCCGCTTGTCGGCCATGAACATCGCCGTCAGCGCCGCGATGTAGGCGAAGGGCAACGCGAACACCGAGTGCTCGATCATCACCAGCCGCAGGAACGCCTTCGTGCGCCCGGGGGTTTCGACGGCAGCGGTGCTCACAGCCCGTACTCCTTCCAACGACGCGACACCAGCTCGGCCGTGGCCGGGTCCGAGGACACCATCTCCGGCCAGCCACCGTCCCGGGTGTACCCCTCCTCCGGCAGCTTGCGCGTGGCGTCGATGCCCGCCTTGCCGCCCCAGAACTGCTGGTACGAGGCGTGGTCGAGGTGGTCGACCGGCCCTTCGACGACCGTCAGGTCGCGGCTGTAGTCGACGTTGCCGAAGGCCCGCCAGGCGACTTCCTGGTAGTCGTGCACGTCGCAATCCGCATCCACCACGATGATCAGCTTGGTCAGCGACATCATGTGGGCGCCCCAGATGGCGTGCATCGTCTTCTGGGCGTGCTTGGGGTACTTCTTGTCGATCGAGACGATCACGCAGTTGTGGAAGCCGCCGGCCTCGGGCAGGTCGTAGTCGACGATGTCCGGGATGATGATCTTGAGCAGCGGCAGGAAGAAGCGCTCGGTGAACTTGCCCAGCGGGCCGTCCTCCGTGGGCGGGCGGCCGACCACGATGGACTGCAGGATCGGGCGGCGCCGCATCGTCACGCAGTCGATCTTCAGCGCGGGGAAGGGCTCCTGCGGGGTGTAGAAGCCGGTGTGGTCGCCGAAGGGGCCCTCGGGGAGCATCTCGCCGGGCTCGAGCCAGCCCTCGATCACGACCTCGGCGTCCGCGGGGACCTGGAGCGGGACGGTCTTGCAGTCGACCATCCGCACCCGCTCGCCCGCGATGAAGCCGGCGAAGAGGTACTCGTCGATGTCGCCGGGCAGCGGCGCGGTGGCGGCGTAGGTGACGGCCGGCGGGCAGCCGAAGGCGATGGCGACGGGCAGTCGCTCGCCGCGCTTCTCGGCGACGGCGTAGTGGTTGCGGCTGTCCTTGTGGATCTGCCAGTGCATGCCGATGGTGCGGCGGTCGTGGCGCTGGAGGCGGTAGAGGCCCAGGTTGCGGATGCCGGTCTCGGGGTGCTTGGTGTGGGTCAGCCCCAGGTTGAAGAAGGAGCCGCCGTCCATCGGCCAGGTGAACAGGGCGGGCAGCGCGTCGAGGTCGACGTCGTCACCGGTGAGGACGACCTCCTGCACCGGCGCGTCCTTGACGTTGCGCGGCGGCACGTGGGCCATGGAGGCGAGCTTGCCGAAGGCGTCGCGGAAGCCGGTGAAGCCCTGCGGCAGTTCGGGCTTGAGCAGGCCCGCGATCTTCTCGGAGATGTCCTCGGGGCCCTTGAGGCCGAGCGACTTGGCGAGGCGGCGTTCCGTCCCGAAGACGTTCATCGCGAGCGGCATCGACGAGCCCTTGACGTTCTCGAAGAGCAGCGCCGGGCCCTTGGCCTTCTGCACCCGGTCGACGATCTCGCCGATCTCCAGGTGGGGATCGACCTCCGCCTTGATGCGCTTGAGGTCGCCTTCGCGGTCGAGGGCCCGCAGAAAGGAGCGGAGATCGTCGTATGCCATGCCTGTCAGTATCCGCCACCCGATAGCCTGGCTCGGTCAAGGGGCCCGGGTAGAGGTGCCCCGGCCACCACCGCCTTCACTCGGGGGGAGATCGCCGCCATGCTGCGGATTCTTCTGACCATCATCCTTCCGCTCGCCCTCTGGGTGTGGGCGTTCGTCGACTGCCTGACCACGCCCGAGGACGAGGTCAAGCACCTGCCCAAGGTCGTCTGGGTGCTCATCGTGCTGCTCTTCCCGCCGCTGGGCCCGATCGCCTGGCTGATCGCGGGCAAGCAGCGCGGCTTCGTCCGCACCGCGCCCGCCACGGCCGACGGCTCCCCGTACGCCGGGCAGCGGCCCCCGCGCGGGGGCCGGCAGGTCGCGCCGGACGACGACCCCGAGTTCCTGGCCTCGCTCGACGACCTCAAGAAGAGCGACAAGCACCACGAGGAGATGCTCAAGGAGTGGGAGGCCGATCTGCGCCGTCGCGAGCAGGAGCTGCGCGGCAAGGACGAGCCGGAGGACGGCCACAAGCCCTGAGGCATGTCCTGACCTGATCTTCCTCCGGCCTGACCTGATCTACATCTACCTCCAACAGCCCACACGGACGGCTCCGGGTGGGCTGTGGCGTTTTTGGCGCTTCCCTACCATCGGAGGGCTTTCCGCCCTCATCGCCCGCGACCGGGCGCCTACTCATGGCTATCGGCCACCGGCGCCCTGCGATCTCTTTCGGCCATCGCGTCAGACCTCGCTGACCTGGGCTTTCCTTCATGTTCAGATCATCGGGCCATCATCTCTGCGCCAACCCCGCGTACGCGAACGGACACCGAGCGCGAACGGCCTTCCGCGTCCGCTTCTGTACAGGGGCCACAGCTAAACGAACCCGACCTTGTACGGAATCGACGCCGAAACCGACCCTCGGCCCCTCGTACAGTCATAAGTGAAGAAAGTGATTCGCAGCCGGGGGCACAGCATTCGTTGGCTGTCGGAAAGTTCCCTCACCCTTGGAGTGGTTCGAGATGACGGTTGTGCATGAGGCACCGGTCGGCGACGAGGTCCCCGAGACCGCGGCCGACGCCCGAGGGCGGGTCGCCGAGCTGCACGCGCTGCGCGAGAAGGTGCTCCGCGGCCCCAGCGACAAGGCCACCGAGGCCCAGCACGCCAAGGGCAAGCTGACCGCCCGCGAGCGCATCGAGCTGCTGCTGGACGAGGGCTCCTTCCACGAGGTCGAGCCGCTGCGCCGCCACCGCGCCCAGGGCTTCGGCCTGGAGGCCAAGAAGCCGCACACCGACGGTGTGATCGTCGGCTGGGGCACCGTCCACGGCCGGACCGTCTTCACCTACGCCCACGACTTCCGCATCTTCGGCGGGGCGCTCGGCGAGGCCCACGCGCAGAAGATCCACAAGATCATGGACATGGCCATCGCGGCCGGTGCCCCGCTGGTCAGCCTGAACGACGGCGCCGGCGCCCGCATCCAGGAGGGCGTCACCGCGCTCGCCGGGTACGGCGGCATCTTCCAGCGCAACACCAAGGCGTCCGGCGTCATCCCGCAGATCTCGGTGATGCTCGGCCCGTGCGCCGGCGGCGCCGCGTACTCCCCCGCGCTGACCGACTTCGTCTTCATGGTCCGCGAGACCTCGCAGATGTTCATCACCGGCCCGGACGTCGTCCAGGCCGTGACCGGCGAGAAGATCACCCAGAACGGCCTCGGCGGCGCCGACGTGCACGCCGGTGTCTCGGGCGTCTCGCACTTCGTCTACGACGACGAGCAGTCCTGCATCGAGGAGGTCCGCTTCCTCCTGTCGCTGCTGCCGCAGAACAACCGCGAGATGCCGCCGTCCGTCGTCTCCGACGACCCGGTCGAGCGCCGCAACGACAGCCTGCTGGACCTGGTGCCGGCCGACGGCAACCGCCCGTACGACATGCGCAAGGTGATCGAGGAGATCGTCGACCACGGCGAGTTCCTCGAGGTCCACGAGCGCTGGGCCACCAACGTGCTGTGCGTGCTGGCCCGCGTCGACGGCCACGTCACCGGCATCATCGCCAACCAGCCGCAGTCGCTGGCCGGCGTGCTCGACATCAACGCCTCCGAGAAGGCCGCGCGCTTCGTCCAGATGTGCGACGCCTTCAACATCCCGATCGTCACGCTGCTGGACGTGCCCGGCTTCCTGCCCGGCGTCGACCAGGAGCACGGCGGCATCATCCGCCACGGCGCCAAGCTGCTGTACGCGTACTGCAACGCCACGGTGCCGCGGATCTCGCTGATCCTGCGCAAGGCGTACGGCGGCGCGTACATCGTGATGGACTCCCGCTCGATCGGCGCCGACCTCTCCTACGCGTGGCCGACCAACGAGATCGCCGTCATGGGCGCCGAGGGCGCGGCCAACGTGATCTTCCGCCGTGAGATCAACGGCGCCGAGGACCCGGAAGCCATGCGGGCCCAGAAGATCAAGGAGTACAAGAGCGAGCTGATGCACCCGTACTACGCGGCCGAGCGCGGCCTCGTGGACGACGTCATCGACCCCGCCGAGACCCGCCAGGTGATCGCCTCCGCCCTCGCGATGCTCCGCACCAAGCACGCCGACCTGCCCAGCCGCAAACACGGCAACCCGCCGATGTAGCACGGCGCTTCGCGCCGCAGGCCGTTCCAGGTGCCGTACCGAGTGCCGTACCGAGTGCCACACACACCACTGCCACCGGGGGAGAAAACCAGACCATGACCGCTTCCGCCGAACCTCTCGTCCGCATCGTGCGCGGCTCCCTCTCCGACGAGGAACTGGCCGCCCTCACCGCCGTGCTGGCGGCCCGCGCGGCCGTCGCCCAGCAGGCCGCGGCCGCCGCGCCGCTCGAGCCCATCGCCAACTGGCACCGCCTGGAGCGCCGCCCGGCGTACTACTCGCCCGTCAGCTGGCAGCAGGCAGCCTGATCCCATCCTTCGAGACGGCCGGTCACCCTCCGCGGTGACCGGCCGTCTCGGCGTTCGCCCCCCGGCACACAAGGCGTCCACGGGTCGTTCCTCCCGCCCCGACAAGCGGAACCGGCTCGGTAGGATGCGTAGCGGACTGAACCGCGGCCCCGCCCCAGGGCACCAGAACCACCAGGAGGCCGCGATGGCCAGGCAGGCCCGTGCGCTGGCGACGCGCCAGGCGGTACTCCTCGCGGCGGCCGAGGTCTTCGACGAGCGGGGCTACGCCGCCGCCACGATGGCCGAGATCCTCGAGCGCGCCGGCGTCACCAAGGGCGCGCTCTACTTCCACTTCCGCTCCAAGGAGGAGCTGGCGCTCGCCGTCATCGAGGGGCAGGGCGCCTGGATCGCCACCTGGGTGCCGCGCTCGGACTCGCCGGTGCAGAAGCTGATCGACCTCGGGTACTCCTTCGCGCACGCCCTCCAGGAGGACGCGCTGGTGCGCGGCAGCATCCGGCTCACCATCGAGCACGGCAGCTTCACCCAGCCGCAGCGCGCGGCCTACCAGGGCTGGATGGACCTGGTGGCCGAGCTGCTGGGGCAGGCCGCGGCCGAGGGCGACCTCCACCCGGGCATCGACCCGGCGGCGGCCGCCGGGGTGATCACCGGGGCCGTCACCGGCATCCAGCTCAGCTCCCAGGTGCTCACCGACCGGCGCGACCTCGTGCCGCGGATGACCACGATGTGGACGCTGCTGCTGCCCGGGCTCGTCCAGCCGCACGCGCTCGCCCGGCTGAGCGTGGCCGACCGGACGCACACCGGGATTCAGTAGTCGTAGGCGTCCAGGCGATCGGTCGGGACGAGAGCGGGCAGCAGGGCCGTCCAGACCCGGCGCACGCCCTCCGGGCCGAGCCGTTCGGGGCGGCCGCCGGAGAGCAGGACCTGTCCGGCGGCGACGGCCGTGAGCAGTTCGGCGGCGGCGCGGCGGTCCACCTCGGGGCGCAGCTCCCCCGCGTCCTGGGCGCGGTCCAGCAGGCGGTGGACGACGGCGGTGAGGCTGCGCCAGGTGGCGTCGGAGCCCGCCGGGGCGGCCGCGGCCTCGGCACAGAGCCCCTGGTCGCCGGACGCGTACCGGCCGAGCCGCACGCCGGCCCGGACCACCACGTCCTCGCGCAGCATGCGGGCGAGTTCGTTCGAGAGGTCGATCAGGCCCTGGAGCGGGCGCCCCTCGGTGCGCAGGGCGCGCAGCGCGGCCGAGCCGATCTCCCGCCCGGCGGCGGCGCGCACGCCGTCCGCGAGGGCCTGTTTGGAGACGAAGTGGAAGTAGAGCGCGCCCTTGCTGACGCCCGCCCTGCGGCTGATGCCGACCAGGCTGGCGGTCTCGAATCCCACCTCGGCGAAGGTGTTCGCCGCCGCGACCAGCACGGCGCTCCTGGTCCGTTCCGCGCGTACCTGCTTGACCACTGGCCCCCGCCCCTCATGGCTCTGCCGGACGCGATCCCCACCCCGTCCGAAACCGCATGGCTGGTCTCCAACCTAGCCCCCTCGTCGACCCCGCCGTTCAGCGGGGGACGGCCCCCCGCCCAAGGCCGGGGGTCGCCCGACCGGCGTTTCCGCAGGCCGGAGGGGGTGTGCAGGGTCGCGTGGCCGGGGTGACCCTGGCCGCAGAAGACATACCGGGTGGTATGTATGTTTTGCTCCGAAGCGTCCGGAGCCGTCCAGGGCCGTCCAGGGCCGTCCAGAGCGCCCGAAGCGTCTGGAGCGTCCGCAGCCGCCGTTCGACCGCCGGGTCCCGCCTCCCGCCGACAGGTGACGCGGGAGGCGGGGAGCGGGCTCTACGCGGCTGCCAGGGCCGCCGGGCGGCCCGCGTGCATCACGCTGAGGTTGGTGGCCAGCCGGACCGGGTCCTGGGCCAGCCAGAGCCGCAGCGCGGCGCCCAGCATCGCGCTGGCCGACTCGATCCGCAGCCCGGTGATCTGGGCGATCCGGGTCGCCCCCGGCACCAGCAGGTCGGCCAGCGGGGCCGGCAGCCAGACCGTCAGGGCGCACGGCGCGGGCGATGCCAGGGCGCCGAGCAGCCGGTAGGCGTCCTGCGGCGAGCTGAGCGTGGGGATGACGTCCAGCAGGCCGTCCGCCACCACCTCGGACACGTCGCTCCGGTGCCCCTGGGCGAGCCGCCGGAGCAGCAGTTGCTCACGAGCGGTGATTCGGACGGTCAGCATGACCTCGTCGCACTCCATTGCGCGATCTCCTCCTCAAGTCCCTCCCGTACCGGCCGGCGGCCGGCACGAACTACCCCTGTCACAACTCGGCCCGGCTACCTCTGCGGACAGCCGGGCCGGTGGGTGTGCGCCGCCCCGTCAGATCCCCGCGTAGGAGTGCTTTCCGGTGACGAAGATGTTCACGCCGTAGTAGTTGAAGAGCCAGCAGGCGAAGGCCGCCAGCGCCAGGTAGGCCGCCTTGCGGCCCTTCCACCCGGCCGTGGCGCGGGCGTGCAGGTAGGCGGCGTAGGCGACCCAGGTGATGAACGACCAGGTCTCCTTCGGGTCCCACTCCCAGTACTTGCCCCAGGCCGCCTCGGCCCAGACCGCGCCCGCGATGATGGTGAACGTCCACAGCGGGAAGACCAGGGCGTTGATCCGGTAGGACAGCTTGTCGAAGGTGGACGCGGCCGGCAGGCGGCGCCAGATCGAGGCCGAGGTGCCCAGCGGGCCGGTGGACAGGCCGGCGGCCGTGCGCTTCTCGAAGGAGTCCTTGCCGAGGAAGAGCAGGGTGGCGATGAACGCCGCGTAGAAGGCGCCGCCGCAGAAGATCGCGGTGGAGACGTGGATCGCCAGCCACGGCGAGTGCAGGGCCGGGACGAGCTGCTCGGAGTCGGTGTACAGCAGCGAGGTCGCGATGCCGAGGGTCAGCAGCGCGGCGAGCACGACCGGCAGGCCCAGCCAGCGCACCTTCTTCTTCGCGGCCAGCAGCACCACGTAGGCGGCCGTCATCGCGAAGGCGAAGGCGCAGGAGAACTCGTACATGTTGCCCCACGGCCAGCGGACGACCGACAGGCCGCGGGCGACGATGCCGCCGCCGTGCAGCAGCAGGGCCAGCACGGTGAGGGAGACGGCGATGCGGCCCGCGAGGTCGGCGCGCTCGCTGGTGCCGGCCGCGCCGGGCCCGTCGACCTCGTCCGCGCCGCGGCCGCTGGTGACGACCGTCGCGCCCTCGCCCGCCACGGCGGTGCGGGTGAGCGTGGTGGTCCGGCCGCCGGCGCCGGCCACCGTGACGGTGACCTTCTTGGCGGCCTTCGTCGAGGCCGTGGCGACGGTCTCGGAGAGGCTGGCCGCCGCCGCGTTCGACCGGACGGCGATGGCGCCCTTGCTGCCGAACGTCCACTCGATCATGTGGGCGAACATGGCGAGGGTGTAGACCACCATGGCCGAATAGATCAGCTTGAGGGAAAGATCGGCCAGCTGTGGGTCGACCGAGGCGAGTTGCACCGTCTACTCCTTGGAGTTCTGGTCGGCGGGGACGGGTTCCGAGGGTGCGTCCACAGCTCCGGGGTCGGGGCCGGGGTCTTCCGAATCGTCCGAATCATCTGGTTCATCCGTGGCGGGGGCGTCGTCCTGGAGGTCCACCGCGAGTTCGGCCAGCTCGTCGGCGATCTTCGCCGACTCGCTGCGGCCGAGGCCCGCCAGCTCCACCTGGGTGCCGCCGCCCGGCAGGGCGAGTGCCCGCACCCAGATCCGGCGGCGCTGGATGAACAGCGAGCCGATCAGGCCGAGGATCGCCAGGACCGCGCCGGACAGGGCGACCTCGTTGCCCGGGCGGTGCGAGATGTTGAGGCTGACGAAGCGCTTGTAGCCGTCGAAGGTGAGCGTGCCGTAGCCGTCCGGGAGGTCCCAGCCCTGGCCGGGCTTGAGCCGGACCCTCGCGGGCTGGCCGTCCTGCATCAGCTGGGTCATCTTGCGGGTTTCCAGCTGGTAGATGTTCTGCGGCCGGCCCGCGTCGTTGCCGAGGTCGCCCGCCCAGGCGTTGAGCACCAGCATCGGGGCGGCGTCGTCCGGGAAGAGCGAGATCGGGCCGGTGTTCTCGAAGCTGGCCGGGGCGGTCGGCAGGAAGTTGCCGGTGAACCCGAGCTGGACCTTCTTGCCGTCGGGGCCCACGCCGTAGTCGGAGACCTTCACCACGCCGGTGGACGTCTGGTTGGCGTCCTGCGGCAGGAACGGCGTGGCGCCGTGGTAGACGACCTCGCCCTTGGCGTTCTTGACGGTCACCACGGGCGCGAAGCCGTGGCCGATCAGGAAGACCTTGCTGCCGCCGATCTCCAGCGGGTGGTTGACCTCGATCTTGCCCGGCGTGGTCTGCGTCGGGTCGCTGCCGGTGGAGTACTCGACGTTCGCGGTGAACTGCCGGGCCGCGCCGATCTGCGAACCGCTGGCCTGGAAGCGGGCGGTGAAGCTGTCCAGCTTCAGGTAGAAGGGGTCGAGGTCGTCGGAGGTGTAGAACGGGGTGCCGCTGAAGTCGTCGATCTGGGTGATCGTGTTGGCGTAGCCCTCGCCCTCGATCATCAGCTTGCCGGCCGTGCCGGAGGCCAGGCTCGCCCAGGCGAAACCGCCGAGCAGGGCGAACAGCGACAGGTGGAACAGCAGGTTGCCGACCTCGCGCAGGTACCCCTTCTCGGCCGCCACCGAGCCGCCCGACAGGTGCGCCCGGAAGCCCCGCCTGCGCAGCAGCCGGTGCGCGGCGGCGTTGACCGCCTCCGCCTCGGCCTCGGTGCGCCAGGCCGCGTACACCGGCATCCGGGTCAGGTTGCGCGGCGCCGCCGGGGGGCGGGAGCGCAGCACGCCGACGAACTGCCAGGTGCGCGGCACGATGCAGCCGGCCAGCGAGACGAACAGCAGGATGTAGATCGCGGAGAACCACACCGAGCTGTAGACGTCGAACAGCTGGAGCTTCTCGTAGACGGGCGCGACGGTGGTGTGCTGCGCCTTCCAGGCGACGACCTTGAGCGCGGCCTGGCTGCCCTGGCCGTTCTGCGGCAGCAGCGAGCCGGGGATCGCGGCCAGCGACAGCAGGAACAGCAGGATCAGCGCCACCCGCATGGAGGTCAGCTGACGCCACATCCAGCGCGCCCAGCCGATCACCCCTATGCCGGTGGGGCCGTCCGAATCGACCGGCGCGGTGCTGAGCCGCTCGGCCTCGGTCTCGTCCGGCGCCGGCGGCAGCTCGGCCTCGGTCGTGGTCTTGCTCACGCTCAGATTCCGATCTGGAAGTCGGCGGTCCAGGACTGCAGGTCGCTCACCATCACGTCCCACTGCCCGGAGACGAGCAGCAGGCCGACCAGGACGAGCATGCCGCCGCCGATCCGCATGACGAGCGGGTAGTGCCGCTTGACCCAGCCGAAGGCGCCCAGGGCCCGGCGGAAGGCCAGCGCGGCCACGATGAACGGTAGTCCCAGGCCCAGGCAGTAGAAGGTCATCAGCAGTGCGCCGCGTGCCGCATCGGCCTGGTTCAGGGCCAGGCCCTGGACGGCCGACATGGTCGGGCCGATGCAGGGCGTCCAGCCGACGCCGAAGACCACGCCCAGCAGGGGGGCGCCCAGCAGGCCGATCGCCGGGCGGCGGTGCGAGCGGACCTCGCGCATGCTCAGGCCGGGGACGAGGCCCATGAAGGCCAGGCCCATGACCACGGTCGCCGTGCCGAGCACGATCGAGATGACCCGCTTGTGTTCCTGGAGGGTGTCGCCGAACTGGCCGAACAGGGCGCCGCCGGAGACGAAGACGGCGGTGAAGCCGAGGACGAACAGGGCCGCGCCGGCCAGCATCCGGCCGCGGCGGGCGCCGCGGGCGTCCGCGAGGTCGGCGGCGGAGAAGCCGGTGACGTACGAGAGGTAGCCGGGCACCAGCGGCAGGACGCAGGGCGAGAAGAAGGAGAGCAGACCGGCCGCGACCGCGATCGGCGCGGCGGCCAGCAGCGCCCCGCTCTGGACGGTGGTGAAGGTGTCGGCCAGGTGGAGTGCGGCGGCGGGGTGCAGTGCGGCGGGGTCGGCTACGGGGGCTGTGGCGCTCACTTCACCGGCTCCGCGACCACCGGCTGGAGGATCGACTCCAGCGCGTCGTCCACCGTGCCGCCGACGGCGCGGGCGGCGAGCTTGCCGTCCCGGTCGATGACCAGGGTGGTCGGGATGGACTGCATGCTCAGGCTGCCCTTGGGGAACTTGAGCAGCTGGCTGCCGGCCGGGTCGAAGATGCTCGGGTAGGTGACGCCCTTCTCCTGCTCGAAGCGGACGGCGTTGGTCTTCTCCGAGTCCCGGGTGTTGATGCCGAGGAACTGCACGCCCTGGTCCTTGTACTTGGTCCAGACGCGCTGCAGGTCGTCCGCCTCGCCGCGGCAGGGGCCGCACCAGGAGCCCCAGACGTTGAGCACCACGACCTTGCCCCGGTAGTCGGAGAGCTTCACCTGGCCTCCGTCGAGCGTCTCGCCGGAGATGTCGGGGGCCTCCACGCGGTGGCCGGGCTCGGCCTTGGAGATGTTGGTGTCCTTGACGGAGACGAAGCCCACCTGGTCCGCGCCGTTGCCCGAGGAGCCCGAGGAGGAGCATCCGGTGAGGGCGAGCGCAGCGGCGGCGGCAGTGGCGGCGGCGGCTGCGGCGACACGGGGACGGGGGCGCGCCATGGCAGACATGTGAAAAGTTTCGCATGGAGGCCGGGAACCGTTCGCCGGGGCCCCGCCCTGCGCGCCGCACCCCTTCTGACCTGGGACGCAGTCGGGCCGCCCGGGTGTCACCGGGCGGCCCGAGGTCATACTTACCCACCGTTTACGCGGGCCTGGCGTAGCGTTCAGCCGCGCTCGGAAAGCATCCGTGAAGCCTCCGTGCGTGCTCGCGCGCGTTCAGGCGCCGAAGCTCTTGCCCACCGGCTTGTCGCCCTTCTTGCCCTTGCCGATCAGGTGCGCGGGCAGCAGGTCGCGGGCCGGCTCGCGGTAGCCGACGGAGACGATGCTGTCGCCCTCGAAGGTGAAGCTGGTCAGCGAGGCCAGCGAGCACTGCCGCTTGCGCGGGTCGTGCCAGAGCCGGCGGCGCTCGACGAAGGAGCGCAGGATCCAGATCGGCAGCTGGTGGCTGACGCAGACCGCCTCGTGCCCGCGCGCGGCGTCCCGGGCGGCGCCCAGCGCGCCCATCATCCGCACGACCTGGTCGAGGTAGGGCTCGCCCCAGGACGGCTTGAACGGGTTGGTCAGGTACTTCCAGTACCCGGGGTTGCGCAGCGAGCCGTCGCCGACGCCGAAGGTCTTGCCCTCGAAGATGTTCTCCGCCTCGAGCAGCCGCTCGTCGACGGCGACCTCCAGGCCGTGCGCCTTGCCGATCGGCTCGGCGGTCTCCTGGGCGCGCTCCAGCGGGGAGGCCACCACGTGGGTGATGTCCCGCCCGGCCAGGTCCTCGGCGACCCGGTCGGCCATCCGCCGGCCCAGCTCGGACAGGTGGTAGCCGGGCATGCGCCCGTACAGGACGCCCTCCGGGTTGTGCACCTCACCGTGTCGCATCACGTGGACGACGGTGATCTCCTTGGCGCTCACTTCTCGGTACTCCTGAGGCTGGGTCGTCTGGATCGGGGCGGTCAGGCGGCGGCGCGGGCCGCGGCCGGGAGGGCGGCGGCGATGCGCTCGATCGCCCGCTCGTCGTGGGACGCCGAGACGAACCAGGACTCGAAGGCGGACGGCGGCAGGTAGACGCCCTCGGCCAGCATGGCGTGGAAGAAGGCGGTGAAACGGTACGCCTCCTGGGTCTTCGCCTCGTCGTAGTTCGTGACCGTCGCCTCGGTGAAGAAGACCGAGAACATGTTCCCGGCGGTCTGCAGCCGGTGGGCCACGCCCTCCTTGGCGAGCGCTGCGGACACCAGGCCGGAGATCTCGGCGGAGACCTTGTCGACCGTCGCGTACACCTCGTCGGTGCAGCCGCGCAGCTGGGCCAGGCCCGCCGCGGTGGCGATCGGGTTCCCGGAGAGGGTGCCCGCCTGGTAGACCGGGCCGGCCGGGGCGAGGTGGGCCATCACGTCGGCGCGGCCGCCGAAGGCCGCCGCGGGGAAGCCGCCGCCCATGACCTTGCCGAAGGTCAGCAGGTCCGGCGCCCAGCCCTCGTTCGCGGCCTCCAGGCCGTACCAGCCGGCCTTGGAGACGCGGAAGCCGGTCATCACCTCGTCGGAGACGAACAGCGCGCCGTTCTCGCGGCAGAGGCGGGCCAGGCCGCCGTTGAAGCCGGGCAGCGGCGGGACGACGCCCATGTTGCCGGGCGACGCCTCGGTGATGACGCAGGCGATCTCGCCGGGGTGGGCGGCGAAGGCGGCCTCGACGGCGGCCAGGTCGTTGTACGGGAGCACGATGGTGTCGCCGGCCTGGGCGCCGGTGACGCCGGGGGTGTCCGGCAGGCCGAAGGTGGCGACGCCGGAACCGGCGGCGGCCAGCAGCGCGTCCACGTGACCGTGGTAACAACCGGCGAACTTCACCACCTTCGCCCGGCCGGTGAAGCCGCGGGCGAGCCGGATCGCGGACATGGTGGCCTCCGTACCGGAGGAGACCAGGCGGACCTGCTCGACGGGGGCGACCCGGGAGACGATCTCCTCGGCCAGCTCGACCTCGCCCCGGCCGGGCGTGCCGAAGGAGGTGCCGCGGGTGACCGCCTGCTGGACGGCGTCGATCACGGCGGGGTGCGCGTGGCCGAGGATCATCGGGCCCCAGGAGCAGACCAGGTCGACGTACTCGCGGCCGTCGGCGTCGGTGAGGTAGGGACCGGTGCCCGACACCATGAAGCGCGGCGTGCCGCCGACCGCGCGGAAGGCGCGCACCGGGGAGTTGACGCCGCCGGGCGTCACGACCGAGGCGCGGTCGAACAGCGACTGGGACTGGGGGGCTTCATAGGGGTAGCTCACAAAGGACATGGTCTCAAATCGTGTCCTTGCCCTCTGCATGTCGGGCCCGATCATCTGGAACGATGATCCGGGCACCGTTGTCGGTACGGTTGTCCTTGCACACCGGGTGCAAGAGCGCGCCGGTGGCTGGCAGAGGACTGCCGCGTACCGCGAATGGGTACGGCGGCGCATGACGGGTAAGGAGCACGTCCGGAGGGACGCCGGGCGTGCGGGGGTCTGTCGATTCCGGCGAATTCCGGTGAGGATGGTCCGAGTGTCCGAGGCGCAGGACGGCTACGACGAGGCCGCGGGTGGCCCCCGCAGCCCGGCCGAAGCCGCACGCGGGGGTACGGGAGCGGGGACGGGACGTGGCCGTCGCGGCGGCGAGAGGCGGGGTGAGGGACGCGTGGGGGTGACGTACAAGTACTTCGGCGCACCGGACCGCGCCACCGCCGCCAGAGTGCCCACCGCGCTCGGCCCGGGCGGGCTGGGCCTGGACGCGGGCGAGCTCGGCGCGCTCGGCCGGCTCGGGGACCTGATGGAGACCAGCGGCTCGCCCAACGGGCACCTGTCCACCAAGATCAAGCCGGAGACGATGAGCGCCATGGTGCTCACCGGCATCCAGGGCGTCCCGCTGCACCAGGTGCCGCCGCTCGAGCTGGTCGTCCTCCACCCCGACTACGCCGTCGTCCAGCTCCCGCACAACGTGGTCGAGCCGCTGCGCAAGGCGGACGAGACCGAGCTCGGCGCCGCCGCGTTCATCTGGTCCACCGTCCCGGACCGGCGCGGGCCGCGCGACGCCTTCGTCATCTACACGATGCTGCACGAGTGGCAGGACTTCGCGAACCGGCTGCACGACGCGGGGCACCAGCTGTACTGCCTGGTCTGGCCGTAACGGTCCTGCTCCGCCGGTGAGTTGAGGTGAGTCGACCTGCGGTCAGGTGCCGCGGGGGCGGCGGGCGCGGCGGACGGGGCGGTCGCTCTCGACGGGTTCGGCGAGGTGGCCCTCGACCAGGCGGGCCAGGGCGGAGACGAAGACCTCGCGCTCGGGGCCGGGCAGGGAGTCCAGCAGGTCGCGGTGGACGCGGTCGGCGATGGCGGTGCCGCGCTCGACGGCCTGGGCGCCGGCCTCCGTGACGGAGACGATCCGGGCCCGGCGGTCGGCCGTGGAGGGGTGGCGCTCGGCGAGGCCGGCCTTCTCCAGTTCGTCGACGGTGACGACCATGGTGGTCTTGTCGACGTCCGTCAGCTCGGCCAGCTGGATCTGGGTGTGCTCGGCCTGCTGGGCGTGGAAGAGGACGCTGTACTCGCGGGGGGTGATCCCCAGCTCGGCGAAGGCCGCCGCCATCCTGGTCGCCAGCACGTGGCTGGCGTGGTCCAGCAGACCGGAGAGGTCGCGGGTGCGGGGCGCCGGCGAGGTCGTCGTCATGCGGTCGAGGTTAGCAACGGCCCGTCCGGGAGCGGATGATCCCGTTGCGAACCAATCCGTGGCGCCCCGGGCGTCCCCCGAGCGGCGGTGCGGGCTGGGGTGCGGGCTGGGGTGCGGGCTGCCGCCTACGGGATGCCCAGCTCGAAGAGCGCGTACCCCGCGTACCAGCCCGCCGCGAGGACGGGCATCGCGAACAGGCCGACCACGGTCGAGGTCCGCGCCCGGCGCAGGGCCACCGCCAGGCCGATGAACAGCGGGAAGGCGGGCAGCAGGTAGCGGGAGATGTTGTCGAAGATCTGGTTGCTGCTCAGGGCCAGGACGATGGTGAGCCCGGTGTAGACCCACAGCACCAGCGGCGGGCGGGCCTGCCACAGCAGCACCAGCAGGCCGGGCAGGGCCATCAGTAGGGCGATGGCGATGAGGTCCGGGGCCGGGTTGGACTGCCAGAACGTCCAGTGCCCGGTGACCACGTCCATGACGGTGCTCAGGGTGGAGGCGCCGCCGTCGAAGTAGCGGTTCCAGGCGCCGCGCTGGAGCTTGAAGTAGCCGCCCCAGTCGCCCATCCGCCAGCCGACCCAGGCGATGTAGCCGACCAGGCCCCAGGGGGTGATCAGCATCGCGGTCAGCGGGCGGGCCACCCCGTCCCTGCCGCGGATCAGCGCCACCAGGGCGGAGACCGAGACGGCGGCGATCAGCGCGGCGGCGGTCGGGCGGTTGAGGCCCGCCACCAGGGTCAGCGCTCCGGCGGTGAGCCAGCTGCGGGTCATCACGCAGTAGCAGGCCCAGGCGGAGAGGGCGACGAACAGCGAGTCGGAGTAGACGGCCCACTCCACGCCCGAGCCGGGGAACAGCCCCCAGATCACGGCGGCGATCACCCCGGCGCGAACGCCCCCCAGCCGCTCGGCCACGGCGAAGATCCCGGCCGCGGCGACCAGCGAGGCGAGCACCGAGACGACGATCCCGGAGCCGTACGGGCCCAGGCCCGTGACGGCGCCGACCAGCCTCATCAGCCAGGGGTAGAGCGGGAAGAAGGCGGAGGAGTTCTCGTAGAACGTGGCCCGCGGGAAGCCGTGCAGCGGGATCAGCTGCGGGTTGTAGCCGTTCTCGGCGATGCGCTGGTACCAGACGCCGTCCCAGGTGCCGAGCACGTCCCAGGGCCGAGCGCCGCCGCCTCGGCCCGGGGCCTTCTTGAGGTAGTCCCCGGTGTGGACGAGCAGCCCGAGGAAGACGGCCAGGCCGATCGCCTTGACCGCCGCGTACGCGCCCAGGGCGGGCGCGAACCGGCGGGCCTGCGCCCTGAACCTCCCGGGCGCCCGCTGCGTGACCTCGGGTGCTGTGGGCGCCGCGGCGGTCTCGGCACTGGACGACGCGGTACTCGATGCCGTGCTCATCTGCTCCCGTACTCCGCCCCGCTCATGACTTCCGCGCGGCTTCGGCGCAGCGATTTGCCCGAGAGCCTACGGCACCGCCTCTTCCGCCCCTCCCGCCTCGCCCGGGGAACTCGCCCGGCGAAAAGCCGTGGCACCCGCCGGGCGCGGCCCTGGACGATGCCGCCATGCCATGGCGCTGGCCGAGCAGGTCCGGCTGACCCGTGATCCGGGGCTGCTGCCGGTGGAGACGCCGTACCCGATGAGCGCGGCCGTCGCCGCCCGGGTGGGGGCGGCGACGGCTTCGTGAGGGGTTCTAGGGCCCTCTCTTTCGGATGTTGCCCGCCCGGCAAGATCCGAAAGAGAGGGCCTAGCCGTGGAGGTAGACGATGCCGAGCTTGGCGAGCTGCCAGCGCTGCTCGGGGGCGCCGGTGTCGGTGGCGAGCTGGACGGTGGGGTTGCCCTTGGGGTCGAGGGTGGTGGAGGCGGCGAGGACCTTGGTGGGGTCGGCGGAGTCGGCGATCCGGTAGGTGCCGTCGCCGGAGGGCTTGAAGATCCAGTGCTGGTTGGCGCCGGCGTTGCAGCCCCACTGCTGGATCCGGGTGCCCGGGGCGGTGGAGGCGGCGTTGGCGTCCAGGCACATGTTGCGGTTGCCGCTGAAGTCGAGTTCGTAGCTGCCGCCGGCCTTGGCCTCCAGGACGAAGGACTGGTTCAGCCCGCCGGTGGCCGGATAGGTGATGGCGGCGCGGCCGTTGGTGGAGTCGCCGTAGGTGCCGCCGCCGGTGAGGTCGAGGGCGTTGCCGCCGGCGGCGTTGGTGAGCTGGTACCAGGCGCCGTCCTCGGGGGTGTCGCCGAAGGGCTTGCCGGGGCTGAGCGGCTGGATGGAGGTGACGTTCTGCTGGTTGAGGGTGCAGTACGCCTGGGGCAGGTCGGGGCGGGCGAAGAACTGGCCGAGGCAGACGCCCTCGCCCCGGTAGCCGGCCACCCGCAGGTGGTACGACTGGCGGACCATGTTCATGCACAGGCCCGGGATGCCGATCTGCGCGTCGCAGCCGTTGCGGGCCCATTCGGCGAGGTTGATGACGTCGCCGTTGGTGTACTCGTACGGGGAGCTGGTCCACTCGGCGCAGACCTCGTGCCCGAAGGCGACCCGCCGCTGGTCCAGGTACCGCACGCCGGGCACCTGTTCGGCCGCGCCGCGCAGGGCGTCGCTGAAGGTGGGCACCACCCAGTTGTGGCCCCAGGCGAGGTCCTCGGGGAAGGCCGGGCAGCCGTCGGCGATCTTGCCGAGGTAGTCGTTGCGGCGGATGTCCGGGGTGATCGGGTTGAAGTACGACTGGTAGACCAGCTGGTACGAGGAGTCGGCGTAGCCCGCGTTGCGCATGGTCTGCCGGATGTTCTGCAGCGCGGCGACGACCTTCGGCTGGAGGGCCGCGGCCCGGCGGCGGATCTCGTCGCTGCCGATGGTGTCGCGGCAGCCCTGGTCCTTGGGGACGGGGAAGTACTGCGCGAGGCAGTGCATCATGATGCCGCTGAAGTCGAAGTCGTCGTTGGCGCCGATGGTCACCACGACCATCTTGACGTCGTACTTCCCGGCGGCGGCGGCGAGCCCGACGTCCTGCTTGGGCTCGCCGAAGTCTCCGCTGCCCGGGCCGGTGATCTTCGCGAGGGCGGGGTCGCTGACCAGGTCGCCGGTCTGGGCGCCGGAGCAGGCGAGGTCGATCGGGGTCACGCCGGGGATGTCGGTGACGAAGATCTCCGACTTGGGGTGGCGGTGGCAGTAGTCGGTCGGGGTGTCGGTCTCCGGGAAGTACCCGTCGTTGGTGTCGGTGCCCGCGCCCTCGCCGGAGATGGCGCTGTCGCCGAGGGAGACGATCGCGGCCGGACGGGCGGTGGCGGGGGCCGGGGCGGCGGGGGTGTCGGCGACGGCGGCGGGGGCGCCGGCGAAGCCGAGGGCCGCGAGGAGGGCGCCGGTGGCGAGCAGCGCCCCCGGCGATCGGAACCTGGTCACACGCAACTCCTTGCGGGGGTGGGGGAACCGCCGGCCGGGGGGCGCCGGACGGTTCCAGCAGGAGGAGCAAGAAAAGGTGAGCAGGTCTCACATTAGGTACTGACGAGTAGTCCAACAAGGCTTGCGGCACGCCTCGTGACGGCGCTCCAGGCGATCCCCAGGGGGAAACGCGACAGAGCCGCCGCCACGCGCCCCAGGAGGGAAGCGCGCAGCGGCGGCCCGCACCGGCCGAACCGGGTGCCGGGTGTCAGCCCGCGTTGACGCAGTGGTTGCCGAAAGCCGGGTTCAGCAGGCCCACGACGTCGATGGTGTTGCCGCACAGGTTGACCGGGATGTGAACCGGAACCTGCACCTGGTTGCCCGAGATGACACCGGGGGAACCCGCGGCGACACCCTCGGCGCCGGAGCTGGCCATCGCGGTGCCGGCGCCGGCGGCCACGATGCCCACCACGGCCGCGCCGACGGCGGCGGTCTTCTTGATGCTCATGCGAGCCTCCTGACTGTTCATACAGAGATGCACGGGGAGTGCGACATCTAGAACGAGACCCGTCCGAACCGGTTGCGACGGTGCCCGCACTGTCACCCGTGTGGAGCAATGGCGATCCCGATCGGCATTCGGGTGATCAGCTTCGGCCGGACCGTTTCCCCACGGCTCGTGTCTCGTTCTCCCTCACGACGCGGCGGCTGCGTCAACGTCCGAGCCATGGGCGTCCACACGCCGGTGTGCGCCGCCGGAGTGAAAACCACGGAAATCCCAGAAGACCTCGGGCGAGTATTCCTGCTCGCCCGCCTCCCGACATTTCCCAACGGTCGGGCAGAAATCGGAGGAGAACAGATGCGTAACTTCAAGAAGGCCGCCGCCCTGTCCCTGGCCGCCACCGGCCTGGTCCTCGGTGCCGCGGGCGGTGCGTTCGCCAGCTCCGGCGCCGAGGGTGTCGCCGCCGGCTCCCCGGGTGTGCTCTCCGGCAACCAGATCCAGATCCCGGTTCACATCCCGGTCAACGTCTGCGGCAACTCCATCGGCGTCATCAGCATCCTGAACCCGGCGTTCGGCAACAACTGCGCCAACATCGGCTGAATCGGCCGTCGCCGCGCCGGCGACGCGTGATTCCCCTGAGCCCGTGCCGCGCCCCGAGTGCGGGGCGCGGCTCGCTCCACCCCGTGTGTGATCGAGGAGATCAACCCCCATGCAGAACATGAAGAAGGTCGCCGTCCTCTCCGCCGCCGCCGCCGGCCTGGTCCTGGGCGCGGCCGGCTCCGCCGCCGCCAGCTCGGGCGCCGAGGGCGTGGCCGCCGGCTCCCCCGGTGTCGCCTCGGGCAACCAGGTCCAGGTCCCGGTGCACGTGCCGATCAACCTGTGCGGCAACTCGATCAACGTGATCGGCCTGCTGAACCCGGCCTTCGGCAACTCCTGCGCCAACATCGACGCGCACCCGCACCACCCCGCGGACGACTGCTGATCGCCGATCGGCAACATCCCCCAGCCTTCGGCCGGGGGGACCCCCATCGGCCGTAGTACTGCCCCCCGACCGACCGGCCGGGGGGCAGTTCGGCATCCCCGGGCGGTCGACCGTCCGGAACCCCGATCCACCGAAGGGTGATCCGCATGCTTCCGAAGACCGTGCTTCCGAAGACCTCGACGAAGACCGGGGCCTCGCTGGCCGCCGCCGTGGGCGCCGCGGTGCTGCTGGGCGCCGGTACGGCCCAGGCCGCCCCCGCCCCTGCGCCCGCTCCGGGCCCGGCGACGCTGGCGAAGACGGACGTCGGCCAGGCGCTGGGCGGGACGACCTCCGGCCTCGGCTACGGCGTCGCGCCGATCAAGAGCCTGCGGCTGGACCCGTGGGCGAACTCCTCGGCCGACGTGCTGAACAACGGCGCGACCCTCAAGCCGGACCAGGGCCTCGCCCCGGTCGGCACAGACCTGCTGACCGGGCCGCTGAGCACGGGCGGCGGCGTCAAGGACCTGCCGCTGGTCGGCGGGCTGAGCGGCGTGCTGCCGGGCTGAGCCCGCGTCGCGTACGGCGAAGGGCCGGGCACCCCGCGGCGGGGGCCCGGCCCTTCCTCGTACGGACCGTCAGAGCTGGGTCAGGTCACTCAGGCCGGTCTGCTGCACGACGCCGGTGGTGGTCGCGGTGGCGGTGGTGGCCAGGTCGTTCACCTTGTCGGTGACGGAGATCCGCTGGTCGTCGCCGCCGAGGCTGGCGCTGGCCCCGGGGACGGCCTGGACGGCGCCGGTGACCAGGCGCGGGTCCACCTCGTCCACCTTGAGCCGGCCGTCGGCGAGCTGCCCGGTGCCGTCCTGGGCGAGGGCCAGCGGCTTGCCGAGGGCGAGGCCGGGGGTGTCGGCGTGCAGCGGCGCGGCCGGGGCGTCCAGCAGCACCTGGCCCAGGTCGGCGCCCTGGTCCACCAGCGGGAGCGGCAGTTCGGCCTTGGCGCTGGGGCCGACCCGGCCGGTGCTGAGCTGCGGGACGAGGTGGTCGGGGACCAGCTCGGTGCTCGTGGTGCGGCCGGGCACGGGCGGCATCACCAGCGAGGCCGGGATGCCGGCCTGGAGGTGGCTGCCCAGCGGCGCCAGCGGGATGTCGGCGGGGACCTGCTGGGTGGCCAGCTTGTCCTCCAGGGCCCCGACCTGGTCCGGGCCGATCGGGGCGGCGGAGGCCGATCCCTGGGAGGCGAGCACGCCCGCACCGACCGCCAGCAGCATCGCGCCGGCCCGCTTGGAGAACTTCATGCTTTTCACCGTTCCACCTGTCCGTACTGGAGATCCATTCGTACCGAAGACCGCGCGCACGCGGCCGGAAAGCAAACTGCTTCAACGAGTCAGCCCGAGTCCGGATTGCGGGCGTTAACCGGTTCGGACTAATAATCCGACCGGAAACCACCTCCGGACGCGCCTCCCGGACTCTTTTCAAAAATCCCCGTAACCTTCCGTGCCGTCATTCTTTGATCTGGACGTCAGTGACTGCAGACCGGGTCTGAGCGTTCTACGCGTTGTACGCACGGAAACCAGAGAGCTTTTCAGAGAGGGATCTCCCCATGATCCAGAAGTCCTTCGCCGCCGCCGGCCTGGCCGTCGCCGCGCTGGCCGCCGCCGCCGCGCCCGCCTCGGCGATCGGTGACGCGGACGGCGCCGCCGCCTCGATCGAGGGCAACGGCGGCACCAACTTCACCGGCACCGTCGGGAACAACAGCCCGAACTTCCACTTCCTGGACAACGCGAACGTCTGCCTCCCCGAGATCCACAACATCGCGGTTGGCGTGCTCGGCGTGGCCGTCCCGGTCGAGGTCCCGATCGCCAACAGCGGCGGCAAGCAGTACTGCACCCAGGGCCAGGGCACCCAGAGCCACGGCGACGCGGGCGTGTCCCACCTGGTCGGCTGACGCTCCCCCAGCCGTACCGAACCTTCTGAACCATCTTCGAATCGCTCCCCGATTCACCCCTCGAGAGGAAAACCGGAAATGATCAAGAAGTCCCTCGCCGCCGCCGGCCTGGCCGCCGCCGCCATCGCGATGTCCGCCGGCTCGGCTTCCGCCATCATCGACTCGGACGGCGCCGCCACCTCCGTTCAGGGCAACGGCGGTACCAACCAGACCGGCACCCACGGCAACGGCAGCCCGAACTTCCACACCCTGGACAACGCCAACATCTGCCTGCCGGAGGTCCACAACATCGCCGTCGCCGTCGTCGGCGTCGCGGTTCCGGTCGAGGTGCCCGTCCTGAACAGCACCCCGAAGCAGATCTGCAACGTCGGCCAGAACACCCAGTCCTCGGGCGACGCGGGTGTCTCGCACCTGATCGGCTGATCAAGGCGCACAGCACGGACGGAGGGCCCGGGGAGGTTGGTCTCCCCGGGCCCTCCGGGCTTGTGACGAGGTGTCCGGCCCGGCCGCCCATCCGGCGCGGTCCGACCGGGTGACCGGTCACCGGGCCCGGCGCGTGGGGCGTCGGGGCCGACGGCCGGATGTGATCACGTGTCATGAGCGCCCGCCCGGGCGCTCCGAGAGAGAGGGCAGTTCCATGAAGAGCACGCTGGCCAAGGCCGCGCTCACCGCCGTCGCCGCACTGGCGCTCGCCGGTGCCGCCACCCCGGCGTTCGCCCACACCGGCCTCGCGGGCGGCGGACAGTTCGTCGCCTCCGCCGACGAGCCGTTCCTGGCCGCCGAGGGCTGGGGCATCGCCCACACCTCGAACACCGCCGCCGGTGCCGTGGGCGGCTTCGCCGCCACCTCCACCGACGTGATGGGCGGCTTCGAGGGCTTCGCCCACACCGACGGCTGGCACAGCCACGACTGGAAGTAGCCTCCGGTCGCAGGGTCGTAGAGTCGTAGGGTCGTACGGTCGTTCGTTCGCATGACGGAAGGCCGGGCCCCCTCCTTCGCGGGGGCCCGGCCTTCCGTCATGCCGTACCTCCTACTTGAGCATCGCGGCCGCTTCGAGGGCCCAGTAGGTGAGGATCTGCTCGGCACCCGCGCGGCGGATCGAGGTGAGCGTCTCCATGACCATCCGCTCGCGGTCGATCCAGCCGTTCGCGGCGGCCGCCTCGACCATCGCGTACTCGCCGGACACCTGGTACGCGGAGACCGGCACCGGGGAGGCGTCGGCGACCTGGCGCAGGATGTCCAGGTAGGCCATGGCCGGCTTGACCATCACCATGTCCGCGCCCTCGGCGAGGTCCTGCTCCAGCTCCCGCAGCGCCTCGCGGGCGTTGGCCGGGTCCTGCTGGTAGCTCTTGCGGTCGCCCTTGAGCGAGGAGCCGACGGCCTCGCGGAAGGGGCCGTAGAACGCGGAGGCGTACTTGGCGGTGTAGGCGAGGATGCCGGTGTCCTGGTGCCCGGCCTCGTCCAGCGCCTTGCGGATGACGGCGATCTGACCGTCCATCATGCCGGAGGGGCCGACCAGGTGGACGCCCGCGTCGGCCTGCACCCGGGCCATCTCGGCGTAGCGCTCCAGGGTGGCGTCGTTGTCGACGCTGCCGTCGGCGGCCAGCACGCCGCAGTGGCCGTGGTCGGTGTACTCGTCCAGGCAGAGGTCGGACATGATCACCAGGGAGTCGCCGACCTCGGAGACCACGTCCCGGATCGCCTGCTGGAGGATGCCGTCCGGGTTGGTGCCCTCGCTGCCCGTCGCGTCCTGCACGAGCGGGACGCCGAACAGCATCACGCCGCCCAGGCCCGCCTCGGCCGCCTCCACGACGGCCTTGCGCAGGGTGTCGCGGGTGTGCTGGACGACCCCGGGCATCGAGGTGACCGGCACCGGCTCGCTGACGCCCTCGCGGACGAACAGCGGCAGGATCAGCTCCGCCGGGTGCAGCCGGGTCTCGGCGACCAGGCGGCGCATCGCCGGGCTCCGGCGGAGCCGGCGGGGGCGGACGTACGGGAATTCAGCGGACACGGCTTCTCTCTCCGAACGGTTGCACGGCACCGGGGGCGGCGGTCACCGCCCCCGGACGGGGCGGGGCCCGTCCGGCGGATCCTGCCGGATGAGCGCGCGGCGTCGGGCGCCCGGCTGGGCGTGCGCCCGAGTCGGCCTCGTACCGGACGTACTTGGCCGATTCGGGCGTGCGGCCAGGCGGGATGCCCGGCGTCGCGCGCCCGGCGGGATCCGCCGGACGGGCCCTCTAGCGGGCGGCCTTGCGGCGCGAGCCGGGGCGGCGCTCGCTGGGCCGGTAGACCGGCTCACCGGCGGCCGTCGCGGTGTCGCGGCGCTTGGCCCCGAAGTCTGCCAGCGCCTGGGCCAGGGCGGCCGCCGACGGCGCCGGGGCCATCACGTCGACCCGCAGGCCGTGCTCCTCGGCGGTCTTGGCGGTGGCCGGGCCGATGCAGGCGATGACGGTGACGTTGTGCGGCTTGCCGGCGATGCCGACGAGGTTGCGCACCGTCGAGGAGGAGGTGAAGAGCACCGCGTCGAAGCCGCCGCCCTTGATCGCCTCGCGGGTCTCGGCCGGCGGCGGCGAGGCGCGCACCGTCCGGTAGGCCGTCACGTCGTCGACCTCCCAGCCCAGCTCGACCAGGCCGGCGACCAGGGTCTCGGTGGCGATGTCGGCGCGCGGCAGCAGCACCCGGTCGATCGGGTCGAAGACCGGGTCGTACGGCGGCCAGTCCTCCAGCAGACCGGCGGCGGACTGCTCGCCGGAGGGCACCAGGTCGGGCTTCACACCGAAGTCCACCAGGGCCTGCGCGGTGGTCTCGCCGACCGCCGCGACCTTGATCCCGGCGAAGGCGCGGGCGTCCAGGCCGTACTCCTCGAACTTCTCCCGGACGGCGCGCACGGCGTTGACCGAGGTGAAGGCGATCCACTCGTAGCGTCCGGTGACCAGGCCCTTGATCGCCCGCTCCATCTGCTGCGGGGTGCGCGGCGGCTCGACCGCGATGGTCGGCACCTCCTGCGGCACCGCGCCGTACGAGCGCAGCTGCTCGGAGAGGCCGTGGGCCTGCTCCTTGGTGCGCGGCACGAGGACGTTCCAGCCGAACAGCGGCTTGGTCTCGAACCACGAGTGCGAGGAGCGGTGGGCGACCTGCTCGCCCACCACGGCTATCACCGGGGTGGCGGGGTCGACGGGGGCCGAGACCGGCGAGGGCAGCACCCGGGCGGCCTTGAGGTCGGCGGCGATGCCCGCGAGGGTCGAGGTGAAGGTGCGCTGGCGGGTGGTGGTGCCCGAGAGCGTGGCGCTCAGCGCCGAATCGGCCGTGCGGCCGCCGGCGACCAGGGCGCCGGCCGTGGCGGGCAGCTGGCCCAGGGTGGTGCGGACCACCAGGGTGGTGTCGGCCGAGCCGAGGTCCACCGGGCCGCCGGCCAGCAGCGCGGCGGCCTCGACGAAGCGCACGTCGGCGCCGGCCGCGCCGCGCAGCGGGACGCCCGCGTAGGCGGGGACGCCGACGGACTGGGCGACACCCGGGATCACCTCGAAGGCGATCCCGTCGCCCGCGCAGCTGAGCATCTCCTCGGCGGCGCAGCCGTCCAGGCCCGGGTCGCCGTCGACGGTGCGCACGACGTGCTTGCCGGAGCGGACGGCCTCGCCGACCAGCTTGGCCAGGTCGAAGTCGGCGCCCTCGGCGGCCGGGTGGTGCACCTGGACGGAGGCGGGGCAGTGGCTGCGCACGGCGACGGCGGTCATCGGGTCGGCGACCAGGACGTCGGCGGTGGCCAGCACCTCGACGGCCCGCAGGGTCAGCAGGCCCGGGTCACCGGGGCCCGCGCCCAGGAAGGTGCACCGCCCGGTTGCGGGGTGCCCGTTCGGGAACAGGGCGTCGGTCGCGGCGGTGGGGCTCATCGGGCTCGCTCCCCCATCAGGGTGTCCGCGCCCGCGGCGAGCAGCCGTTCAGCGAGCGCGTGGCCGAGGGCCCGCGCCTGCTGTTCGGCGGTCTCGTCGAGGACGATCGGACCGTTGGCGGACATCTTCAGCAGGGCGGTTCCGTCGGGGTCGCCGACCACGCCGTCCAGCTGCAGTTCGTTCTCCCCGCCCCAGGTGGCGAGTGCGGCCACCGGGGCCGAGCAGCCGGCCTCCAGGGTGGCCAGCAGGGCGCGCTCGGCGGCCACGGCGACCCGGGTGGGGGCGTGGTCCAGGGCGGCGAGCGCGGCGGTCAGCCCGGTGTCGGCGGCGCGGCACTCGATGGCGAGCGCGCCCTGTCCGGGGGCGGGGATCATCAGCTCCGGGTCGAGGTGCTGGGAGATCTCGGCGCTGCGGCCGAGCCGGTTGAGGCCGGCGGTGGCCAGCACGACGGCGTCCAGCCCGCCGGAGGCGACGTAGCCGATGCGGGTGTCCACGTTGCCGCGGATCGCGACGGTCTCCAACTGGGCGCCGCGGGCGGCGGCCCAGGCGTTGAGCTGGGCCATCCGGCGCGGGGAGCCGGTGCCGACGCGGGCCGGGCGGCCGGCGCCCTCCAGCTTCTCGACCAGCTCGTCCAGGGCCAGGCCCTCGGCGGCGACCAGGGCGTCGCGGACGTCCTCGCGCTCGGGGACGGCGGCCAGGGCCAGGCCCTCGGGGGCGGCGGTGGGCAGGTCCTTGAGCGAGTGCACGGCGAAGTCGATCCGGCCCTCCAGCAGCGCGTCGCGCAGCGCGGAGACGAACACGCCGGTGCCGCCGATCTGCGCCAGCGCCTCGCGGGAGGTGTCGCCGTAGGTGGTGATCTCGACCAGCTCGACGGGGCGCCCGGTGACCCTGGTCACGTCGCGGGCCACCATGCCCGACTGGGCCATGGCCAGCGCGCTGCGCCGGGTGCCGAGCCGCAGGGGGGCGGAGTCGGCCGGGGCCGGCTCCGTGATCGCTTGACCATTCATGAGGTGATCGTCCCGGTGGTACTCGTGGGATGGCTGACGGTTCATCTGGTGCCCCCGGCGGAGGGCTGGGGCGCGCCGCCGACCGGGGTGCCCGAGACGGCGTGGACGGCCGCCGGGTCGAGGTCGAACAGCTCGCGCAGGGCCTCCGCGTAGGAGGCGCCGCCGGGCTCGGCGGCGAGCTGCTTGACCCGGACGGTCGGGGCGTGGAGCAGCTTGTCGACGACGCGGCGGACGGTCTGGGTGATCTCGGCGCGCGAGCGCTCGTCGAGGTCGGGCAGCCGGGAGTCCAGGCGGCCCAGCTCGGCGGCGACGACGTCGGAGGCCATCGAGCGCAGGGCGACGACGGTCGGGGCGATCCGGGCGGCCCGCTGGGCGGCGCCGAAGGCCGTCACCTCGTCGGCGACGATCCGGGTGACCTGGTCGACGTCGCCGGCCCCGGGGGTGGCGGCGTGGGCGTGGGAGAGGCTCTCCAGGTCGACCAGCAGGGCGCCGTCCAGCTCGTGGACGGCGTGGTCGACGTCGCGGGGCATGGCGAGGTCGAGCAGGGCGAGCGGGCTCGCGCCGGCCGGGCGCAGGGCGACGGCGGCGGCCACGTCCTCGGCCCTGACCACCACGCCGGCCGCGCCGGTGCAGGAGATCACCAGGTCGACGTCGCCGAGGGCCTCGGGGACCTTGGCGAGGTCCAGGGTGCGGGCGACGTCCGGGCCGAGGATCTCGACCAGGCGCTCCGCGCGGGCGGGGGTCCGGTTGGCGATCATCAGGTCGGTGACGCCGGAGCGGACCAGGGTGGCGGCGGCCAGCGAGCTCATCGAGCCGGCGCCGACGACCAGGGCGCGCTTGCCGGCGATCTCGCCCGCGCCGGCGGCGACCTGCTCCAGGCCGAAGGTGACCAGGGACTGGCCGGCCTTGTCGATGCCGGTCTCGCTGTGGGCCCGCTTGCCGACCCGCAGGGCCTGCTGGAACAGCTCGTTGAGGCCGCGCCCGGCGGTGTGCTCCTCCTGGGCCTTGGCCAGGGAGTCGCGCAGCTGGCCGAGGATCTGGCCCTCGCCGACGACCATCGAGTCCAGGCCGCAGGCCACCGAGAAGAGGTGGTGGACGGCGCGGTCCTCGTAGTGGACGTACAGGTGGGAGGTCAGCTCCTCCAGGTCCACCCCGCTGTGGTGGGCGAGCAGCAGCGACAGCTCGGCGACGCCGGCGTGGAACTTGTCCACGTCCGCGTACAGCTCGATCCGGTTGCAGGTGTTGAGCAGCGCGGCCTCGGCCACCGTGGCGGTGGCGGCGGCGTCGTGCAGCAGGCGGGTGGGCACCTCGCCCGTCAGCGCGGCGCGCTCCAGCACGCCGACCGGAGCCGTGCGATGGCTCAGTCCGACGACGAGAAGACTCATGCCCGCCCCCAGCGGCTCTCGGTGTTCATGCGGGCATCACCGCGGAGAGGTCCCCGTCGCCCTTGGCGCTCTTGCCGTTGGCCTGCTCGGCCTGGTCCTTGGCCGGCGTGTCGGCGGTGCGGCCCTTGCCGCTGCCGCCGGCCGCCCGCCTCAGTTTGGCGGCGGCCGCTCGGACCGGGCCGGGAGCGCGGTCGAGGACGGACTCGGTGCGGTCGGGCTCCTCACCGGCCTTGCGCTGCTCGTGGAAGGCGAGGATCTGCAGCTCGATGGAGAGGTCCACCTTGCGCACGTCCACGCCGTCCGGGACGGCCAGCACGGTGGGGGCGAAGTTCAGGATGCTGGTGACGCCCGCCTCGACCAGGCGGTCGCAGACCTGCTGGGCGGCGCCGGGCGGGGTGGTGATCACACCGATGGAGACGTGCTGGGACTCGACGATCGACTCCAGCTCGTCCATGTGCCGCACCGGCAGGCCGGCCGCCGTGGAACCGACCACGTTGGGGTCGGCGTCCAGCAGGGCGGCGACGCGGAAGCCGCGGGAGGCGAAGCCCCCGTAGTTGGCGAGCGCGTGGCCGAGGTTCCCGATGCCGACGATGACCACGGGCCAGTCCTGGGTCAGGCCGAGCTCGCGGGAGATCTGGTAGACGAGGTACTCGACGTCGTAGCCGACGCCCCGGGTGCCGTAGGAGCCGAGGTAGGAGAAGTCCTTGCGCAGCTTGGCCGAGTTCACGCCGGCCGCGGCGGCCAGCTCCTCGGAGGAGACCGTCGGCACCGAGCGCTCGGAGAGCGCGGTGAGGGCCCGCAGGTAGAGGGGGAGGCGCGCGACCGTCGCCTCCGGGATGCCCCGGGCACGCGAGGGTCGGCGCGCGGCGCCCTGGTCGGGCGTCTGCGAACTGCTCTGTGGTGATCGGCCGATTGCCACGGTGCTCCTGTGGGTGAAGCTGGGCTTTGGCAGCCAGGCTATGCGTTTGTGAACGTGTGCACAAAGATGGTGTCCGATTTGTCCCCGCACAGTGATGCGCATCACGCCGTCGAGCCCATAGCACCGCATCGCGTCAGGACCACGGCCGGGGCCTGGGCACCGGGCAGCCACGGGCCGTACGGCGCCTCCCTGCGCACCAGCGGGACGCCCGCGTCGGACGGGCGGGAGCGGGCCCGGCCCAGCCGGGGCCAGGGCACCACGGCGGCCTCGCGCAGCGGGCCCGCCCAGTCGTCCGGCGGGCAGGAGGGGGCGCCCAGGCAGTGCCGCAGCAGCTCGGCCGTCACCCGGGCGTCGCCCAGCGCGGTGTGCGCCGGGTACCAGCCCAGGCCCGCCGCCTCCACGCAGGCCGCCAGGCCGTAGCCGGGGGCCGGGGGCAGGTGCTCACGGGACAGGCGCATCGTGCACAGCAGGGGGACGGGCGGCAGCGGCACCCCGATCCGGGCGAACTCGCGGTCCAGGAAGCCGTGGTCGCAGGTGACGTGGTGGCCCACCAGCACCCGGCCCGCCAGCAGCTCCAGCAGGTGCGGGGCGATCTCGCGGAAGCGCGGGGCGCCCTCGACGTCGGCCTGGCGTATCCGGTGCACATGGGTGGGGCCGACCGGGCCCGACGGGTCCAGCAGGGTCGCGAACTCGCCCTCGGGGCGCAGGGCCGCGTCCAGCAGCACCACCGCGATCTCCACCACGCGGTGGCGCCACGGGCTGCGGCCGGTCGCCTCCACGTCCACCACGGCGAAGCCCCGGGCCCCGGAGGGGGCTTCGGGGGTGCCGGAGGTCGGGCGGGGAAGCATGGCGGCAGTCCTCGTGTGCTCATCAGCCCCCCACGGGCGCAAACGCGTTCGATCGTAAGCCGACCGTAGCGCCCCGAACCAAGCCGAACCGGGATGTCTTCGACAACGATTCGGCGAACCATCCCCGCCGGACGGCGGGGGCGGTGAAGCCCGGTCAGTGCGCCAGGGCGGCCCTCAGCCTCGCCTCGTCGACCCGCCAGAAGTCGTGCTGGCGCCCGTCGATCAGGGTCACCGGGATCTGCTCCCAGTAGCGGCGGAACAGCTCCTCGTCCTGGGTGACGTCCTTCTCCTCGAAGGCCGCCCCCAGCTCACCCGTCACCCGCAGCAGCACCTCGCGGGCCTCGTCGCACAGATGGCAGCCGGGCTTGGCGAGGAGGGTGACGGTACGGTTCCCGGGCTCGGGGGTCCTGCGTCGCAGCAATGGGCTCACGGGAGCATTCTCCGCCCGGCTGGCTATGCTCGATGACATGGCCGTGCTCCGAAGGCTCACCCAGGCGAGGCGCTCCCCCACCGAGCGGAGCGCCCTGGCGGGCGAGGCCGCGGCGGAGGCCGCCGAGGCGGCGCTGCGCGCAGCGCCGCAGCCCCTGCCGCAGGACGTGGCGGAGGAGGTGCCGCAGGGCGGTGAGGCGCCCGCCGCCGGCCGCAAGGCGCCCAGGGCCCCCGCCGGGAACCACACCCCCGACCCGGACGACCCGCACGCCGCCGCCTTCTTCGACTGCGACAACACCATCCTGCGCGGGGCCGCGATCTTCTACCTCGGCGTCGGCCTCTACCGCCGCGGCTTCCTCACCCGCCGCGACATCGCCCGCTTCGCCTGGCAGCAGACCCTCTTCCGGCTGCACGGCACCGAGGACCCGGACCACATCTCCGACGCCAAGCACACCGCCCTGGGCATCGTCGCCGGGAAGCCCACCGCCGACCTCGAGGCGATCTGCGAGGAGATCTTCGAGCCGGTCGTCGCCGACAAGATCTGGCCCGGCACCCGCGCCCTCGTCCAGATGCACCTGGATGCCGGGCAGCGGGTCTGGCTCGTCACCGCCGCCCCGCTGGAGGTGGCCCGGATCATCGCCCGCCGGCTCGGCATGACCGGCGCGCTCGGCACCGTCGCCGAGGCCCGCGAGGGCCTCTACACCGGCCGGCTCGTCGGCGAGATGCTGCACGGGCCCGCCAAGGCCGCCGCGGTGCGCGCCCTGGCCCGGCGCGAACAGCTCGACCTCGACCGCTGCGCCGCCTACAGCGACTCGGCCAACGACATCCCGATGCTCTCCCTCGTCGGCCACCCGTACGTCGTGAACCCGGACGGCGCGCTGCGGCGCCACGCCCGGGCCCAGGGCTGGCGGGTACGCGACTTCCGCACCGGGCGCAGGGCCGCCCGCATCGGGCTGCCGGCGGCGGCCGCGCTCGGGGTGCTCGCCGGGGCGGCGGCGGCCGCGGCGGCACTGCACCGGCGGCGCCGGCTCGGCTGAGCCGCCGTCCGAACCGCCTTCCCCCCGGGGCTTCACGGCACTCCCCCGGACGGGCGACGCGACGTCAACCGGGGCCTTTTTCCGCCCCCTCGTACGGGCGAACTCCCGCTCCCACCAGGCGTTTCACGCCCCACTGCGTGAACCTGGCCGCCGGTGACCGGTTCTGATCGTTCGCCAGTCCGGGAAAGTCAGGGGTTGCCGACCGCCAAGGCTGGGAAACCGCCCGTCGCAGCGCCGAATTGGTCACCCTGGGCGCCCGTTCGATCACGTTGAGCCGGATGAACGATGACATCTCCGGTCAGTGTCAGCCGAATATGCGCATCAAGTGGATCTCAAACGACCACTTCGGCCACACGGTGTAGCTGTCATTGCACAAAGCGTTATTCTCTCCTGGATGCGCGTCACCCCACCGCCCCGCTCGAACGGGCGGAACGGGCGCGCTCTCCGCGCAGGCGGAGGTGATCCGTCCACAGTTCTGCCTCTGGGAGTCCCGTGTACCCACCCGTCCGGAACGACGCGCCTGCACCCTCCCGCCCGTCGTCCGCGCCCCTGCGTCCCCGCACCGGTCTGCGCGGCCGACCGGCCACCGAGCGGCAGATCTCCACGGGCCTCGACCTGCTGCGCACCCTGCTGCGCAGCCAGTTCGTCGCCTCACCCCAACTCGTCCCCGCCGGAGCCGCGTTCGGCCCCCAGCCCGGGCCGGGCCTCGCCCTGCGCACCACCGCCGCAGGCTCCGCCGGCACCGGCTCGCGCAGCCGCACCGGCAGCACCGGCCTCGGACGCGGGCGCACCCGCACCGCCCCCAGCCCCGGCTACGAGACCGAGCACAACCCGATCATGGAGCTCGTCGAGCGGGCCCAGAACGGCGAGAGCGACGCCTTCGGCCGGCTCTACGACCACTACGCCGACACCGTCTACCGCTACATCTACTACCGGGTCGGCAGCCGGGCCACGGCCGAGGACCTCACCAGCGAGACGTTCCTGCGCGCGCTGCGCCGGATCGGCACCTTCACCTGGCAGGGGCGCGACTTCGGCGCCTGGCTCGTCACCATCGCCCGCAACCTGGTGGCCGACCACTTCAAGTCCAGCCGGTTCCGGCTGGAGGTCACCACCGGCGAGATGCTCGACTCCAACGAGTGCGAGCGCAGCCCCGAGGAGTCGGTGCTGGAGTCCCTCTCCAACGCCGCCCTGCTGGACGCCGTGCGCCGACTCAACCCGCAGCAGCAGGAGTGCGTCACCCTCCGCTTCCTGCAAGGGCTTTCGGTGGCCGAGACGGCGCGGATCATGGGCAAGAACGAGGGCGCCATCAAGACCCTCCAGTACCGGGCCGTACGCACCCTGGCCCGGCTCCTCCCGCCCGACGCGCGGTGAGGCGGCGGTGACCGAAGGCGCGATAACCGCGGGCCCGCCGGGCCGCACGTCACCATCCGTGTGCGGCCGACACGTCCGGGTGAACGGTCGATCCGATGATCAGCCACGCGTAACCGACCGCCCGCACCGCTCGTTGGCCAGCGTGCAAGCCACCACCGGGCATACCGTCAAGTCGAATTGCGACCTGTCACCCGATGGAGTGGCCTTGGCCCGCCCGGGCAACCGTCCGGCAGGCCGGGCAGTCGACAACGACGAAGGGAGGTGAGGCCCGTGACGGCAAACGTGCTGGAGCACCGGCGGGCGAGGGCCTTCGCCGAGGTGCTGGAGGCCCACCAGACGGAGCAGCGCCGCGCGGCCGGCGCCGAGACGGCCGACCCCGCCGCCATCGGCGCCGGATCGGCCGCGATGGCCGAACTGGTCGGCGTGGCCGACGCGCTGGGAGCCCTGCCCGGTCCGGAGCTCGACCACGAGGTCCGGACCGTCCAACGCGCCCAGCTGATGGCCGCGTTCGAGCAGGCCTTCGCCGGCGGAGGCGGCGCCACCGTGCCCCGCCAGCGCCGCCACCGCGCCGTCCGGACCGCACCACGCGGCCGCTGGAGCCGCCGGTTCGCGATCGGCGGCCTGGTCGCCGGGCTCGCCGTCGGCAGCCTCGCCGGCGCCGCGGCCGCCAGCTCCAACGCCCTCCCGGGCGACACGCTGTACGGCATGAAGCGCGGACTCGAAGGCCTCCGCCTCGACTTCGCGGACTCCGACTCCGAGCGCGGCCGGCTGCTGCTCGACAACGCCGCCACCCGCCTCGGCGAGGCCAAGAGCCTGGTCGGCCGCGGCGACCCGGCCGGCGCCCTCAGCCCGGGCACCGTCGACCAGGTCCGCCGGGCCCTGGACGACATGCACACCGACGCCCTCAAGGGCCGCGACCTGCTGCGCTCCGTCTACCGCAGCAACGGCTCGCTCGATCCGATGCGCGCCCTCGCCGGGTTCGCCAACGACGAGGACGGCCGCTGGACGGAGCTGGAGGGCAAGCTGCCCGTCCAGCTCACCCGGCAGGCCGACCAGGTGAACCGCCTCTTCGACGACATAAGCGAGGACGTCGCGCCCCTGCACCTGGCCCAGCCCGCCGCCAAGAGCGACGGCCGGCCCGGCGACGGAGCGGGCGACGGAACCGCCGGCAGGACCCCCGGCTCCTCCGCCGACACCCAGGGCGGCACCGGCACCACCCCCGGCACCGACCAGACCCAGGGCGGCACCGGCACGGGCGCCAACCGCCCCGGCGGCACCGACCGCACCCCGGCCAACCCCGGCAACGGGGCCACCGGCAGCGGCACCCAGGGCGGCGGCCTGCCCAGCGCCCTGCCCGGCGGCGGCGCCGACGCCGTCAACGGCCTGGTGGGCAACCTCACCAACGGCCTCACCGGCCCCAAGCCCTCGCCCAGCACCGACGCGGCCCCGCCGCAGGCGCCCCGGGCCAGCACCGTGCCCGGCCCGCCGGGCGCGGCCCCGCAGCAGCAGGGCGTGGACGTGCCCCCGCTCATCCCGGGGCTGCTGCCCGGGCTGCGCATCCTCGGCGGCTGATCCCGGTTCGGAACGCTCGACGGGCCCCGGTGGACACTCCACCGGGGCCCGTCGGGCGTACGGATCAGCAAGGGGTCAGAAGAACACCGAGCGGCGCTGCACCAGGAGTTGGTACAGGGTGTGCTGGATGGTCTCGCGCACCTCGTCGGCCAGGTCGAAGACCAGCATCGGGTCGTCCGCCGCCTCCGCCGGGTAGCCGTCGGTCGCGATCGGCTCGCCGAAGCGGATCGTCCACTTCGTCGGCAGCGGCACCGCCCCGAGCGGGCCCAGCCACGGGAAGGTCGGCGTGATCGGCACGTACGGCAGGCCCAGCAGCCGGGCCAGGGTCTTCACGTTGCCGATCATCGGGTACGTCTCCTCCGCCCCGACGATCGAGCAGGGCACGATCGGCACCTTCGCCCGCAGCGCCGAGGCGACGAAGCCGCCGCGCCCGAAGCGCTGCAGCTTGTAGCGCTCGGAGAAGGGCTTGCCGATGCCCTTGAAGCCCTCCGGCCAGACCCCGACCACCTCGCCGCGCTCCAGCAGCGCCTGGGCGTCCTCGTTGCAGGCCAGGGTGTGGCCGGCCTTGCGGGCCAGCTCGTTGATCCCCGGCAGCACGAACACCAGGTCGGCGGCGAGCATCCGCAGGTGCCGCCGGTGCGGGTGGTGGTCGTGGATGACGACCTGGGTCATCAGCGCGTCCAGCGGGATCGTCCCGGAGTGGTTGGCGACGATCAGCGCGCCGCCCTCCGCCGGGATGTTCTCGACGCCCTGCACCTCGATCCGGAAGTACTTCTCGGCCAGCGGGCGCAGCAGCGAGAGCAGCACCTCCTCGGTGAGCTCCCGGTCGAAGCCGAACTCGTCCACCTCGTACTCGCCGGTGAGCCGGCGGCGCAGGAAGGACAGGCCCTCGGCCGCCCGGCCCTCCCAGCCCTTGCCGAACACCCTGGTGGCGGCCGGGCCGAGCTGCCCGGACAGCGCCCCGCCCACGGCCCCGGCGATCCGGTCGGCCAGAGCCGGGGCCCCGGCGTCGGGGGTCGTCCAGCTCGGGGCGGACTCGATGGGGATGACCTTGGCCTCGCCCGGCGCGTTCTCGGCTGCGGCACTCATGGCGGGTTCAGCTCCTCGGGCGGGGGCGGGTCGGTACGGAAGGGAGGCCGCTCGTGCCCTCGCGGCCCAGCAGGGCGGTCATCCGGTCGGTGACGGCGGCCAGCCGCTCGGGCGGCAGCAGGCCCGGCCGCTGGGCCGCGGCGAAGTCCGCGAACGCCTCCGGGGTGCCGAAGACCGGCCGGTAGCCGAAGGTCTCCCGCAGCCGGGTGGTGTCCACGACCCGGCCGTGGGTGAGCAGCCGCAGCTGCTCCGGCGAGACGTCCACCAGCCGGGTCTGCCGGGCCAGCACCGCCATCCAGGAGACGGCGGGCAGCAGCAGCGGCAGCATGGGGCGGCCGAGCCGGCGGGCGCACTGGGAGAGCAGGAGCACGCCCTCCCCGGCCACGTTGAAGGTCCCGGTGTTGGCGGTGCCCGGCTCGGGCTCCCCCGCGGCCCGGCAGAGCACGGCGACGGCGTCGTCCTCGTGGACGAACTGCAGCCGGGGGTCGTAGCCGAGAACGGTCGGCAGGACGGGCAGCGCGAAGTACTCGCTGAGCGGGGTGTCGGCGCCCGGGCCGACGATGTTGGCGAAGCGCAGCACCGTCACCGCGACGTCCGGACGGCGGCGGGCGAAGCCGCGTACGTACCCCTCGACCTCGGCCGCGTCCTTGGCGAATCCTCCGCCGGGCTGGTCCTTGGGCTGCATCCGCTCGCTGAACACGGCGGGGTCGCGGGGGGCGGAGCCGTACACGCCCGTGGTCGACTTCACCACCAGCCGGCGCACCCCGGGGGCCTTCTGGCAGGCGCCGAGCAGCTGCATGGTGCCGATGACGTTGGACTCCTTCACCGCGGAGCGGTTGGTGGAGCCCAGCCCGGTGGCGCTGACGCTCAGGTGCACCACGGTGTCCACCCGGTGCTCGGCGATCACCCGGGCGACGGCCGGGCGGCGCAGGTCCAGCTGGTGGAAGCGGTACGGGGCGGCCGGGCCCTCCGGCTCCTCCGGAGGCAGGCGGGGCGGCTGCACGTCCACGCCGACCACCAGGTCGACGCCCGGACGGCGGCGGATCTCGGCGGCGAAGCGGGCACCCAGATGGCGTGCCACGCCGGTGACGAGCACGACGACACCCACGGTGCTGCACCCCATTCCCGACCCGAGAAGCCTGCGTGCACCGTACCGCGCCGCCCTGCCGGGCCGTGAAACGACATCGCCCGCCCGGGCCACGAGGGCCTGGGCGGGCGATGCAAGCGCTGGGCGCGCTAGGCGCGGCCGGGGGCGCTTACTTCTTGTTGCGACGCTGAACGCGAGTGCGCTTGAGAAGCTTGCGGTGCTTCTTCTTGGCCATACGCTTGCGACGCTTCTTGATGACAGAGCCCACGGAACAACCCTCGCTCACTGAGACTCTCGCCCGTGAGAGACGGAGTCCATACGACTGACGTGAGGGCCTAGCCTACCGTCCGGCTGCCCGGGGCCCTAACCCGCACTCCTGTTGTCCGGGAAACGCCCGGGAAATCCACGGCGAACGGGCCCGGGCCCGCGTCGGCGGACCCGGGCTCGAACGCCGCGGACTACGCGCTCTCAAGACGCACGTAGGACTCCTTGAGGTACTCGTGCACCGCCTGCTGGGGCACCCGGAAGGACCGCCCGACCCTGATGGCCGGCAGCTCTCCGCTGTGCACCAGGCGGTACACCGTCATCTTCGACACCCGCATGACCGCGGCGACCTCCGCCACGGTCAGGAAGACGACTTCCTGCAGGGGGCGCTCGACGGAACTCATGACCATCACCCGACCCTTAACCCGTGTGCAAGGCACCGGCTTCCCCTCCGGTGACTCCACCGGCACACGTGTATCCCCAGAGTAGTTATGGGTGGTACCAGTGGGAAGAGGGGAGAAGCAGTCCTCGTACGGTGAGAGATAGGACTGTTGCAGTACGTAGCCGCCCGGCGGATGTGCCCGGTCGGCGTACGCACCGCCCGGTCCGCCGACGGCCGAAACGCCGTTTTCAGGCCAGCAGTCCGTGGTGGGGGAACACCGCGCGGCGGGCCGCGAGGATGGCCTGATCGAGCCGGTCCGCCGGATCGTAACCCGCGTCGAAGTCGCGCCAGGCGGGGCGCGCGCCGTCCGTCATGCGCAGCGGGGCGGGGCGGCGGGTGCGGCGGTAGACCTCGGCGCGCCAGGTCTCGGGGGTCTCGGTGGCCGGGTCGACGGGCCGTCCGGCGGCGGTGGCGACGAGGTGGGTCCAGGTCCGCGGGACGACGTCGACCACGGCGTAGCCGCCCCCGCCGGTGGCGACCCAGCGGCCGCCGGTCAGCCGGTGGGCGAGGTCGTGCAGGTCCTCGGCGATCAGCCGCTGGGCGTCGACGGTGACGGCGAGGTGGGCGAGCGGGTCCTCCAGGTGGGTGTCCGCGCCGTGCTGGGTGACCAGCACCTGCGGGCGGA
The DNA here is from genome assembly GCF_044455705.1 of Kitasatospora sp. NPDC051170. NCBI lineage: Bacteria > Bacillati > Actinomycetota > Actinomycetes > Kitasatosporales > Streptomycetaceae > Kitasatospora > Kitasatospora sp. NPDC051170. The sequence continues at coordinate 185,736 of NZ_JBITFA010000004.1, read as the reverse complement.
AGGCGGCGAGCAGCTCGGGCACCAGGGCGTGGAAGGCGCGCAGCCAGCCGGAGTCGCCGGTGCCGGCGGGCAGCGGGAGGTTGGCGGCCGTGCCGACGGCGTCGGGGCCGCCCGTCTCGGTGGACCAGCCGGTCTGCGGGAAGAGCGTGGCCGGGTGCTCGTGCAGGGAGATCGTGAGGACCCGGGGGTCGTTCCAGAACGCCTGCTGGACGCCGTCGCCGTGGTGGACGTCGACGTCGACGTAGGCGACGCGCTCGGCGCCGAGTTCGAGCAGCCGGGCGATGGCGAGGGCCGGGTCGTTGTAGACGCAGAAACCGGACGCCTTGCCGGGCATGGCGTGGTGCAGGCCCCCGGCGAAGTTGACGGCGTGCGGGGTCTCGCCGCGCCAGACGGCCTCGGCGGCGGCCACGGACTGGCCGGCGATCAGCGCGGAGGCCGAGTGGACGGCCGGGAAGGACCAGTTGTCGTCGGTGCCGAGCCCGTGCCGGGGGTCTGACAGCTCGGGGTGGGCGGCGGCGTGCTTGACGGCCTCGACGTACTCCCGGGTGTGCACCAGCTGAAGGGTGGAGTCCCCGGCGGGCGGGGCGGAGCGGACGGCCACCCCGGGCCCGGTGCTCAGCCCGAGGGCCTCGACGAGGCGCATGGTGAGCGCGAGCCGGGTCGGGTCCATCGGGTGGCCGGGGCCGAAGTCGTAGGCGATGACGGCCTCGTCCCAGAAGAGTTGCAGGCCGCAGGGGGTGTCACGCTCGGCTTCGGGCATGGCCTCCACCGTAGCGGGTGGGGGTGGCCGGGCGGCTGTCAGGGCGCGACGGGTGAGGGAACGGCAGGAGGAACGGGGGTGGGCGCGAAGCGCTCGGCCAGCGGCAGGACGGCGAGCACCAGCAGCATCGGGGCGAGCAGCGCCCAGCGGTACGAGCTCGCGTCGGCGATCGCGCCGACCAGCGGCGAACCGATCAGGAAGCCCACGTAGTTGAAGAGGTTGAGCCGGGCCACGGCCGCGTCCGAGTCGGCCGGGAAGAGCCGGCCGCCGGCCGCGAAGACCTGCGGGATGATCGCGCAGATGCCCAGGCCCAGCACGGTGAAGGCGGCGATGCCCGCCCAGGCGCCGGGCGCGGCGGCGGCCAGGGCGAAGCCGAGCGCGGCCAGCGCGGCGCCGACGCGCACCACCGGGACGGCGCCGAAGCGCTGCACCGCGCGGTCGCCGAGGGCGCGGCCGAACAGCATGGCGACCATGTAGCCGAGGTAGGAGAGCTTGGCGAGGTCCTCGCGGCTGCCGAGGCCGTCGGTGAGGTACTTGACGCTGTAGTTGGAGACGGAGGCGTCGGCGATGTAGGCGAAGGCCATCGCCAGGCAGAGCGGCAGCAGCGGGCGCCAGGGGATGGACCGGGCCGCGGCCTCGGCGGCCTCCCGTACGGCGTCGCCGAGTTCGGCCGGTCCGGCGAACCGGGCGCCGGTGAGGACGGCGAGCGGGGCGATCACGGCGGCGGAGGCGCCGAACAGCACCGGCAGGCCCAGCTCGTAGTGGGAGCCGAGGCCCGCGATCGCGGCGCCGAGGATGCCGCCGAGGCTGAAGGCGGCGTGGAAGCCGATCATGATCGAGCGGCCGTAGCGGTGCTGGAGGCCCACCCCGAGCATGTTCATACTGGCGTCCAGCGCGCCGACCAGCAGGCCGAACGCGCCCAGGGCCAGGGCGAGTTGCCAGAGTTCGTCGCCGAGGCCCGCGGCGGCGAGGCTCAGACAGATCGCCGGCTGGACGACCCTGAGCACGGCGCGGGCGCCGGTGCGCCTGACCACCCGCTCGGAGGTCAGCGAGCCGACGCCCGCGAGGATCGGCACGGCCGCCAGGAAGACGGGCAGCAGGCCGTCGCTCAGCCCGTAGCGGTGCTGGATCTCCGGGATGCAGGTGACCAGCAGGGCGAAGGTGACGCCCTGGAGCAGGAAGCTGACCGCGAGGGCGGCCCGGCCCGCGCGCAGCCCGGGGGTGAGCTCGGGGGTGAGCTCGGGCGTTCCGGACTGTCCGGGCTGTTCGGGCTGTCCGGACTGCGCGGGTGCTTCGACGCTCATGCGGGACCTCGCTACCGGCCGGTACGACGATGTTGGCCGAGAGCGTAGGGCGTGCGACGTCGCCACGGGAGGGGTCGTGCAGCGACTTTCTCTACGGGATCCATCGCCCGCCCGCGGCCTACTTGCCGCCGGAGGCCAGTTCCCGGGAGCGGTCCCGGGCCGCCTCCAGGGCGCCGAGCAGCGCGGCCCGCACCCCGTGGTTCTCCAGCTCGCGGATCGCCGCGATGGTGGTGCCCGCCGGGGAGGTCACCGCCTCGCGCAGCTTCACCGGGTGCTCGCCGGAGTCGCGCAGCATCACCGAGGCGCCGATCGCGGACTGCACGATCAGGTCGTGCGCCACCTGGCGGGGCAGGCCGAGCAGGATGCCCGCGTCCGTCATCGCCTCGACCAGGAAGTAGAAGTACGCCGGGCCGGAGCCGGAGAGCGCGGTCGCCGCGTCCTGCTGGGCCTCCGGCAGCCGCAGCGCCTTGCCGACCGAGGAGAAGATCTCCTCCGCCCGCACCAGGTGCTCCTCCGTGGCGTGCGAGCCGCCGGAGATCACGCTCATCCCCTCGTCCACCAGGACGGGCGTGTTGGGCATCACCCGGACCACCGGCGTACCGGCGGCGAGCCGCTCCTCGAACCAGGCGGTCGGGATGCCCGCCGCCGCCGAGATCACCAGGCGGTCGGCGCCGAGGTGCGGGGCCAGCTCCTCCAGCAGGGAGCCCATGTCCTGGGGCTTCACGGCGAGGATCAGGGTGTCGGCGAGCTTGGCCGCCTCGGCGTTGGAGACGGCCGCCACGCCGTACCGGCCGGCGAGTTCGGCGGCGCGCTCGGGGCGGCGGGCCGTCACCATCACGTCCTCCGGGGCCTTGCCGGCGCGCAGCAGGCCGGAGAGCAGGGCCTCGCCGATCTTGCCGGTGCCCAGAAAGGCGATCTTCTGTCCGCGTGCCCCACTGCTGGCCATGGTTCGGCTCCTCACCTCGGTACTGCGGCCATCCTCGCACCGGGCGGGGGCGGGCGGCGGGAGCGTCCGCTCCGTGGGCTGTGGAAGTGATGGAGGGAGGCGGTTCTGCCGGGTGGAGGCCGCCCTCAGGGGAAACTCGGGGGTTTCCCCTATGGCTCGCGGGGCCTCGTGGGAGCACCGTTGAGGTATGGCACACGACGAGATGTCCCGACGTGAGAACCGGCAACTCGCGGTCGCCTCGGCGACGGTGGGCCCGTGGCGGACTGCCGCGGGGGTCGGTGCGGTGGTGGGGGCGACCGCCCTGGGGATCGAGGCGATCACCGGGGACTGGGCGCTGAGCATGCTGGCCGGTCCGGCCGGCTGGGGCCTGTTCTTCTTCTTCCTGGTCGGCTCGGTCGGCGGTCAGCTGCGCCGCGACACCACGGACCGGCGGCTGGCCCGCTGGGCGGACGCGCACCCGTGGAAGGCGGCGCTTCCGGCGGCCGGCGGGCTGCTGGTGCTGAACACCGTGGCGCAGTGGCTGCTCAGTGACGCGGGCCTGATCTGGGCCTTCTTCGAGTCGCTGCTGCCCGCCGCCATCCTGCTGGGCGTGGTCGGCGTGGTGGGGTCGGTGAAGCAGGCCCGCAAGAAGGGGTGAAACCGGCGCGATCCGGATGAAACGGCACTGAACTCGCGCGGCTCGCGCGCGAGTTCACCACAAGGTGTGCCCCCGATCGACAAACCGTCACCCCTCGTCGGCATACTGGCGCGATGCCGATAGCCGAAGATCCGGAACCGCGTCCCGACGAGGGCCGCGAGGCGGGCGGGAAGGACCCGTTCGCAGACCTCGTCCTCGACGAGGATTTCGTCAAGGGTGCCGAAGTCAAGGAGCAGAGCGGGCGCACCCGCATGCTCTCCGCGCGATGGAAGCACACCCCGCCCGTCGACCCGGGCGGGCGCCGCTCCGTCAACGACGGGCCGACGCCGCCGAAGCGCCGCTTCGGGCGCAAGCCGAAGCCCCTGGCCTACGACGCGTGGGGCAACCTGAAGCCGGTCCGCGGCAGGTTCGAGTGGCGCACCCCGCTGTTCATCGTGCTGACCGTCGTGGTGCTGCTGGCCGCGCTGAACGTGGACGGGCTGCGCACCTGGCTCCACGGCGACTCGTCGGACACCGCTACCCCTGTGCCGACCGTCGCCCCGGAGACGGCCAAGCCCACCACCGCGCCGCCCAGGATCTCCGAGGACACGCCGACCGCCGCCCACCCGTGGGCCGGCTCCCCCGCCGAGGGCTGGCCGAACGGCGCCGAGGCGTTCGTGCTCCCCGAGGCCAAGGCGCTGGGCGTCTTCTCCGCCGACCAGGTCGCCAACCAGCTGCAGCTGGTCAAGGACTACCTGACGGCCACCAACCTGGACCCCGCGGTGATCGCCGGTGGCCGTCCCGACGCCGCGCTGGCGATGATGGACCGCGAGGAGAGCGACCAGGCGGCAGCGGCTCTGGACAACCCGTCCAAGGAGCACGACGCCACCGCCTGGTTCAGCCGCTTCGACCAGCGTGACGCGATCCCGGTCGGTGCGGTGGTCAAGGTACAGGGCCGGATCACGTACGAGAGCGACGGTGACAAGGGCGTGCTGGTCCGCACCGACTACAGCTACGTGTACGCGCTGCGCCCGGGCAAGGAGGCAGGCAAGCGGCCCAAGCCCACCCAGCCGGCTCAGCCCAAGCCGACCAAGCCCGCCGACGGCACCGCGAAGCCCGTGAGCCTGGTGGTGCCGGTGGACGACGTCGCCCCCGACACCCCGACAACCCGCACGATCGTGCGCCGGGTGGAGAACTTCCGCTTCTACGACCCGGCCCGCTACACGGTCAAGCCGAAGAAGATCGTCCACGCCCCCGGCACCACGTCGGACTCCGCCAACTCGGCCTGCGGCGTCTACGACGGCTTCTACCACCCGGGGTTCGAGCAGTTCGCCGACCAGCCGGGCACCCCGGACGCCCCGGGTTCCAGGCCCACCGGCCCGGCAACCGACCCGTACGACCGCAGCAAGGACCTCGCCCCCGACGACGGCGGCGAGTGCGGGACCGTCAGCCGGTACTGACCGCTGCGCGGATCAGCGCTTGCGCTTGCCCCGGCCCGGCGTCTTGGCGTCGGGCCGGCCGCTGCGGTCGGCCTGGCGCTTGGTGTGCTGGGCGAGGGCCTGCTCGTAGGCGGCGCGCTTGACGGACTCGCCGGGGGCCTCGACCAGGCTGCGGGCGAAGTAGGCGGCCAGGGTGCCGGCGCCGCCGATCAGCCAGACCGCGCCGAGCGACTTGTCCTCGGCCATCCAGCCGGTGAGGCGGTCCTTGCCCTCGGTGAGCACCTTCCAGGTGCGCATGACGGCCATCATCGAGCAGACCGCGATGGCCGCGGTCAGCAGCCCGTTCAGGAAGCCGCCGCTCTGGGAGAGGCTGACGCCCTCCACGCCGAAGCGCAGGACGAGGACGGCGGCGGCGGTCGCCAGCAGGGCACCCACCGAGAAGCCGACCCGGCGCAGCCAGTAGCCGCCGTCCCGGTTCAGCCAGGTGGTGCCGAAGAAGCGGATCGCCTCCGGTGCGGGGGCGCCGGGGACGGGGGCGGTGGTGGGGGGCTGCTCGCTCACGCCGTCGATTATCCCCCGGGCCGGGGTGGCGGCGGGGAGCCGTCCCGTCGGTCGGGACGGCTCCCCTCGCGCGGGGCCGGGTCAGCCGAGCTTGGACACGTCCCGGACGGCGCCCTTGTCGGCGGAGGTGGCCATCGCCGCGTAGGCGCGCAGGGCCGCGCTGACCTGGCGGTCGCGGTTCTTCGGCCGGTAGCCGTTCCCGGCCTCCAGGGCGCGGCGGCGCTCGGCGAGGACCTCGTCCGGGACCTCCAGCGAGATGGTCCGGCCGGGGATGTCGATGGCGATGGTGTCGCCGTCCTCGACGAGGGCGATGGTGCCGCCGGAGGCGGCCTCCGGGGAGGCGTGGCCGATGGACAGGCCCGAGGTGCCGCCGGAGAAGCGGCCGTCGGTGATCAGCGCGCACGCCTTGCCGAGGCCCCGGCCCTTGAGGAAGGAGGTCGGGTAGAGCATCTCCTGCATGCCGGGGCCGCCCTTGGGGCCCTCGTAGCGGATGACGACGACGTCGCCCTCCTTGATGCGCTTGGCGAGGATCGCCTCGACGGCGTCCTCCTGGGACTCGACGACGACGGCCGGGCCGCTGAACGTCCAGATCGACTCGTCGACGCCGGCGGTCTTCACGATGCAGCCGTCCTCGGCGAGGTTGCCGTACAGCACGGCGAGGCCGCCCTCGACGGAGTAGGCGTGCTCGACGCTGCGGATGCAGCCCCCGGCCGCGTCGGTGTCCAGGGTGTCCCAGCGCTCGGACTGGGAGAACGCCTCGGCGGAGCGGACGCAGCCGGGGGCGGCGTGCCACAGCTCGACGGCCTCGGCGGAGGGCGAACCGCCGCGCACGTCCCAGGTCTTGAGCCACTCGGCGAGCGAGTCGGAGTGGACGGTGTGGACGTCCTCGTTGAGCAGTCCGCCACGGTGGAGTTCGCCGAGGATGGCGGGGATGCCGCCGGCGCGGTGGACGTCCTCCATGTAGTACGAGCCGTTGGGCGCGACCTTGGACAGGCAGGGCACCTTGCGGGAGATCGCGTCGATGGCCCGCTGGTCGAAGTCCAGCTCGGCCTCCTGGGCGGCGGCGAGCAGGTGGAGGATGGTGTTGGTCGAGCCGCCCATGGCGATGTCCAGGGCCATGGCGTTCTCGAAGGCGGCGCGGGTCGCGATCGCCCGGGGCAGCATCGAGGCGTCGTCGCCGCCGTAGTAGCGGTTGGTGATCTCGACGACGGTCTGCCCGGCCTTCTCGTAGAGGGCCTTGCGCGCGGTGTGGGTGGCGAGGACGGAGCCGTTGCCGGGCAGCGAGAGGCCGATGGCCTCGGTGAGGCAGTTCATCGAGTTCGCGGTGAACATCCCGGAGCAGGAGCCGCAGGTGGGGCAGGCGTTCTCCTCGATGATCGCGATGTCCTCGTCGGAGACGTTCTCGTTGACGGCCTGGGAGATCGCGTCGACCAGGTCGAGCTTGCGCACCGTGCCGTCGACGAGGGTGGCCTTGCCGGCCTCCATCGGGCCGCCGGAGACGAAGACCGTCGGGATGTTCAGGCGCAGCGCGGCCATCAGCATGCCCGGGGTGATCTTGTCGCAGTTGGAGATGCAGATCAGGGCGTCGGCGCAGTGCGCGTTGACCATGTACTCCACGGAGTCGGCGATGAGGTCGCGCGAGGGCAGCGAGTAGAGCATGCCGCCGTGGCCCATGGCGATGCCGTCGTCGACGGCGATGGTGTTGAACTCGCGCGGGATGCCGCCCGCCTGCTTGATCGCCTCGGAGACGATCCGGCCCACCGGCTGGAGGTGGGTGTGGCCGGGGACGAACTCGGTGAAGGAGTTGGCGACCGCGATGATCGGCTTGCCGAAGTCCTCGCGGGCTACGCCGGCGGCCCGGAGGAGCGCCCGGGCGCCTGCCATGTTGCGACCGTGGGTGACCGTACGGGACTTCAGCTCGGGCACTGTGCTCCACTCCTTCGGGGCTCTCGCCGGCGCCCCGCCGGCGGGAGGGTGCGGGGGCCGTTGTGGGTATCGAGCCTACGCCCGCCGTCCGGCCGGCGGACGGTCCGTCCGCGATGCGGGCAGCCCCGGTCGAGCGCGGATCAAGCGGGGGTGACGGCGGCGGATCGAGCGGGGGTGACGGCGACGGTGAGGTCCAGGACGTACGGCTCGACGACCTGCCCGTCCGGGAACTCGGCCAGCAGCGCGGCCCTTTCGCCGGCGAGCAGCGACTCGCGGCGCCCGGGCGGCAGGGAGGCGAAGTAGGAGCGGGAGGTGAGGTTGTCGACGACCTGCTCGACGGGCACCTGTCGCTGCCAGCTCACCTTGGCGCGGTGGACCTCCAGCCCGGCGGCGGTGAAGGGGGCGGTCAGGTCGTCGATGTGGCCGTAGCCGTGGTAGCGGCCGGACAGGGCCGCGGAGAGCCGCTCGTCGCGGGCGCGGACCCAGGGGACGCTCTCGTCGAAGACGTTCCACCAGACGGCGAGGGCGCCGCCGGGCCGCAGCACCCGGACGGCCTCGGGCAGGGACTTCTCGGGGTGCGTCCAGTGGAACGCCTGGGCGTAGGTGATCAGGTCGGCGGAGTCGTCGTGGAAGGGCAGGTCGTCGCCGACGCCGCGCACCAGCGGGAACCGCGGTGAGACGGCGAGGAGTTGGGCGGCCATCCCGGCCGAGGGCTCGACGGCGACCACGTCCGCGCCGCGGGCGGCCAGCAGGCGGGCGGCGATGCCCGTACCGGCGCCGACGTCCAGGGTCCGGGCGCCTTCGAGGCTGCGGCCCCAGGCGCGTTCCAGTTCGTCGAACAGCTCCTGCGGGTAGCCGGGGCGGCCGCGGTCGTAGGCGGCGGCCACGGAGCCGAAACTCGAGGCGAGTTCGCGGAAGTTGCGGATCTCGGAGAACTTCTGATCGTTCGTCACTGCTCCCCCTCGGCGTGTCCTGCGGACCGGTCGTCAGCGTACGCCCGAGTGGGAGGCGAGGTGCAGGCGGGTGAAGGCGAGGGCCTCGGCGAGATCGGCCTCGCGTTCGGCGGGGGAGGCGGCGCGGCGGGTGTTGACCTCCAGCACCACGTGGCCGTCGAAGCCGGTGCGGGCCAGGTGCTCCAGGAGTTCGGCGCAGGGCTGCTTGCCCCGGCCGGGGATCAGGTGCTCGTCCTTGCCGGAGCCGCTGCCGTCCGCGAGGTGCACGTGGGCGAGGCGGTCGCCCATCCGCTCGACCATCGCGAAGGCGTCGATCCGGGAGGTCGCGACGTGCGAGAGGTCGATGGTGAAGTGCCGGTACTCCTCGTCGGTGACGTCCCAGCCCGGGGAGTAGGCGAGCACCTCGCGGTCGCGGTAGCGCCAGGGGTACATGTTCTCGACGGCGAAGCGGACGTCGGTCTCGCCCGCCATCCGGTTGACGCCCTCGACGAACTCGCGGGCGTACTGGCGCTGCCAGCGGAACGGCGGATGGACGACGACGGCGCTCGCGCCGAGCTTCTCGGCCGCCGCCCGGGCCCGTACCAGCTTCGTCCACGGGTCGGTGGTCCACACCCGCTGGGTGATCAGCAGGCAGGGCGCGTGGACGGCCAGGATCGGAACCCGGTGGGTGTCGGAGAGGCGGCGCAGGGCGTCGAGGTCCTGGCTGACCGGGTCGTTCCAGACCATCACCTCGACGCCGTCGTAGCCGAGCCTGGCGGCCAGCTCGAAGGCGACGACGGTGCTCGCCGGGTACACCGAGGCGGTGGACAGGGCCACCCTGGTATCGGGGATGTGCAGGGCCGGGTGCCGGGGCAGCACGAGGCGGTCGGTGGTGCGCAGCAGCGGGGGGCGGGCGGCGTCGCGCTTGGCGGCCTTGACGGAGCGGACGGACTGCACGGCGGCCTTGGCGGCTCCGGCGGCACGGGCGGTGCGGGTCTCGGCGGGCTTCTGCGGCGACTGCTCCGGCCGCTTCGACTGCTCTGGCTGCTCCGGCTGGTCTGGCTGCTTCAGCTGTGGCTGGGGCTTCTGCGGCTTCGGCGCGGGCTTCCTGCGCGCGGCCTGCTTCGGGGTGCTCTCGGCGGCGGCGCCCCTGGCCGTCCGGGCCGTCCTGGCCGTGGCCTTCTTCGCGGCGGCCTTCTTCGCGGTGCGCTGCACCGCCTCCCCGAGCCGACGGCGCGGTCCGTCCGGCCGCTGCCGCCCGTCCCCGGGGGCGCGGCCCTCCCGCGTCCCGTCGTCGTCCGCTGGTTGCACCACGGGAGACAGCGTAAACGGACCGCGCACCGGACGGGGAGCCGGTGCCCGGGGCGTCCCCGGCCCCGTCAGCCCGCCAGTGCGGGGCGGCGGCGGTCGGTGGGGCTGTCCATGGTGTCCAGGCGGCGCAGGATGATGCCCTCGCGCAGCGCCCACGGGCAGACGTCCAGCTCCTCCAGCCCGAACAGGTCCATCGCGGCGTCGGCGACGATCGCGCCCGCGAGCAGCTGCTTGGCGCGGCCCTCCGAGACGCCGGGGATCTGCGCCCGCTCGGCGACGGTCATCGCGGACAGCCGGGGCAGCCAGGCCAGCAGGCCTGCGCGGGTGAGCCGGCGGTCGGCGTACGGGCCGGCGTCGGCGGGGGCGGCGCCGGTCATCCGGGCGAGCTGCTTGAAGGTCTTCGAGGTGGCGACGGCGTGCTGGGGCGGTCCGAGCCGGGTGATCTCGCCGACGACGGTGGCGATCTCGGCGCGGACGTGGCGTCTCAGCTCGCGCAGCCCGTCCGGGTCGGCGACGTCCTCCGGCAGCCAGCGGGCGGTGAGCCGGCCGGCGCCCAGCGGCAGCGAGCAGGCGACGGCGGGCTGTTCGTCCGGGCCGCAGGCGATCTCCAGGGAGCCGCCGCCGATGTCCAGGTTGAGCAGCCGGCCCGAGGACCAGCCGAACCAGCGGCGCACGGCCAGGAACGTCAGCCGGGCCTCGTCCTGGCCGGAGAGCACCCGCAGTTCGACACCGGTCTCGGCGGTGACCCTGCGTAGCACCTCCTCGCCGTTGACGGCCTCGCGGACGGCGGAGGTGGCGAACGGCAGGACGTCGACGACTCCCTTGTCCTCGGCCACCCGGATCGAGGAGGCGACGTGGCCGACCAGCCGCTCGATGCCGGCCTCGCTTATCGCGCCGTCCTCGTCGAGCAGTTCGGCCAGGCGCAGTTCGGCCTTGTGGGAGTACGCGGGCAGGGGGGCAGCGCCCGGATGGGCGTCCACCACGAGGAAGTGGACCGTGTTGGAACCTACGTCGAGTACACCGAGTCGCATAACTCTCCACGCTACGCGATCTCACTGCGGGGCAGGCCCGTTGCAACGGTATTCGCGCTGGTCCGCGACCACTTCGTGACGGTGCGTGACGGTGTGCGGTCAGTGGCCGTGCCGGGTGGCCGTGCGCTCGGGGCGGCAGCCGGCGGTGTCCGCCCAGCGCCGGGCCGCGCCGGGCAGGTCGGTGATCAGACCATCCGCGCCCCGGGAGGCCATGGTCTGCCAGTTCACCTCGTCGTCGAGCGTCCAGACGTAGACCTCGCGGCCCGCCTTCCGCTCCTCGGCGATCCGGGCGACGGAGGCCAGCGTCGACTCCAGGGCCACCCCGCGCAGCGGCAGGTCACCCGGGTCCTCGGCGAGCCCGGAGCCCTGGATCAGCACCACCGGCAGGGCGGGCGCCGCGGCGTGGGCGCGGCGCAGGTGGTCCACGGAGAAGCTGTAGAGGACGACGTGGGCGCCGCTGGCGGCGGCGATCCGGGCGATCCGGGTGACGTCCTCGGGCGTGCGCTGCCACTTGATCTCCATCAGCAGCGTGGCGTTGCTGCCCTCGATGCGCTTGAGCAGCTGCTCCAGGGTGGGGACGGGCTCGGCGTGGCCCGGCCCCACCGTCACCCGCAGGGCGGCGACCTGCGCGGCGGTCAGGTCGCCGACGGCGCCCTTGCCGTTGGTGGTGCGGTCCACGGTGGCGTCGTGCATCAGCACCGGGACGCCGTCCCGGGTGGTCTGCACGTCCGTCTCCAGCCAGTCCGCGCCCTGGTCGAGGGCCGCCTCGAAGGAGGCCATCGTGTTCTCGGGCGCACTGCGCGGAGCCCCCCGGTGGCCCACGACCACCGGGCTGGCGCAGACCGGCGGCGCGGACGCGGAACGGGCCCGCAGGGCGGGCCCCTCGGAGGCCGCGCAGCCGGCGGCCAGTACCGCGAGGGCGACGAGGGCGGCCGCCTGGGCGGCGGCGCGGGGCGAGGCGGTCACGGCCGGGGTGGCTCCCTCTGCGGTCGGCTTTCCGGTTGTCCGGCTTGTCCGGCTGGCTTCTCCGGCTCGTCCGGCTCGTCCGGAACAACGGGCTGGAGGACTGATTCGGATCAAACCGCCCCAAAACTTCCCCATAATGACGGCCCGCCAGTTCTCCGGTTCGTCGAAGACCGTACCGTCCGCCGCCGCCGACACCCGCCGCAACCCGTCCACCGCCCCGCGAAAGCTCTACCCTTACCGGGTGGCACCAGCAGAAACGTCCAAGAAGAAGGCCAAGGCGAAGCCCGAAGCCTCCCCCACACCCGTCGACCTCGCGATGCCGACCCTGCGCCGCGAGATCCCGCGCGACGAGGTCCCGCTCGACTTCCCCCGCGCCTGGGTCGAGTTCGCCGACCCTGAGGACGCCGAGCAGGTCTTCCGCTGCGACCTGACCTGGCTGACCTCCCGCTGGTCCTGCGTCTTCGGCCAGGGCTGCCACGGCATCCGCGAGGGCCGCGGCGCCTCGGACGGCTGCTGCACGCTGGGCGCGCACTACTCGGACGAGGACGACGAGAAGCGCGTCATGAAGCACGCGAAGCGCCTGACGCCCGAGCTGTGGGAGAACCACCCGCACGGCACGGACGCCAAGGGCCGGCTGATCGCAGACGGCGGCGTCACCATGCTGGACGAGGACGGCGACCGCCAGACCCGCCGCGTCAACGGCGCCTGCATCTTCGTGAACAGCCCCGGCTTCGCGGGGGGCGCCGGCTGCGCCCTGCACGCGCTGGCGCTCAAGGAGGGCCACGAGCCGCTGGAGTTCAAGCCGGACGTCTGCTGGCAGCTGCCGATCCGCCGCACCTACGACTGGATCGACCGCCCCGACGACACCCGCTACCTCCAGGTCTCGATCGGCGAGTACGACCGCCGCGGCTGGGGCCCGGGCGGCCACGACCTGCACTGGTGGTGCACCGGCGCCCCGGCCGCGCACCAGGGCGCCGAGCCGGTGTACGTCAGCTACCGTCCGGAGCTCACCGAGCTGATGGGCGGGGCGGCGTACGGCGTGCTGGCCCGCCTGTGCGAGGAGCGGATCGCCACCAAGGGCGACCGCAAGGTGGCGCCGCACCCGGCGGACCCGGTGAAGCCGAAGAAGAAGCAGGGGTAGCGGCCCTACTTGTCGATGTCCCCGACGACGAAGAACATCGACCCCAGGATCGCCACCATGTCCGCCACCAGCGTCCCGGGCAGCAGCTCGGTCAGCGCCTGGATGTTGTTGAAGGACGCCGAGCGCAGCTTGAGGCGCCACGGCGTCTTGTCCCCGCGCGAGACCAGGTAGTACCCGTTGATCCCGAGCGGGTTCTCCGTCCAGGTGTAGGTGCTGCCCTCGGGTGCCTTGAGCACCTTGGGCAGCCGCTGGTTGACGGGCCCGGGGGCCAGGGTGGCGAGCTTGTCGAGGCAGGCGTCGGCGAGGTCCAGGGAGTTGTGGGTCTGCTCCAGCAGGCACTCGAAGCGGGCGAGGCAGTCGCCCTCCTCGCGGGTGACGACGGTGAGCACCTGCCGCAGTTCCTCGCTGCCGTAGGCGAGGTACGGCTCGTCGCGGCGCAGGTCGAGGTCGAGGCCGCTGGCCCGGGCGATGGGCCCGCTGACGCCGTACGCCTGGGCCTGCGCGGCGGTGAGGATGCCGACGCCGGCCGTACGGGCGCGGAAGATGTCGTTGCCGAGGACGAGGTCCTCGAAGACGGGCAGCTGGGAGCGGACGATGCCGACGGCGGCGCGGACGCGGCCCAGCCAGCCGGCGGGCAGGTCCTCCTTGAGGCCGCCGACGCGGTTGAACATGTAGTGCATCCGCCCGCCGGACGCCTCCTCCAGCACGTGCTGGAGGTCCTCGCGGCCGTTGAAGGCGTGGAAGACGGGGGTGATGCCGCCGAGCTCCAGCGGGTAGGAGCCGAGGAACATCAGGTGGTTGAGCACCCGGTTGAGCTCGGCGAGCAGGGTGCGGATCCACACCGCCCGCTCGGGGACCTCCATGCCGAGCATCCGCTCGACGCCGAGGACGACGCCCAGCTCGTTGGAGAAGGCGGAGAGCCAGTCGTGCCGGTTGGCCAGCATGATGATCTGCCGGTAGTCACGGGCCTCGAACAGCTTCTCCGCGCCCCGGTGCATGTAGCCGATCACCGGCTCGGCGGTGATGATCCGCTCGCCGTCCAGCAGCAGGCGCAGCCGCAGCACGCCGTGCGTGGCGGGGTGCTGCGGGCCGATGTTGAGCACCATGTCGGTGGTGCCCGCCGCGCCGGTGAAGTTCTCGGCGCCCGCCCCGATGCCGACCGTGGTCTCCCTCATGGGGTGAGAGTCTGCCATCCCGCGAGGGTCTCCAGGCTCCTAGGTACCGGGATGCGGACGGCCTGAAGGAGCCACCCGAAGCCGCCGAGCCCGCCCGGGTCGGTGAGCTCGGCCCCCTCCCCGGCGCCGCTCAGCGCCCGCAGGTACCCGGCCGGGTCGGTGGAGGCGAGCGCGAGCGGCGGCCGCCCGCCGCCGACCCCGAGCGCGCGCAGGGCTTCGCGCTGCGTCGTCCACAGGCTGTGGAGAGCGGGGACGGCGATCGCGTCCAGGGCCACGTGCGCGGTCACGTCGCGGGAGCCGTCCGGTACGGGTGCCACCTCGCGCCCGCCCAGGAATCCGGCGAGCGTGCCGAAGGGCGGGCGCCGCCCGGCCGTGTGCCCGTAGTCGACGGCGACAGCCAGGCCCCGCTCCAGCCCGGCGACGGCCCGTGCCCAGGCGGCGTCGCGGGGGCCCCCGAACTCCACCCGGTCCCCGGGGTGTTCGACGGGCCACCAACGGGCGGCCCAGGCCGCGTCCGCTTCCGAGACGGGCTCGCCGGGCCGCTCCTCGCCGGTCGCGGTCTCCACCTCGACGTAGCGCAGCACCCCGGCGTCGTCCACCTCCCCGACGTCCAGCGGCACGTTGTCCAGCCACTCGTTGGCGAACAGCAGCCCGGTGACTCCGCGCGGCACCTCGCTCGTCCACAGGGCTGTGGACGACAGGCCGGCCGGACGCCCGGCGATCTCCACGCCGTACGGGCGCAGCCGCTCCCCCACCTCGGCGGGCAGTTCGGCCAGGACCCCGGTGAGCAGTTCCCCGCGCCCGGCCCCGACGTCGACCAGGGCCAGCTCCTCCGGCCGGCCGAGGGCCGCGTCAACCTCCAGCAGCAGCCGGGCCACCGCACGGGCGAACCTCGGCGAGGCGTGCACCGAGGTGCGGAAGTGCCCGGCGGGGCCCTCCGGCCTGCGGTAGAAACCGCCCTCGGGGTCGTACAGCGCCTTCTCCACGGCGGGCGCCCACCGCATCCACGTCATGGAGGGGGACGCTACCGGGCCGCGTACCGGCATCCCTCCCCGGCACGGGGACGTCTCCGACCTACGGAGTAGGGACGTATCGCCCTATCGGCGGACCTTCGCACCACACCCGACTGCCTACGCTGGACACGTGCATCGACTCAACGCCTGGCTCCGCCGACACCCCATGGTGGTCGACTCCGCATGGGCGTCGGTCGTGCTCTTCTTCGGCCTCCTGCCGAACAGCGCCTCCGACGAGGGCTGGCGATTCGACGCGCAGATCCTGGTCGCGCTGCTGCTGCCCGCGCTGATGGTCTTCCGGCGGCGCTTCCCCGACGTCACGGTGGCCGGCGCCACCGGCATCGCGCTCGGCCAGATCGCCGCCAACATCGATCCCGGCGCCTCCTCCATCGCCTACCTCGTGTTCGCCTACACCGGCGCCGCCTTCGGCCAGAAGTGGACGTCCCGGCTTGCGCTGGTCGCCGGGGCGAGCGCCGGGCCGCTGGTGTACTGGCGGATGCACCCGGTCAAGACCACGATCGACGCCACGGGCGACGCGCACACCCGCGCGTACACCCTGGGCGAGGCGGCGCTGATCATGCTGCTGATGAGCACCCCGTTCATCCTGTGCTGGGCGTGGGGGCGGCTGACGCGGGTCCGTCGGGCGTACCTGACCGAGCTCGAGGACCGCGCCGCCCGCCTGGAACGCGAACGCGACGCCCAGTCCAAGGTCGCCGTCGCCGCCGAACGCGCCCGCATCGCCCGCGAACTCCACGACGTCGTCGCCCACAACGTCTCCGTCATGATCGTCCAGGCCGACGGCGCCGCCTACGTCCTCGACAACAACCCCCACCAGGCCAAACAGGCCCTCACCACCATCGCCACCACCGGACGACAGGCCCTCGTCGAAATGCGCCGCCTCCTCGGCGTCCTGCGCACCAACGACACCACCGACGACTACGTCCCCCAACCCGGCGTCGAAGAACTCCCCGAACTCCTCGACCAGGTCCGCACCGCGGGACTCCACGTCGACTACACCACCACCGGAGCCCCCAAGGACCTCCCCCGCGGCGTCGAACTCACCGTCTACCGCATCGTCCAGGAAGCCCTCACCAACGTCCGCAAACACGGCGGACCCCACGCCCACGCCCACGTCACCGTCGACTACGGCGACCGCGAACTCGCCGTCCAGATCGAGGACGACGGCCGCGGCACCACCACCGAACACCTCACCACCGGCGGAACCGACGGCCAAGGACACGGCCTCATCGGCATGCGCGAACGCGTCGGCATGATCAACGGCAACCTCGACATCGGCCCCCGCCCCGGCGGAGGCTTCCGCATCCGCGCCACACTCCCCCTCAAGACCGCGCACTGACGCCGCGCCGACGCCCCAGGAGCCACCTTTGACCATCCGCGTGATGCTCGTCGACGACCAGGAGCTGCTGCGTACCGGCTTCCGGATGATCCTCCAGTCGCAGGGCGACATCGAGATCGCCGCCGAGGCCGGCGACGGCGCACAGGCCCTGGAACGGCTGCGGCACACGCCGGTCGACGTGATCCTGATGGACGTCCGGATGCCGCGCCTGGACGGGGTGCAGGCGACGCGCCGGATCTGCCTGTCCGAGGACGGCAGCCCGCTGCCCGACGCCCCGCGGGTGCTGATCCTCACCACCTTCGACCTGGACGAGTACGCCTTCGCCGCGCTCAAGGCCGGCGCCAGCGGCTTCCTGCTCAAGGACGTCCCGCCGACGGAACTGGTGGCCGCGATCCGCGCGGTGCACGGCGGGGAGGCCGTGGTCGCCCCGACCACCACCCGCCGCATGATCGACCGCTTCGCCGAGGTGCTGCCCACCCCGAGCACCGCCCCCGGCTCCGACGTGATCGCCCCGCTGACCGAGCGCGAGCGGGAGGTGTTCCTGCTGGTCGCCCAGGGCCTGTCGAACGGCGAGATCGCGGCCCGGCTGGTGCTCTCCGAGGCCACCGTGAAGACCCACGTCGGCCGCATCCTGGCCAAGCTCGGCCTACGCGACCGCGTCCAGGCCGTGGTGCTGGCCTACGAGGCGGGGCTGATCCGGGCCGGGGCCACGGACTGATCCGACCTCCGGTCCGGGCCGGGGCCATCGGCTGACGCCCCCGTAGACTGGTGCGGTACGTCCGGTACCCGCAGGTGGACTGGAACGGATTCACGGCGAATAAGGGTGGGGCCTGTGAGCGAGCGAAGCGAGCTCACCGTCAAGAGGCGCGCATGGGCGAATGCCCCTGCCGAGCGCAGCGAGGTGGGCGCATGAGCACCTACGACGACCCGAGCGACCCCGGCAACCGGCCGGCCCGCCTCGCGGTGGGCGTGGTCGGCACCGGCCGGGTGGGCCCCGCACTGGGGGCCGCCCTGCAGCTGGCCGGGCACACCGTGGTCGCCGCGTCCGGGGTGTCCGCCGCCTCCCGCCGCCGCGCCGACGCGCTACTGCCGGGCGTGCGGATCGTCACCCCGCCGCAGGTCATGGCCGCCGCCGACCTCGTGCTGCTGACCGTCCCCGACGACGCGCTGGCCGACCTGGTCGCCGGGCTCGCCGCCACCGGAGCCGTCCGGCCCGGCCAGCTGCTGGTGCACACCTCCGGCGCGCACGGCGTCGCCGTCCTGGAGCCCGCCACCCGGGCCGGGGCGCTGCCGCTGGCCCTGCACCCGGCGATGACCTTCACCGGCACCTCCGTCGACCTGGCCCGGCTGGCCGGCTGCCCGTTCGGCGTGACCGCCCCCGAGGAGCTGCGGCCGGTCGCCGAGGCGCTGGTCGTGGAGATGGGCGGCGAGCCGGAGTGGGTGCCCGAGGACGTCCGCCCGCTCTACCACACGGCCCTCGCGCACGGCGCGAACCACCTGGTCACCCTGGTCGCGCAGGCCATGGAGCTGCTGCGCACCGCCGGGATCGCCGAGCCCGGCCGGATGCTCGGCCCGCTGCTCGGCGCCGCCCTGGACAACAGCCTGCGCTCCGGCGACGCGGCCCTCACCGGCCCCGTCGCGCGGGGCGACGCGGGCACCGTACGGCGCCACCTGGCGCAGCTCAGTACGGTGTCCCCCGACATCCCGGCCGCGTACCGGGCGATGGCCCGCGCCACCGCCCAGCGGGCACTCGCGGGCGGCAGGATCGACGAGACGTCGGCGGCTGCGCTGCTGGACGTCCTGAACGAGGAGACGCGCTGATGGCACGCGGCAAGCAGCCGAACAAGCCCCACCGGGCGCCGAAGGTCCACCGGGCCGTCGTCACCCGCACCGTGGACGACTTCGAGGCCGCGTTCTGGCCCGACGAGCGGCCGGTGGACAACGCCGTCGTGATGACCATGGGCGCGCTGCACGAGGGCCACGGCGCGCTGATCCGCGCCGCCCGCAAGCAGGTCGGCCCGGAGGGCCGCGTCGCGGTGACGGTCTTCGTCAACCCGCTGCAGTTCGGCGCTGGCGAGGACCTGGAGCGCTACCCGCGCACCCTCGACGAGGACGTGAAGCTGGCCGAGGAGCACGGCGCCGACGTGGTCTTCGCCCCGTCCGTCGACGAGGTCTACCCCAACGGCGAGCCGCAGGTGCGCCTGGCCGCCGGCCCGATGGGCGAGCGCTTCGAGGGCGCCACCCGCCCCGGCCACTTCGACGGGGTGCTCACCGTCGTCGCCAAGCTGCTGCACATCACCGACCCGGACTACGCCTTCTTCGGCGAGAAGGACGCCCAGCAGCTGGCGATCATCCAGCGGATGGTGGCCGACCTGGACTTCGACGTGGAGATCGTCGGCGTGCCGACCGCCCGCGAGGAGGACGGGCTGGCCCGCTCCTCGCGCAACCGCTACCTCTCGGAGGAGGAGCGCGCCCGCGCCCTCGCCCTCTCCAAGGCCCTGTTCGCCGGCCGGGACGTCGCCGCGCAGGGCCCGAAGGCCGTGCGCGAAGCCGCCGCGGCCGCCCTCGACACCGCCGAAGGTGTCGAACTCGACTACCTCGCCCTGATCGACCCGCACGACTTCACCGAGGCGGCGGACGACTTCCAGGGCGAGGCGGTGCTGGCCGTCGCCGCGAAGGTGGGCTCCACCCGCCTGATCGACAACGTTCGCGTCATCTGCCGCTAGGCAGAGGACCGTCAAGCACGGAATCGTTCGACAGCTCCACCACTTCCAGGCATGCACTCACAGGAGGCGTGACCCGCAATGCTCCGCACCATGCTCAAGTCCAAGATCCACCGGGCCACCGTGACCCAGGCCGACCTGCACTACGTCGGCTCCGTCACGGTGGACGAGGACCTCCTCGACGCCGCCGACCTGCTCCCCGGCGAGCTGGTCCACATCGTCGACATCAACAACGGCGCCCGGCTGGAGACGTACACCATCGCCGGCCCCCGCGGCACCGGCGTGATCGGCATCAACGGCGCCGCCGCCCGGCTGGTCCACCCCGGCGACCTCGTCATACTCATCGCCTACGGGCAGATGGACACCGCCGAGGCGAAGGGCTACCAGCCGAAGGTGGTCTTCGTGGACGGGGAGAACCGGATCACCGGCTTCGGCGACGACCCCGCCGAGGCCCCGGAGGGCAGCGGACTGCTCCGCGGGGACGCGGCGTACCGTGGCGAGGAAGGCGCGGCCACCTCGGCCACGCGCCGAAGGAGCCACTGAGCCATGTCCGCTACGCATCGCCTCACCGCCCCGGCCCCGGGCTGGACCGCCACCACCGACGTGGTCGTGGTCGGCTCCGGCGTCGCCGGTCTCACCGTCGCCCTCAACGTCCGCAAGGCCGGCCTGCGGGCCATGGTGGTCACCAAGGCGGTACTGGACGAGGGCTCCACCCGCTGGGCGCAGGGCGGCATAGCCGCCGCCCTCGGCGAGGGGGACACCCCCGAGCAGCACCTGACCGACACCCTGGTGGCCGGTGCCGGGATCTGCGACGAGGAGGCCGTGCGCACCCTCGTGACCGAGGGCCCGGACTCGGTGCGCCGGCTGATCGCGGTCGGTGCCGACTTCGACCGCGACGAGACCGGCGAGATCCTGCTCACCCGCGAGGGCGGCCACCACCGCCACCGGATCGTGCACGCGGGCGGGGACGCCACCGGTGCCGAGGTCTCCCGCGCGCTGGTCGCCGCCGTCCTCAACGACCCGGACCTCGAACTGATCGAGCACGCCCTGGTCCTGGACCTGCTGACCGACGCCGAGGGCCACGCCGCGGGCCTGACCCTGCACGTCATGGGCGAGGGCACCCGCGACGGCGTCGGCGCCGTCCGGGCCCGCGCGGTGGTGCTCGCCACCGGCGGCATGGGCCAGGTCTTCTCCGCCACCACCAACCCGGCCGTCTCCACCGGCGACGGCGTGGCCCTGGCCCTGCGGGCCGGCGCCACCGCCACCGACCTGGAGTTCGTCCAGTTCCACCCGACCGTGCTGTGGCTCGGCCCGGACGCCCAGGGCCAGCAGCCGCTGGTCTCCGAGGCCGTCCGCGGCGAGGGCGCCCACCTGGTGGACGCGGACGGCGTGCGGTTCATGGTCGGGCAGCACGAGCTGGCCGAACTGGCCCCGCGCGACATCGTCGCCAAGGCGATCACCCGGCGCATGCAGGAGAAGGGCGCCGACCACATGTACCTGGACGGGCGGCACTTCGGCGCCGAGATGTGGGAGCAGCGCTTCCCCACCATCCTGGCCTCCTGCCGCTCGCACGGCATCGACCCGGTCACCGAGCCGATCCCGATCGCCCCGGCCGCGCACCACGCCGCCGGCGGCGTCCGCACCGACCGGCACGGCCGCACCTCCGTCCCGGGCCTGTACGCCTGCGGCGAGGTCGCCTGCACCGGGGTGCACGGCGCCAACCGGCTGGCCTCCAACTCCCTGCTGGAGGGCCTGGTCTTCGCCGAGCGGATCGCCGCCGACCTGGCCGCCCGGCACGCGGCCGGCGAGCTTCCCGAGCGCACCGTGGACGTGGCCGCCGCGCAGGCCGCCGGGCCGGTGCCGCTGCCGGCCTCCGAGGCCCGCGCCGAGATCCAGCGGCTGATGTCGCGCGGAGCGGGCGTGCTGCGTTCGGCCGGCTCGCTGGCCGAGGCCGAGACCGGGCTCGCGCTGCTCGCCGAGCAGGCGTACGCGCACGTGGCCGAGGAGAAGCCGGCCGACCCCCGGGTGGAGACCTGGGAGGCCGCCAACCTGCTGCTGGTCGCCACCGCCCTGGTGGCGGCGGCCGCGCAGCGCGAGGAGACCCGCGGCGGCCACTGGCGCGAGGACTTCCCCGAGCGCGACGACGCCCACTGGCGGCGCCACCTGATCACCACCCTGGCCGCCTCCGGCGACCCCGTCAGCACCCCTGAGGAGCAGTAGAACCATGACCCACTCCCACGAGGAACTCCCCCTGGCCGACCTGGGCCCCTCCTCGCCGAAGGCGGGCGAGGAGGGAGGCGGCTGCGGCGACGGCTGCGCCTGCGGGGACGGCGAGGGCTACGAGACGGGCCTGGACCCGCAGCTGGCCGAGCTGCTGGAGGCGGCCGGGCTGGACCCGATCGAGGTCGAGGACGTCGCCACCCTGGCGCTGGCCGAGGACCTGGCCGGCGGCGAGGACGTCACCTCGGTGGCCACCGTGCCCGCCGAGGCCGTCGCCACCGCCGACTTCACCGCCCGCTCGGCGGGTGTGGTGGCGGGCCTGCGGATCGCCGAGGCCGTGGTCTCGCTGGTCTGCGAGGAGGAGTTCGAGGTCGAGCGCCACGTCGAGGACGGCGACCGGGTGGAGGCCGGCCAGGTGCTGCTCTCGGTCCGCTCCCGCACCCGCGACCTGCTGACCGCCGAGCGCAGCGCGCTCAACCTGCTGTGCCACCTGTCGGGCATCGCCACCGCCACCCGCGCCTGGGCGGACGCCCTCGAGGGCACCGGCGCGGTCGTGCGCGACACCCGCAAGACCACCCCGGGCCTGCGCGCCCTGGAGAAGTTCGCGGTCCGCTGCGGCGGCGGCGCCAACCACCGGATGGCGCTCTCGGACGCCGCGCTGGTGAAGGACAACCACGTGATCGCCGCCGGCGGCGTGGCCGAGGCGTTCCGGGCCGTGCGCGCGGCCTACCCCGACCTGACGGTCGAGGTCGAGGTGGACACCCTGGAGCAGATCCCGCCGGTGCTGGAGGCCGGTGCGGAGCTGATCCTGCTGGACAACTTCTCCGTCGAGCAGCTCAAGGAGGCCGTCGCGCTGGTGGCCGGCCGGGCGAAGCTGGAGGCGTCCGGCGGCCTGACCCTGGCCGACGCCCGCGCGGTCGGCCAGACCGGTGTCGACTTCATCGCCGTGGGCGAGCTCACCCACTCCTCGCCGATCCTCGACATCGGCCTGGACCTGCGCGCCTGACCGTCCGCCCCGCACGACGCAGACCTGCCCCGACTCGCAGAAAGCGCCCCATGCTCCTCACCATCGACGTCGGCAACACCCAGACCACACTCGGCCTGTTCGACGGCGAGGACGTGGTGGAACACTGGCGGATCTCCACCGATCCGCGCCGTACGGCCGATGAACTGGCCGTGCTGATGCAGGGGTTGATGGGCAACCACACCGCCGTGCACGAGGCGGTGGTGGAGGGCCTGGCGATCTGCTCGTCGGTTCCCGCCGTGCTCCACGAGCTCCGTGAGGTGACCCGCCGCTACTACGGCGACGTCCCCGCGGTGATCGTGGAGCCCGGCGTGAAGACCGGGGTGCACGTCCTGATGGACAACCCCAAGGAGGTCGGCGCCGACCGCATCGTCAACGCGCTGGCCGCCAACCACCTGTACGGCGGCCCGTGCATCGTGGTCGACTTCGGCACGGCGACCACCTTCGACGCCGTCAACGCCCGCGGCGACTACGTCGGCGGCGCGATCGCCCCCGGCATCGAGATCTCCGTCGAGGCGCTCGGCGTCCGCGGCGCCCAGCTCCGCAAGATCGAGCTGGCCCGCCCGCGCAACGTCATCGGCAAGAACACCGTGGAGGGCATGCAGTCCGGCATCCTCTACGGCTTCGCCGGCCAGGTCGACGGCCTGGTCGACCGGATGGCCAAGGAACTCTCCAAGGACCCGGACGACGTCCAGGTCATCGCCACCGGCGGCCTCGCCCCCCTCGTCCTCGGCGAGGCCACCACCATCGACGTCCACGAGCCCTGGCTCACCCTGATCGGCCTGCGCCTGGTCTACGAACGCAACCGCCCGGCCTGACCCGGCTGCCTGCGGGCCGATCGTGGGTGGTTCGGCGCCGGGTTACCGACAAATCGGATATTCCTCACGTAGTGTCAGCCCATGCCTACGCCACACGGATCGCGCGGCGGCATGGCCTTCAGCGCCGACGAAGTCCGCGTGCTGCGCCGCGCCCTCGCCCAAGCCCTGCACCCCGCCGTTCCCGTCCACCTCCAGGGGCCCGACCGGGCGGCGGCGTTCGCCGGGCCCGGGGCCGAGCTGTGGGCGGAGGACGTCCAGGACGCGCTGCGTCTGACCGAGGCGATCGACGAGGCGGTGCAGGAGGGCGGCCGGCTGCGCGCCTTCCTGCTCGCCGACCTGTGCCGCTACCGCTCCGCCCTGCCGGGCAGCGCCCCCGGGTACCTGGAGCGGCTGGAGGAGGCCGTCTCGGACGGCTACCTGCCCGGCCCGGAGGACCTCACCGCGCTGCGCGGGCTCACCCGCCAGCCCTGCGGGCAGCACGAGCGCTCCCGCCGCTCCCGGCTGGCCGGGCGCTGCCACGCGCTGGCCGAGGCCGCCGTCCGCGAGCGGCTCGCCCTCACCACCGGCCAGCCGCGCCACCTGGTGGCCGTACCGAACCCCGCCGCACCCCCGAGCAGTCTCCCCATCCCTGTTGGAGGACGGATCACCATGAGCAGCAGCGACTCCCGCGCCCCCCGCCCGTCGCAGCCCGCCGCCACCCCGCCGGATGCCGCGCCCCGCCCCCACCGCATGCCCACCCCCGCCGAACTCTTCGGCCGCCGCCCCAAGCCCCCCACCGCACCCAAGCCCCCGGCCGACACCACCCCCGAGGACGTCGAACTCGCCACCGGCACCGGCTGACCCGGCCCGCAGCCCCCCGAGGGGAGACCGCGCGTCCCGCGCGGTCTCCCCTCAGCCGTTCATCCGGTCGCGGAGCACGGTGTGGGGCTGGCTACCCTTGTGGGGTGAGCGATCAGAGCCTTCTTCCCGCGACCGACGACCTTCCCGAGCAGATGCGCGTCCGGCGCGAGAAGCTCGACCGGCTCCGGGCCGCCGGTGTCGACCCGTACCCGGTCGGTTTCCCCCGCACCAGCACCATCGCGGACCTCCGTGCCAAGCACCCGGACCTGGAGCCCGACACCGCCACCGGCGAGCGGGCCGGGATCACCGGCCGGGTGATCCTCTCCCGTACGGGCGGCAAGCTCTGCTTCGCCACCCTGCGCGACGGCAGCGGCGACCTCCAGGTGATGCTCTCCCTGGACAAGCTGGGCGCCGAGCGGCTGGCGGCGTGGAAGGCCGACATCGACCTGGGCGACCAGGTGGGCGTCGAGGGCGAGGTCATCACCTCCAAGCGCGGCGAGCTGTCCGTGATGGTTGACCGCTGGGAGCTCACCGCCAAGTGCCTGCGGCCGCTGCCGGACAAGCACAAGGGCCTGACCGACCCGGAGGCCCGGGTCCGCCAGCGCTACGTCGACCTGATCGTGAACCCCGAGGCGCGCGAGATCCTCCACCTGCGCAGCAAGGTGGTCCGCTCGATCCGCCGCACCTACGAGGACCGCGGCTACATCGAGGTCGAGACCCCGATGCTTCAGCCGGTGCACGGCGGCGCCAACGCCCGCCCGTTCAAGACGCACATCAACGCGTACGACATCGACCTCTTCCTGCGCATCGCCCCCGAGCTGTACCTCAAGCGGCTCGTGGTCGGCGGCGCGGAGAAGGTCTTCGAGATCAACCGCAACTTCCGCAACGAGGGCGCGGACTCCACCCACAACCCGGAGTTCACCTCGCTGGAGTCGTACGAGGCGTACGGCGACTACGACACCCAGGCCGAGCTGATCCGGGCGACGATCGTCAACGCGGCCCGGGACGCCCTGGGCACCACCGTGATCACGGGCGTGGACGCGCACGGCGTGGAGCACGAGATCGACCTGGCCGAGCCGTGGGAGGAGGTCTCCGTCTACCCGGGCATCTCCGCCCGCCTGGGCGTCGAGGTCACCCCGGACACGACGGTCGAGGAGCTGCGCAAGCTGGCCACCACCCACGGCATCCCCTTCGAGAAGGAGTGGGGCCACGGGCAGATCGTGCTGGAGATGGTCGAGCGCCTGCTGGAGGAGAACGCCGTCCGGCCGACCTTCATCAAGGACTACCCCACCGAGGTCTCCCCGCTGACCCGCCAGCACCGCTCCGTCCCGGGCGTGGCCGAGAAGTGGGACCTGGTCATCTTCGGCACCGAGATCGGCACCGCCTACTCGGAGCTGGTCGACCCGGTCGAGCAGCGCGCCCGCCTCACGGCGCAGTCCCTGCTGGCGGCCGGCGGCGACGTCGAGGCGATGCAGGTGGACGAGGACTTCCTGCGCGCCCTGGAGTACGCGATGCCCCCGACCGGTGGCCTGGGCCTCGGCGTGGACCGCCTGATCATGCTGCTGACCGGCAAGAACATCCGGGAGACCGTGCTCTTCCCGCTGGTGAAGCCGGAGCCGAAGGCTTCCGCCGCGTCGGCGGAGAAGACCGAGGAGGAGTGACCTGATGGACTACGTCAGCGCGATCGTGCCGCCGCTGGTCATGGCGATCGGCTTCGGATTCCTGGTGCGGGCCATCATCCGCAGCCAGGGTGGGGCCCAGAAGGCCAAGGAAGACGTCGACTGATCCGACTGACGTCCGTCGGCCGCTCCCGTACGACCCCCGCGCCGCCATTCCCGATTACGGGGGTGGCGGCGCGCCGGTTTGGCGCACTTCACAAGATTTGCCCCATTCACTCCCTATCCTGGCGGCACTATGGTCCGGCAACTCGGCGAACTTGAGAACGCCATCATGACCCGGGTGTGGCGGTGGAACCGACCGGTCACGGTTCGCGAGGTTCTCCTGGATCTGCAGGCGGAACGCGAAATCGCCTACACGACGGTGATGACCGTCCTGGACAAGCTCCACAGAAAGGGCTGGCTCCGGCGCGAGCGGGCCGGCCGGGCCTATCGATATGAACCGGTCTCGTCGAGGGAGTCCTACACGGCGGCCCTGATGAACGACGCCTGGGCCACCAGTGACAATCCGGCGGCGGCCCTGGTGCACTTCTTCGGCCTGATGTCGCCCGAGCAGCGCGAGGCCCTGCGCGACGCCTTGCGGGTGGCCGCTCTGGATACCGGGGAGACCGAGCCGGGCGCGACACGATAACGTCCCGCCATGGAGGTCACCATCCGCCGTGCGCGGACCACCGACGTACGGGCCGTGCGCAGCCTCATCGACACCTATGCCCGCGGCGGCATTCTGCTGGACAAGCCCACAGTCACACTGTTCGAATCCGTTCAGGAGTTCTGGGTCGCGGAACGCGACGACGACGGAACCGTGGTGGCCTGTGGAGCACTCCATGTGATGTGGGAGGACCTCGCGGAGGTCCGCACGCTCGCGGTCGATCCGTCCTGCCGCGGAACGGGAGTCGGGCACCTGTTGCTGGAGAAGCTGTTGCAGACCGCGCGCTGGCTCGGCGTCCGTCGGATTTTCTGCTTGACGTTCGAGGTGTCCTTCTTCGCGAAACACGGTTTCGTCGAGATCGGCGAGCTTCACGAAGCGGAAGAGACCGCCGCGGACCCGGCGGCCATCGCCACGGACGTCTATGAAGAACTTCTCCGCTCGTACGATGAAGGTGTCGCCGAGTTCCTGGACCTGGAGCGGGTGAAGCCCAACACGTTGGGCAACTCGCGCATGCTGCTGCACCTCTGAGCGGCTCCGCGCCGGTCAAGGGTTTGTGTTTTCCGGAGAAAGGCGCTTTCCTTTCCTTAGGCAATACGTCGTTTAGCGGAAAGGGAAGCCCGTGGCACAGAGGGTGCAGGTCATTCTTGAAGACGATCTCGACGGCGGCTCGGCGGATGAGACGGTCACGTTCGCGCTCGACGGCGTTGCCTACGAGATCGATCTGAAGAGCGCCAACGCGGACAAGCTCCGCGGTCTGCTGGCGCCGTACCTGGAGAAGGGCCGCAAGCAGAGCGGCCGGCTGGCCGGCCCCCGCCGTCCGGGCCGCAACGCCGTGCAGCGCCCGGCCGCGGGCAGCGCGCCGGACACCGCGAAGGTGCGCGCGTGGGCCAAGGAGCAGGGCATGGAGGTCAACGACCGCGGCCGCGTGCCGAGCCTGGTGCGCGAGGCCTACGACAAGGCCAACGCGTCCTGACCCCGGCGCCGCGGGCCGGCCGGAGCGGGTGCGGGGCTGCGGAGGCCGTGAGCGGCGCCCATGACAGACGCGCGGGGCGCGGAGGGACCTCCTCCGCGCCCTGCGGCGTGCGCGGGGCCGGGCGTTGCGGCGAAGCCGGGCGCGGGGCGAGCCTCGGGTCCGGTCACGGGGCCGGTCGCGGGGCCGGTCCTCGGGTCGTTCTCGGGCGGCGGAACAAACACGTGCTGTGCAACGCTGTAGGGGCGAAGCGGTAACGCGGACACCCCCGGGATGGCGTACGGATCGTTCCGGAGAGGCTGAACGGCCGTCCTCGCGGCCCGACTTCTCGCCAGGCGAACACCGCCACCCCGGAAACTGCGCGAGAACCGCCCCGATACCGGGTATGAATGCAGGTGGACGGGTTCTGGGAGCCCGTCCAGGGGCAGTATGGGCGACCGGCCGGAGCCGGACCGACTCCGCTCCGGCGGCTCTTGTTCGCCGATGGCGTAGCGGATTCCGGTGCATCCGGCCCACCTGTGGGAACACCGATTCCCAGCATCAGGTTGGGATTGGTGTCGGCTGGTCGCGCAGCATCTCGCTCCTCTACCGGGGAGTGAATCCGTGGGCCGCGCCGCTGAGCGGGACTAGCATGCGGAAGGACAGGGCGGGGACGGACCCCGAACTGCCCGACCGCTCTGAGGAGCGATAAACGATGTTCGAGAGGTTCACCGACCGCGCGCGGCGGGTTGTCGTCCTGGCTCAGGAAGAAGCCCGGATGCTCAACCACAACTACATCGGCACCGAGCACATCCTCCTGGGTCTGATCCACGAGGGCGAGGGCGTCGCCGCCAAGGCCCTGGAGAGCCTCGGGATTTCCCTTGAGGCCGTTCGCCAGCAGGTCGAGGAGATCATCGGCCAGGGCCAGCAGGCCCCGTCCGGTCACATCCCCTTCACCCCCCGGGCGAAGAAGGTCCTGGAGCTCTCGCTCCGGGAGGCCCTGCAGCTCGGCCACAACTACATCGGCACCGAGCACATCCTGCTCGGCCTGATCCGCGAGGGCGAGGGCGTCGCCGCCCAGGTCCTGGTGAAGCTGGGTGCCGACCTCAACCGGGTGCGCCAGCAGGTCATCCAGCTGCTCTCCGGTTACCAGACCAGCGGCGGCAAGGAGTCGGCCACGGCCGGCGGGCCCGCCGAGGGCACCCCGTCGACCTCGCTGGTCCTGGACCAGTTCGGCCGCAACCTCACCCAGGCCGCCCGCGAGGCCAAGCTCGACCCGGTCATCGGGCGCGAGAAGGAGATCGAGCGGGTCATGCAGGTGCTGTCCCGCCGCACCAAGAACAACCCGGTGCTGATCGGTGAGCCCGGCGTCGGCAAGACCGCCGTGGTCGAGGGCCTGGCCCAGGCGATCGTCAAGGGCGAGGTCCCGGAGACGCTCAAGGACAAGCAGCTCTACACGCTGGACCTGGGTGCCCTGGTGGCCGGGTCGCGCTACCGCGGTGACTTCGAGGAGCGCCTGAAGAAGGTGCTCAAGGAGATCCGCACCCGCGGCGACATCATCCTGTTCATCGACGAGCTGCACACCCTGGTCGGCGCGGGCGCCGCCGAGGGCGCGATCGACGCCGCCAGCATCCTCAAGCCGATGCTGGCCCG
This sequence comes from Kitasatospora sp. NPDC051170, assembly GCF_044455705.1. Classification (NCBI taxonomy): domain Bacteria; kingdom Bacillati; phylum Actinomycetota; class Actinomycetes; order Kitasatosporales; family Streptomycetaceae; genus Kitasatospora; species Kitasatospora sp. NPDC051170. The sequence goes on along the minus strand of NZ_JBITFA010000004.1, from coordinate 156,706 downwards.
CGGCGAGCTGCAGACCATCGGTGCCACCACCCTGGACGAGTACCGCAAGCACCTGGAGAAGGACGCCGCGCTGGAGCGCCGCTTCCAGCCGATCCAGGTCGCGGAGCCCTCGCTGCCGCACACCATCGAGATCCTCAAGGGTCTGCGCGACCGCTACGAGGCCCACCACCGGGTCTCCATCACGGACGCCGCCCTGGTCGCCGCCGCCACCCTGGCCGACCGGTACATCTCGGACCGCTTCCTGCCGGACAAGGCGATCGACCTGATCGACGAGGCCGGTTCGCGCATGCGCATCCGCCGGATGACCGCGCCGCCGGACCTGCGCGAGTTCGACGAGAAGATCGCCGACGTGCGCCGCGAGAAGGAGAGCGCGATCGACGCGCAGGACTTCGAGAAGGCCGCGTCCCTGCGCGACGACGAGAAGCAGCTCCTGCAGGCCAAGGCCAAGCGCGAGAAGGAGTGGAAGGCCGGCGACATGGACGTCGTCGCGGAGGTCAACGAGGAGCTCATCGCCGAGGTCCTGGCCACCGCCACCGGCATCCCGGTCTTCAAGCTGACCGAGGAGGAGACCTCCCGTCTCCTGCGCATGGAGGACGAGCTGCACAAGCGCGTCATCGGCCAGAAGGACGCCATCAAGGCGCTCTCCCAGGCCATCCGGCGCACCCGTGCGGGCCTCAAGGACCCGAAGCGCCCCGGCGGTTCGTTCATCTTCGCCGGCCCGTCCGGCGTCGGTAAGACCGAGCTGTCCAAGACGCTGGCGGAGTTCCTCTTCGGCGACGAGGACGCGCTGATCGCGCTCGACATGTCCGAGTTCTCCGAGAAGCACACCGTCTCCCGGCTGTTCGGCTCCCCGCCCGGGTACGTGGGCTACGAGGAGGGCGGCCAGCTGACCGAGAAGGTCCGCCGCAAGCCGTTCTCCGTCGTCCTCTTCGACGAGGTCGAGAAGGCCCACCCGGACATCTTCAACTCGCTGCTGCAGATCCTGGAGGACGGTCGGCTGACCGACTCCCAGGGCCGCGTGGTCGACTTCAAGAACACCGTCATCATCATGACGACCAACCTCGGCACCCGGGACATCTCCAAGGGCTTCAACCTGGGCTTCGCGGCCACGGGTGACACCCAGAGCGGGTACGAGCGGATGAAGGCGAAGGTCGGCGAGGAGCTCAAGCAGCACTTCCGCCCCGAGTTCCTGAACCGCGTCGACGACATCGTGGTGTTCCACCAGCTGTCCGAGGAAGACATCATCAAGATCGTCGACCTGATGATCGACAAGGTGGACGAGCGGCTCAAGGACAAGGACATGGGCCTGGAGCTCAGCGTCGAGGCCAAGAAGCTGCTGGCCAAGCGCGGTTACGACCCGCTGCTGGGCGCCCGTCCGCTGCGCCGCACCATCCAGCGCGAGATCGAGGACCACCTCTCCGAGAAGATCCTCTTCGGCGAGCTGCGGGCCGGCCACATCGTCGTCGTGGACGTCGAGGGCGAGGGCAAGGAAGCCAAGTTCACCTTCCGCGGCGAGGAGAAGTCGGCCGTCGCGGACACCCCCGCCGAGGTCGCCTCGTCCGGTCCCGACCTGACGAAGTAGACCAACTTTTAACAGACAACTTCACAAGCACCGAGCCCCCGGCGTTCACGCCGGGGGCTCGGTGCTTTCCGTGCCCGACCTGCGGGGAACGTCGCGTGCCCGACCGGGTGCCACCGGGGGCAGTTGGTGCGGGTGCGTCCCATTTCTCAGTCATCTTTTATGTCTATACGGTTGACACTTGGTCAGATGATGGGAAGTCGGGGAGGATAGCGCCGTGACCATGTCACGGTCAAGGTCTATCTTTTCCCTCCACGCTTGGATCAAATGACGTCCACCTGTCTTTCATTTTGGTTTGCCGGGCTTTGGCCAAGAGCTGGCCCCGGTCGGGGAGGACGTCACAACGTTGAACAACACCAGGAGAACCGCTGCGATCGCCACGGCGGCAGCGGTCATAGTCACGCTCGGCGCGGGGCTCTTCCCGAGCAGCGCCGTCGCCTCCGGCTCGGCCCCCGTGCCGATGGACCCGGCTGACGCCGTCCAGTCCGTCAACACCGAGCACAACATCCCGGGCCCGCTGACCGCGAAGGTGGAGGCCGAGCAGAAGGCCGCCACCGAGAAGCTGCTCGACGGGACCGCCCAGGTCGAGGAGCACAACGGCTCGACCAGCGTGAAGCTCGGCAAGGACAAGTTCGTCGAGCTCAAGCGCGAGCGCACCGACAAGATCTTCACGATCCTCGTCGACTTCGGCGACCAGGTGGACAACACCACCAAGACGCCCGACGGCAAGGTCAAGTACGGCGGCGAGGCCGGTCCGAAGCACAACGAGATCGCGCAGCCGGACCGCGCCACCAACAACTCGACCGCCTGGCAGGCCGACTACAACCAGGCGCACTTCCAGGACCTGTACTTCGCCAAGGACAAGCCCTCGCTGAAGACCTACTACGAGAAGCAGTCCTCGGGCCGCTACTCGGTCGACGGCGTGGTCTCGGACTGGGTGCGGGTTCCGTGGAACGAGGCCCGGTACGGCTCGGACTACTGCGGTTCCAACGTCTGCCCCAGCGCGCAGGACCTGATCCGCGACGCCGTGGACATCTGGTACAAGGACCAGCAGGCGAAGGGTCAGACCGACGCCCAGATCAAGGCGACCCTGGCGCAGTACGACCAGTGGGACCGCTACGGTTCGCACCACGACGGGAACTTCAACCAGCCCGACGGGTACATCGACCACTTCCAGATCGTGCACGCCGGCGAGGACAAGTCGGCCGGTGGCGGCAAGCAGGGCACCAAGGCCCTGTGGGCGCACCGTTCGTACGTCTACGGCAACCTGACGGGCCAGGCCGGCCCCGACGGCAACAAGCTGGGCGGCGTCCAGGTCGGCAACTCCGGCCTCTGGATCGGCGACTACACCATGCAGCCGGAGAACGGCGGCCTCGGCGTCTTCGCCCACGAGTACGGCCACGACCTCGGTCTGCCGGACCTCTACGACACCGCCGGCAAGGGCATCGACAACTCGGTCGGCTTCTGGTCCATCATGTCCTCGGGCTCCTGGCTCGGTGAGGGCAAGGACAGCATCGGCGACATGCCGAACGACTTCGACGCCTGGAGCAAGTTCAAGCTCGGGTGGCTGAACGCCGAGCACGCCACGGCCGGCACCGAGTCGACGCACCACATCGGCCCGGCGGAGTACAACTCCAAGCTCCCGCAGGCGCTGATCGTCGACCTGCCGAAGAAGAGCATCACCACCGAGATCAACAAGCCGTTCGGCGGCGGCAACGAGTGGTGGAGCGGCAGCGCCGACAACCTGAACGTCACGCTGACCCGTGACATCGACCTGACCGGCAAGACCAAGGCCAGCGTCAACGCCAAGGCTTGGGTCGAGCTGGAGCCGGACTTCGACTACGCCTTCGGCGAGGTCTCCACCGACGGTGGCAAGACCTGGACCGTCGTGGACGGCACCTGGAACGGCGCCGCGCTGCCCAAGGAGAACGGCCGCCCGGCCCTCAGCGGCCTGACCGCCGCCTGGGGCGACCTGTCGTTCAACCTGGACGCGTACGCCGGCAAGGCCGTCAAGTTCCGCTACCACAACACCACCGACGGCGGCCTGCACTACCGCGGCCTCGCGATCGACAACGTCTCGATCGTCGCCGACGGCGCCACCGTGTTCAGCGACGACGTCGAGAACGGTGACAACGGCTGGGTGGCCGACGGCTTCAAGCGCTTCGGCGGCTCCTACACCAAGGAGTACGGGCAGCACTACATCGCCGAGAACCGCCAGTACGTCTCGTTCGACCAGACGCTGAAGACCGGCCCGTACAACTTCGGCTTCGGCACCGCCAAGGCGAACTGGGTCGAGCACTACGCCTACCAGCCCGGTCTGCTGATCTGGTACTGGGACGAGTCCCAGACCGACAACAACGTCAGCGCCCACCCGGGCCAGGGCCTGATCCTTCCGATCGACTCGCACCCGACCCCGATCAAGTGGTCGGACGGCACCCTGATGCGTCCGCGCATGCAGGGCTTCGACTCGACCTTCGGCTCGCGCCGCGTCGGCCCGCTGACGCTGCACAAGAACGGTGTCGAGACGGTCATCCCGAAGGCCAAGGGCGTCGACGAGTTCAACGACCTCAAGGACTGGTGGACCAAGGACGACCAGTACGCGGGTGTGAACGTGCCGAAGACCGGTACCAGCATCGAGATCGAGAACGAGTCCTCGAACTACCTGGAGACCTGGATCCGCGTCCGTCCGGTCGACAACTTCTGATCGGACCGCACTCCGGTGACCCTGTGGTGACCGGGTGCCGCTGATCACCTTCCGTCCGGCCCGTCCCCGCACTCGCGGGGGCGGGCCGGACGTCTTTTCGTGCCCCGAAACCCCGGTGGCGGGTGGCACTGGTCACAGCCGCGGGGGCGGGTACGAGGGGCGGTAGTAGTGGGCCCCGGGGGTGACCGGAGGACCCGGAGGCCGCACAGACGATCGGATTTCATGATCGTTGCTCCGTCGGCTTGAATCTCCGGCTCCCCGCTGACTACACGCCGTAGTACGTCACAGCGTTTGGGAGTCCGCTCGGTGACCGTTACACCTGAGTGGTCCCCCGCTCGCTCAGCACGCGCCCCGAACGGGCCCTTCGTGCTGCCCTCGTACGACCCGTGAGGTACGGCAGACCATGTCCACTGTCCCGCCCGTGGGGCCGGCCCTGCGCCGCCTCGTCGCCGCCGCGCTGGCCGCGCTCCCCGCGCCGCAGCGGCACGCCCTGCTCCCGGACAGCCCGCGGCGGGTCGAGCGGGAGCACCCGGTGGCCTCCGCGGGGGCCGCGGCGGTGCTGCTCGCCGGCGCCCTGCTGGTGGCCTCGCCCGGCAACGCCTCCGCGCAGACGGTGCGGCCGACCACGCCCGGCAGTTCGGCCTTCACCCTGCCCCTGGTGGCGGTGCCCAGCCCCGGGCTGGTCCAGGTCGCCGGGCCGAGCCCGTACAAGATGCCGGACGACGGGGACTCGGCGCAGGAGTTCGTGGCGGTGGCCGCCAACCTGCTGCCGCTGGAGCCCGCGGCCGCTCCGGCGGCGGCGCCGGAGGCCGGGGCCCCGGCGGAGCCCGCGCCCGCACCGGCACCCGCACCGGCGCCCGACTGGGCGGCCCCGGCGCCCGGCGCGCCCACCAGCAATCCGTACGGGGTGGCCAACTCCGAGTACGCGGCGGGCTATCACACCGGGGTGGACTTCGCCGTCTCCCCGGGCACGCCGCTGATGGCCGTCGGCGCGGCGACCGTGGTGTCGGCGGGCTGGGACGGCGCGTACGGCAAGGAGGTCGTGCTGCGGCTGGCGGACGGGCACTTCGCGCAGTACGCGCACCTGTCCTCCGTCGCCGTGTCGGCCGGGCAGCGGGTCTCGGCGGGCGACCGGATCGGGTACTCGGGCAGCACCGGCAACTCGACCGGGCCGCACCTGCACTTCGAGATCCGCACCAGCAACCGCTACGGCGCGGTGATCAACCCGATCGCGTACCTGTCCGCGCACGGCGTCACGGCGTTCTGACCCGCCGTCGGGATCAGCTGCCGGCCGGGGTGACCCGAGCTTCCGACGTGCCGATCCGGCTGCCGATCTCCATGGACACCGTCCGCGCGATGGCGACGGCCTCCTCCAGGGAGTCGACCGTGCGCGGCGGCTCGCCCCAGACGTTCTCGGCCTGCTCGTCGCCGCCGTACCCCTTGCCGTCCTGCTGGAGCAGGAACAGCGAGGTGTGGATGGTGAACAGCGAGATCGCGGCCCGCAGCCGGTCCTGGAAGTCGGCGTCCGGGCCGTGCACCAGCTGCATCATGGTGATGATCCGGTTGCGGAACGCCTGGCCGGCCGGGGAGTCCCGCATCGCGGGCTGGTTCTCGTGGAAGAAGCGCAGCAGCGGCGCTCGCTCGGCCATGCCGTCCGCGAAGCGGCTGATCAGCTCGTCGCGCACCTCGGGGCTCCAGGTCTGCTCCCGGCCCCACGCGATGGTCTCGTCGATCGGCACGGACATCCGCTCGACGATGCCGAGGACGATGTCGTCCTTGGTCTTGAAGTGGTAGTAGAGCGCGGCCTTGGTGACGCCCAGCCGGTCGGCGATCTCCCGCAGCGAGGTCTGCTCGTAGCCCTGGTCCGAGAAGAGCTCCAGGGCGACCTCGATGATGCGCGCCCGGGTGTCGCTTCGGGGGCTGTGCGGAGTGCCCATGGCCTGCCTCTGACTGCGTCGGTGACTGCTGCGGACCCCAGGTGACGTCCGCCCCGGGTTCATTCTCCCTGCCCGGGAGCCCGGACGGGAAACTAACTTGACGCCCGGCTAGTAAAGAACCTACCGTACCGACGATCGATAAACTAGCCGGGCGACAAGTAAGTGAGCCGCAGCCGCGACGCTCGTCCGCCACACCTCCGGGAGACCCACCGCATGTCACAGTCCAAGACCGCCGGCACGGTTCCGGAGGACAAGGCCATCGAGGAGGAACAGCCGCGGTCGCCCCGCGAGATCCGCCTCGTGATGATCGGCCTGGTCGTCACCATGCTGCTGGCCATGCTCGACAACCTGATCGTCGGCACTGCCATGCCGACCATCGTCGGCGACCTCGGCGGCGCCGAGCACCTGTCCTGGGTCGTCACCGCGTACACCCTGGCCACCGCCGCCTCCACCCCGATCTGGGGCAAGCTCGGCGACCTCTACGGCCGCAAGGGCAGCTTCCTCACCTCGATCGTGATCTTCCTGGTGGGCTCGGCGCTGTCCGGCCTGTCGCAGACCATGAACGAGCTGATCGGCTTCCGCGCCCTCCAGGGCCTGGGCGCCGGCGGTCTGATGGTCGGCGTCATGTCGATCATGGGCGCCCTCGTGCCGCCGCGTGAGCGCGGCAAGTACCAGGGCCTGTTCGCCGCGGTGATGGCCCTGGCCACCATCGGCGGCCCGCTGGTCGGCGGCTTCATCACGGACCACCTGAGCTGGCACTGGACCTTCTACATCAACCTGCCGCTCGGCGTGATCGCGCTCGCCGTGGTCATCGTCACGCTGAAGCTGCCGAAGGTCCGCAGCACCGCCCGGATCGACTACCTGGGCGCCCTGCTGCTCACCACCGGAATCGTCTCGCTCACCCTGATCACCACCTGGGGCGGCCAGCAGTACGCCTGGGGCTCCAAGCACATCATCGGCCTGGCCGTGCTCGCCCTCGCCGCCCTGATCACGTTCTGCTACGTGGAGCAGCGGGTCGAGGAGCCGATGCTGCCGCTGACGCTGTTCAAGAACCTGAACTTCACGATGGTCTCGATCATCGGCTTCATCGTCGGCTTCGTGATGTTCGGCTCGACCGTCTTCCTGCCGCTCTACCAGCAGATCGTCCAGGGCGCCTCGGCGACCAACTCCGGTCTGCTGCTCATGCCGATGATGCTCGGCATGCTGGTGATCTCGCTGGTGGTCGGCCAGACCGTCACCAAGACCGGCAAGTACCGGATCTTCCCGATCATCGGCACCGTGGTGATGACCGCGGGCATGTTCCTGCTCTCCACCATGGGCACCGGGACCAGCAGCTTCACCTCGGCCTGCTGGATGGTCGTGCTCGGCGCGGGCATGGGCTTCCTGATGCAGATCACCATGCTGCTCGCACAGAACAGCGTGGAGCTCAAGGACATGGGCGTGGCCAGCTCCACCGCCACCCTGTTCCGCACCATCGGCGGTTCCTTCGGTGTGGCACTGTTCGGCGCGCTGTTCAACAACCGGGTCGCCGACACCATGAAGGAGCGCCTGGGCGACCAGGCGGCCGGCGCGGGCGCCGGCATGAAGGACCCGAGCCAGGTGAGCCCTGCGGTGCTGCGCACGCTTCCGGCGCCGGTCCAGGACGCCTACCACCACGCGGTGTCCAACGGCATGCACACCGTCTTCCTGTGGGGCGCGGGCGTGGCGATCATCGGGCTGGCCGCGGCGGTGTTCATCCGCCAGGTGCCGCTGCGCGGCGCGGCCCCCGGCGAGAAGCCGGCCGAGGCCCCGCTGGAGGCCGCGGCCGTCTGACGGTCCCCGCGTACGACGGCGCCCCCGGGAGGTCTCTCCCGGGGGCGCCGTCGTACGTCGTGTCAGGCGGGCAGTCGGTAGACGCCCTGTTCGACGGGCTCGACCAGGCCGTCCGCGACCAGGCCGTCCAGGGCGCGGGCCCGCTGGACGGCGTCCGGCCAGACCGCGTCCAGCCTGGCCTGCGGGACGCCGCCGTGCGCCTCGCGCAGGACGGCGAGCAGCTTGCCGCGCACCTGGCGGTCCGTGCCCTCGTACGTCTGGCCGCGGCGGGCCGGGCCCTCGTACGGCGGGCGGCCGGCGCGCTGCCAGGCGCAGTGCTCGAACAGCGGGCAGTCGCCGCACTCCGGGCCCCGGGCGGTGCAGACCAGGGCGCCCAGCTCCATCACGCCCACCGCCCAGGTGGCGGCCGTCCCGGCGTCCTCGGGCAGCAGGGCGGTCGCGGTGCGGCGCTCGGCGGCGGTGGTGGCCTGGGCGGGGTACTCGACGCCCGTCACGGCGCGGGCGAAGACCCGGCGGACGTTGGTGTCCAGCACCACGTGCCGCTGGCGGAAGGCGAAGGAGGCGACGGCGGCCGCGGTGTACTCCCCCACTCCGGGCAGGGAGAGCAGGGTGGCGTGGTCGTCCGGGACGGCCCCGCCGTGCTCCTCGGTGATCGCCACGGCGGCGGCGTGCAGCCGCAGGGCGCGGCGGGGGTAGCCGAGCCGACCCCACATCCGTACGGCCTCGCCGGAGGGTTCGGCGGCGAGGTCGGCCGGGGTGGGCCAGCGGGTCATCCACGCCTGCCAGGCGGGCAGCACCCGCTTGACGGGGGTCTGCTGGAGCATGAACTCGCTCACCATGACGGCCCAGGGCGTGGCGTCGGGCGTCCGCCAGGGGAGGTCGCGCTTGCTCGCCTCGTACCAGTCGAGGACGGTGGCGTGCAGGGCGGGCAGCGGCATGGTCAGCCCGGGGGCGGCGGGGGCGGTGGTGATGGCAGTCATGGCCCTTCGATCCTCCCACGGCCGCGGGGGTCGTCGGGGTGCCGGCGGAGGACCACCGGAAGACCACCGGGGGATCATGGAAGTGGAGTGGTGAATTCCGGATGATCCTCGGAATTCACCGGAATCCACCGTCGAAGACCTCCCTCGAACGGCTCAAATGGCGGATCATGTGAAGGAAGGGGCGACTGTGCGGTGTTGATGAGTCAGGAGACTCACACAGTCTCGTAGAGTTCGGGTGTGCCCTCTCTGCGTCAACCCGTGGGACCACTGCCGGCCTCGATCTACTGGCGCCGGCGCGTCGTCGTGCTCGCCGCCGTCGTGGCGGTCGTCGCCCTGATCGCCTGGCTGATGAGCGACCAGGGCGGGGGCGGTGACGGCGCCTCACAGAAGGCCGCCAACGCCGCGCCGACCCAGTCCCAGAACCAGACCCCCGCCCAGGCCATCACGCCCGGCGCGCCCTCCTCCGGCCCCGCGGCCCCTCCCGGGGGCGGTTCGACCGGCGGCGGCTCGACCGGCGGCTCCGGCGGCAGCGGCGGATCGTCCGGCTCCGGCGGCTCCGGCGGCGAGGTGAGCCTCAACGGCGGCGCCACGGGCGGCGGCTCGGCCGGCTCCGGTGGCGGCGGGACCGGCTCGGCCGGCGCCTCCTCGGGCGGCGGCGCGGGCGGGACGGGCGGTGGCGCCCCGCCGGTGAACACGGCCGAGGTGATGAAGCTCCCGGTCTGCACCGCCTCGCAGGTGGCCCTGGAGCTGACGCCCACCCAGAACCCGTACCAGGCGAAGGACAAGCCGCAGCTCGTCCTGACGGTCAAGAACTCCTCCGGCGCGGCCTGCCGCGTCAACCTCGGGCGGACGGCCTCGGCGATCACCGTGAGCTCGACCAGCAACGAGCGGATCTGGAGCTCCGGCGACTGCCCGGCCGACAAGAGCGACCAGTGGGTGCAGATCGGGGCCAACAGCAGCCAGGGCGAGACCTTCACCTGGGACCGGCTGCGCAGCAAGCAGGCCTGCGCCACCCCCGACCCGGCACCGGCGGCCACCGGCACCTACACGGTGCTCGCCGAGCTCAGCGGGGTCACGGGCGACAAGGTCGTAGCCCGGGCGTCGATCCGCCTGGACGGCTGACGGCGCACCACGGACGTACGGAGCCCCCGACCGCAGCGGCGGTCGGGGGCTCCGGTGTTCTGCGGCGTCTGCGGCGCCCGTCCGGTCGGACGATCAGGCGGGCGGGACGGACGGGCGGGACGGTCAGACGTAGCGCTCCAGGATGGACGATTCGGCGAGGCGGGACAGGCCCTCGCGGACCGAGCGGGCCCGGGTCTCGCCGACGCCCTCGACGGTCTGCAGGTCGTCGATGCTCGCGGCGAGCAGCTTCTGCAGGCCCCCGAAGTGCTCGACCAGGCGCTCTATCACCGTGTTGGGCAGGCGCGGGATCTTCGCCAGCAGCCGGTAGCCGCGCGGCGAGACCGCGGAGTCCAGGGACTCCGGGGTGCCCGAGTAGCCGAGCGCCTTGGCGACGGTCTGGAGGTCCAGCAGCTCCGCGTGGGTCAGCGCCTCCAGGTCGGCCAGCACCTCGTTGACCGTCCGGCCCTTCTTGGCGGCCCGCTCGGGGAAGTAGTCCCGGGCGACCAGTTCGCGCTCCGGCTCCACGCCCGCGATCAGCTCGTCCAGCTGGAGCGAGAGGAGGCGGCCGTCGATGCCGAGCTCCAGCACGTAGCCGGCGATCTCGGTGGCGATCAGCCGGACCATCTCCAGCCGCTGGGCGACGGCGGTGACGTCCCGGACCGTCACCAGGTCCTCGATCTCCAGGGCGGAGAGCGTGCCGGCCACCTCGTCCAGGCGCAGCTTGTAGCGCTCCAGGGTGGCCAGCGCCTGGTTGGCGCGGGACAGGACGGTGGTCGAGTCCTCCAGCACCCGGCGGGTGCCGTTGACGTACATGGCGATCAGCCGCATCGAGTGCGAGACCGCGACCACCGGGTAGCCGGTCTGACGGTTGACCCGCTCGGCGGTGCGGTGGCGGGTGCCCGTCTCGTCGGTGGGGATGGTGGAGTCCGGCATCAGGTGGACCCCGGCCCGGACGATCTTGGTGATGTCCTTGTCGAGCACCACCGCGCCGTCGAGCTTGCACAGCTCGCGCAGGCGGGTGGCGGTGAACTCGACGTCGAGGACGAAGCCGCCGGTGCAGATCGGCTCGACGGTCTTGTCGAAGCCCAGCACGATCAGGCCGCCGGTGTTGGCCCGCAGGACCCGTTCCAGGCCGTCACGCAGGGCGGTGCCGGGCGCGATGGCGGTAAGGGAGGCCCGCAGCAGGGCCTCCTCGCGGGAAGCCTTGTCGGCCCCCCGGTCGCTGGCTGCCACGTGATTCCTCCGGTCGACCCCGTGCCGCGCGCCTCGCGCCGTGCGCCGGTCCGCGGTCTGTTGCTCTGTCGCTCAGTACCGCTCGGTACTGCCCTCTGGCCAATGAGACTGGGGAAAGTCTAACTGCGTGCGGCTTCGGCAGGGCTTGGGTCAGCGCAGTTCGTCGGAGTCGAGCGGCTCCCAGCCGTCCATCAGCTCCTCGGCGTAGGCCGCGACCCGGGGTTCGCGGGGCGCCGGCGGGGCCGACGCGGCCTCACCCCGCCCCTCACCGCGCGGCTTGGCGGGCGCGCGGCGGCGGCCCGGGATCGCCCGCAGCGCCTCGCCGATGTCCGACACCTCGACCACCTTCATGCCCGGCGGGACCTTGCCCGGGTCCGGCGGGACGAGGGCGTGGGTGAAGCCCAGCCGGTGCGCCTCGGCGAGGCGCCGCTGCACACCCGTCACCCGCCGCACCTCGCCCGCCAGGCCGACCTCGCCGATCGCCACCAGGTTGTTGGGCAGCGGGGTGTCGGTGGAGGAGGAGGCCACGGCGAGCGCCACCGCGAGGTCCGCGGACGGCTCCGTCAGCTTCACCCCGCCGACCGTGGCGGTGTAGATGTCCTGCTTGCCGAGCTTCACCCCGCCGTGGCGCTCGACCACGGCCAGGATCATCGCGATCCGGGGGGACTCCAGGCCCGAGGTGGTGCGGCGCGGGGAGGGGATCTGCGAATCCACCATCAGCGCCTGCACCTCGGCCACCAGCGGGCGCTTGCCCTCCAGGGTGACGGTGAGGCAGGTGCCGGGCACGGGCTTGTCACGCCTGGTCAGGAAGAGGCCGGACGGGTCGGCCAGGCCCACGATGCCCTCGTCGTGCAGCTCGAAGCAGCCCACCTCGTCGGTGGCGCCGTAGCGGTTCTTGACCCCCCGGATGAGGCGCAGCCGGGCGTGGCGGTCCCCCTCGAAGCTCAGGACCACGTCCACCAGGTGCTCCAGCAGGCGCGGGCCGGCGATCTGGCCGTCCTTGGTGACGTGGCCGACCAGCAGGGTGGCCATGCCGCGGTCCTTGGAGGCGCGGATCAGCGCGCCCGCCACCTCGCGGACCTGGGCCGGGCCGCCGGGAGCGCCGTCCAGTTCGGCGGAGGCGATGGTCTGCACCGAGTCCAGGATCAGCAGGCCGGGGTTGACGGCCTCGATGTGGCCGAGGACGGCGCCGAGGTCCTGCTCGGCGGCGAGGTAGAGGTGGTCGGAGAGGGCGTCGATCCGGTCGGCGCGCAGCCGGACCTGGCTCGCGGACTCCTCGCCGGTGACGTAGAGGGTGCGGTGCTGGGCGCTGGCCGCCTTGGCCGCGACGTCCAGCAGCAGGGTGGACTTGCCGACGCCGGGCTCCCCGGCCAGCAGCACCACCGCGCCGGGGACCAGGCCGCCGCCGAGCACGCGGTCCAGCTCCGGCACGCCCGTGGAGCGGGCCGTCGCGACCTGGCCGTCCACCTCGGCGATCGGACGGGCGGGCGCGCTGACGGGGCCCGCGGCGGTGGTGCGGATCGGGACCGCGCCGTACTCCTCGACCGTGCCCCAGGCGTTGCACTCCGGGCAGCGGCCGACCCACTTGGGCAGCTGGTTGCCGCACTCGGTGCAGCGGTAGGCCGGGCGCGGCTTGGCGGTGGTCTTGGAACGCGGTGGCATGCGGCCACGGTAGCGCCTGGGTCTGACAGTGGCGGTGCGCCGGCGGACGCGCCGGGAGGCTCCGGTCAACCACACAGATGGGCGATGTTGTTACCCGAAAGAAGTACATACGCGGCGAATGGTGGGGGCGAGGGGCCCGGGGTGCCTACCTTCGGACGGGTGACAACGCGTATCGAAGGGACGCCGGGGGTCGTTGCCGGGGCTGCCGACCGCCCGGGTGCGGTGCGGTCCGGGCAGGAGGGCCGCGGCGCGGCGGTGCTGGCCGCCTACGAGCGGCAGGCTGACGGGCTGTTCACGTACTGCCTGTCGGTGCTGTGCGAGCACGACGCGGCGGCGGACGCCCTGCGCGAGGTGCGGGAGCTGGCGCGGCGGCACGGGGGGCGGCTGGCGGAGCCGGGGCTGGTGCGGGCCTGGCTGTTCGCGGTGGCGCGGTACTGCTGCCTGCGGCGGCTGGCGGGCGGGGTGCGCTCGGGCGGCCCGGGCGAGGGTCTCGCGGAGGTTTTGGAGGCTTCGGAGATTTCGGAGCTGGAGGCCGCCCGGCGGCGGCGGGAGCTGGCCTCGCTGGCGTGGCCGGAGGCGGCCGGGACCGATCCGGAGCAGCGGGAGGCGCTGGAGCTGTCGGTGCGGCACCGGCTGACGCCGCTGGAGGTCGCGGCGGTGCTGGGGCTGCCCTTCGACCGGACGCGGGCGCTGCTGGGCGGTGCGGAGGCGGAGGTGGCACGGACGCGGGCGGCGCTGCTGGTGCTCGGCGTCGGCAGCTGTCCGGAGCTGGACCGGCTCGGCGGGGCCGGAGCGGAGTCCTGGCGGGACTGGGTGCTCGGCCCGGCGCTGCGGCGGGAGCTGGTGCAGCACGTGGTGGACTGCCCGACCTGCCGGGGGACGGCCGAGCGGGTGGCGGCCGACGAGGCGGGGGCGGAGGGGGTGTCGGGGCTGCCGCTGCTGGGCGCTCCGGTTGCGGACGCGGAGGAGGGCGGGGCCCCGTACCTGCCGGTGGCGGGGGCGGCGCGGGTGGTGGAGCCGGGGCTGCGGTTCGACCAGGGCGGGTTCCCCCGGCACCGGGCCCCCGACGCGGGGCGCGGGCTGGCGGTGCGGCGGCGGGTGGTGACCACCGGGGTGCTCGCGGCGGTGCTGGCCGCTCCCGTGGTCGCGCTGTGGGCCGGGCACCGCGGTGGCGGCGGGGCGGGGTCGGCGGCCTCGGTCTCGGCGGTGCGGGTGGACGAGGCGGGGCAGCGGTCGGCCGGTGGCTCCCGGGACGGCGCTGCGGCCGGTGCGACGGGTGCTGCGGGCACGGCCGGGGCTTCGGTGGGGGCGGTGGCGGCGGGGCTGGAGCTGACGGGGGTGGCCGGGCACGGTGCAGAAACGTTGCTGCCGCGTTTTCCGCGGCTGACCTTCCAGGGGCCGCTCGTCCCCGTGCCCGGTCGGGGGGCGACGCCGATCGGCAACCCCGCACTGGTCGCCTCCCCGGTGCCGGCCGCCCAGCCGGCCTCGGTGCCCGGGGACACGGCGGCGGGCGGGCTGCTCACCGTCGAGGCCGGGGAGTACGGCAGCCGTACCGTCCTCACCCTCACCAACTCCGGTGGTACGGAGATCCGTTGGCGGGCCGTGACGGAGGCCGGATGGCTGCGGCTCAGCCGCGACTCCGGGACGCTCGCGCCCGGGCAGCGGATCACGGTGATCGTCACGGTGGACGAGGAACTGGCACCCGCCGGGCACTGGACGGCGCGGATCGCGCTGCCGCCCTCGCAGGCGGTGGTCACGCTGGAGGGCGGGCCGCACAACCGGGGCGGGGAGCCGTCCTCGCCCGCGACCCCGACCGGCTCGACGGCCCCGACCGGCTCGGCCAGCCCGACCGGCTCGGCCTCGCCGGCGGGGCCGAGCGCGACGCCCACGGCCGGGCCGTCCGCGAGCGCCACGGCCTCGCCGGCGCCGTCCGGGACGCCGTCCCCCACGCACTCGCCGTCGGCGACGGCCACGCCCTCGGGGACGGCGACCGGCGGGACGGCGCCCGCGCACCCGAGTGCGACGGCCACGCCGTAGGAGTGCGGTCGGTCAGACGCGGCGGATCGGGGGCACCTGGTAGGTGCCGTCGAGGGCGGGGGGCTCGGGTTGGTAGAGGCGGATGATGGGGCGGAACTCGCCGGCCGGCGTGGGGAGCCAGTTGGCGGCGGCGGCCGGGTCCTCGGGGGGCTCGTGCTGGAGGGTCAGGGTGAGGGAGCCATCCCCGGCGTGGACCAGGCCGGGGGTGCGGTCGCCGATCGAGTAGCGGTCGATCGGGTTCTCGACCAGGTGGTAGTCCGGCAGCGAGTACATGGTGACGGACCAGAACGCCCCGGCGGGCGGCGGCTGGTCGAAGCGCAGGGTGTAGGCGTTGGCGCCGCTGAGCGGGCGGCCGTCCGAGTCGTCGTAGGTCATCGCGTACGTGGCCTCGTAGGCGTGGTTGCCCCACAGGCCGGCGCGGGCGGCGGCGGCCCGGCTGAGGTAGGCGGCGCGGCGGTCGGGGATGCGCCACTCGGGGTCGTCCAGGGTGCCGGGGCCCAGGTGGTCGACGTTGTAGTCGAAGAGGTGGAGCGCCGTGCGCCACTCGCCGAGCGGCTGGTCCTCGCCCGGGCGGGTGGCGTCCTCCACGCGCTCGCGGCCGGCGGCCAGGCCCTTGGCGAGGGCGAGCGTCCACTCCTCGGCGGCGGCCCGGTACGGGGAGGGGCCCTCGTCGAGCAGGCCGAGCGGGGCGAAGCGGCGCTCGTACTCGATGTCCGGGGTGGCGGGCGGGAAGGCGCGCATCCAGACCCGGAGGCGTTCGAAGAAGGCGAGGCGCTCGGGCACCTCGGGGTCGGGCTCGGGCAGGCCCGCGACCAGGCCGCCGGGCTCCAGCGGGCCGAGGGTCAGGTCGGCCTGGAGGGCGCGGACGCGGGGCAGGTCGTCCGGGCCGGCGCAGGCGAAGCGGCCGACGATCGTGCCGGTCGTGGTCGGCAGTTCGATCACGCGGTCCGGGTCGGGCGGGGTGCCGTGCCAGGCGGGCGGGACGACCAGCCAGGTCTGCGCGCCGGTGCCGGTGGCGCGGCGGCCGAGGTAGGCGACGTTGTCCGTCCAGGCGTCGATGAACTGCAGCACGTAGTAGGCGCCGGCGGTGTCCGGGACGTGGAGCACCTGCGGGCCCTCGGAGAGGTCGAGCAGGGCGATCGAGTAGACGGTGTCGTTGTTGACGGAGACGAAGTGGTCGCCGGGCCCGGCGAGGCGGGTGGCGTGGCTGAACCGGTTGAACGGCGCCGCCGGGATGGTGCCCAGGCCTCCCCTGGTGAAGCGCTCGACCATGGTCAGGCCGGCGACGAGCGGATAGCCGTAGACGTACGCGTCGGCGGCCAGGGCCTCCAGCTCGGGCTGGGTCATCGGGGGTCCTCCGGTCCGGGCGGATCGCTCCGGGCGGGCTTCTCGGCTGATTCGGCTGATACGGGTGATACCGGTGATGCGGGTACATATCGGATGCTAGGTGGGGGGCGGCCCGGTGGCGATCCGGACGATCCGGGTGATCCGGGCGATCCGGGCGCCCGGGGCTCTCCGGGCGCTCTGCTGAGCGCTAAGCCGGGCGTGAGGGCGGGAGGGATCGGACAAGCTGCTCGGTATGAAGATCCTCTTGCTCGGAGGTTCGTCCTTCCTCGGACGGGCCTATGCCGCCCAGGCCCTCGCCCACGGCCACCAGGTCACCACCTTCAACCGGGGCCTCAGCGTCGGCGACCTGCCCGGTGTCGAGGTCGTCCGGGGCGACCGCGACAGCGCCGAGGACGTCGCCCGGCTGGTCGAGGGCCGCCGCTGGGACGCCGTCGTCGACACCTCCGCCCAGCAGCCCGCCCAGGCCGCGCTCAGCGCGAGGCTGCTGCGCGACCGGGCCGACCACTACACCTTCGTCTCCTCCGTGCACGCCTATGCCGACTTCGGCCCGAAGGCGATCACCGAGGACTCCGCGCTCCTCCCCTGCCCCGCCGACACCCCGCCCGGGCAGCCGTTCAGCCGGGAACTGAAGGCCGGATGCGAGCGGGCCGTACAGGAGGGGTTCGGGGCCGAGCGCACACTGATCCTCAACAGCGGGCTGCTGATCGGACCGTACGAGCTCGGCGGTCGGCTGCCCTGGTGGCTGGAGCGGATGGCCCGCGGCGGACGGGTGCTCGCCCCCGGCGACCCGGGCCGGACCATGCAGGTGATCGACGTCCGGGACTTCGCCGCCTTCGGGCTCGAACTGCTGACGGAGGGCACCCCGGGCCGGTTCCTCACCACGACGCCGCCGGGGCGGCTCACCTACGGGCAGTGGCTGGAGACCTGCCGGGAGATCGCGGGCCCGGCGGGCACCGAGCTGGTGTGGATCGAGGACGGGCCGCTGCTGGCCGAAGGGCCGGACCAGGTCGCGCCCTGGACCGAACTCCCCCTCTGGGCACCGGATCTGCCGGACTGGGCGGGCATCTGGAAGGTCGACAGCAGCCGCGCCGAGGCGGCCGGTCTGCGCTGCCGCCCGTTCACCGAGACGGCACGGGACACCTGGGAGTGGCTGCGCACGCGCGAGCCCGTCGACGACACGGACGCCGAGGGGCGCAAGGGGAGGCCGACGGCGGCATTCCGGCAGGGCATCGAACCGGCCAAGGAGCAGCGGCTGCTGGCTGCTTACGCATAGACGGGCGCGGCGGGAGGAACGGGGGACCTCCCGCCGCGTCGCCCCGGCTCAGTGGCTGCGGCGGGTCACCAGCTCGGCGAGGGCGAGGAGTTCGTCGGCCGAGGACGGTTCCGGGACGGCGACGGCCAGCTGCGCCATGGCCGCGGCCATCCGCTCGCAGGACTCGCCCTGCGCCCAGCCGCGCCCGCCGGCGCCCTCGACGTCCGCCGCGCACTGCGCCAACTCCTCGGGGGTGAGGGGGCGTTCGAGGACGTACAGCTCCGCGAGCCGGCGGCCCTCCGGGGTGTCGGAACCGAGCGCGGCGACCACCGGCAGGGACTTCTTGCGGGCGACGAGGTCCGCGCCGACCGGCTTGCCCGTCACGGCGGGATCGCCCCAGATGCCGATCAGGTCGTCGATCAGCTGGAAGGCGAGGCCGATCTCGCGGCCGAAGCCGTCCATCGCCTGCGCGGCCTCCCCGGAGCCGCCGCCGTACAGGGCGCCCATCGCGCAGGCCGCGCCGAGGAGTGCGCCGGTCTTGGCCTCGGCCATCGCCAGGCACTCGGCGAGCGAGACGTCGTTGCGCTGCTCGAAGGCGCAGTCGATCTGCTGGCCCTCGCACAGCTCGACCACGCAGTCGGTGAGCCGGCGGATCGATTCGCGGGCGGCCGGGTGCGCGTCCTCGGCGAGCAGGCGCAGGGCCAGGGAGTGCATGGCGTCGCCGGCGAGGATGGCCTCGGTGGTGCCGAACACCCGCCAGGCGGTGAGGCGGTGGCGGCGGGTCTCGTCGCGGTCGATGACGTCGTCGTGGAGCAGGGTGAAGTTGTGCACCAGCTCCACCGCCGCCGCGGCCGCCGTGGCCTCGGCCGGGGAGCCGCCGAGCGCCTGGGTGGCGGCGAGGACCATGGCCGGGCGGATCGCCTTGCCGGAGGGGGCCGTCGAGGGCGAGCCGTCCGCCTCCCACCAGCCGAAGTGGTATCCGGCGACCCTGCGCATCGCGCCGGGCAGCGAGTCGACGGCCTCGCGCAGGACCGGGTCGACGAGCTTGCGGGCCCGCTCGATGACGCTCGCGGCCTCGGCCCCCTCCCGGTGCTCGGGCCGCTCCTCGTGCGATCGTTCCAGCGTGGGACTCGTCATGGGTTTTCTCTCCCCCTGTGGACGCCTGTCGGGTCGGCGCCTGGGGTCAGACGCCGTGGGGTGGGCGGCCGTGAGCCGGCCGGAACGTGCTCGGTCCGGCCGGCTCACGGTTTTCTCGGCTCAGCGGTTTCCGGTTCTTCAGCGCTGCGCGACGTCCACGTTCTCCAGCACGCCGACCGCGTCCGGAACCAGGATCGCGGCGGAGTAGTACAGGCTGACCAGGTAGGAGATGATCGCCTTGTCGTCGATCCCCATGAAACGCACCGAGAGGCTCGGCTGGTACTCGTCCGGAATTCCGGCCTGGTGCAGGCCGATGACGCCCTGGTTGTCCTCGCCGATACGCATCCCGATGATCGAGGTGGTGTGCCCGCCGATGACCGGGATCTTGTTGCACGGGTAGATCGGCACCCCGCGCCAGGCGCTGATGTGCTTGCCGTCCACCTCGACCGTGCCCGGGTAGAGGCCGCGCTTGTTGCACTCGCGGCCGAAGGCGGCGATGGCCTTGGGGTGGGCGAGGAACATCCTGGTGCCGCGGCGGCGGCTGAGCAGCTCGTCCATGTCGTCCGGGGTGGGCGGGCCGGAGTGGGTCTGGATGCGCTGGTCGTACTCCGCGTTCTCCAGCAGGCCGAACTCGGGGTTGTTGATCAGCTCGTGCTCCTGGCGCTCGCGCAGCGCCTCGATGGTCAGCCGGAGCTGGTGCTCGGTCTGGTTCATCGGCTGGTTGTAGAGGTCGGCGACGCGGCTGTGGACCTTGAGGATGGTCTGCGCGACGCTCAGCTCGTACTCGCGGGGCCTGAGCTCGTAGTCGACGAAGGCGCCGGGCAGCTCGTACTCGCCCGCGTGGCCGGCGGAGAGGTCGATCGCGGCCTCGCCGTGCTTGTTCTGCGCCTGCTGGAAGCCGTTCAGGTACTCCATGACCTGCAGCTGCAGCGCCTCGGAGCGGTCGTGCAGCTCCTGGAAGGACGGCCAGGAGAGCACCATCACCGTGCCGGAGGTCGCGGCGCGGACGGTGTACGGCCAGGTGCCGTCCTCCTGCTGGAGCGCCTCGTCGCCGAGGTGGTCGCCGTCCGCGAGGGTGCCGACGACCGTCTCCTCGCCGTACTTGCCGGTGCCGAGGCGGTCGAGCTTGCCGTGCGCGATGAGGAAGACCTCGCTGATCGGCGTACCGGCGGAGACCAGCACGTCGCCCGGGCCGAACTCGCGCTGGGTGAAGCGGCTCGCCAGCTCCTCCAGCACCCCCTCGTCCTCGAACCCGCGCAGCACCGGCACCTCGGCCAGTGTCGGGGGGACGATGCGCACCTCGGAACCGGTCTTGAAGAAGCTCACCCGGCCGCGGCCCACCGAGTGGCGCAGCCTGCGGTTGACCCGGTAGGTGCCGCCGGACACCTGCACCCAGGGCAGCTTCCTGAGCAGCCAACGGGGGCTGATGCCCTGCATCTGGGGCGCGGACTTGGTGGTGGTGGCGAGGTTCCGCGCGCCCGCCGTGCTCAGAGACTGCTGCTGCCGGATCTCGGCCTGAGCGTCAGGCGCGGGAATACCGGCATTGGTTTCGGTCGACATGAGGGGAGCCCTTCGCATACCCGATGAAGCGTCGCCAGGACATTCATGGTGCAGCTTCAATCGTGGGCCCGTTCGGGGGCGTCCCGCAATCACTCATTCGAGTGGTTCGGAATAACCGAACAATTAGTACGACTAGTTCACCTGACCGATATCAGTTCGATTGATCATTCGGACATATGGTCTGCAATCCGTATGTAATCCACAGCTATGGAAGCCTTCAGAGCGGGCCGTTCCAGTCGAGGGTCGGCTCCAGCACCCCTTCCAGGGTGAGCAGCCAGCGCTTCACCTCGATGCCGACCCGGCCCCCGCCGAAGCCGCCGATCCCGTCCGCCGCCACCACCCGGTGGCAGGGCACCAGCAGGGGCACGGGGTTGGCGGCCATCATCTGCCCGACTGTGCGGGCCGCCAGCCCCGGCTCGGTCACGTCCTCGAACACCCCGCTGCGGGCGGCCAGTTCGCCGTAGGTGATGGTGTGGCCGAAGGGCACCTCGCGCCAGAGCGTCTGCAGGACGGCGCGGTGCGGGCCGGAACTGAGGCTCCAGTCGATCGGCAGCCCCAACTCGCGGCTGCGGCCCGCCAGATAGGCGCCGATGCGGTCGGTGACGGCGGCGGCCTTCCGCTCGTCCGTACACGGGGGCGTCTCGCCGTCCCGCACGTGGTAGCCGGCCGCCGCCACGCCCATCGGGGTCACCGCGATGTGCATCGGGCCGCTGGGCAGCGGGGTGTCCACCGTCAGCCAGGACATCGACCAGGACTGCGGCACGCTCGGCCCCCCACCCTCCGCCGGTCCGGCCGCCCGCTGCGGCCATCGGCCAGGCGCCCGGCGGGCGTTCGTACGGTGATCGCCCCGCGCGCCATCGTACGTGGGGGCGCCACCGGCGGGTCGGGCCATGGCTCGGGCCGTGCTTCTCAGAGCCGTCCGCGCAAGCTCCCGGAGAGGGCGCGGGCCCAGGCGGACAGCTCGGCGCGGTCCGGGGCGCGGCCCTCGCAGAGGACGGCCACCTGGGCGTCGCCGATCCGGTCCGGGCCCGGGACCTCCAGCAGGTACGCGAGGTCGGCGAGGACGGTGGCGAGCCGGGCGGCGTCGGCGTGGCCCAGGGCGACCGTGGACTCGTGGTGGCCGATGGTGAGCGAACCGGGCATGGCGGACCTCCTCCGTGAGCCCCCGTACCTCCACCGTACGACCGGGCGGGCGGGGCCGCCCGGCTAGGACCGATCCGGGCGATCTTGTCGGATCAGCGCGCCCGGTCCGGGTGGTCCTGCGGGGACGGGGCCTTGGCGTCGTCGGGCTCGTCCCAGGTGCGGTCCCGGACGGCGGGCAGGGCCAACACCACGGCCGTCGCGGCGACTTGCCACAGGGCACCCGCCGCGAGGACCCGGGCGGCGCCCAGGTGGTCCGCCACCGGGCCGGCCACCGCGAGACCCAGCGGGCCGAGGGCGAAGGCGCCGAGCGAGCCGTAGGCCGTCATCCGACCGAGCAGTTCCCGCGGGACCCACTCCTGGGTCGTCGTGCTGAACAGCGCCCCGCAGACCGCCGAGCCGACCCCCGCCACCAGCGCGCCGGCCGCCACCCACGGCAGCGCCAGCCCCGCCCCGAAGGCCGCCGAGGGCAGCGCCCAGCCGAGCGCGGCCAGGGTCGCCACCGCGAGGGGACGGCCGGGGCGGCGGCCCAGCATCAGCAGGCCGCCCAGCACCGCGCCCGCGCCGTACACGCCCATCACCAGGCCCCAGGCGCGGGCGCCGCCCAGCTCCCGCTGCGAGGTGAGCGGGCCGAGGACGAGGAACGGCGCCCAGACCAGCAGGTTGAACAGGCCCATCTGCGCGGTGGTGATCCAGAACCAGGGGCGGGCGGTGAACTCCGCCCAGCCCTCGCGCAGTTCGCGGATCATGGACGGGCCGGGCCCGGCGCCCGGGGCCTTCCGTTCGGGCAGGCGCAGGCGGGCCAGGGCGAGGGCCCCGACGCCGTACGTCAGCGCGTCGACCAGCAGCACCGCGGCCGGGCCGCTGGCCGCCGTGACCACGCCGGCCAGCGCCGGGCCGGCCACCGTGGAGACCGAACGGGCCAGCCCCAGCAGGGTGTTGGCGTCCCCGAGCAGTTCCTTGCGGCGCACCAGATCCGGGACGATCGCGCCGAACGCGGGCATGAACAGCGCCTCGCCCACGCCCCAGACCGCCACCAGCACCACCATCGCCCACACCGGTGCGCGCCCGGCGGCCAGCAGGGCCGCGAACACCGCCTGCACCAGTCCGCGCGACGCCTCCGAGCCCAGCATCACCCGCCGCCCGCCCAGCCGGTCGGCGATCACCCCGCCGGCCAGCAGCATCAGCACCACGGGGAGGATGCGCGCCGCCATCACCCACCCGAGGGCGGTGCCGCCTCCGCCGCCGTCGAGCACCGCGAAGGCCACGGCCACCGGGGCCATCGAGGAACCGAGGAGGGAGGTCGTGTATCCGACGAAGAACAACCTGAAGTCGCGCTCGCGCAGCACGGCGAGCCGGTCTCCCAGCCGCCGGGGGCGGGCCGGGATCCGTTCTGTTTCCACTGCCATGGGCAGCCAGTCTGCGGTCGGGAGGGAGCGGGGTTCAAGGGGTTCCGGGAGAAAAGTTGAGCGTTTCGGCATCAATTTTGGAGAGGAGGGGAGTTGCCGCAGTAAATTGACTCATCTGTGGTGCTTCACCTGCGGTTTACTGCGATTCACGGATAGGCTGTGAGTGCTCGGGAAAAGCGATTTACTGCGGAAAGGTGATGCATCGTGGGGGAAGTCGAGCCGGTCGAGTACGGCGTCGCGGTCGAGCGCTACCTCGCCGGATCCGGGCTGTCCGAGGGCTCCCGGCGGATCTACCGGATCGCCCTGGACACCTGGGCCTGGGCGCTCGCCGACCGCCCCGCGCCCACCGGGCCCGAACGGCGGCGCGCCCGGCCGCCCGTCCTGCCGCTCGCGCTGCTCGACCACCCGGACGCCGCCGGTCGGCTGCGCGCCGCGTTCGACCGCCGCGCCGCCGACACCGACCCGCGGACCCTCAACCGCGAACTCTCCACCCTCCGGGCGGCGTCGGCCTGGTGGCGCGCCCGCGGCTGGATCGCCGGCGACCCGGCCGCCGGCCTGCGGCCCACGGCCCAACCCGCGCCCGCCGCAGAGCCGTTGGACCCCGACCGGCTGCGCGCCCTCTTCGCCCTCCGCGCCCCGCTGCGCGAACAGGCCCTGTGGCACCTGCTGCACGAGTCGGGCGCCGCCATCGAGACCGTCCTCGCCCTCGACACCGACGGCCTCGACCCGACCCTGCGCCACACCCGGCCGCACCCCCAACGCCCCACGCTCCGCTGGCAGTCGGGCACGGCGCGGCTACTGCTCATGCTCACGGCCGGCCGCCCCACCGGCCCGCTCTTCCTCACCGACCGCCGCGCCCCGGCCGGCACCCCCGCCGCCGACCGCTGCCCGCACACCGGCCGCGCCCGCCTCTCGTACCGGCGCGCCGCCGAACTCTTCACCGACCGCACCCGCCCGCTCGGCGAGGGCTGGACCCTCCGTCAACTGCGGCAGGGAGGGTGACGGGAGGTCGACGGGGAGGGGGACGGGGAGTGTGACGGGAGGTCGACGGGAGGTCCGTTACACAGTCGACGGGTGGCCGTGACACGACCGGCCGGTGGCCGCGACACGGCGCTCCTACCGTCGCTGTCGACGCCGCAGGGCCGTCGCCGGGACCTACGGGCCGGTACGGCCGCAGCGCGTCCGCGATCGCGTAGGACACCACCCGTTGACGCAGCACCCACGAGGAGAACCACCGTATGAGCACGAGCAGGAGCCGTACCGACCGCTCCCCCGCCCGCCGCGTCCTGGCGGTCTGCGCCCTGACCGGGGCCGCGCTGCTGACCACTCTCACCGGCGGACAGGCATGGGCCGACGGCACCCCGGCGCCCACCGCCACCGCCCCCGGTGGCGGCGCCGCCGTGGCCTCGCCGTCGGCCGGTCCGGCCGCTCCGGCCGCCCCCACGGCCACCCCGTCGGCCGGCGTCCTTCCCAAGCTGGAGAGGACCGGC
Organism: Kitasatospora sp. NPDC051170; assembly: GCF_044455705.1. Taxonomy (NCBI): domain Bacteria; kingdom Bacillati; phylum Actinomycetota; class Actinomycetes; order Kitasatosporales; family Streptomycetaceae; genus Kitasatospora; species Kitasatospora sp. NPDC051170. The sequence continues at coordinate 132,305 of NZ_JBITFA010000004.1, read as the reverse complement.
ACCCCCACCGCCCGGCCGGTGCCCAAGGGCGCCGCGGCGGCCGGTGACGGCTCCACCGCCTCCGAGGGCGGCTCCGGCCTGATGCTGGCGGGCGGTGGCGCCGTCGCCGCCATCGGCGCCGGCGCGCTGGGCTTCGCCGTCCTGCGCCGCCGCTCCGGTGCGCGCGGCTGACACCGGTCCCGAGCCCGCCGGGCACCCCGGCGCCCTTCCCCCGTACCCGGCCGGCGGGGGAAGCGGCGCCGGGGCCCCGCCGGCGGCCGGGACCAGGACGGCTCGGAGAACCACGAAGCGCGGCAGGCGCCGCGCCGCCCGGCGCGGGCCGAGCGCCCTGCGCCGTACGGCCTTCGGCGCGGCGGGGCTGCTCTGCCTGGTGCTCGGCACCTCGATGGCGCTGAGCGGCCGGGAGGCTCCGGTGGTGCGCATCGAGACCTCCGGGCACAGCGCGGTGAACGCGATCACCGCCCCGGCGCCCGGCTCCCCGACCGCCCCGGGCACCACGGCCACCACGGCGCCGAAGTCCCTCGCCCCCTCGCCGCCGACCCGGCTGCTGATCCCCGCCGCCGGGGTGGACGCGCCGGTGGCGGGCCTCGGCCTGAACCCGGACGGGACGGTCGAGGTGCCCCCGTCCGACCGGGGCGACGAGGTCGGCTGGTACCGCGACGGCGCCGCCCCCGGCAGCAACGGCCCGGCCGTCCTGATCGGCCACTACGACACCGTGCACGGCCCGGCGGTCTTCCGGAACGTGCCGAAGCTGAAGCCCGGCGACCTGGTCCGGATCCGGCGCGCGGACGGCACCACCGTGGACTTCACGGTCCGTACGCTGCTCCAGGTCGCCAAGGACCGGTTCCCCACCGAACAGGTCTACGGTGACACCCCGACCCCCACGCTCCGGCTGATCACCTGCGGCGGGAAGATCGGCAAGGACGGCCACTGGACGGACAACATCATCGTGACGGCGGACCCGGCCTGACGCCGCGCCCCCGGAACCGCCGACGGCCGTCCGCACGACCTACCCACCGACGAACCAGCGCGAACCAGCACGAACCAGCAGGCCAGGAGGGCTGACCCGACCGTGCCAGCAGCACCCCGACCCCGTCGCCGCCGGCCGGGCGCCGTACCGGTGGCCGTCCTGGCGGCGCTGGCCGGGCTCCTCGCCCTCGCCGCCCTCGCCCTCACCCGGGAGTCCCCCGGCGACCTGCGCGACGCCGGGCCGATCGCCGCCGCCAGCCCGCCGCCCGTCGCCAAGGCGCTCTGGCCCGACCAGACCACCGCCTCGCCGTCGGCCGCGCCCGAACGCGCCGCCCAGCCCGCCCCCCAGCCCGTGCCCGGCCTGACCGTCCCCGGGCACGACCTCACCACCGTCGACGTGCGCGACCTCCTCGGGAAGGACCCGGCCGTCTCCCCGGAGGAGCGGCGCGCGCTCGGCACCTGCCCGGGCTGCGGGGTCCGCACCCCGGAGTTCCGCGACCTCACCGGGGACGGCCACCCGGAGCTGATCACCACCGCCACCACCCCCGGCGCGGTCGTGCTGCACGTCTACGCCCTCGACGGCGAGCGCGTCGTGCCGATCCTGCGGGTGGAGGTCACCAGCGTCTTCAGCGCCGACACCGTCGGCTCCGACCTGTGGCTCCACGAGTCGACCACCCTCTCCTCCCAGACCAGCAGCCGCTATCAGTGGAACGGCACCGTCCTGGCCCTCATGGAGCAGCGGGTGACCGCGATCGGCCCCGTCCCGCTCGCCGGCCCGACCGCCGCGGCCCCGGAGCCGCGGCCGGCCCGACCCTCCGTCGCCACCGCCACCCCCGTGCCCGCCCCGTCCGGCGCGGGCGTCCGCATCCCGACCCCGGAAGCCCGACGATGACCACCACCCCCACCCCGCACATCCTCCTGGTCGAGGACGACGAGGTCATCCGCGAGGCGACCCGCATGGCCCTGGAGCGCTACGGCTTCCCGGTCACCACGGCGGCGGACGGACTGGAGGGCCTGGAGGCCTTCCACGCCGTCAACCCCGACCTGCTGCTGCTGGACGTCATGCTGCCGCTGCTCGACGGGGTCGGCCTCTGCCGCCGCATCCGCGAGGAGAGCCAGCTGCCGATCCTGATGATGTCGGCGCGCACCGACCCGGTGGACGTGGTCTCCGGGCTGGAGGCCGGGGCGGACGACTACGTCGTCAAGCCCTTCGAGAGCGCCGTGCTCGTCGCCCGCATCCGTACGGTGCTGCGCCGCGTCCGGGTCGTTCCCGCCCCGCCCGCGTCCGCCGCCGTGGAGGCCGCCGAAGCCGTGGTGACCGCCCCCGCCTTCGCGCCCGCGACCGTCGCACCCGCCACCCTCGCGCCCGCCACCGTCCGCAGCTTCGACGGACTGGAGGTGGACACCGACAGCATGGAGGTGCGGGTGCACGGCCGCCTCGTCCCGCTCACCCCCACCGAGCTGCGCCTGCTGCTCGAACTCACCGCCTCCCCCGGCATCGTGCTGGAGCGCACCACCCTGCTCGAACGCGTCTGGGACTACGAGTGGGGCGCCGACACCCGCGTCGTGGACGTCCACGTGCAGCGGCTGCGCGCCAAGATCGGCTCCGACCGGATCGAGACCGTCCGCGGGTTCGGCTACAAGCTGCGGCGCCCGGCATGACCCTGCGCCGCCAGATCGCCACCGCCGTCGCCGCCATCTCCGTACTGGTCGCGGTGGCCGTGGGCCTGCTGGTCCACCGGGCGATGATCCGTCAGCACGTCGACCAGGCCCGGACCGCCTCCCTCACCGCCCTCGACTCCGCCTCCGCCGCCTACAGCCGCGGCGAGGAGCCCGCCAGGACGGGCGGCGCCGTCAACGACCCCGCCCTGCCCGGACGGCTGCGCACCCTCGCCGCCTCCGGCCACCGGGGCAGCCTGCTGGCCGCGGACGGGCCGGGCGAGGCGATGTGGGCGGCCGGCCCCGTCCGCGACGGGGTGCTCTCCGTCCGGGTCGACTTCACCCAGGACCGCCGCGCCATCGCCGACCTGGACCGGATCATCCTGATCACCGTGGTCGCCGCGGTCTTCACCACCGTGCTCGCCGGCGTCCTCGTCGCCGACCGGATCAGCCGCCGGCTGCGCACCGCCGCCACCGCCGCCCGGGGCATCGCCGCCGGGGGGACGGACACCGGGATCGGCGAACTCGTCGACGGCAAGGACGAGGTGGCCGACCTCGCCGCCGCCGTCGACCTGATGTCCCGCACCCTGCACCGGCGCCTCGCCGACGAGCAGCGCTTCACCGCCGACGTCGCCCACGAGCTGCGCACCCCGCTCACCGGGCTGGTCACCGCCGCCGAACTCCTGCCGCCCGGGCGCCCCACCGAGCTCGTCCGCAACCGGGTCCAGGCCCTGCGCGGCCTGGTCGAGGACCTGCTGGAGGTCTCCCGCCTGGACGCCGACGTCGAGTCCCCCGACCTCTCCACCGTCCCCCTGGAACGCGCCGTGCGCCGCACCGTCGCCCTCACCGGACTGGACGTCACCGTCGAGGTGGCCGACGACCGGGAGGTCCGCACCGACCTGCGCCGCCTCGACCGCATCCTCGGCAACCTGCTCCTCAACGCCCACCGCCACGGCGCCGCCCCCGTGCTGCTCCGCGTCGACGGCCACCGCATCACCGTCCGCGACCACGGCCCCGGCTACCCCGAGGACCTCCTCGACCACGGCCCCCAGCGCTTCCGCACCAACGCCCCCGAACGCGGCCGCGGCCACGGCCTCGGCCTCACCATCGCCACCGGCCACACCCGCGTCATCGGCGCCACCCTCACCTTCGCCAACCACCCCGCCGGCGGCGCCCTCGCCACCCTCACCCTCCCCGCTCGCACCCCGGACACGTAGGAAGGGCCGACCCGATGACGACCGGGCCGACCCTTCCGATTCCGCAGAGCCCCCTGTCGGGTTCGAACCGACGACCCCCGCCTTACAAGGACAGGCGTTCGACACCCCGCGCGACCTGCGGCTGGGCCACCCTGCCGATTCCCCGGCCACCGCACCGTCTGCGCCCGCGATTCACCGCCACGTACCGCCCGTTCTGACACGCCTGCGGCACGCGTGGCACGCCCTTGGCGCCGCCGGCACACTCCCTCGCTCCTGCTCCCCTGCCATCCCGCCCTGCTCACGCTCGCCGGGTCGGCGCATCGTGGCGCCTCTGGCCCGCACGCTCCAATGCGCCCTTGGCAGTTGACCGTCACCGTGTTGTGGTGGTGCGTCGATTGGTAGCTCTCTCGGGGGTGAGGATAGACGAGTTCACTGTCGGGCGTTGGCGTCGGCACGGACACGACCGGCTGTACGTGAACCAGCGCGGCATTGAGAAGGCTCTCGGTTGGTACGACGTCAAGACCGGCGAGACCACGGTGAGGGATGAGAGCCAACGGGCGCTCGTCGAGAGCGTGTTGGCCGCTCACCTGAAAGCGGCACCTGACAGCGTGGAACTCGACTCAGGGCGACCTGTCGCACCGCCCTTACCGCCTCCTTCGCCACCCGGTTCCGACCTGGCGCAGAACGCTCCCGGCGACTCCATCCGTCGGAAGATCAGGGAGCTCGAGCCGAGTTGGATCAAACGACGCCTTGCCTACTGGCTCGGCAAGGAGCAGACGCAAGCGCACACATGGGCGGTCGGCCTGCGAGGTGAGCGGGTGGTCGGTCGTCGGCTGGACCGTCTCCGCCGTGACGGGTGGAAGGTGCTTCACTCGGTGCAGTTCTCCAGCGGAACCGACATCGACCATCTGGTCATCGGGCCACCAGGCGTCTTCACGGTCAACACGAAGCACCACCGGGGCGCCGTCGTGTGGCAGGGGGATCAGGCGATCACCGTGAACCGCGTGCCTACGCGCTATGCGCCCGTGAGCCAGAGCGAAGCCACCAAGGTCTCACGAGTGCTGTCAGCACGCTCCGGATTCCCGGTGCCGGTTCAGCCGGTGGTCGCCGTGGTGGGGGCGACCTCAATCACCATCGGATCGGCCCTGTCTCCGATTCTGTTGCTGGACGGCGCACGCGTGGATCAGCATCTGTCCGGGCGGTTGCCTCAGCTTCGGAGCGATCAGGTGGACCAGATCTTCGCCGTGGCCCGGGACAGCCGAACCTGGCACGGCTGAGCGTTCACGTGGTGGCCCGGATGAGAGTCGGCACCCGGGAGCTCATGACCAGGATGGATCACAGCACCACCCGGGCCGCGCCGATCTACCAGCACATGACCGGCGACCGGGACCGTGCCATCGCCGACAAGTTGGGCGAGGCCGCCCGCAAGGCTCTCGGTGAGGACGACGATCCGCCCGACGCTTCCGGCACGCCCGTGGCACGGCCCGAGCAGCACCGCAGCAACGACGAAGGGCCAGCTCCTCCGGATCACTCCGGTGAGCTGGCCCTTCGGGCGCCGGTCGCATCGCTTCCTACGCGAGCCCCCTGTCGGGTTCGAACCGACGACCCCCGCTTTACAAGAGCGGTGCTCTGGCCAGCTGAGCTAAGGAGGCACGGTGGCCGTCCGCGAACGGATCACGGCGGCACCGGGGGTGAGTCTACCGGGCCCGGGTGGCGGGTTGGGGGGATATCCGGGGGGCGGGGGTGTGATGGAACCGTTGTGGCCAGGGGGCTGACAGGGGGCGGGGGTGCGGGTAGCGTCGCCGGGAGTCGGGTCGGCAAGTGGTTCAGACCAGTTGCGGGGTCGGCACAAGTGAACAGGGATGAACCCCTTTACTCGGATCGTCCGGCACGTTCCTGCCGGTGAAGGAGAGAACCACCATGGCTTCTGTCACGTACGACAAGGCGACCCGCGTCTACCCCGGGGCCGACAAGCCCTCGGTCGACCAGCTGGAGCTGGAGATCGCCGACGGCGAGTTCCTCGTCCTGGTCGGCCCGTCCGGCTGCGGCAAGTCGACCAGCCTGCGCATGCTGGCCGGTCTCGAGGACGTCAACTCGGGCGCGATCCGCATCGGCGACCGCGACGTCACGCACCTGCCGCCGAAGGACCGGGACATCGCGATGGTGTTCCAGAACTACGCGCTGTACCCGCACATGACCGTCGCCGAGAACATGGGCTTCGCGCTCAAGATCGCCGGCGTGAACAAGGCCGAGATCCGCACCAAGGTCGAAGAGGCCGCGAAGATCCTCGACCTCACCGAGTACCTGGACCGCAAGCCGAAGGCGCTCTCCGGCGGTCAGCGCCAGCGCGTGGCGATGGGCCGCGCGATCGTGCGCCAGCCGCAGGTCTTCCTGATGGACGAGCCGCTGTCGAACCTGGACGCCAAGCTCCGCGTCTCGACCCGTACGCAGATCGCGGGCCTGCAGCGCCGCCTGGGCATCACCACGGTGTACGTCACCCACGACCAGACCGAGGCGCTCACCATGGGCGACCGCGTCGCGGTGCTCAAGGACGGTCTGCTGCAGCAGGTCGACACCCCGCGCACCATGTACGACAAGCCCGCCAACCTGTTCGTGGCCGGCTTCATCGGCTCCCCGGCGATGAACCTGGTCGAGGTTCCGCTGGTGGACGGCGGGGTGAAGTTCGGCGGCTCGGTGGTCAACATCTCCCGCGAGGACCTGAACGGCGCCGGCACGGACAAGACGGTGACCGTCGGCATCCGCCCCGAGCACTTCCAGATCGTCCCGGCGGGCGGCATCGAGGGCGTCGCGGTGACGGTGAACGTGGTCGAGGAGCTCGGCTCGGACGGCTTCGTCTACGGCACCACGCAGATCGGCGGCGTGGACAAGGACATCGTCGTGCGCGTGCCCGGCCGCCAGATCCCGGCCCGCGGCGAGACGGTCCACGTCGTGCCGACCTCCGAGGAGACCCACGTCTTCGCGACCGGCAGCGGCGAGCGCCTCAGCCGCTGACGGCGCGCCCGGCAAGCAGCCACGCGGAGCCCGTCCGACCGTTCCCGGTCGGACGGGCTCCGTCCGTACACCCCCACGTCAACGCGGTGTGGGGATAAACCCGGACACGCGTCACTCGATGGTGTGACGGAGGGCGATCTCGGGGCTACCCACCGCTACTCTCCTGAGGGTGAAGCAGCTAGTGCGCCGTATCGGCCAGACCGTCGCCCTGACCCTGCCGGTCGTCCTGGTGACCACCGGCACCCTCGCCGTGACCCGGGTCCCGTGGGCCCCGCCGACCGGCCTCGACCAGCAGGTCGTGGCGGCGTCCAGCGGGGACGGCGCCGGGATCGGGCGTTCCTCCACCGCCGCCTCGACCAGTACGACCAAGTCGCAGGACGGCCTCGCCCCGCAGGAGTCGCTGCGGGTGGCGCTGCTCGACGAGCTGCGCGCCAAGAACCCCTCCGCCGCGCTGGACCTGCTGGAGCGCTCGATGCGCGAGCAGCCGGCCCTGACGCCGTACTGCACCTCGCTGGCCACGGAGCTGGGCAAGGCGGCGGTGCGCAAGTACCAGGGTGACGTCCAGCGGGCCCGCTCCTTCGCGCGCCCGGTCTGCGACGGGGCGTTCGCGGCCGGCGTCGTCGGCTGAGGCCACACGCCCGACAACTCGGGCCCGCCGACGCGCGGTTGAGCCCTCTGCGGCGGCGGGCGCGCCTATTGTTCAGGCATGAGCCCTGACTCCGGCCCCGCCGCCGTCCATGAGCCCCGCGAGCCCCGCGAGCACCACGAGCCCCGGCCGACCGCGACACCGGTCACCGCCCCGACCGCCACCCCGGTCACCCAGGCGGTGATCCTGGCCGGCGGCCAGGGCTCCCGGCTGCGGCCGTACACCGACGACCGCCCCAAGCCGCTCGTCGAGATCCCGGGGACGGGCAAGCCGATCCTCGGCCACCAGCTGGCCTGGCTGGCCGAGGAGGGCGTCACCGACGTGGTGGTGTCCTGCGGCCACCTCGCCGAGGTGCTGGAGGAGTGGCTCGACAAGGCGGACCTGCCGCTGCGGGTGCGCACGGTGGTCGAGGCCGAGCCGCTCGGCCGCGGCGGCGGGCTCAAGTACGCGGCGAAGGCGCTGCCTCGCCCGGACGAGCCCTGGTACGCCACCAACGGCGACATCTGGACCAGGTTCAGCCTCCGCGACATGGCCTCCTTCCACCACGAGCGCGGCGCCGTCGCCACGCTCGCCCTGGCCCGGCCGAGGATCCCCTGGGGCGCCGTGGAGACCGACCAGTTCGGCAACGTACTGGACTTCATCGAGGCGCCGCCCTCCCCGTTCCTGATCAACGCGGGCCTGTACGTGTTCAGCCCGGAGTTCGCCGAGCTGCTGCCGGACGTGGGCGACCACGAGCGCACCACCTTCCCCCAGCTCGCGCGCGGCAAGCGCCTGGCCGGCTACCAGCTGCCGCAGGGCGTCTACTGGCGCGCCATCGACACCGCCAAGGACCTCACGGAGGCCGCCAAGGAGCTCGCCTCGGGCGCGGGCCGCGCCCCCGCCTAGGCACCCGACCACAGACACGACGATCGGCCGGGTGCTCCCCCACGGAGCACCCGGCCGATCGTCGTCCAGGAGGAGGCTCAGGTCGCGGTGGCCTCCGGACGGGAGGAGCGGGCGCCGCCGGACAGCTCGGCCAGCGGGCCGCTGCCGAGCACCCCGCCGAGCAGGCCCGGGCCATTGGACGGGCTCTGCCTGGGCGCCGTCCCCGAGCCGCCGCCGGGGGCCGGGGTGCCCCGCTGCGCGGGGGCGGAGCCGGGGGCGACGGCGGCCGGGCTCTGGCCCGCTCCGGCGCCCTCCCCGGGCTTGCCGGAGTGCTTGCCGCCGGGCGTGGCGGTCGCCTTGCCCGAGGGGGCGCTGGGCGAGGGCGCCGGGGTGGTCGGGCGCGGGGCGGCGGGCGAGGGCGAGGTGGACGGGCCCTGGCCGCCGGGCGCGCCGGACGGGGTGCCGTTCGGCCAGACCGGGTTGCCGTAGTCGCCGGCCGGACGGGGCGGCGCCTGGTGCGAACTGGCACCGGTGCGGACGGCGGCGCCGAGCATCGAGCCGAGCAGCAGGGTCAGGCCGACGACGACGGTGGTGACCACCGCGCCCCGGCGCAGCACCCGCCGCCGCAGCGCCCCGGGCGCTCCGGAGCCGATGCGCCGCCACGCCTCCAGGTTGAGCCGCCCGTCCAGCGAGGCGAACGGCGCTCCGGCGATCAGCAGCGGGCTCCAGGCCGCCAGGAAGATCAGGTCGGGGGTGTCGTAGACCGGCACGGCCCGCCAGCTGACGGTGAACAGCAGGGCGGCGGAGAGCAGCATCGCCGCGCCGGCCGCGAGCCGCTGCCACAGGCCCAGGAGGGTCAGCACGCCGACGACGATCTGGGTGAAGGAGACGACCAGGCCCGCGCCCACCGGGTGCGCCATGGCGAAGGCCAGCAGCGGTTCGGCGACCTTCCACGGGTGCAGCGAGGAGAGCCAGCGCATCATCGAGCCGCGCTCGCCGCCGTCGAAGTACACCGGGTCGCAGAGCTTGCTGAACCCGGCGTAGACGGAGAGCGAGCCGAGGACGGCGCGCAGCGGCAGCAGCACCAGGCCGAGGTCGACGCGGCGGCCGGGGTACCAGGGCTGCTTGCCGTCGGCTTCGGCGGCGGAGACCTCGGGCAGATCGCCGCTGGGCGTCCAGCCGTGGGGCTCGCCGATCGGGCCGACGCCCGCGTCGGTGGCGGTGCCGGAGCCCTCGCGGGGCTGGCGGGGGACGGTCCGGGCGCCGGCGAGGGAGGGGATCACCTCGGTGTCCGCCTCGGAGCCGGCTCCCGTACCCCGTTCGCCGAAGTACTGAACGGCCTCCAGCAGCCGGGTGGCCGCGACGTCCCCGGGGGCCGCCTGGCCGGTCCAGGTGACGGCGGTGACCCGGCCCTTGCGGCGCGGCGCGCCACCGGCCGTGATCCCGGCCCCGGCGAGCGCGGGGACGGCGGAGGCGGGCACGACGACCTGCGGGGTGACCAGCGGACGGCGGATCAGCCCCTGGCTCGCGTACGGGTCGCCGAAGGCGGCGCCGGTGGACAGCAGTCCCGCCGGTGCCTCGATCAGCGGAGCCACGGGGGCGCCGAGCCGGAGCTTGAAGCTCGCCTGGGTGCTGCTGATGCGCCCGGGGTCGGAGTCCACCTTGACGGTGTTGAGGCCGGGGCCCGCGTCTATCCCGGTGCTGCCGCCGCCGAACAGGGGGCGCCGAGGTGTTCTGGTGTCCACGCCCGTCTAACCGGGTGACGGCCGCTTAGGACACTCTCCCGGGTGGATGTGCGGCGCACACTTGAAGTGATCATGAAAAAAACGATCGGGCCCTGTCGGACCCGATCGTTTTCCATGCGGACTGCGGGCAATTCGGAAGATCGCCTGCGCCGCCTACGGCACCTGTGCTCAGCGCTTGGCGCGCAGTCGCGCGGCCTCGTACAGCACGATGCCGGCCGCGACACCGGCGTTCAGCGACTCGGTCAGCCCGGACATCGGAATCCGCACCCGCATGTCGCAGGTCTCCGAGACCAGCCGGGACAGGCCCTTGCCCTCGCTGCCCGCGACGATCACCACGGGGCCGGTCAGCAGGTCCAGGTCGCTCAGCTCGGCCTCGCCGTCCGCCGCCAGGCCGACGACCATCAGACCGGCCTTCTGGTACGCCTCCAGCGTGCGGGTCATGTTGGTGGCCCGGGCGACGGGCAGCCGGGCGGCGGCGCCGGAGGAGGTCTTCCAGGCACCGGCGGTCATGCCGGCCGCGCGGCGCTCGGGGATGACCACGCCGTGCGCGCCGAAGGCGGCGGCCGAGCGGACCACGGCGCCCAGGTTGCGCGAGTCGGTGACGCCGTCCAGCGCGACGATCAGCGCGTCCTGGCCGGCGTCGGAGGCCGCCTCCAGGAGCTCGTCCGGGTGCGCGTACTCGTACGGCGGCACCTGGAGGACCATGCCCTGGTGGTTCATCCCGCCGGTCATCTGGTCCAGCTGGGGGCGCGGGGCCTCCATCAGCGGGATGCCGCGGTCGTTGGCGGCCTGGAAGGCGTCGCGCACGCGGTCGTCGGTGTCGATGAACTGCTGGACGTACAGCGCGGTGGCCGGGACACCGCCCTGCAGGGCCTCGACCACGGAGTTGCGGCCGAAGACCAGCTCGGCGCTGCCCGCGCCGCCGCGGCCACCGCGGCCGCCCGCCCCGGAGCGGCGCATGCCGGCGCGGGCCTTGGCGTCGCGCTCACGCTTGATCGCGGCGTTGGCGGCGCGCTGCTTGGGGTGGCCCTTGCGCTCCGAGCCGTGCGGCGTCGGGCCCTTGCCCTCCAGCGCCCTCCGGCTGTGCCCGCCGGTACCGACAGACGCACCCTTCTTGGATCCGGGGTTGCGGCGGTTCCTGCGCTGGCTGTTGCCGGCCATGGCTGTACTTCCTGTCTGTCCGGCATGCCCGGCCTCCCCCGCTCGCTGCGGCGGACGCCTGCGACATGCGCTACGTCATGAGGGAGGGCCGCACCGGTGCGGTACGGCCCACCCATCACCCCGATCGTCAGATGGGGTTACTGGCTGTTGATCGTCCAGCGCGGGCCGGACGGGGTGTCCTCGATCACCAGCCCGGCCAGGCCGAGCTGGTCGCGGATGGCGTCCGCGGTGGCGAAGTCCTTGCGCTGGCGCGCCGCCTGCCGCTGGTCCAGGACCAGACGGACCAGCGAGTCGACCACGCCGTGGAGGTCCTCGCCGCGCTCCGCACCGGCCCAGTGCGGGTCGAGCGGGTCGAGACCCAGTACACCGAGCATCGCACGGACCTCGGCCAGTCGCGCCACCACGCTCTCCTTGTCGTCCGCGTTCAGGGCGCTGTTGCCCTGGCGGACGGCGGTGTGCACGACGGCCAGCGCCTGCGGCACGCCCAGGTCGTCGTCCATCGCCTCGGCGAAGGCCGGCGGCACCTCGGGCGCCGCGTCGACCTTGCCGCAGCGCTCGACGGCCCGCTGGACGAAGCCCTCGATCCGGCCGAAGCCGGCCTCGGCCTCGCGCAGGGCCTCCTCGCTGTACTCGATCATCGAGCGGTAGTGCGCGGCGCCCAGGTAGTAGCGGAGCACGATCGGCCGCCAGACGCGGACCATCTCCGAGACCAGCACCGAGTTGCCGAGCGACTTGCTCATCTTCTCGCCGGCCATGGTGACCCAGGCGTTGTGCACCCAGAAGTTGGCGAAGTCGTCCCCGTACGCCTTGGACTGGGCGATCTCGTTCTCGTGGTGCGGGAAGATCAGGTCCAGCCCGCCGCCGTGGACGTCGAAGGCCGGGCCCAGGTACTTGTGGGCCATCGCCGAGCACTCCAGGTGCCAGCCGGGCCGGCCGCGGCCCCACGGGGTCTCCCAGCTGGGCTCGCCCGGCTTGGCGGCCTTCCACATCGCGAAGTCGCGGGGGTCGCGCTTGCCGGTCTCGCCCTCGCCCGCGGGCTGGAGCAGGTTCTCGAGCTTCTGGTTGGAGAGCGCGAGGTAGTCCGGGTAGGACTTCACGTCGAAGTAGACGTTGCCCTCGGCCTCGTACGCGTGGCCCTTGGCGATGAGCGCCTGCATCATCTCGACCATCTCGGGGATGTGCCCCGTGGCCCTGGGCTCGACGGTGGGCGGCAGGCAACCGAGCGCGGTGTAGCCGTCGTTGAACGCGCGCTCGTTCTCGTAGGCGATCTGCCACCACGGCACGCCCTGCTCGCGCTCCTTGGCGATCACCTTGTCGTCGATGTCGGTGACGTTGCGGGCGAAGGTCACCTGGTAGCCGCGGTAGGCGAACCACCGCTGCATGATGTCGAAGTTGAGGCCGGACCGGATGTGCCCGATGTGAGGCGCCGACTGGACGGTAGCGCCGCACAGGTAGATCGAGACACAACCCGGTACAAGCGGGACGAAGTCGCGTACCTGTCGGGTGCTGGTGTCGTACAGACGAATGCTCACAGCGTCAAGCGTAGTGGGCGGCGGGGGGTGCCCCGCGACATTCCCGGGGAATGGCGGGCCCCGCCCACCCCGGGAACGGCGCGCGCCCGGCGGTCAGATGCCGCCGACCACCCTGCGCGGGGTGAGGCGCACGACCACCCGCACGGCCTCGGGGGTGTCCCAGGTGTAGGAGTCCACGCCCCGGTACTTGGCGGCCAGCTCGTCGATCAGCTCCCGCCCGCCCTCGGTGGTCATCGTCACCGGACCGCGCACCTCCAGGTACTCGTACGGGCTCTCCGGCGGGTTGACGAGCAGCGAGACGCGCGGGTCCCGGACCAGGTTGAGGTGCTTGCGGCGGCCCTCCACGGTGGAGAACAGGATGTCCTCGCCGTCCCTCCTGACCCAGACCACCGAGGACTGCGGACTGCCGTCCGGCTGGATCGTGGAGACCACGGCGAAGCACTTGCCGTCGATCAACGTCTTGGCCCGGTCGGAGAGTTGGACGTCGCTCATCAAAGAAACCCTTCACGTCGGCGGCGGTGTCCGGGCCCACGGGCGGAGACCGGCGAGGGGCCCGCGTCGCACACTACCGACGCGGGCCCCTCGATCGCCGTCGACTTCCCGACTTTTCCAGCGACTTCACCGACGTCCTCACCGGCGCCTTCACCGGCGTCTTCACCGGCGTCTTCACCGGTGAGAGCTCAACGCCGTTCGTACACCAGGGCGGTGGCGATCGCGGCCAGCCCCTCGGCGCGGCCGGTCAGCCCCAGCCCGTCCGTGGTGGTGCCGGAGACGGACACCGGGGCTCCGACGGCCTCCGACAGCGCGGCCTGCGCCTCGGTGCGGCGCTTGCCGACCTTCGGCCGTACGCCGATCACCTGCACGGAGACGTTGCCGATCTCGAAACCCGCCTCACGGACCAGCCGGGCGGCCTCGGCGAGCAGCTTCACCCCGGAGGCGCCGGCCCACTCGGGCCGGTCGGTGCCGAAGTGGGCGCCCAGATCGCCGATCCCGGCGGCCGAGAACAGCGCGTCGCAGGCGGCGTGCGCGGCCACGTCGGCGTCCGAATGCCCGGAGAGACCGAACTCGGCGTCCGGCCACTCCAGTCCGGCGACCCAGAGCGGGCGGCCGGCCTCGAAGGCGTGCACGTCGGTGCCGATCCCCACGCGGGGGAGGACGGGGATCCGGGCGTCAGTAGGCATCGGCGGCCCTCCGGCGGGCGAGTACGGCCTCGGCGAGCACGAGGTCCAGGGGACGGGTGACCTTGAACGCCTCCTCGTGGCCGGGCACCACGACGACCTGGCCGCCGTAGCGCTCCACCAGGCCCGCGTCGTCGGTGACGGGCGGCGCGTCGGCGGCGCCGGACGCCTCCTCGGCCAGCGCCTTGGCGTGCACCCCGACGAGGACGGTCCGGTCGAAGCCCTGCGGGGTCTGCACCGCGCGCAGGGTGGACCGGTCGGGCGTGTCGACCACCGGCTCGGGACGGCCCGGGTTCGGCTCGACGCGCTTCACGGTGTCGGCCAGCGGCACCGCCGGCACCACCGCGACGGCCCCGGCCCGGACGGCGGCCGCGACGGCGTCCACCACCTCGACCGGCACCAGCGGGCGGGCCGCGTCGTGCACCAGGACGATCGGGACGTCCTCCGGGATCGCCGCCAGGCCCAGCCGGACGGACTCCTGGCGGGTCGAGCCGCCGGCCACCACCCGGACGTCCTTGCCGTCCAGCCCGTGGCTGTCCAGCAGGGCGACCACCTCGGCCACCCCGTCCGCGGGCGCGGCGACCACGACCAGGCCCACGGCCCGGCTGCGCGCGAGCGCCCGTACGGCGTGGACCAGGAGCGGCACGCCGCCCAGTTCCCGCAGGGCCTTCGGGGCCCCGGGGCCCAGTCGCTCACCGCGTCCGGCGGCGGGCACCACTGCTGCTGCGACTGCTGCTGAGGCGTTCAGGTTTCACTCCTTCGGCGAAGTGGGTATGGCCTTGGCGTGCCCGACGGGCTCCGGGCCCCTTCCGAAGAACCACGGTCCAACCGCCCGCGGCACAACTCGGCACGACCTGGCACTACCCGGCACAACCCGCAGAAACGGTCATGCAAGGCAGCACCGGCCCGGGCCGGAGGCGTCGTCCGGACACGCCTCAGCGCCCGGAGTGCCACGGCACCACTCCCGGGCTCCTCGTCCGAGCAGTGGCGCGCCGGCACCGGGCGCTGTGAGCGTTGGGCTGCTGCCCGACTGCACTACGGCTACGCGCGCACTACGAGGCCAGCACCTCGTCGAGCAGCGTCTCCGCCTTGTCCTCGTTGGTGTTCTCCGCCAGCGCGAGCTCGCTGACGAGGATCTGGCGCGCCTTCGCGAGCATCCGCTTCTCGCCGGCCGAGAGGCCGCGCTCGCGCTCGCGACGCCAGAGGTCGCGCACGACCTCGGCAACCTTGATGACATCGCCCGAAGCGAGCTTCTCCAGGTTCGCCTTGTAGCGACGGGACCAGTTGGTGGGCTCTTCGGTGTACGGTGCGCGCAGCACCTCGAAGACCCGGTCCAGACCCTCCTGGCCGACCACGTCGCGAACGCCGACGAACTCCGCGTTCTCGGCGGGCACGCGGAGCGTCAGGTCTCCCTGCTGCACCTTGAGCACCAGGTAGGTCTTGTCCACACCCTTGATCTGGCGAGTTTCGATGGCCTCGATCAGCGCGGCCCCGTGATGGGGGTAGACCACCGTGTCGCCAACCTTGAACGTCATGTGACAGGACCCCTTCCGTGGCTTTCCAGAATAACACGCTTCGCGCCCCACCCGAAGGGCGTTTTCGCAGGTCAGGACCGGTCTCGGGGCTTGACAAGCGGCCCCCCGGCGTGCTGCGACCGATGTTCGAGAACGGCTTCCCGCAGGTCGGAGGCGGTACAGACCTCTGGCGAAACCCTTGCGCAACACCCCCGACGCCATGATTGGATCTTGAGTTTTCGTCGCGTTCCGGGTCGCACCCGCATCGTTATTCGATCTTGGTCGAAGTGTGTCCCTTCCGTGATGCCCCGCTGATCGCCCCGCCACGGCCCGAACGCCCCCGGATGCGTCCGGACGGCCCCCAGGAGGACCCGGAAGTGCGACACGGGGACCTCCCCGTGAAGGCCGCATAAGTGAGGTCGATAATCTGAGACCTGACCTACCGACAAGTGACCAAGGAGAAGCCGCCGCCGTGAGCCGCAGCCTTCGACGCGGCAGCATCGCCGTCGTCGCCGCCATCGCCATCGCCTCGCTCTCGTCCTGCGCCGCCGGCAACGCGCCGGACACCCTGCAGATCAAGCCGGACAACGCGGCCGCGACGATCGGCACGAACCTCCGCCTGAACAACATCGTGGTCGTGACCCCCGGCAAGGCCGCCGGCGACTACACCGGCCCCGCCAGCGTGGTCGTCAACATCGCGAACACCGGCACCACCGCGGCGGAGCTCAAGACCGTCGTGCTCGGCGGCGGCAACGCCACCTTCACCGACGCCTCGGGCGCCTCCGTGCCCTCCATCGTCATCCCGGCCGGCGGCTCGGTGGCCATCGGCGGCAAGGGCAACCCGTCCGCCACGGTCTCCTCGGCCAACGTCAAGGTCGGCGGCTTCGCCAAGACCGCCTTCGGCATCCAGGAGGGCAAGGAGGGCCAGGTCCGGACCGTCACCGCCGAGGCCGGCGTGACCCCGGACTCGGACCTCAGGAACAAGGACATCTACTCGGGCTACGGCCCGAGCCCGAGCGCCTCCCCGGCCCCGGTGCCCACCAAGGGCGCCTCCCCGGCCGCAGGCGCCTCGGGCACCCCGGCCACCCCGGCCACGGGCGCCACCACGGGCACGCCGGCCGCCGGCGCCACCACCGCGGCCACCCCCGCGGCGGGCACCACCCCGACCGCCCACTGACGTAGGCGGGACGACGCGCGAGGGCCCCTCCGGCAGCTGCCGGAGGGGCCCTCGCGTTCACCCGTACGGACGAACCCGCCGCTGTGTTCGCCCGCTCTTCGTACGGAGCTCTACGGCTCCGTACAGCTCTTCACCGCTCTTCACCGCTCTTCACCGCTCTATGCGGCTCTTCGCGGCTTCGCGGCTCTTTACGGCTCGAACTTGTAGCCGAGGCCGCGGACGGTCACCAGGTAGCGCGGCGCGCCCGGGTCGGGCTCGATCTTGGCCCGCAGACGCTTCACGTGGACGTCCAGGGTCTTGGTGTCGCCGACGTAGTCCGCGCCCCAGACCCGGTCGATCAGCTGCATGCGGGTGAGCACGCGGCCCGCGTTGCGCAGCAGCATCTCCAGCAGGTCGAACTCCTTGAGCGGCAGGTCGACCTTGGCGCCGTCCACGGTCACCACGTGCCGGTCGACGTCCATGCGGACCGGGCCCGCCTCCAGGGCGCCCGGGCCGCCGCCGTTGTCGCCCGCGCCGCCGTCCTCGCCGCGGCGGCGCAGCACCGCGCGGATGCGGGCGACGAGCTCACGGGTGGAGTAGGGCTTGGTGACGTAGTCGTCGGCACCTATCTCCAGCCCGACGACCTTGTCGATCTCGCTGTCCTTGGCGGTCACCATGATCACGGGGACGTTGGAGCGCACCCGGAGCTGGCGGCAGACCTCGGTGCCCGGCAGGCCCGGCAGCATCAGGTCGAGCAGGACGAGGTCGGCGCCGTTGCGTTCGAACTGCTCCAGGGCGTCGGGGCCGGTGGCGGCCACGGCCACCTCGAAGCCCTCCTTGCGGAGCATGTACGAGAGGGCGTCGCTGAACGACTCCTCGTCCTCGACCACCAGTACTCGGGTCACGATCAAGCCTCCGGGGCAAGCTGGGGGGTTGTGTCTGACAGGGGTTGTTCCCGCTCCCCGGCGGGGAGCGAACGGGCCGTACCGTCGGGACGGCCCGTGGTGAGGGTTCGGGGCGCCGGGGCGGCCTCGGGGGCCGAACCGGCGGAGCTCCCTGACGTAGGCGTACCCGCTCCGGGGTCGGACCCGTCCTCGTCCGTGTCCTCGTCCTGGGTGGGCGCCTGGCTGGCGGGCAGCCGGATGGTGAAGGTCGAGCCTTGGCCCTCGACGCTCCAGACCGAGACCGTGCCGCCGTGGGAGGCGGCGACGTGCTTGACGATGGACAGGCCCAGGCCCGTGCCGCCGGTCTGGCGGGAGCGGGCCGGGTCGACCCGGTAGAAGCGCTCGAAGACCCGCTCGCGGTCCTTCTCCGAGATGCCGATGCCCTGGTCGGTGACCGAGATCTCGATCAGCTCGCCGTCCGCCTCGCCGAGCGCGGCGGCGCTGGAGATGCGGCGGGTGGCGATGGCCACCCGGGTGCGCGGCGGGCTGTAGTTGACCGCGTTCTCGACCAGGTTGCCCAGGGCCGCGGCGAGCTGGCCGCGGTTGCCGTGCAGGTAGAGGCCCGCGATGCCGCCGGCCGCGATGAGGATCTGCTTGGCGGCGGCCTGCTGGCGGCAGCGGTCGATCGCCTCGGCGATCAGCTCGTCCACCGCGACCGGCTCCGGGTCGACCATCAGGCGGTCGTCCTGGACCCGGGAGAGGTCGATGATCTCCTGGACCAGGCTGGCCAGGCGGGTCGCCTCGATCTGCATCCGGCCGGCGAAGCGCTGCACGGCCTCCGGGTCGTCCGCCGCGTCGGCGACGGCCTCGGAGAGCAGCGACAGGGCGCCGACCGGGGTCTTGAGCTCGTGGCTGACGTTGGCGACGAAGTCCCGGCGGACGGCCTCCACCCGGCGGCGCTCGGTCTGGTCCTCGACCAGCACCAGCACCAGGCGGGAGCCCAGCGGGGCGACCCGGACGGAGACGGCGAGCGGCTCGGCCGCGCGGGCCGCACCGGGGCGCGGCACCTCCAGCTCGACCTGGCGGATCTCGCCGTCCCGGCGGGTGGCGCGGGCCAGCGCGAGCATCTGGTCCACGGCGACCGCACCGCCGCGGACCAGGCCCATCGCGTACGCCGCGGAGCTGGCCTTCACCACCTCGTCGCCCTCGCCCAGCACGATCGCGCAGGAGCGCAGCACGGAGAGCACGGTGTCGACCCCGGGGGGAAGCGGTGCTTCGGGGTGGCCGGCGCCCAGGGGCTGGTGCCGACCGTGATGCCTGCCGCCGGTGCCGTTGTACCTGCCCCGGGCCTGCTCGCGTTCGCTCCAGCGGAAGGCGATGGAGGCGGTGAGGCCGACGCCGAGCCCGGCTATGGCGCAGGCAGCGGCGGCGGCCACGTTCACGTCCATGTGGCCAGCGTAAGCGCACGGCGCGGCCGCTCCCCAAGGGCTGGATCAAGGCATCGGCCGCGCGTTGCCGAGAATTCACCTTCACGTAGCTGCCGATTCACTGAACTGGCCGTGCCAGGTCGCCGGGACGGCTGAGAGTTGGCCGTGCAGCCCGTGTGGGTCGAAACGGTGCGCCGAACCACGGGCACCGTCTCGGGGGTGCGCGTACCATGCGCGCACACCAGCAGCGGCCACCCGAACGATATGACGACGATCGGACGGGCTGACCGGTCGGCACCGCCACCGACACAGCCACTGAGGAGAGATCATGCGCGACGCGTACCACGAGGAACTCGATGCGATCGGCGACAGCCTGGTCGAGATGGCCCGGCTCGTCGGCTCGGCCCTCGGCAGGGCCACCACCGCGCTCCTCGACGCGGACCTGGCGCTGGCGGAGAGCGTGATCGCCGCCGACGAGAAGGTCAACGAGCTGCACCACGACCTCGAGAACCGGGCCATCGACCTGCTGGCCCGCCAGCAGCCGGTCGCCACCGACCTGCGGATCGTCGTCACCTCGCTGCGGATGAGCGCCGACCTCGAGCGATGCGGCGACCTCGCCCGGCACGTCGCCAAGATCGCCCGGATGCGCTACCCGGACACGGCGGTCCCCGGCGACCTGCACTCGACCGTCCTGGAGATGGGCCAGCTCGCCCAGCGCCTCGTCGCCAAGGCCGGCCTGGTCATCGCGACCAAGGACGTCGACAAGGCCCTGGAGATGGAGCAGGACGACGACGCCATCGACTCGCTGCACCGGGAGCTGCTCTCCCACCTGATCGACGAGCGGTGGCACCACGGCATCGAGACCGCCGTGGACATCACCCTGGTCGGCCGCTACTACGAGCGCTTCGCGGACCACGCGGTCTCCGTGGCCAAGCGGGTCGTCTACCTGGTGACCGGCGAGCACGTGGCCGAGTTCGTGGCCGGGGTCGAGGCCGACGCGGCGGCGCCCTCGGAGTGAGCCGGGCGGAGTGAGCCGGGCGGGGCGGTGGGCCTCACCTCGGCGGGTGGGTAAACCTGGGCCGGGGGGTGGTGCGGAGGCACGGCGCCTCACGGGTCCGCTACTGCACGCCCGTTGACGCCCCCTCCGATCGGCGGTTTCACTCGGACAGCAGGCACCGAAGTGTGCCCGTCACGAGGAGGGAACAGCTCGATGAAGGCCCACCCCACCCGTCCTGCACCCGCCAACGACCCCGTCGAGCCGCTCCCGCCGAATCTCCTCCCCGTCCTCGCCGCCGGTTGCGGCTGCGGTCCCGGCTGCGGCTGCGGCTGCCAGTCCGGCGCGCCCTGCCAGTGCGGCGGCGCCGACGGAGGCTGCTGCGGCGGCCACTGAGGAGTCACGGAGTCCTGTGCCGGATGCCCGGCCGTCCTGAGGACGGCCGGGCACCGGTGCGTGCGGCGGGAGACCTGGGCCGTCCGACCTGTCAGAACTGGACGTCGGAGCAGGAGTAGAAGGCGTTGCCGGTGTCGGAGATCGTCCAGACCGCGACGATCACCTGGTGGCCGGTCCGCCCGCTCGGGAGAGTCGCGGTGTGGCTGAGCGTGGTGGGCACCTGGACGCCGCCGTACGGGGCGATCAGGAACGGCGTCAGGTCCAGGTTGGCCCGGGTGATCGGCTGGCTCGCGTCGTAGCCGGGCTTCGTCATGTAGTAGCGGAAGTCCGTGGTGGCGTGCCGGGCGGTGAAGCGCCAGGTGAAGGTGAGCTGCTGGCCCGCCGTCACCCGGGTGGTCGGCCAGGCGCCGTTGTGCGGGTCGTCCAGCTCGGCGAAGCGGGCGTTGCCGCCGGCGCAGATGGTGCCGTCCGAGGGGCCGAGGCTCGGGAAGCCCTTGGGGCCCTCGACGCTCTGCGGCTCCCACTGGATGTCACCGCAGTCCCAGGGGACGCCCTGGACGTGCTCGTCGCAGAGCGCGGCGCGGCTCGGCGGCGTGGTGATGTACCCGTGGGCCTGCGCCGGGAAGGCGAGGGCCAACGGGACCGCCAGGGCGGCGACGACCGCCCCGACGACATGACGCTTGCGCATGGTGCTCCTCCGTGGGGGTGGATGGAGTGTGCGCCGGGCGGCGGTCGCGCGTGGGGGTGCGCGACGGAAGGCGGCCCCGATCATTGGCATGCCTGTGCCAGCCCGGTGCTCCCACGGTAGGAGCCGACCCTTTCGCCGTCAATGGTCTGAACCATTTTGCGGGCACCAACTCGCCTCCCCACCAGGCAAGTTGACGGCCCACGAACGGCCCGACAACGAACGACGGCCCCCGATCCGCGCACCGGGCGCGGGTCGGGGGCCGTCGTCGGCGGGCGCGTTACTTCTTGCCCTGGTTCTTGACCGCCTCGATGGCGGAGGCGGCGGCCTCCGGGTCGAGGTAGCGGCCGCCCGGGGTGAGGGGCTTGAAGTCGGCGTCCAGCTCGTAGACGAGGGGGATGCCGGTGGGGATGTTCAGGCCGGCGATGGCCTCGTCGGAGATGCCGTCGAGGTGCTTGACCAGGGCGCGCAGGCTGTTGCCGTGGGCGGTGACCAGGACGGTCTTGCCGGCGGCGAGGTCGGGGACGATGGCGTCGTACCAGTACGGGAGCATCCGCTCGACGACGTCCTTGAGGCACTCGGTGGCCGGGCGCAGCTCGCTGGGGATCTCGGCGTAGCGCGCGTCGTGGGCCTGGGAGTACTCGGAGTCGTCGGCCAGGACCGGCGGCGGGGTGTCGTAGGAGCGGCGCCACAGCTGGAACTGCTCCTCGCCGAACTCGGCCAGGGTCTGGGCCTTGTCCTTGCCCTGGAGGGCGCCGTAGTGGCGCTCGTTCAGGCGCCAGCTGCGGGAGACCGGGATCCAGTGGCGGTCGGCCTTGTCCAGGGCGATCTGCGAGGTACGGATGGCGCGGCGCAGCAGGGAGGTGTGCAGGACGTCGGGGAGCAGGTTCTCGGCGGCGAGCAGCTCACCGCCGCGGGCCGCCTCCTTCTCGCCCTTCTCGTTGAGGTCGACGTCGACCCAACCGGTGAACAGGTTCTTCTGGTTCCACTGGCTCTCGCCGTGACGGAGCAGGATGAGTCGGTACGTCGTGTCAGCCATGGCGCCCAGCTTAGTGGAGGGCGAAAAAGCACTGGTGGGCGTCTCACCTCGGCGAGTAATGTGCGCACTGCTTGTCTGCCACTTACATTCGGGAGCCCCCACATGCTCGTCGCCCTCGTCGCCAATCCCCGCGTCCGAAGACTGGTCCGGGAGACGGTGGGCGGGCTGCCGCGCGCGTTCTGGTGGCTCTGGGTGAGCACCCTGGTGAACAAGCTCGGCGCCTTCGTGGTGACGTTCCTGGCGCTGTACCTGACCGCGGAGCGAGGATACTCGGCCTCGTACGCGGGCCTGGTGGCGGCACTGTTCGGGCTCGGCTCGGCGATCGCGGCGCTCGGCGCCGGCGTGCTGGCCGACCGGATCGGGCGCCGGCCGACGCTGGTCGCCGCCCAGCTCGGCACCGCGCTGTTCACGGTCGTGCTGGGCTTCACCGACGGTCAGGTGGCCATCGCCGTGGTGGCCTTCCTGGTGGGCCTGTGCAACAACGCGACCAGGCCGCCCACCTCGGCGATCATCGCCGACCTCGTCCCGGCCGAGGACCGCGTGCGGGCGTACTCGCTGAACTACTGGGCGATCAACATCGGCTTCGGCCTCTCCGCCGCCGTCGCCGGGCTGATCGCCACCCACGGCTACCTCACGCTCTTCGTGCTGGACGCGCTGACCACGCTGATCTGCGCCGTGGTGATCTTCATCCGCATCCCGGAGACCAGGCCGGAACCCGTGGCCGTGGCCGTGCCCGTGACCGGGGCGGAGCCGGACGGCCCGGCCGAGCCGAAGGTCAGCCTGCTCACCGTGTTCCGGGACGCGCCGTTCATGGCGGTCGTCGGGCTCAACCTGCTGCTCGCCCTGATCTACCAGCAGGGGAGCACCACCCTGGCCGTCGACATGGGCGCCTCGGGCATCACCACGACCGAGTACGGGCTGGTCATCGGCCTGAACGGGCTGCTGATCGTGGTGCTGCAGATCCCGCTCACGCGCTGGATGGAGGGCCGCTCGCGCACCGCGCTCCTGATCGCCAGCTGCCTGGTCACCGGATGGGGCTTCGGGCTGGCGGCGCTGGCCGGCTCCTCGGCCTGGCTGTTCGCGCTCTCGGTGGCGGTCTGGACGGTCGGCGAGGTGCTGAACGCCCCGACCATGATGGGCCTGGTCGCCGAGCTGGCGCCGACCCAGGCGCGCGGCCGCTACCAGGGCGTCTACTCGCTCTCCTGGTCGCTCGCCGCGTTCATCGGCCCGGCGGCCGGCGGGCTGGTGCTGGACCACGCCGGGCCGGGGACGCTGTGGCTGGTGTGCGGGGTCTGCGGCACGGTCGCGGCGCTCGGGCACGTGGTGCTGGGCCGCCGTACCAAGGCCGCGGCGGCAGCAGCGGCGGCGGTGCGGTCCGGGTCGGTGACCGAGGTGGAGCCCGCGAAGGCTCCCGCCTGAGTCACTGCGGCTGGGTCACCGCACCCGAGTCACTCCGCGGCAGGGGTGACCGGAGCGGTGGGAGCGGCGAGGTGGGCGAAGGCGGCCAGGTTGCGGGTGGACTCCCCGCGCTTGGTGCGCCACTCCCACTCGCGGCGGATCGCGGTGGCGAAGCCCAGCTCCAGCAGGGTGTTGAACGGCTCGTCGGCGTTCTCCAGCACCGCCCCGAGCAGCCGGTCCACGGTGTCCGGGGTGAGCGCCTCCAGCGGCAGGCGGCCCGCCAGGTAGACGTCGCCGAGCGGGTCGATCGCGTACGCGACGCCGTACAGCCGGGTGTTGCGCTCCAGCAGCCAGCGGTAGACGCCCTCGTGGTTCTCGTCCGGGCGGCGGATCACGAAGGCGTTCACCGAGAGGCTGTGGTCGCCGACCCGCAGGGCGCAGGCGGTGTTCAGCTTGCGGGTGCCCGGGAGGGTCGCCACCAGGGTGTACGGATCGGCGGCGGCCGGCTCCCAGGCCACCCCGGCCTCGTCCAGAGCGGTGCGCAGGAGGGTCAGGGCCTCGTCCTTGGTGCGGATTGCCATGAGGGTGACGCTACTCGCCGGTACCGGCCCCGCGCACGGTGGCTCGGACGGGACGGGCTCGGACGAGTCCGGTCTCAGACCAGCCTGCGGCGGGCGACGGCCAGGCGGCCCGCCGGGCGGGCCAGGCTGCCGGCGTACACCTCGGCGGTGGTCGCCGCGGCCGCCCCCCAGCCGAAGCCCGCCGCGTGCCGGGCCGCCGCCTCGCCGCGCCGGGCCACCAGCTCGGGGTCGGTGACGTACGGCTCCAGCGCGTACGACCAGGCGAGCGGATCGTGGCCACTCACCAGCGTGCCGGACTCGCCGTCGCGCACCGCGACCGGCAGGCCCCCGACCGCCGCCGCGACCACCGGGGTGCCGCACGCCTGCGCCTCCAGTGCCACCAGCCCGAAGGACTCGCTGTACGAGGGCATCACCAGGGCCGTCGCCGCGCGGTACCAGTCCGCGAGCCGGGTCTGGCCGACCGGCGGGTGGAAGCGCACCACGTCCCCGATGCCCAGCTGGGCGGCGAGCTTGTGCAGGCTCTCCGGCCGGGCCAGCCCCGTACCGGACGGGCCGCCCACCACCGGCACCACCAGGCGCTCGCGCAGCTCCGGGCGGCGTTCCAGCAGCGCCGCCACCGCGCGCAGCAGCACGTCCGGCGCCTTCAGCGGCTGGATGCGGCCGGCGAACAGCAGTACCGCGGCGTGCTGCGGCAGGCCCAGCCGGTCGCGGGCGGCGGCCCGGGCCTCCGGGCCACCGGGCCGGAAGACGTCCAGGTTGACGCCCGGGTGCACGACGGCCAGCTGATCCGGGCGGGCGGAGTAGTGCAGGGCCAGCTCGGCGGCCTCCTCGGTGGTGTTGGCGATCAGCCGGTCGGCCGCCTCCACCACCTGGGTCTCGCCGATCACCCGGGCCGCGGGCTCGGGCGTGTCGCCCTCGGCGAGGGCGGCGTTCTTGACCTTCGCCATGGTGTGCATGGTGTGCACGAGCGGCACGCCCCAGCGCTGGGCGGCCAGCCAGCCGACCTGCCCGGAGAGCCAGTAGTGGGAGTGCACCAGGTCGTAGTGGCCGGGGCGGTGGCCGGCCTCGGTGCGCAGCACCCCGTGGGTGAAGGCGCAGAGCTGGGCGGGCAGGTCCTCCTTGAGGAGGCCCTCGTACGGCCCGGCGGTGACGTGCCGCACCAGGACGCCGGGGGCCAGCTCGACGGTGGGGGCGTCGTCGGAGCAGATCGAGCGGGTGAAGACCTCGACCTCGATGTTCAGCTCGGCGAGACGCTTGGCCAGCTCGACGATGTAGACGTTCATCCCGCCCGCGTCCCCGGTGCCGGGCTGGTGCAGCGGCGAGGTGTGGACGCTCAGCATGGCTATGCGGCGCGGGCGGCGGCGGCCCGGGACGAGCGACTGCAGCCGGGCACGGGCGGGCGTGCCGGGCGGCTGCGCGCGGCGTGCCGAACGGACGGGGTGCTGGATCACCTGGCTGAATCCTCCTCGGGTGCGGCCCGTCTCGGCGCCCCGCGGACGGGGCCGGTGTGCGCTGCCCGTCCGGGCACACATCACCACCAGTGTGCCAACCACGTCCACGGCGTCCGGAATTCCCGGGGCGGGGGAGGAACTGCCGGAGGGTGCGTCGGGCCGCACTAGGCTGCTGGTCATGGCCTCCACCTTCGATCCCGCTTCCGCCGTGCCCGCCCGGGGCCGGAGCGGGCGTCCGGTGGGGACGGTCACCAGGGGGACCACCAACACCAACCGGCTGCGGCGGATGGACCGCTGGATCGCGCACACCCTGGGCCGTACGCTGCGCGCCGCCGGGCGGCCGCCGGTGGCGGTGGACCTCGGGTACGGGGCCGCGCCCTGGACGGCCGTGGAGCTGGCCGCGCGGCTGCGGGCGGTGCGGGCGGACGTGCGGGTGGTCGGGATCGAGATCGAGCCGGAGCGGGTCGCGGCGGCGCTGCCGTACGCCGATCCGCCGCTGCTGACCTTCCGGCGCGGCGGGTTCGAGGTGCCGCTGGACGGCGGGGCGCCGGCGCAGCTGATCCGGGCGGCCAACGTGCTGCGGCAGTACGAGGAGTCGACGGTGGCCGGGGTGTGGGAGCGGCTCTGCTCCCGGCTCGCGCCCGACGGGCTGCTGGTGGAGGGCACCTGCGACGAGATCGGGCGGCGGCACGTCTGGGTCGCGCTCGGGCCGGAGGGCCCCCGGACGGTGACCTTCGCGGCGCGGCTCGGCGGCCTGGTCCAGCCCTCCGACCTGGCCGAACGGCTGCCGAAGGCGCTGATCCACCACAACGTGCCGGGCCGCCCGGTGCACGCCTTCCTGGCGGACTTCGACCGGGCCTGGGCGGCGGCCGCGCCGTACGGGGCCTTCGGCGCCCGCCAGCGCTGGGTGGCGGCCTGCACGGCGCTGGCGGGCAGCTGGCCGCTGGTGGACGCGCGGGGCCGGTGGCGCCAGGGCGAGGTCACCCTCCCCTGGTCGGCGCTGGCGCCGTAGCGGGGCACCGCGTTTCACTCGAACGAGTTATCGAATATCTCTGGCGCGTTGACGCCCCCGCGCGCCACCATGGACGCCACCGGGCACCGGCGTGGCGATGACCACAACGGCGCGGTCGGCCAGAAGAATCCCCGGAGATCACGTTATGGTCGCGAGAAGTTCCCCGCCGCAGGGTGCCAGCCGGGCACTGCGGACGGACGCCGACCGTTACGCAGGCGGGGAAAGGGAGGAACCACCGATGCCCGCAACGGGAGACGGGCGGGCACCTGGTGCCACGGGCCTGCCGGGCGCCCACGACGGCGCCCGCACCGGCCGCGCCCGCAACCACCCGGCCGCGACGACCGGCCCGACGACGGCCTCCCCGATACCTCACCCCCGCTCCCGGGCCTCCCGTCTCGGAGACACCCCGGCGGCCCCGGCAGCCCCGGCCGAGGCCCCGGTCGAGGCCCCGGTCGAGGGCGGCACCCCTCCCCTGCGACTGCTGGTCATCGAGGACGACCTCTCCGACGCCCAGCTGATCAAGGCGGCCGCCGCCGACAGCGGCACCTCCATCGAGCTCCACTGGGCCCGGGGCCTCGACCAGGCCGCCGCCCTGCTCACCGCGCCCGCCTCCCCCGCCAGGCGCGGACGCGGCCGCGGCGCCGAGTTCGACTGCGTGCTGCTCGACCTCGCCTCCCCCGCCGACCTTCCGCACCCCTCCGACGCCTCGGACGGCCTCGAAGGCCTGCACGAGCTGCTCCGCCGGGCCCCGCACACCCCCGTCGTGGTGCTCACCGACGCCGCCGGGGCCGAACTCGGCGCCGCCGCCGTCGCCGCCGGCGCCCAGGACTTCCTCATCAAGCACGAGACGGACGGCCCGCTGCTGGCCCGCGCCCTGCGCTACGCCGTCGAGCGCAAGCGCGCCGACGAGTCGCAGCGCCGCCTCGTCGAGGCCGAGTTGCGCGGCCAGGAGAACGCCCGCCTCCAGCGCCACCTGCTGCCCACCCCGCTGCTCGACGGCGCCGGGCTCTCCTTCACCCGCCGCTACCGCCCCGGCCGCCGCCGCGCCCTGCTCGGCGGCGACTTCTACGACGCCGTGCGCACCGACGACGGCACCGTCCACGTGGTGATCGGCGACGTCTGCGGCCACGGCCCGGACGAGGCGGCCCTCGGCGTCGCGCTCCGGATAGCGTGGCGCACCCTCGTCTTCGCGGGCCTCACCGGCGAGACCCTGCTCACCACCCTCCAGCACGTGCTCGAGCACGAGCGGCGCAGCGACGAGATCTTCGCGACGCTCTGCATGCTGGTGATCGAACCCGGCGGCTCCGACGCCGACCTCGACTCGCTCGGCGCCCGCGAACGCGCCCGGCTCTACCTCGCCGGGCACCCGGCGCCGCTGCTGCTCGGCCGCGACCACCGCCCGTTCACCCTGCCCGCCGACCTCGCCGGGCCCGCGCTCGGGCTGCTGCCCTGCCATGACGGAGGGGCCGCCTGGCCCGCCCACGAGGTCGAACTCCAGCCCGGCTGGCGGCTGTTGCTCTACACCGACGGACTGATCGAGGGCCGCGTCGGGGCCGGATCCCGGCGCCTGGGGCAGGACGGCCTGGCGGACCTGGTCGCCGACCACCAGACGGCGGGGCTGACCAGGGGCCGGCTCGTCGACAGCGCCATCGCCGAGGTCGAGGAGCTCAACGGGGGCGCGCTGACGGACGATGTGGCGGTGCTGCTGCTGGAGCGCAACCCGGTGCAGCTGATCCTGGGCTGACGGTTTTCGGCGCGGCGTTTCGGGCGCGGCGTTTCCGGCACAGCACTGCGGCCCGGCCGGGGAGGGTTCCCCGGCCGGGCCGCAGTGCTGTGTGCGTGTGTGCGTGGTCCCGTGGTCCCCCGGTCTACCAGGGGCCGTACGGGCCGGAGTTGCTCCGGCCGTCGCCCCGGCCCGTCAGCTGCCGGATCGCCGGGCGGACGTCCACCCAGTAGACGATCGTCGCGGCCAGCCCGGCCAGCGTCAGGATGCTGTAGAGCGGGTTCACCCCGAACAGCAGGTCGAGGCCGAAGGCGAGGCCGAGGATGACCAGCCAGAACGTCTTGGTCTTCTTGTCCGCGGCGCGGTAGGCGTCCTCCCGACGGCTCCCCGCGTCGACCAGCGCGACCAGCTTGAACCCCAGGATGGCCACGGCCACCCACCAGAAGGGGTTCAGGTAGTCCAGCGCGAGGACCTGGAACACTCCGCCCATCGTGGCCTCCTCGTCGTCTCGCCTAGCGGTCCGCGTTCTTCTTCGTGGCCCGGGCCGCCGGCTTCCTGGGCGCCGGCTCGTCCTCGACCAGTTCGGCCTCGACGAGCTCGGGCTCCCCCACGGACTCGGCGGGCTCGGACTCCACGGTGACCACCGTAACCGCCGGGGCGGCCGGACGGGCCTTCTCCACGGCGACCTTGCCGCGTTCGGCCAGCTCGTCGTACGTCTCCTTGGCCTTCACGGCCAGCTCGACCGCGCGGCCCACCTGCTGGAGGGCGAAGCCCTGGGCCCGCTCCTGCAGCGCCTTGAGGTCGGTGGGCAGGGCGCTGACGGCCCCGGTGACCTTGGCGGGCGCCCCGGTCAGCAGCTCCTGCGCCTCGTGCAGCCGGGCCGTGGCCTTCTCCTGCGCGCCCTTGCGGTCCGCCGCCAGCGCCTCGACCCGGCCCGGCACCTCGCGCAGCTTCTCGTAGGCGAGGTCCCCGGCGCCGGCGAGGGCGTAGAGGGGGGTGGGGTCGGTGAGGGTCTTCTTGATGTCGTCGGTGATGGGCATGGTTACCGGTCCTCCCGGTGGGTGTGCTGGGTGACTGGGCCGTCGGTCGTCGAACCTGGCTCCGAGCTGGGGTCCGAAGCGGACGCCGAGGCGGCGTTCTCCTTGAGGAAGGCGTCGTAGACCGCGAGCAGCGCCTGCTTCTGCCGCTCGGTGATCAGCGGATCGGCCAGGATCGAGGCCCGCAGCTCGTGGCCCTCGCTCCGCCGCTCCTCCAGGATCCCGGCCTGGACGTACAGCGTCTCCGCCGAGATCCGCAGCGCCTTCGCGATCTGCTGCAGGATCTCCGCGCTCGGCTTGCGCAACCCTCGCTCGATCTGGCTGAGGTAGGGGTTGGACACGCCGGCGGCCTCCGCCAGTTGCCGCAACGAGTACTGCGCGTTGCGGCGCTGCTCGCGGATGTACTCGCCCAGCGAGGCGACGTTCAGTGAGGCCATGGGAACAGCCTGCATCACTCTGCTTGCAATTGCAAGCAGAGTGCTAGCCCGAGCAAACGGCCCCGGATCCGGCCCGCCGCGGCTTTCGGGGCGACCGGAGTTCGCTGGAAGCTTGCTGGGAGTTCGGCCAACGGCGGGCCGGGTGGGGGGCAAGGGGCGTGTACGGTGCGGGCGGAGCGCCCGGATTGCCCGGATTCCGCCGGTCAGGCAACTCCCAGCCGCCGCTCAGGACTCCGAAAGAGCCCCCCGGGAAGCTGTCGCCATGAAGGTGCTACCACGGCGGCGAGGCGCCGTCCTCGTCAACTCCGCGCTCGGCGTGGCCCTGTTGGGCGGCGCCGCCCTGGCGTTCACGACGGTGAACGGAAGCGGCGGCAAGGCCGAGGCGCGGCCCACCGCCCGTACCGCGACGGTGGCCAAGGGCACGGTCCTGGCCACCGTGTCCGGAACGGGCTCGCTGGTCTCGCCGACCGACGCGGCCCAGGACTTCACCACCGGCGGGCGGCTCACCTCGGTGAAGGTCGCGGTGGGGGACGCGGTGAAAAAGGGTCAGGTGCTCGCCACCGTCGACACCACGGCGGCCCAGCAGCAGGTCGACTCCGCGCAGTCCGCGCTCACCACCGCGAACGCCAACCTGACCAAGGCGCAGGCCGGGGTCACCACGACGACAGTCATACCGGGGTCGGGGTCGGGGTCGGGCTCCGGGTCAGCCTCGGGCTCGGGCTCGAACAACTCGGGTGGCACCGGTGGCACCGGTGGCGGCAAGGGGGCGGGAGCGAGCAGTGCTCCCGCACCGCAGCCCACCACGGTCACCACCACCAAGGTCGACGACGCGGCCGTGGCCCAGGCCCAGCAGCAGGTGGCCACCGCGCAGACCAACCTCACCAACGCCCAGGCGGCGCTGTCCGGGACGACGCTCACCGCCTCGGTGGACGGGACGGTGGCCTCGGTGGCCGGAAAGGTCGGCGACACGGTCGGCTCCACCTCGGGCGCCTCCGGCGGATCGTCCTCGGGGGCCTCCGGGTCCTCGGCCAAGAGCGGTTCGTCGAGCGGGAGTTCGGCCGGCCTGAGCGGCTTCGTCGTACTGACCAACCCGACCGGGATGCAGGTCACCGCGAACTTCTCCGAGCTGGACTCGCTCAAGCTGAAGAAGGGCGAGGCGGCCACCGTCACCCTGAACGCGCAGTCCGACACCAAGCTCAACGCGACCGTCCTGTCCGTCAGTTCGCTGCCGAGCTCGGGCGGATCGGGCGGCTCGGCCGGCTCCTCCGCCGTGCAGTACGCGGCGACGCTACAGCTCTCCGGCGACACCAGCACCCTGCGGACCGGCCTGAGCGCCACCGTCCAGGTCGTCACCGGCGAGGCGGACGGCGCGCTGTCGCTGCCCACCTCGGCGCTCTCCGGCACCGGCGCCAGCCGCACCGCCACGCTGGTCCACCCGGACGGCAGCACCGAGCGGGTGGACGTCGGCGTCGGCGTGGAGGGCGACAGCACCGTGCAGGTGGTGTCCGGGCTCAAGGAGGGCGACAAGGTCGCGCTCCCCACCACCAGCGGCGGGAACGGCTTCCCGAACGCCTCCTTCCCCGGCCTGAACGGCGGCAACGGCGGCGGTCGCGGCGGCAACGGTGGCGGCAACGCCGGCACGGCGGGCATCCCCGGCGCCGGCGCCGGTGCCGGTCGTGGCAGCAAGGGCTGAGTGGATGCGTCACGTCATCGACCAGCGAACCCCGGCGGCGCCCGTCCCGGTGATCCGGATCAGCCGGCTCACCAAGGCGTACGGGCACGGCGACGCGACCGTGCACGCGCTGCGCGGCCCCTCCGACCCGGTCACCGGCGCCCCGATGGGCGTCAGCCTGGACATCGCCGAGGGCGACTACGTCGCCGTGATGGGCAGTTCGGGCTCCGGCAAGTCCACCCTGATGAACATCCTCGGCTGCCTCGACGTGCCGACCGCCGGCCGCTACCTGCTGGACGGCATCGACGTCGGCCACCTGGACGAACGGCAGCTCTCGCTGGTGCGCAACCGCAAGATCGGCTTCGTCTTCCAGTCCTTCAACCTGGTGCCGCGCACCACCGCGCTCGCCCAGGTGGAGCTGCCGCTCGCCTACGCGGGCGTGCGGACCGCCGAACGCCGTCGGCGGGCGCTGGCCGCGCTGGCGCTGGTCGGCCTCGCCGAGCGGGCCGGGCACAAGCCCAACGAGCTGTCCGGCGGGCAGCAGCAGCGCGTCGCGGTCGCCCGGGCGCTGGTCACCGCGCCGGCCATGCTGCTCGCGGACGAGCCCACCGGCAACCTCGACAGCCGTTCCACCGAGGAGGTGCTGGCCCTGATCGACGGCCTCAACGCCACCGGCCGCACCGTCGTACTGATCACCCACGAGGACGAGGTGGCCCGGCACGCCAAGCGCGTGCTGCGGCTGGTCGACGGCGCGATCGTCGACGACGTCCGGCAGGCGCCCGTGGACGGGCCTCCGCCCGCGCTGGTGGGGGTGTCCGCGTGATCCTCTGGCAGACGCTGCGGTTCGCGGTCGGCGGGCTGATGGCCAACAAGGTGCGCTCGGCGCTGACCATGCTCGGGGTGATGATCGGCGTCGCCTCCGTCATCCTGCTGCTGGCGGTCGGCAACGGCTCCTCGGTGGCGGTGAAGGAGTCGATCACCTCGCTCGGCACCAACTCGCTGACGGTCAGCGCCGGTTCGGCGTACGGCGGGGCGCGGGGCGGAGGAGCGGCGTCCTCGGGGAAGCGGCTGACCGTCGCGGACGCCAAGGCGCTGGCCGGCGACGCGGACTCGTCGGCGATCCGGTCCGTCGCGCCCGTGGTCACCACCACCGGGACGGCGCTGTACGGCAACATCTCGTACAGCCCCGGGTCGATCGTCGGGACGTACCCCTCGTACTTCGAGACCGCCAACCAGAAGGTGGCGCGCGGCGACTACTTCACGGACGACGACGTGCTCGGCTCGCGCAAGGTCGCGGTGCTCGGGGCGACGACGGCCAAGCAGCTGTTCGACACCGAGGACGCCGTCGGCAAGCGGATCGTGCTCGGCGGAACGCCGTTCACCGTGGTCGGGGTGCTCCAGGCCAAGGGCGGGACGGGCTTCACCGACCCGGACGACGTGGTGATCGCGCCGCTGCCGACCGTGCAGAACGCGTTCACCGGGTTCGGGCCCGTCAGCCAGATCCTGGTGCAGGCGTCCTCGGCGGACACCACGACGGCCGCGCAGTCCGAGATCACCCGGGTGCTGCTCGGCACGCACGCGATCGCCGATCCGAGCAAGGCGGATTTCCGGATCACCAACCAGGCGTCGCTGCTCACCGCGCGGGAGAGCACCACCAAGACGTTCACCGTGCTGCTGGGGGCGGTGGCCGCGATCTCCCTGCTGGTCGGCGGGATCGGGATCACCAACATCATGCTGGTCACGGTGACCGAGCGGACCAGGGAGATCGGCATCCGCAAGGCGCTCGGCGCGCCGCGCATCGTGATCCTGGGGCAGTTCCTCACCGAGTCGACGCTGCTGTCCGTGATCGGGGCGGGGCTGGGGGTGCTGGCCGGGATGGCCGGGTCGCACTTCAGCATCGTCGGGATCGAACCGGTGGTGATCCCGGAGTCGGTGCTCGGCGCGTTCGGGATCGCCGTCGCGATCGGACTGTTCTTCGGCAGCTACCCCGCCAACCGGGCCGCCTCGCTGCGGCCGATCGACGCCCTTCGGCACGAGTAGGAGCGATGGTTCGATGAGTCAGGCCGACGAGCGGCGGACGGAACAGGCTGGACAGGCCGAGCAGGCTGGACAGGCTGGACAGGCTGGACAGGCCGAACGGACGGAGCACGCCGAGCGGCTGGAGCTGCTGGCGACGCCGCCGGACACCCGGGACGTGAGCGGGGAGCTGGCGGCCCCGCCGCGGCGGAAGCTGCCCTGGCTGAGCCTCGCGCTGGCCGGCGGCGTGATCGCGACCTGCGCGTTCGCGGGCGGGGTCTGGTACCAGAAGGACCAGGCGCCCTCCGCCTCCTCGACACCCCGTGCGGTCGCCGGTGGCGGCCAGACGGGCGGCGGCGGGTACGGCGGGTACGGCGGGCAGGGCGGCACCGGGCGCCGGAACGGGCAGGGTCAGGGACAGGGACAGAACCAGGGCCAAGGTCAGGGCCAGGGCCAGGGCCAGCGGCCGGGTGGCGGGCAGGCGGGGTTCACCCGGGGGACGGTGAAGGCCGTCGACGGGAACACCGTCTACCTGACGGACGCCAACGGGAACACCGTGAAGGTGACCACGGGCGACGCGACGAAGGTCCAGCTCAACAAGGAGGGCAAGGTCACCGACCTCCTGCCCGGACAGAGCGTGACGGTGGTCGGCACCCCCGACGCCAACGGCGGCTACACGGCCTCGCAACTGGTCGAGGGCGCCGGCGGGTTCGCCGGCGGTGCGGGTGGCGCCGGCCGGGGCGGCGGCGCGACCGGCGGCTGATCATGCGTGGACCGCAGGCCTCCTCCCGGATTCCCCGGGAGGAGGCCTGCGGCGTGCGGGCGGTCAGCCGGTACGGCCCGGGGCGGGGAGGTGGACGGGCATGAGCAGGGAGAACGGGTCCGCGGGGTCGGCCGAGCGGATGGCGAGGGGGGAGATGGGGGTGTCGAGTTCCAGGAGGAGCTGACCGGGGCGGGCGGCGGCCAGGGCGTCCACGGCGTCGAGGAGGAAGCCGCGGTTGACGGCCACCGTGAGGCCCTCCGGGGCAGGGTCGGCGGTGACGCTGAGGCGTCCGTCCGGGGTGAGGGCGAGCAGGGTGACCTCACAGTCGGCGCCGTCTGGGCCGGAGGGGACGGTACGGGTGGCGCCGGTCTCGACGGCGCTGCGCAGGTCGGCGGCGGGCAGGGCGATCCGGTGGCGCGGTTCCAGCCGGGTGAGGGTGCGGTGGTCCGGGTAGTCGAGGGCCGGGGCCGTGCCCTCGATCCGGTGGCCGCCGACCTCGGCGCGGACGGTCTCCCCCGCCAGGGTCAGCACGGCCTCGCCGTCGGACGGGCCCAGCAGGGCGCGCAGCGCGTCCACCAGCGGAGTGGGGACGACAGTGCCGGGCACCGGTTCCTCCGGCCCGCCGATGACGGGCACCTCGGCGAGCGCCATCCGGTAGCGGTCGGTGGCGACCAGGCGCAGCAGCGGGCCGTCCGGCTCGAACAGCACCCCGGCGAGGGAGGGGAGTTCTGGGTCACTGCCGACCGCGAAGCGGACCGCGTCGAGGGCGGCGGCCAGCTCGGCGGCGGGGAGGACGAGGCGGAGTTCGGCGGGGGTGGTGGTCATCGGCTGCTCCCTCTGGTCGATCATCGCGCGGATCAGGGAGAGCTCGCGGCGGGCGTCGGCGAGGCCGTCCTCCAGGCGGCGCAGGTGGGCGTCGAGCACCCGCTGGGCGTCGCCGCCGCCGGGGGCGGCGACGAGCACGGCGCGGACGGCCGCCAGCGGCAGGCCCACCCGGCGCAGCCGGGCCAGCAGCCGGGCGTCGGCGAGCTGGTCGGGGCGGTACCAGCGGTAGCCGGTCTGCGGGTCGACCCAGGCGGGGGTGAGCACCTCGGCGCCGTCGTAGTAGCGCAGGGTGCCGACGCCCAGGCCGCTGGCGCGGGCCAGCTCGCCGATGCTGTGCAGCTCGCTCTCCATGCGGGGGACTCTGGGGGCTCGACCTGGTCGAGGGTCAAGCCCGGGTGGCGGGGACGGCCAGGTGGGCGAGCTTCTCGGGGTTGCGGACGACGCGGATGGCGGAGATCCGGGCGAGGCACCGCTCCGAGCCTTCCGGCCGCTCCGGCGTTTCCGGCCCTTCCAGCCCTTCCGGCCGCTCCGGCTCTTCCGGCCCCTGGGCCTCGTCGAGGTCGAGGTCGAGGTCGAGGACGACCACGGAGTCGAGCGCGCCGTCGAGGGTGAACAGCAGGCCCGGCTGGCCGTTGACCAGGACCGGGCGGGCTCCGGCGTTCGCCGCGTAGCGGCTCATCAGGCCGAGGAGGAAGCGGGCGGTCTTCTCGGCGCCGACGACCGGGCGCAGCGCGGCCCGGACGACCCCGCCGCCGTCGCTCCAGGTGGTGACCTCGGGGGCGAGCAGTTCCAGCACCCGGTTGAGGTCGCCGCCGACGCAGGCCGCGAGGAACTCGTCGGTGGCGCGGCGGCGCAGCTCCGACGGGGCGTCGTAGCGGGGGCGGCGGGCGCTCACGTGCGCCTTGGCGCGGCTGCCGATCCGGCGGCAGGCGGTCTCCGTGCGGTCCAGGGCTTCGGCGATCTCCTGGTAGCTGTAGCCGAACGCCTCCTTGAGCACGAACACCGCCCGCTCCAGCGGGGAGAGGCTCTCCATGACGACGAGCATGGCCATGGAGACGGACTCGGCCCGTTCGACGCCCTCGGCGGCGTCGGGCTCGTCGACCAGCGGTTCGGGCAGCCAGGGGCCGACGTAGGACTCGCGGCGGGCGGTGGCCGAGGTCAGCTTGTTGAGGGCGAGGTTGGTGACCGTACGGGTGAGGTAGGCGCCGGGGCTGGCGACCGCCTCGGTGACGCCGTTCCAGCGCAGCCAGGTGTCCTGGACGAGGTCCTCGGCGTCGGCGACGCTGCCGAGCATGCGGTAGGCGATGCCGAAGACCGTCCGCCGGTTCTGCTCGAAGTCGGCGAGGTGGGGGTCGAGGATCTCGGTCACGGCGCGACGCTACCTCAGGACTTCAGGGCTTCGTAGGCCGGGAGGAGGAGAGTGGCGAGGTCGCGGCCGTGGGCGGTGATGCCGGAGCGGCCCAAGCGGCGGGGGGCGGGGGTGTCGTCCTCCTTCTCCGACGGGGCTTCGGGCGTCAGGGTGAAGTCGCCGCGCCAGTAGGCGGCGACGTTGACCGTCTCCGACCTGGGTTCGGTGCTCACGCGTCCTCCTCGGCGACGGCGTCCTCGCGGGTGAGGGCGACGAGTTCGCGCAGGTCGTCCAGCGGCAGGTCGGTGAGCCAGCGCTCGCCCTCCCCCACCACGGTCTCGGCCAACGAGCGCTTGGCGGCGAGGAGTTCGTCGATCCGCTCCTCGACGGTGCCGACGCAGACCAGGCGGCGGACCTGGACGTCCCGGCGCTGGCCGATCCTGAACGCCCGGTCGGTGGCCTGCTGTTCGACGGCGGGGTTCCACCAGCGGTCCAGGTGGATGACCTGGTTGGCGGCGGTCAGATTCAGGCCCGTACCGCCGGCCCGCAGCGAGAGCAGGAACACCCTTGGCCCGTCCGGCGATTGGAAGCGCTCGACCAGCTCCTCGCGCCGGGCGCGGGAGACGCCGCCGTGCAGGTACAGCACCTCCTCGCCGAGCCGGCGCTCCAGGTAGGGGCGCAGCATGGTGCCGAACTCGGCGTACTGGGTGAACACCAGGGTGCGGTCGCCCTCGGCCAGCGCCTCCTCCAGCAGCTCGGCCAGCCGGGCGACCTTTCCCGAGCGCTCCCCCAACACGGAGCCGTCGTGCAGGAGTTGGGCCGGGTGGTTGCAGACCTGCTTGAGCTTGCCGATGGCGGCCAGCACCGTGCCGCGCCGCTCCACGCCCTTGACGCCCTCGACCCGGCGCAGCAGGTCGGCCACCACCGCCTGATAGAGGCCCGCCTGTTCGGCGGTGAGGTTGCACAGGACGGTGATCTCCTGCTTGGCGGGCAGCTCGGCGGCCACCGCCGGGTCGGTCTTGAGCCTGCGGAGGACGAACGGGGCGGTGCGGCGCCGTAGTTCGGCGGTGCGGTCGGGGCTGCGGTGCAGTTCGACCGGGATCGCGTAGCGCTCCTTGAAGCGTTCGGCCGGGCCGAGCAGGCCGGGGTTGGCGAAGTCCAGGACGGCGTGGAGTTCGGAGAGCCGGTTCTCCACCGGGGTGCCGGTCAGCGCGATGCGGTGCCGGGTGACGGGCAGGGCGCGGATCGCCCGGGCCTGCGCGGTGCCGGAGTTCTTGATGTGCTGGGCCTCGTCGGCGACCACCCGGCGCCAGCGGATCGCGCGCAGGGCGGCGAGGTCGCGCTGCACCAGGCCGTAGGTGGTGATGACCAGATCCGACTCCCCTACGGCTTCGGCGAGTCGATCGGCGTCGAGGCGGCCTGCGCCGTGGTGGACGTGGCGGCGCAGCGCGGGGGCGAAGCGCTCGGCCTCGCGCTGCCAGTTGCCGACCAGGGACATGGGGCAGACCAGCAGGGTGGGCCCGGTGGCGCCGTCCGCCTTCTCGGCGGCGAGCAGGGCGAGGGTCTGGACGGTCTTGCCGAGGCCCATGTCGTCGGCCAGCACGGCGCCGAGGCCGAGGCCGGACATCGCCCGCAGCCAGGCCAACCCCCGTTCCTGGTAGGGGCGCAGGACGGCCCGGAAGTCCGCCGGGAGCGCGGCGGGAGCGGGCGGGGCGGCGCTGCGGCCGTCGAGGAGGTCGCCGAGCGGGCCGTCCGCCCGGACGGAGGTGACGGGCAGGCCCGCGACTCTGGCCTGTGGGTCGAGGGCGAGGCGCAGCAGGTCGGCGGTGGCGAGCACGCCCTCGCGGCGGTCGGCGAGGAAGGCGAGGGCGGCGGCGATCTGCGCCGGGTCGGCTTCCAGCCAGGTGCCGCGCACCCGGACCAACTCCTGTTTGGCGGACGCCAGTTCGGCCAACTCCTGATCGGTGAGCGGCGGGGCGTCGGGGCCGAGGGAAGCCTGCCAGCGGAAGGCGACCACGGCGTCCCGGTCGACCTGGCTGCTCACCGCGAGCGTGCCGGGCGCGGGCGGGGTGGTGGCCCGCAGGGCGAGGCCCAGCCGGGGGCGGCGGCGCCACCAGGCGGGCAGCAGCACGCCGAAGCCGGCCTCGGCCAGGGCGGGGCCGGCGGTGCGCAGGAAGTCCAGGGCGCCGGCCCGGTCGAGCGGCAGGGCGGACGGGCGGGAGCGGTGGCGCAGCACGTCCAGGGCGGGCCAGCGGTGGGCGGCGCGGGCGAGTTCGGCGACCAGGACCCCGTCAGGGTCGGGGCTCTTGCGGGCGAGGGTGGCGTGGGCGGCGCCGCCGTCGTGCAGGTCGGCGGCGCGAACCAGCAGGGAGGGCTCGTCGGCGGCCTGGAGCAGGAACTCCAGCCGCCAGGCGTCCTCGGACGGCCTGCCCTCGGGGTCGTCGGCGGCGGGGCCGAGCGGTTCGACGAGGCGGAAGCAGAGGCGCAGGGCCGGGTCGGCGGGGGTGGCGGTGGCGTACCAGGCGTCGAGGCTGCGGCGGAGGTCCGTGAGGTCGGTGAGGTCGGTGAGGCCCTCCGTGGCCGCGTCGACGGCGCCCGAGGGGGTGGTGAGGGCGTGCAGCCAGCGTTCGGCGGGGCTCTCCCCCGGAGGGAAAGGGGTGTCGGCGAGAGCGCTGCGGACCTCGGCGTCGACGAGGGCGCCGAGCGAGGCGTCGAGCAGTTCGCGGCCGGTGGCGAAGCCGGTGGGCCGCTCCCCCAGCAGGACGGGCGGGCAGCCGGCGGCGAGGGCGGCCGCCTCGCGGAGCCCGTCCGGGCCGAGGTCGGGGCGCCAGCGGGCCTGGGCGGGGGCGCCCGGCAGGACGTGCGGAAGCACCCGGCCCCGGCCGACCGCGCGCCAGGCGAGGTCATGGACGCCGGTGAGCCAGCGCAGGGAGGAGCCGTGGACGACCTCGGTGCGGCCCGCGTCGGGCAGCTCCGCGACGGCGACGGACCAGTGGGGGTCGAAGACCTCGCCGAGCAGCTGGGCGGCCGCCGCCGCGTCGAAGAGGAGGGCGGGCACCCGCCAGGGGCTGAGGACGGCGCCGCCGCGCGGCGGGGACACCGGCAGGTCGGGCGAGGGCGCGGGCAGGGCGCCGACCGTGGGCAGCAGCAGGCCGGCCCAGCGTTCGGGGGCCTGGCCCGCGAGCCAGCCGAGGCCAGGGCCGATGCCCGCGAGCACGGTGGCCAGGGCTTCGGCGGTGCAGGCGTAGGGGTGGGCGGCGCCCGTGGCCCCGGGGGCGCCGGGGTAGGCGCGGGCGTCTTCGGCCCAGAGCGCGAGGTGCCCGTCCGGCCGCCAGAGTGCGTGCAGGACGAACATCGGGGCCTCTCGGGGGGTGCGCGGAACCGGTTTCCTCGCAGCGTAGCCGGGCGGTCCGACAGGCTCGCGTCATCCGTTCGACGGCATTGGTTGAAACTTGAACCAGATGGGGTTATGGTGGAGCCAACAAGTTGAAGCCTAAACAAATGGCTTCGGACCCGAGGAGGAGCCATGGGCCTGTTCAACCGCAGCAAGACCACCACCGCCGTCACCACCGCGCAGGCCCCGGCAGGCCCCGACCTCGGGCACCTGACCGGCGACTGGGCCGTCGACACCACCCACAGCGAGGTCGGCTTCTCGGTGCGGCACGCGATGGTCACCAACGTGAAGGGCCGCTTCACCGAGTACGACGGCAAGCTGCACCTGGACGGCACCACGCCGGGCAACTCCTCGGCGGAACTGGTGATCAAGGTCGCCAGCATCGACACCAACCAGGCCCAGCGCGACGAGCACCTGCGCACCGGCGACTTCTTCGCCGCCGACACCTACCCGGAGATCCGCTTCCGCAGCACCTCCACCGAGCGGCTGAACGACGACACGTACCGGATACACGGCGACCTCACCATCAAGGACGCCACCCGCCCCGTCGTCCTCGACCTCGAGTACACCGGCAGCGCCACCGACGCGTACGGCGCCGAGCGGGTCGGCTTCGAGGGCAAGGCCGTCGTCGACCGCACCGAGTTCGGGCTGACGTACAACGCCGCGCTGGAGACGGGCGGTGTGCTGATCGGCGAGAAGGTCAAGCTCAGCTTCGACATCTCCGCCGTGAAGGCCGCCTGACGCCTGGCACCCCCATGAACCGCACCGCCCCTGCCGCTCCCCCTCGGCAGGGGCGGTGCCGCGTTTCCGTGCCCTCAGGCCAGCAGCGCCGCGTCGGCCGCCGGGAGCCAGCTGCCCGGCGGGCGGTGCAGCCAGTGTCCGGCCGTGCCGAGGGCGGCGGCCGCCGAGGTCAGGGCGCGCAGGCCCGGGTGGCGGTCGCCGGGGCGGTGGACGAGGCTGACCAGGCTGAGCGGGACGGGCTCGACCAGCGGCAGGTTGACCGCGCCCGGGATGTCCGGGCCGCCGACCGTGGTGAGCACCGGCTCGCCGTGGCGGAGGAGGTAGTGGGCCATCTCGTCCTCGCCCACCGGAGGGACGTGCGGCTCCGCCGCCGTCAGCCCGTGCTCGCGCAGCAGGCGCAGGCCCAGGTCCGTCCACTCCGTGGTGGCCGGGTTTCCCGCGCAGACGTCCACCGGGTGGCCGGTGAGGTCGGCCGGGCGCAGGACCGTACGGTCGGCCAGCGGGTGGGCGGCGGCCACCATCACCGCCATCGGCTCCAACCGCACCGGCACCTGGGCGAGTTGACCGCGCGCCTGGACGGGGAGACCGGCGAACCGGCCGAAGGCGGCGTCCAGCCGGTGGGCGAGCAGTTCGGCGGCGGCCGCCGCGAGGCCCCCGTGGAAGCGGGCGAGCAGCTCGCCCTCCGGCCAGTCGGCGCGGGCCCGTTCGAGGATCCGGCCGGGGGTGAGGTCCGGCCCGGTGACATCGCTGTTGAGGTCCAGCAGCAGCGGCCGGCCCGCCGCCCCGGCGAGGATCTCGTCGTGCAGGGCGAGGAGCCGGCGGGCCTGGGGCAGCAACCGCCGCCCGGCGGGGGTGAGTTCGACGCTTCGGGTGGTGCGGCTGAACAGCGCGTCGCCGAGCAGCGCCTCCAGCGCCCGGACGTCCCGGCTGAGCGCCTGCTGCGCGACGTGCAGCAGGCCCGCCGCCCGGCCGAAGTGCAGGGTCTCGGCGGTCGCGACGAAGCCGCGCAGCAGGCGGGGGTGCAGGTCACGGGGCATGAGCGGCAGACTAACAACGCGCTGTTGTGAATGCGGCGGATTAAGTGTTGGACCACGGAGCACCCCCGCCGCCAGGCTGTCGGGCATCCCCGTCTCCGTCTCCGGCCCAGGAGCCCCATGCCCCCGCGCGCCCTGATCCCCTCCTACCGCCGCCTCTTCTCCGTACCCGGCGCCACCGCCTTCACCCTGGCCGGGCTGCTCGGCCGGCTCGCCCTGTCGATGAGCGGCGTCTCGCTGGTCGTGCTGCTCACCGAGCGGCGCGGCTCGTACGCGCTCGCGGGGACGGTCGCGGCCGCCGGGCTGGTCACCGCCTCGATCGGCATCCCGCTGGTCGGACGGCTGGTGGACCGCTTCGGGCAGGCGCGGGTGACCGTACCGACGACGCTCTTCCTGCTCGTGCCGCTCACCGCGCTGCTGCTGTGCGTACGGCTGGGCGCGCCCGACTGGACGCTGTACCTCTGCTGGGCCTCCGGCGCCGCCGGGCCCAACCTCGGCGGCATGGCCCGGGCCCGCTGGGCGCACCTGTACCGGGACGACCCGGCCGCCCGGCACCTCGCCAACTCGCTGGAACAGTCGCTGGACGAGCTCTGCTTCATGAGCGGCCCCGTGCTCGGGATGCTGCTGTGCACCACCTTCGCCCCGGAGGCCGGACTGGTCACCGCCTCCGGGCTCGGCACCGTCGGCGGCCTGCTGTTCGCCGCCCAGCGGCGCACCGAACCACCGCTGCCCGAGGCCCCCTCTCGGGAGGAGCGCCACGCGGGCTCACCGCTGCGGGTGCCGGGGCTGCGGGTGCTGGTGCTGACCTTCCTGGCCACGGGGATGATCTTCGGCGCGACCGACATCACCACCGTCGCCTACGCCGAGGCGCTCGGGAACAAGCCCGCCGCGGGCCTGCTGCTGGGCCTGATCGCGGGCGGATCCTGCGTGGCGGGCCTGGTGTTCGGCCTGCTGACGCCGCGTCGGCCGCCCGCCGTACGGTTCCTGACCGGGGCCGCCTCGATGGCGGCGGTACTGCTGCTGCCGCTCGCCGCCGGACTGGGCCGGGTCGGCCTGGTGCCGCTCGGGATGGCCCTGTTCGCGGCCGGAACGGCCACCGCACCGACCATGGTGACGGGCATGTCGCTCATCCAGGAGCTGCTGCCGCAGCGACAGT
Organism: Kitasatospora sp. NPDC051170; assembly: GCF_044455705.1. Lineage (NCBI taxonomy): Bacteria > Bacillati > Actinomycetota > Actinomycetes > Kitasatosporales > Streptomycetaceae > Kitasatospora > Kitasatospora sp. NPDC051170. The sequence continues at coordinate 89,660 of NZ_JBITFA010000004.1, read as the reverse complement.
TGAACGAGGCCATGGCCGTGGCGGTCTCCGGCATCGTGGTCGGCATCTCGGCCGGCGCCGCCCTCGCCGGCACCCTCACCGAACACACCGCCCCGGGCACCGGCTACACCCTCCCCGCCTGCGCCGCCGCCCTCGCCCTCCTCATCGCCCTCACCGGCCGCCGCCACCTGCGCACCCCCGCCGAACACGCGGAGCCCGAGCCGATTGTCAGTGCCCCGGTCTAGCGTTCGGAACATGGCGAACGGCCAGGGCGACGATCCGGTTGGTGGGGCGGGGGCGGTGACGGTGTACGACTACGGGTGAGCGGGCCAGGTGTAGACGTATTCGGGGAGGGTGAAGCCGCCGGGGAAGACGCCCTGTTGGTGGGCGGTGCGGTGGCCGCCCTCGCGTTCGTAGAAGGCGAGGGCGCGGGTGTTGGCGCAGAGGACTTCGAGGTAGAGGTCGGCCTTCGGGTGGTGTTCGGTGACGTGGGTGCGGGCGGCGGTCAGGAGGGTGTGGCCGATGCCGGCGCCGGTGTGGTGGGGGTGGACGTGGAGGTTGTCGAGCAGGACGCGGCCGTCCGGCTCGGGGACGAGGTAGGCGAATCCGACGGTCTCGCCGTCGTGTTCGGCGATCAGCAGGGCAGGGGTGGCGGCCGGGTCTCCGTAGTCGGCGGTCAGCCGCAGCTCCCAGATCGCGCCGCGTTCCTCGGCCAGTCCGTCGCCCAGGGCCTCCGCCGGGACGAAGTCCCGGTAGGCGGTGCGCCAGCTGAGCGCGTGCAGCTCGGCGACGCGGCGGGCGTCCGCCGTGTCGCCGTGGCGGACGGTGATCCGGGCGGGGTCGGAAGCGTTCATGTGACGATCCTCCTACGGATTGAAGTTGAACACGTTCAGCTGTTCGCCCTAGAGTGCTCTCAGTGATCTTTTGAACGCGTTCGAAAGAACGGGGGACGCGTTCTCCACCCCGGGGGGAGGTGGTCGCGGCACCGGATGCGGAGGGGGCTTCCGGTGCCGCGACCACCGACAACGGCCGAGGCCCGGCTCCGGTTAGGCTCGTCCCCGTGGACGACCTCGCAGCGACGAACAGTACCGGCGACGACGGCGCCGACGAGCAGCGCGGCGCGGACGGCGGCCCGATGGCCGGCGGCCGGGCACGGCCGAAGACCGACAAGAGCGAGGCGACCCGGGCGCTGATCCTGGAGACGGCCATGCGGCTGTTCCAGGAGCGGGGCTACGAGAAGACCACCATGCGCGCCATCGCCTCCGAGGCGGGCGTCTCCGTGGGCAACGCCTACTACTACTTCTCGGCCAAGGAATTCCTGATCCAGGGGTTCTACGACCGGATGACCCATGACCACGCGGCCGACGCCCGCCGCCGCATGGCGCACACCCGGGACTTCGCCGAGCGGCTGGAGATCGCGCTGAGCTCCTGGCTCGACACCGCCGCGCCGTACCACGAGTTCTCCGCGCAGTTCTTCCGCACCGCCGCCGACCCGACCAGCTCGCTGAGTCCGTTCTCGAACGAGTCGCACCCGGCGCGCGCCACCGCCGTCGAGCTGTTCCGGGACGTGCTGGTCGGCTCCGACCTGGCGCCGAAGCTGGACGCCGAACTGGTCGAGCTGCTGCCCGACGTGCTCTGGCTCTACCTGATGGTCGTGGTGCTGTACTGGGTCTTCGACCGCACCCCGGACACCGAGCGCACCAGGGAGTTCGTCCGCCGCTCGACGCCGATGACCTCCCGGGTGATCAACCTGTCGCGCTACCGGGTCTTCCGCCCGATCGTGCGCGACGCCAAGGGCCTCATCCAGGACTTCATCCTGCCGACCATCGGCAAGACGGTCGTCAAGTAAAGGGATTCCAGGCCGACTTGGGCAGCCCGAAGGCCGGACCGCCCGTACGGCAGTCCGGCCCCGGGAGGCGCGCGGGCTCAGAAGACGTCCGGGGTCCACGCCGCCAGCGGGGCACGCAGCAGCAGGTCGGCGGCGGCCGCCGCGCCGGGGCGCAGCTCCTTCACCAGACCGGCCGCGGCCAGGCGCGACAGCGTCTCCGATCCAAGGTGGATGGAGCCCAACTCGCTGACACCCAGGGCGAGATCGGCCTCGTCGACCGTCCGGGTGCAGCGGCCGAGGCCGCCCTCCGCCACCTCGATCGCCCAGCGGCCGGCGGCGTAGCCGAGTTCGTCCTCGACCTCCAGCACGATCCGGCCGGGCGCCCCGTACGTCCGGGCGCTGAACGCCTTCTCGACGTCGAGCACCCGCACCCAGGTGAAGTCGCAGTTGTCCTCGTGCGGGGTGGCGCCGCGCGGGTCCTTGAGCAGCAGGGGCAGCGGGTCGTCCGGGCCGAGGTTGTCCACGACGACCTTGCGGACCCAGTCGACGGAGAGGACCAGGCGCCACAGCGCGACGGCCGTGGGCAGGTCGAGGGCGAGGAAGCCGGCCAGGGTGAGGGTGCAGTCGGGGTAGCTGCCGTCCCAGTTGTCGTCGACCCGGTAGGCCGCCAGGCCCGTGACCACGCCCTCGCCGTCACGGTGGACGGCGGCGAAGGGCTCCTTCCAGTCGCGGTCGGGGTACCTGACCACCCCGGTGGCGTGCTTCCACCACGACTCGCTGCGGGTGATCGCACCAGGCTGGCCCACCCGCCAGCGGTCGTACAACTCCGGGCCGATCTCGCGCAGTTCGTCCATCGACACGAAGTCGATCCGGCCGCCGGGGACGGTCGGCAGCCCGTCGCGCAGGCCGCCTGCCCGGTTGAGGTCGATGTTCCAGCCGTGGCCGCGGGTGGCGGGCCCGAACCCGTAGCGGCCGTAGATGCCGTACTCGGCGGCGACCAGGATCGCGACCTCGTTGCCGCGCTCGGCGGCCGCGGCCAGGTCGCGGCGCATCATCGTGCCGAGCAGGCCCCGGCGGCGGTGGGTGGACAGGACCGACACGTTGGTGATCGCGTCGGCCGTGACGGTGGAACCGCCGGGCACCGTCAGCTCCACGTCGAAGCTGCGGAAGGTGGCGACCATCCGGTCGCCGTCGAAGCCTGCCGTCCAGCGGCCGGGCTTGAAGTCCGCGCGGCGGATGTCGGCCTGGCCGCCGGCGTGGGGACGGAGGAAGCCCTGGACCAGTGCGTGGCACCAGGCTTCCACCTCGCCTTCGGCGATCGTCCGCACCTGGAGCCCGTTCACGGTGTCGACGATCGTGCCGTCGATGCTCTTGCCCATGAGGTCACCGTAGGCGCGGGCCCCGGGGCACGGCATCCGATTTATCCGGGCTGCTGCGTACGCGATCCGGTGTGCTCGCCCGGGACGACCACCCACTGGTTGGTGCGCAGCAGCCGGTCCGCGAAGGTCAGCTCGCGCTCGCCGCGCAGCTGGAAGCCCGTCGCCCGGCAGATCCCGTTGGACGGGCCGTTGGTCACGCCGGGGTTGGCCTCCACCTCACCCCAGCGGCCGTCCTCGGCGGCCTCGTCCAGCAGCTGCCGCACGGCCGCCTTGGCCAGGCCCTTGCCCTGGAACTCGGGGAGCACGGCCCAGCCGATCTCGGAGACGGTGACGCCGTCCTCCTCCATGGACCAGAGCGCCACGCCGCCGGCCGTCTCGCCCTCGTCGGTGACGATCATCCGCGCCCAGATGTACTCGCCCCCCTCGACGTCCTTGGCGTGCCTGGCCACCACCTGCTCGCGGGGCAGCGGGCCGCCCAGCTCGGCCATCATCCCGGCGTCGCACCGCATCCGCACGTAGGCCTCGACGTCCCCCGCCTCGACAGCACGCAGTCGCATTCCGTCCTCCTCGTTCGGCAACCGAAGAGGTGCACGCTAACCGATGCCTCTGACAACGTGGGGGACGAAGAGCACCGAGGAGGCCGGACGACCGTGCCGAAGTACGTGATCACCCCGGAGGTCGCCCTCCGGCTCGTCCGGGAGGGGAGCCCGCTCCCGGACGGGCATCAGCTGCTGGCGCCGACCCTGCTGCGCTCGCAGGTGCTCGCGCTGCTCTACGCGGCCGTCCGGCGGGGCGAGCTGACGGCGAAGGAGGCCGAGCGCGCGCTCGACGGGGTGCGGGGGCTGCGCATCCGGCTGCTCGGCGACCGGGTCCTGCAGTCCACGGCCTGGCGCATCGCCGAACAGCTCGACCTCCCCGACACCCTGACCGCCGAGTACCTGGCCCTCACCCGGCTGCAGGCCGACGCGCTGGTCACCCTCGACCCGGCGCTGGCGGCGGCCGCCCGGGGCGTGGTGCCGGTGGTCGGCTTCGAGGAGCTCGCGTGACGCGCCTTACGGTCGGGCGTAGAAGTCCGGGGTGCCCATGATCCAGAGGCTGGCCTGCTTGATGGGCATGCCCGCGCGGGGGGCCTCGATCATCTGGTCGTCGCCGATGTAGAGGCCCACGTGGTGGATGTCGGCGGCGCGGCCGGTGTCCGTCCAGAAGACCAGGTCGCCGGGCCTCAGCTGACGGTAGGTGACCGGGGTGCTCTGGGCGTACTGGTCGGCGGCGAAGTGGTTGAGCTGCCGGCCGCCGACGCGCCAGGCCATCATCGTCAGGCCGGAGCAGTCGTAGCCGGCCGGGCCCTCGCCGCCCCAGATGTAGGGCAGTCCGATCTTGGACCGGGCGAAGGCGACGGCCGCGGCCGCGCCCTCGGCGGACCAGGGGCGGGCGGCGGCGGGCGGGGCCGCGGAAGCCTTGGCGGCCTCCGCCGCCTCGGCCTCGCGGGCCGCCTGTTCGGCGGCCGCCCGTGCCGCGGCCTCCGCCTCCCGGGCGGCGATCGCCTCCAGGGCCTCGCGGCGGCGGCGTTCCAGGTCGACGGTGGTGTTGCGGGCGGCGGCGAGTTCGGCGAGGAGCCGCTCGCGGCGCCGGCCCGAGGCGGCGACCTCGCTCTGCTGGGCGGAGAGCCGCTGCTCCGCCCTGGCCTTGGCGGAGCCGACCTCGGCGGCGGCCCGTTCGGAGGCCTCGGTGGCGGTGTGCGCGGCGGCGGAGGCGCGGGACGCCTCGGCGGCGGTGGAGGTGGCGTTGTCGAGGATCTCCCGGGTGCGCCGGCTGGCGATGCCGACCACGGTGGCCCGGTCCCCGGCCTCGCGGGGGCCGCGGGCGGCGAGCAGGGCGTTGAGGGCGGAGAGTTCGGCGCCGGCGCCCTGGCGGTAGGTCTCGGCGGCGAGCTGGGCGGCGTCCTCGACGGCGGCGGCGCGGGCGGCTTCGGCGGTGGTGGCGCGCCCGGTGGCGGCGCTCTCCTCGGCGCGGGCGCGGGTGAGGGCGAGCTGGGCGCCGTTGTACGCCTCGACGGCCTGTTCGGCGCTGCGGACGGCCCGGTCGAGTTCGGCCTTGGACTCGGTGAGCGCCGCCTCCAGCGCGGTGACCGAGGACGCCTTGCCCTCGGCCTCGGCACGGGCGCGGTCGATCTCCTCGGTGGTCGGGTAGGGGCCCTCGCCCTGGGCCTGCCCGGCCGCCGGCTCCGGATCGGCCGGGGCCGCCTGGGCGACGGGCAGCAGCCCGAGCAGGGCGGTGAGGGTCAACAGGAGGGTCGGCAGGAGCCTGCGCGCCACGCGGCTTCCCTTCTGACGGGTCACGAATCATCGCATCACGTGACAGATCGGTCACACGACGCTCATGTTCTCAACCCGGACGCGTTTCACACCTCGAACGCGCGCCGCCGGGCGGGTGACCATCGGATGATCCGACCAGGCTCGATCGGGGCCCGCCCCCGGCCAGGCGCACATGGTGGACGAACTACCGCCGCATCCGGCGGGTCCGCGTCCGCAGGTGGAGGTGTCGCTCTTGGTGTCGCTCCGGGTGTCGCTCCGGGCGGCGCTCCAGGCCCGTCGGGCGGACGGCGTAGGTGCGGCTGCGCCCGGCCCGGACCGTACGGCGGGACTGCTGTGCCCGGCCGGTACGGGCCGGGGCGCCGCCGGAGGCGCCGTACCCGGGGCCCTCGGCCGGGCCCGGGTGGGTGCCGGACGCCCCGGAGGCGGCCGCCGAGGCGGCGGCGGAGCGGCGGTCGGCGAGGCGGGCCTGACGGCGGGCCAGGGCCCGGGCGGCGTGGGCGTCGAGGTGGGCGGTGGCCCGGGCGGCCATCCGCTCGGCGACCCGGTGGGCGGCCGGGTGGTTGGCGGAGACCTTGTCGGGGGCGCCGGCGATCAGGTCGAAGAGCCAGGTGCGGGCCCGGTCCGCACGCCGGTGCAGCAGGCGCTCGCGCCGGAGCGCACGCGCCCGGCGCCGGGGGCGGTCGGCGTAGCGCCAGCGGGCCCACGGGCTGCTCGGGCGGGCCAGCCGGACGGCGCCGATCCAGGAGAGGCCGGGGACCATGATGCCCAGCAGGCCCGTCCACACCTTGCCCTTGAGCAGGGTGATCACCGAGGCCAGCGAGTTCACCGAGATCACCGTGATCAGGCCCCACCTGGTCTCCTCGCCCGGCACCACGCCGAGCGGGACGTAGCCGACCAGCAGCAGGGCGGTGAACAGGATGCCGAAGATCACCGCGTCCACGGACTTGCGGCCCTGCTCGCTCCAGTACACGTCGTCCAGGTGCAGGATCAGCGCGAACTCGTCCAGCACCAGGCCGCAGCCGATGCCGAAGACCAGGCCGAACACGTCGATCCACGGGTGCCCGCCGTAGGTGGCGAACACGCCGATGCCGCCGGCCAGCAGGAAGCCCAGGCCGAAGACCATGTGGTGGATGTGCAGCCCACCGGGCGTCACGTTGCCCGGCCACCAGCGCACCTGGGCGCGGATCATCCGGACGCTGAAGCGGATGAAGACGAAGGAGACGATGAAGCCGACCAGCAGCAGGAACAGCGGCTGTTTGTGCGTGGCGACGATGTGCTCGCGGTAGCCGTCCAGCAGTGTGGTCATGCGTCTTACCTTCGTTCCTGGTCCTGCGTCCTGCCTGCGGCGACATGGCCCGCAACCCAACTCGGGTCCAACACCGCTCGCGCCCCTCGGCGGCCCGCCCCCGATTCCGGGGGGCGGCCGGGGGCATCCGGAGGTCGTCCGGGGGTCGCGCGGGGCTCAGAAGCCCCGGGTGCGCTTGGCCGCCCGGCGCGGCATCAGCGCCTGGAGCGACGGACGCTCCACGCCGACGGGCAGTTTCATGAACAGCCGGGCGATCTCCCCGCCGAGGTTCACTCCGATCGCCAGCGCCATCGCGATGGCCGCCGCCCGGGAGATCGAGACCAGGCCGGCGCTGGAGTGGCCCTGGGCGAAGGCCAGCATCCCGAGGTAGAGGGCCGAACCCGGCATCAGCGGGCCGATCGCCGCCGTCACGTAGGGCAGCGCCGAGTCGTTGCGGTAGCGGGCCATCAGCTGGCCGAAGAGGCCGACCAGCCCGGCGGCCACCCCGGTGGCCACGATCGGGGACACGCCCGCGTTGTACGCCAGCACGCCGTACGAGGCCCAGCCGATGCCGCTGTTCAGGGTGACCAGGGCGAGCGTGCGGCGGTCGGTCTGCAGCAGCGTCGCGAAGGCGAGGGTCAGCGCCATCGCCGCCACCATCTGCACCGGCGGGTAGCTGATGCCGACCAGGCTCTCGTCCGGCCGCAGTCTCGCCTCGAAGCCGACGCCGAGGTAGAGGATCAGCATCACGCCGATCACGATGCCCGCGACGAGGTAGATGACCTCCAGCAGACGGGCCGCCGCGGTGATGTAGAAGCCCGTCAGACCGTCCTGGACGGCGGCGACCAGCGCCCGCCCGGGCAACAGGGCGAACAGGCCACCGGTGATCACCACCGAGCCGCGCAGGCCCCAGTCGTTGAAGGAGAGCACGATGCCGGAGGCGGCGGCCGGCATCGCGGCCGCGACGAACTGGTAGAACTCCGGCAGCCGCCGGTGGGCCAGCCCCGAGGCCAGCCGGTCGCCGAGCACGGCCGCGACGAAGGCGCTGGCGAAGACCAGCCACGCCTTGTCGTCGAGCCGGCCGCCGACGAGGAAGGTGGCCGCGCCGGCCAGCAGACCGGTGGTGATCGCGAGCACCCAGGCCGGGTACGGGTGCCGGTTGCGGCGGATCTCGGCGAGGCGGCGGTAGGCGTCGTTGACGGACACCCGCTCCGCGGTGATGTCGGCGACCAGCTCGTACACCGCGTTGAGGCGGGTGTAGTCGGAGGTGCGGCGGCGCACCACGCGGTCGGCGGTGATCGGCGGTTCGACCAGCGAGGGCTGGTGCGAGATGCCGATCAGGGTGAACGTCACCTGCGGCTCGCAGCGGTCCAGCCGGTAGGCGTGGGCGATGCCGAGCATCGCGGCCTCGACGTCCTCGGCGGCCTCGCCGCTGGCCAGCAGCAGCTCGCCGATGCGCAGCGTCAGGTCGAGGATGCGCGGGACGTTGCGGGTGGTGGCCGCCGCGGGGTGCAGCTCACGGGCCGTCCGCTCGAAGGACGGGCGCTCGGACATCGGGGTGCGCAGCAGGGTGCGCATCCGGTCCGGCCAGGGGGCCTCGCCGGGGGCGCCGCTGGTCAGCGCGGGGATGGGGATGCCGGTGGGCGGGGTGTAGCCGGCGGCGCGCCACTCCTCGGGGGTGAGGGTGTCCTCGGCGACGGAGCGGCGGGGGGCCGGGCGGGCGCCGACGGGCGTGGTGAGCTCGGGGTGGGGGCCGGGCTGCTGCGCTTCGGGCCTCGCGCCGGGCTCGGACTTCGGCGCTCCGGACTTCGGCGCTCCGGGCTGCCGCGCTCCGGGTTGCGGCTGCGGCTCGGGCTGGGGCTCGGGCTGCGGCTCGGGCGCCGCTTCGGGCTCCGGGGCCAGGAGGCCCTTGGTCTCGGGGGCGGGCGGGAGCAGCGGGACGACGGTGACGGGATCGGCGGCCGGGGCGGGATGGCCGAGCAGGCCCTCGGTGGGCGGCGCCTCGGCGGGGTGCAGCGGCTTCGGCGGCGCCTGCCGCGTCTGACGGGCCGCCCGGCCTCCCCTCGCGCGCTTGCCCGAACCCGGTCGGCCCCGCTTAGGCACGTCCACTCCTCGCCGCCCCTGGTGGCCGCCCGGGCCACCGCTCGATCTCTGATGACACCTTGCCCGATCGAGCAGCCGGGTGCACATGTCCGGATCGTCGGGTGGCCCCGGCGGCGGGTGCCTACCCGGCGCGGTGGGCCTCGGCGGACGCCTTGCCGGAGCGTCGGGCTCGCAGCAGTTCGATCGCCACCGGGACCACCGAGACCAGCACGATGGCGATCAGGATGGCCTCGATGTTGTCCCGGACGAAGGCGATCTGCCCCAGGAAGTAGCCGAGCACGGTGACGCCGGCGCCCCAGAGCACGCCGCCGACCAGGTTGAAGACCACGAAGAGGCGGTAGTTCATCCTGCTCACCCCGGCGACGATCGGGGTGAAGGTGCGCACGATGGGCACGAAGCGGGCCAGCACGATCGCCTTGGGGCCGTGGCGGTCGAAGAAGGCGGCGGCCTTCTCCACGTTCTCCTGCTTGAAGAGGCGGGAGTCCTCACGGCGGAACAGGCTCGGGCCGACCTTGCGGCCGAACAGGTAGCCGACCTGGTCACCGGCCACGGCGGCGGCCACGATCAGGGCGCAGACCAGCCAGAGCGGCTGGGGCAGAGCGGTGCCGCCGGCCACCAGCAGGCCCGTGGTGAAGAGCAGCGAGTCGCCCGGCAGGAAGAAGCCGATCAGCAGACCGGACTCGGCGAAGACGATGGCCAGGATGCCGATCAGCCCGAAGGTGGAGATCAGGTGGGTCGGATCGAGCCAGGACGGGCCGAGGGCGAGGCTGGTCACGTGGGGCACTCCTGCGGTCGGGTCTTGGCAATGAAATGGTAAAGCATCTACCAAGACTCGGCTGGGGAGCGGAAGGTTCCCGTGCGCACGGGCGGGGCACGGGCAGCGCACGGGCTGGGCGCGACGAAGCCCCGGCGGGCGGCCGGGGCTTCGCGTCACGTGCCGGGGTTGTTCAGAGGCCGTAGCGCTCGACGATGTCCTCGTGCCGGGCGAGGTCCGTACCGGCCGCCCTGGCGAGGTCGAGCCAGGCGAGCGGGTGCGGCCAGTCGCCGGTGAGCCGGTGCAGCAGCGCGTCGGCCTCGGCGGCGGAGACGGTGGGCGGGACGCCGACCGCCGCGTAGACGCCGGGCAGGGTGGCGTCCTCGTCGGCCGGGTCGGTGATCCGGTACTGGTCGCCGCTGTAGACCCAGACCGCGTGGCCGGCGGCGTTCAGCTCCTCGCGCAGGGCCGACCAGGTCTCGTCGCCGGGCCAGCCGCCGTCGATCCAGTAGGTGGTGTAGCCGGCCGGGTCGAGCAGCGTGAGCAGCTCGAAGACCGGGCGCCAGCGCTCCTTCTCCTCCTCGGGGGCGTCCTCGGCCGGCGGCCGCTCCAGCAGGGCCGGGGCGAAGACCACCGTGTCGCCGTGGTTGAGCGCCAGGTCCTCGCCGAGCACCGGCAGCACGCGGGCCGTGGCCGGGCCGGTGCGCAGCGCGGGCAGGTCGGTGCGGGCGCCGTTCGTCCGGGTGGCCCGCAGGGTGATCAGCTGCCACTCCTCCTCGACGGGGCCCTCCGGTTCGTCGAACTCGATGCCTATCAGCGCGCCGGTGGAGCGGACGACCTGCCAGTCCCGGTTGGCGGTGGCCGCGGTGATCAGCTGCCAGAGGTCCGGCTCCTGGACGACGCGGTGCTCCTCGCCCTCCGGGGCGCCCTCGGCGGGCAGGGCGTGCTCCAGCAGCTCCAGGTAGAGCCGCTGGGTGGTGGCGTGGTCGCCCAGCCGGGTGGCGGCCGAGGCGGCCAGCCGGCGGGTGTTGATCCGCTCCGGCGCCAGGGCGAGGGCGGCCTCGCACTGCTCCAGCACCTCGGCCCAGCGGCTCTCGGCGGCGGCCCAGCGGGCGCGCGTCCAGTGCGCGTCGGGTGCGTTCCCGGCCTGCGCCAGCCGGTCGGCGAGGCGGCGCACGCCCTCGCCGTCCCCCGCCTCGATCAGGGTGCCGCCGAGCGCGAGGGCGAGGCGCTGATTGCCCGGGTCGGCGTCCAGCTGCCGCCAGAGCCGGTCGGCGGCGGCCCGGGCGTGCCCGAGCGAGGACAGCACGCCCGACAGCGCCCAGGCCAGTTCGGAGGCACCGTCCCGCTCGCCCTGGTACTGGTCCAGGGCGACGGAGAGCAGGTCGGCGCCGGTCTCGTAGGACGCCCCGGCCTCGGCCAGGTGCGCCAGCAGTTCGGCGGGCGGGACGGGCAGCTCGGGCTGCGGCAGCGCCTCGGCGGCGGCGCGCAGCGCGGCGACCTGCTCGGCCACGCCGGCGGTGCTCTGCAGCCGGCCGAGCTTGCGCTCCCCCGTCTCCGCGAGCGTCAGCGCGACCGTACGGGCGCCGCGGGCGAGGGCGAGCCGGCCGGCCGCCAGCAGCAGGTCGACGCAGGGGCGGTGCGAGCCGGTGCCGTCCAGGTACCCGACCCAGCGGGCCAGGGCGGTGCCCAGCTCGAGGTCGTTGTCCCAGGCGTCGGCCGCGACCAGCACCTCGATCGTCTGCGTCCACGTCTGCCGCAGGTCGACGTGGCGGTCGGCCGCCTCCAGGGAGGGCAGCAGGGCGAGGGACTCCTCGGTGCGGCCCAGGGAGGCGAGGGCGCGGGCGCGCAGCAGGGAGCCCCAGCGCACGTCGCTCTCGTCCAGTTCGCGGCCCCGGGCGCGCTCGGCCCGCTCGGCGGTGTCGAGCACCTCCAGCACCTCCCCGTACCGGCCGAGCAGCTGGAGCGCGCCGGCCCGGCGGTGGTGGAAGTGCAGGGAGAGCCGCTCGCCGGCGGCCTGGATGCGGGCGGCGGCCGTGTCCAGGTGGGCGAGGGCCTCGGCCGGGCGGCCGCCGTCCTCGAGCGCGTCGGAGTACTCGCGGGAGAGGCAGTCGAAGCAGGCCCGGCCGGGCTCGATCCGGGCGAGCGTCTCGTCCAGCACCTCCAGCCGCTGCTCCACGAAGCCGGGGCCGTCGACCCGGGCGTAGCAGATGGCCAGGTCCTGCACCACGCAGACCGCCTGCGGGCAGCCGGCCGTCTCCTCCCGGTGGGCGAACTCCAGCAGGTCGACCGCCTCGGGCAGGGCCTGCTCGCCCTGGTGGCGGCGGTTCAGCAGGTTCTGCATCCGCCAGTGCCGCAGGTAGACCTCTACCCAGGGCAGGCCCAGCGCGCGGGAGGCGGCCAGGGCTTCGGGGAAGACGGCGTCCAGCTGGTCGTCACGGCCCTCGTTGGCGTGGCCGGGCAGCTCGTAGATGGCCTCGGCCAGTCGGTGGTGGCCGGCCTCGGAGAGCTGTCGGTGTGCGTCGTGGACCCAGGCCCAGATGTCGGTGGTCATGTCGTCTCCCCCTGCGCGGTGCTGATGGATGGTCTACCAGGGACCACTGACAATCCGTCCGTGTCCGGACGGCGCCGACCTGCCGTCACAGCCCCTCCGGCAGGTTGTCCGGGACCTCCGGCAGGCCCGGCGGGACGGCGGCGGTCAGCGCCGAGACCGCGGTGCCGACACCGGCGAGCGCGGCGCCCAGGTCCCCCTCGGACGGGCCGGAGGAGGCGGCGGCCATGATCACCTTGAGCGAGCGCAGCAGCCCGGCGGCGGTGGCGCTGCCGGTGTGCCCGGTGCGGTAGGCGGCGAGCAGGTCGCGCACCGCCGGGCAGTCCAGGTTGAGGTAGAGCCGGGCCCTGACCTCGCCGTCGGTGCGGGCGGTGAAGGCCCGCGCCAGCCGCAGGGCGGCGGAGGGGATGCGGGCGTCGGCCTGGTCGTCCTCAATCCGAGCCTTGAGCTCGGCCTCGCGGTCGGGCACCAGCACCAGCGGCAGGCCCGGCGGGTCGAACCGGGCCGCGACGAGCTGCTCGCCCCGGTCGGTGAGGGCGGCGGACAGCCAGGCCGACTCCTCGGCGGCCAGCGGGCGTTCGGGGTCGCGGAAGAGCTCGCGGTTGCCGTCCTCGCTGCCCAGCTCGACCAGCCGGCAGCCGCGCAGCTGCGCGTAACGGCGCAGGAACGGCAGGACGGCGTAGCGGTCGCCCCGGGCGATCGGCACCCGCATCGCGCGGTAGAGCATCTCCTCGAAGCCGCCGCCGCTGCCGAGCGCCACGTGCACCGCTCCCCCGCCGGCCGCGCGCAGCGCGCCCGCCGTCAGGTCGCCCTGCGAGGTGGGCACGGGGACGTCGTCGGCGAGCAGGGTGAAGAGCCGGTCGTCGCAGAGCGCGGCGCCGAGCAGGTCCTGCCCGTGGCGGGTGAGGATGCGGCGCCAGGCGGCGGGGCGCAGCCGGGCGGTCTCGTACAGGCCGTCCACGACGGCGTCGGCGAGGACGCGCTGGAGCGCTCGGTAGTGGTCGTCGCGCTGGAGGTCCTCGCGGCTGGCGGTCGGGGTGAGGCGGTTGGACTCGACCACGCCGCCGATGAACCCGGCCCAGCTGGGCAGCAGGTCGCGGGCGTCGTCGGCGAGCAGCATGCCGCGCAGGTAGACGGCGAGGTCCCGGTTGTCGCTGCTGCCGAAGGTGGCGCCGTCCTGGACCCAGAGCAGGCCGACCGCGTCGGTGCCGCCCTCGACCGGGGCGACGGGGAAGGCGGCGAGCGGCTCGAAGCGGCGGCCGAAGGAGGTGGCGAAGCGCATCCTCGCCTCGTACGGGTCCCCGTCGGAGGGGCGACGCGAAGCGTCTCCGTCGAGGGTGGGGGTGGGTGACGGGCGGGACCCCTGGCGCCACGGGACCTGAACGCCGTTCACCGGCTGGACGTCGTCTCCGACGTGCACGGGGATCGGGAGCAGCACGCAGTAGCGTCCGAGCACCTCGCGCAGTGCCTGTTCGTCGGCGAGGTGGCCGTGTTCGGCCTTGAGGGACAGCTCGACGACGGTGCCGGGCTGCGGCCTCGCGGGCACCGGCTCGACCTGGTACTGCTCGCCGCCGCGGCTGCGGTAGCGGTGGCCGTGGTGCGGCTCGCGGTGCGAGGTGGTGGTGACGGTGACCTCGTCGGCCACGGAGAAGGCGGACAGGAAGCCGAGGCCGAAGGCGCCGATCAGGTCCTGGTTCCCGGTCAGCTCGCGCAGCATGCGGGTGTAGCCGGTGCCGACGGTGGCGAGGTAGGCGTGGATCTCGGGCTCGGTGAGGCCCGCGCCGGTGTCCTCGACGGAGACCGTCCGCCGGGCGCCGTCCGCGCGCACCCGGATCAGGGGGCGGTGGCCGCCGTCCGGGTCCTCCAGGAAGCGGCGGGTGTGCGAGTCGTGGGCGTTCTGGACGAGTTCGCGCAGGGCGACCAGCGGGGTGGAGTAGAGGTGGCTGGCGAGGACGGTCACCAGGCCGCCGAGGTCGACCTCGGTCGTGCGCAGATCGTCGGTGGGCATGGGCTCGGACGGGGCACCATCAGACATGAGTCCCCAGTGTGCCAGTGCGACAATCCGGCGACCATTTCTTTACGGAGGACCGCTCCGCGCCCGCTCCCCCGCCAGCTCTTCCCGATTTCCGACGGATCGTGGTCAATCCGGAATTGACCACTCCCCCACCATCGGGGGAATTGCCACCCGTTCGGTGGAGTTCGTCCGCAGCCCTGGTGAATGCTGGGTGTGCGACGTCAAGCCCCGGCGATTCGGAGCGGCCACTCCGCAAGTCGCCATCCTCGCACCACAGTTCAGGGAGACCATCGTGTCCCGTATCCGCGCAGCCGCCGCCGTCACCGCCCTCGGGGCCTTCCTCCTGGTCGGCGTCGGCGCCGCCACCGCGCACGCCGACAACGGCGCCGGCGCCATCGACCACTCCAACAGCAGCGTCGTGAGCAACGTCGGCTCCGGCAACGTGCTGGGCACCGTCAACGGCAACCTGGTCAACACCCAGCAGACGGCCACCGGTTCGGGCGCCAGCAACCAGAACAACGGCCTGGCCGTCGCCGGGAACTCCGGCAACGTCGGCGCCCTGCAGGGCAACGGCAACTTCGACGCGCGGGTGTACTACCCGCACTAGGCAACGCCCCACGCCTCCCGGGGCGTTGTCCTGCCAAGGGGCCGGGCGTCCACTCCCACGCCGGTGGGGGCGGGCGCCCGGCCTTTCGGGTTCTTACCGGTCAGGCCACGCCGAGGACGGCGCGGCCCAGGCGCAGCAGGCAGTCGCCGAGGTCGGGGCGGTCGCTGTGCGGGCGGTTGCGGACGCCGTCGTTGACCAGGGCGAACAGCGCGTGCACCCGGATGCGGGCGGCTGCGGCGTCCTGCTCGGGGCGGACGCCGCGCAGCAACTCGACCCAGGTGCGCAGGAAGTCGCGGCGGAAGTCCACGGCCGCGCGGCGGTCCGCGGGGGCGAGCCGTTCCGTCTCGCTGAGCATCGCGCCCAGGTAGTCGCCGTTGCGCAGCGCGAAGCCGACGTAGCCGTGCAGCCCGGCCGCCAGCGCCCGGTCGGGGCCCTCCGCGGCCGCGATCGCGCCGTCTACCTCGTGCCAGAGCCGTTCGCGGCTGCGCACCAGGGAGGCGGCCAGCAGGTGCGCCTTGCTGTCGAAGTGCCGGTACACACTGGGGCCGGATATGCCGACGGCGGCGCCGAGCCGGTCGGTGCTGACGTTGTCGAAGCCGTGCCGGTGGAAGAGCCGGACGGCGGCCGCGAGCAGTTCCTCGCGGCGGGCCCGGGGGCGGGGCTCGGGCGGCTCGGGCAGCGCGTCCGGGGCCGTCCCGTCCAGCCGTACCGCGAGGACGGCCGCGACCAGTTCGCGCAGCAGGGCCTCGGCCCGGCGGGGCTGCGGCGCGGCCGACTGGTAGGAGAGGCCCGCGCAGGCGGAGAGCGCCGACCAGCAGAGCAACTGGGCGTCGGGCTCGTCGAGTTCGGGCCGCTCGGCGCGCAGGACGGCGGTCATCAGCGCGACGTCCGCCCGCAGTTCGCGGCGCAGCGCCGCCCGCCGGGCCGAGGGCAGCAGCCGCGCGTCACGCTGCACCAGGGTGCCGAGCGGGCGGTGGGCGACCGCGACGGCGGCCAGCGCGGCGCCGACCTCGGCGGTGGTACGGGCTCCGCGCAGCCCGTCCGCGAGGGCGTCCAGGCCCAACCGGAGGGTGCGGTCCAGGAGTTCGGGCTTTCCGCGGAAGTGCCGGTAGAGGGCGGGCGCGGTGATGCCGACCCCGGCGGCGACCTCGGTCATGGAGACCTGGTGGTACCCGCTGCGGTGGAAGCGGTCGGCGGCCACGGCGAGGATCTGGGCGCGCCGCCCGGGCGGGCGTCGGACCACCATGACGAGCCCCTCTCTCCGCACGGCCGCACACGTCGCGGACGGAAGGCTAGCAAGGATTCACCCAGCGTGGCCGTCCACCCGTGATCAAAGGGTTCCGAACGGCGCTCCGACCCTGGACAGCCGAAGCTACCCCGGATTAACTTGTGAGGCCATCACCTGGCCCGTTCCGCCCCGGCCGGCCCCCGCCGCCGGCCCAGCCGAAGGGAGCGCCGCCGTGCGCCGCACCGTGTTCACCGAGGACCACGAAGCCTTCCGGGAGACCATCCGGGACTTCATCGCGCACGAGGTCGTCCCCGTCTACGAGAGCTGGGAGGCGGACGGCCATCCGCCGCGCGACTTCTACCGGCAGCTCGGCGAGCTCGGCGTCTACGGCATCGAGGTGCCGGAGGAGTACGGCGGCGCGGGCGAGAGCGGGTTCAAGTACCAGGCGGTG
The DNA here is from genome assembly GCF_044455705.1 of Kitasatospora sp. NPDC051170. Lineage (NCBI taxonomy): Bacteria > Bacillati > Actinomycetota > Actinomycetes > Kitasatosporales > Streptomycetaceae > Kitasatospora > Kitasatospora sp. NPDC051170. The sequence continues at coordinate 73,166 of NZ_JBITFA010000004.1, read as the reverse complement.
ATCGCCGAGGAGACCGCCCGGGCGGGCGTGAGCTTCGGCTCCTCCGGCGTGCACACGGGCCTGGTGCTGCCGTACCTGCTGGAGTACGCGAACGAGGAGCAGAAGCGGCGCTGGCTGCCCGGGTTCGTCTCCGGCGACATCATGACCGCCATCGCCATGACCGAGCCCGGCGCGGGCTCCGACCTGGCGGGCATCACCACCAGCGCGAAGCTCTCCGAGGACGGCACCCACTACGTCCTCAACGGCGCCAAGACCTTCATCACCGGCGGCGTGCTGGCCGACCTCGTCCTGGTGGTCTGCCGCACCTCGCCGTACGACCCGGAGAACCGGCGCGCCGGGCTGTCCATCCTGTGCGTGGACACCACCTCCCCCGGCTACACCGTCGGCCGCAAGCTGCAGAAGATCGGCCTGCGGACCTCCGACACGGCCGAGTTGGCGTTCAGCGACGTCAAGGTGCCGGTGGAGGACCTGCTCGGCGAGGAGGGCAAGGCGTTCGCGTACCTGACCCACAACCTGGTGCAGGAGCGGCTGGCGATCGCGGTGGGCGCGTACGCGGCGGCCGCGGCGGCGGTGCGGTTCGCGGTGCAGTACGTCAAGGACCGCAAGGTGTTCGGCAAGGCGGTGGCGGAGTTCCAGAACACCAAGTTCACCCTGGCGGACTGCGAGGCGCAGGTCGTGGCGCAGCAGTCCATGGTCGACCGCTCCCTGGAGCTGTACCAGCAGGGCGAGTTGACGGTGGCGGACGCGGCGGCGGTGAAGCTGTTCTGCACCGAGTCGGCTTCGACCGTGATCGACAAGTGCCTTCAGCTGCACGGCGGTTACGGGTACATCCTGGAGTACCCGATCGCCCGGCTCTACACGGACAACCGGGTGTTCCGCATCTACGGCGGGACCAGCGAGGTGATGCGCGGCATCATCGCGAAGTCGATGGGTCTGTGAGGCCCTTCGGCCCCTGAACCGCGGCGGGCCGCACCCCCATGGCGGCCCGCCGCACCCGTCGCACCCGCCCGTCCGGCCTCCGTGACTCAGTGGCTCAGTGGCTCAGTGGCCCCTGCGGCCTCAGCGGCCTCAGTTGGGTGAGCCGTGCTCCGCGCGCCAGGCTTCCCAGCCGGCGGTGGAGGCCACCCGCGCCTCGTGCAGCGCCCGTTGGGCATAGGTGGTGGGCCGGTTCTCCAGGCCGCGCATCCAGTCGCGGCCGGCCGTCACCACGGCCGCGCAGAGCATCACCGCCCCGGCCGCGCCGAGCAGCGAGCCGATGCCGGTGAGCACCGCGCCGCCGGCCAGCAGCCCACGGTTGACCCGGATGCCCGGGAGGACTCTCTCGTTGGTCGCCATGCCTCCACGATGCGGGCAGTCGGCGGGGGCTGCACCTTGAGCACCGGTCCGAGCACCAGCCCAGGCACCCGTCCGGGCGCCGGTCCGGGCACCGGTCCGGGCGCCGCTTCGGGGTGCGGGCCACGGGCCGGTCCGCGACTCTGAGCAGACGGGAAGCGCGTGAACGGAGGCGGTGCGATGCCGGATCTCGAGCGGCTCGCCGTGGAGCACGCCGCCCGGGCGGCCGAGAGCCCGCACGGGCGCAGCGCCCATCTGGTGCTGCACGACGGCGTGCTGCGGCAGACCGTGATCGCGCTGACCGCCGGGACGGCGCTGGACGAGCACACCCCGCCGTCCGCGGGCAGCGTCCAGGTGCTGCGCGGACGGGTCTCCCTCACCATCGCCGGCCGGCTGCTGGAGCTGCCGGCCGGGCATCTCGAGCCCGTGCCCCAGGAGCGGCACGGGCTGCTGGCGCACGTGGACTCGGTGGTGCTGCTGACGGCCGTGACGGCGTAGGGCCTGGCTAGGGCCTGTCTGAGGCCGCCGGCGTCCCCAGCACGCTGCCGCTGACCAGCCGCAGGCCGCGCAGGAACTCCTGGCCGCTGGGCGCCAGTTCGGGGGCGGCCAGCCACTGGGCGCAGTACCCGGCCAGCAGGATCTGGTAGAAGGCGCCGCGGGCGATCTCCTCCTCAGTGTCCGGCACCTCGGGCAGCCCCTGGAACAGCGCCGCGAGGCCCAGGCGGCCCTCCTTCTGCACCCCGGCGAGCGCGGCCGCCAGCTCGGGTGAGTGCCCGGCCTGCGCGAGCGCCTCGAACTGGGCCGCCCAGAGCCCCCGGTGTTCGACGAAGACGCCCTTGAGCCCCTCCCAGGCGGCGGCGAAGCGCTCCTCCGGATCGTCGGAGGTCCGGTTGGCGGCCACGACCACCGCGCCCATGTGCGCACCCAGCTCGCCGATCGCCTCGATCATCGCGGCGTTGAGCAGGGCCTCCTTGGAGCCGAAGTGGTAGCCGATCGCGGCCAGGCTCACGTCGGAGGCCTGCGCGATGTCGCGGGCCGTGGTGCGGCCGTAGCCCTTCTCGTACAGGCAGCGCTTGGCGCCGGCCATCAGGTCTTCGCGGTTTCCCATGCCCCCGATCCTACGGAAGGACTGGACGGATGTCTTGCACGGATGTCTTGCACGAGCGATTTACACATTCGTACTAGACAAGCGTCTGACACGCCCGTACCGTCTTCCTCATGACCGCAACCACCGGCCGCGCAGGCCGTCGCGAATGGATCGGCCTGGCCGTCCTCCTGCTCCCGACCCTCGTCCTCTCCATGGACATGGGCGTGCTGTTCTTCGCCGTCCCGTACATCTCCACCACGCTCGCGCCCAGCGGCACCCAGCAGCTGTGGATCATGGACATGTACTCGTTCCTGCTGGCCGGACTGCTCATCACCATGGGCGCCCTCGGCGACCGCATCGGCCGCCGCCGGCTGCTGATGATCGGCGCGGCCGGCTTCATCGGAGCCTCACTGCTCGCCGCCTGGTCGCAGGACGCGGGGCAGCTCATCGCCGCCCGGGCGCTGCTCGGCGCCGCCGGGGCCACCGTGATGCCCTCGACGCTGGCGCTGATCCGCAACATGTTCCACGACCCCAAGCAGCGTCAGGGTGCCCTCGGCGCCTGGGGCGCCGTCCTCACCTCCGGCGCGACCCTCGGGCCCGTCGCCGGGGGCCTGCTGCTCGACCACTTCTGGTGGGGCGCGGTGTTCCTGATCGCCGTCCCGGTGATGGCCCTGGTGCTGCTGACCGCCCCCGGCCTGCTCCCCGAGTACCGGGCCCCCGCCCGCGGCGGCCGCTTCGACCTGGCCGGCGCCGCGCTCTCGATGGCCGCGATCCTGCCGATCGTCTACGGGATCAAGACCCTCGCCGTGGACGGCTGGAGCCTGCTGCCCGCCCTCGCCCTGCCCGTCGGACTCGCCCTCGCCCTCGCCTTCTACCGGCGCCAGCGCACCGCAGCCTCGCCGCTGATCGACCTCGGGCTGTTCCGCATCCGCACCTTCAGCGGGGCGATCAGCGTCAACAGCCTCGCGATGTTCGCGATGATGGGCTTCGCCCTCTTCACCTCGCAGTACCTGCAGCTGGTCAAGGGCATGAGCCCGTTCACCGCCTCGCTGTGGTCGCTGGTGCCCAGCGTGGGCGTCGGCGCGGCGATCGGCCTCACCTCGGCGCTGGCCGGCAAGGTACGGCCGGCGGTCCTGATGGCCGGCGGGTTCGTGGTCGGCGCGGCGGGCTTCGCGATGATGACCCTGGTCGGCGCCCACTCACCGCTGGCGCTCATCCTCACGGCGGCGGGCGTGCTGGCCGCCGGCACGGTCGGGACGATGACGATGACCGCCGAGATGGTCGTCTCCGCGGCCCCCGCGGAGCAGGCCGGCGCCGCCTCCGCCACCTCCGAGACGGCCGTCGAGCTCGGCAGCTCCCTCGGCATCGCCCTCCTCGGCGCGGCCGGCGCGGCGGTCTACCGGCACCAGCTGGACGGGGCGCTGCCGGCGGGCGTGGACTCCTCCGCGACCGACACCCTCGGCGGGGCGGTCCACGTCGCCGCCCACCTGCCGGGGCAGGTCGGGGCGCAGCTGCTGGAGACGGCCCGGGGCGCGTTCACCGACGGGCTGCACATGGCGGCCGTGGTCGGCCTCGTCTTCGCCCTCGGCGCCGCCCTGCTGGCCCACCGGCTGCTCGGGCACCTGCCGGTGCCGGCGGCTCCGGAGAAGACGGAGAACGAGAAGACGGAGAACGAGCCCGTCGCCGCCTGACCCAGCACGGCACGACCGATCCCCGCGAGTCATCGAGAGCCCCCGCCCACCCGGGCGGGGGCTCTCCGCCGTCTCTGGGCTAGAAGCGTCGGTAGACCTCGCGCCTGTGGCCGACCGACACGACCCAGACGATCAGCTCCCCGTCCTCGATCGTGTAGACGACCCGGTGGTCCCCTACCCGGAGCCTCCAGTGCGAGGGGTAGCCCTGGAGCGCCTTGACGTCGAAGGCCGAGATGTCCCCTCCGTCCAACGCCCGCTGCAACTCGGTGAGTCGACGGAGAATGCGGGTCGCGGCGGGCAGCGGCACCTTGGTCAGGTCCCGCTGGCCACCTGGGGTGAACTGCGTGACGTACCCCATCGCGGTCAGCCGTGGTGTTCGCGGAGGATCGCGGCCATCTCCTCCAGGGAGACGGAGCCTTCCCTGCCCTCGGCCTCCGACTCCGCCGCGAGACGGCTCAGCCAGGCATCCTCGGCCGCTTCCTCCATCTCCTTGAGGTGCCGGTACTCGGCGATGTCGATCACCACCGCCTCCTCCTTGCCCCGCCTGGTGATGATCGTCGGGGTCTCGTCCCGCCGCGCCCGGTCGATCACGTCCGCGAGGTGGCTCCGGACTTCGGCCATCGATTCCACTACCGGCTCACTCATGCCACAAATGTAGCAGATGTACATCTGTTTCATTTTCGAACCGCCGTACATGGGGAAAAGGGCGGCGCGGCGGCCCCTGTGAGGTCGCCCGGGCGGCACCTGGTTTTCGGCCAGCGTTTCCCGGGCGGTGTATCCGTTCGCCGGTAAGGCCAGGCATACTGGCGAGCACGGGCGCTAGCCCTCCCGCGACTCTAGACAAGAAGGGACCGGTGGCCAGGGATGCTGCGGAACGGTCTTGAGCCCTGGCACCTCTTGGTGGTGCTGGCGGTCGTAGTGCTGCTTTTCGGTTCGAAGAAGCTGCCGGAGATGGCCCGTGGCCTCGGCAAGTCCATGCGTATCCTGAAGGCCGAGACCAAGGCCATGCGCGAGGACGAGCCCCCGGCGGACGCCGGCACCGCGCAGAGCGCCGCCACGCCGCAGCCGGCTGCCGCCCCGCAGCCGGCCGTCGCGCCGACCAACGTGACCAAGGCTTCCGAGGCTCCGCACACCGAGAAGACGGTCTGAGCGACCCCGGTTCCTCCCGTACGGCCCCCGGCACCCGCCGGGGGCCGTACGCGTTCCCGGCGCCGCTGTCCGAATGGCCGTCCGATCTGATCCGTTGTCTCCTGGTATGCACCCACAGGAGGAGCGGAACGGAGTCGCGGCATGCCGACCGACCAGCCGGGCAGCGCCGAGCCCGACGACCTGGCCGACCTGCGGGCGCGACTGAGCGCCGTCGAGGCGCACGCGGGGCGGCTCGCCCTGGCGCCCCCTCCACGGCGCCACCTCGGGCGGGCCTCGCTCGCCGCCGTCCTCCTCCTGCTGGCCTGCCTGCTGACGCCGCTGAGCGCCGTCGCGCTCTGGGCGAAGTCGGAGATCGACGACTCCGGCCGGTACCTGGCGACGGTCGAGCCGCTGGCGAAGGACCCGGTGATCAAGGCCGCCGTCGTCGACCGGGTGACCGACGAGATCATGCGGCAGATCCCCGTCGACTCGCTGGTCGACACCGTCGCCCCCGCTGACCAGCCGCTGCTGCGCAGCCTGCTGGGCCAGGTCGGGCAGACCCTCGCCAACGGGCTCTCCGGCTTCGTCCGCACCGAGGTGCAGCGGCTCGTGGACAGCGACGCCTTCGCCGCGATCTGGCGGCAGGTCAACCTGGACGCGCACGCCGCGATCGAGAAGATGCTCACCGGGCGGGGCGGCGGCGCCGTCGAGATCAGGGACGACACCGTGGTGCTCGACCTCGCGCCGGTGATCGCCCGGGCGAAGACCGACCTGGTCGACCGGGGGTTCTCCCTGGCCTCGAAGATCCCGGAGGTGCACACCTCGTACACGCTGGTGCAGTCCGACGCCATCCCCAAGGTGCGCACCGGCGTGCGGCTGCTGGACCTCGCCGGGTTCTGGGTGCCGGTGCTGGCGGTGGCCTGCGCGGTCGGCGGGGTGCTGGCGGCGGTGCGCAGGCGCCGGGCGGCGGTGACGGCGGCCCTGGGGATGGCGGCGGGGGCGCTGCTGCTGGGCGCCGGGCTGAGCCTGTTCCGGGCGCTGTACCTGGACCGGCTGCCGGCCGGGGTGGACCAGGCCGCCGCGCAGGCGGTGTACGACGCGCTGGTGCGGTACCTGCGCTCGGCCGTCCGGGTGATCGTGGCGCTCGGTGTGGTGGTCGCGCTGGGCGCCTGGATCACCGGGGGCGGGCGCTGGGCGAGGGCCGTACGGCGCGGCTGGCGCGAGACGCTGGGCGCCCTGCGGGGGCTCGGCGCCCGGGCCGGGCTGCGGCTCGGGCCGGTGGGGCCGTTCGTCCACCGCTGGAAGGTGGTGCTGAGCTGGGCGGCGGTGGCGGGCGCGGCGCTGGCCTTCGTGCTGTGGAGCTACCCGACGGTGCTGGTGACGCTCTGCCTGGCACTGGTGCTCCTCGCGGTGCTGGCCCTGCTGGAGCTGCTGGACGCGCCCGAACGCCCGGTCGGAGCATCGCCCTGAGCGGGGCACCGCCCGGCCGGCGACCGAACGCGGGACGGCCGGGCGCGGGACGGCCGGGCGGTGTGCGGGCCCGCCCGCGCACCGACCTACGGACCGCCCTGTGCCTGCTCGGCGCCTGCACGGCGCTCGCGCTCGCGTACTCCCTGCTGCCCCTGCGGGTGCTCGGCCATCACCACCCGGTGCTCAGCTGGCTGGTGCTCGGCGCGGCGCTGGCCGGGCTGAGCGGGCTGCTGCTGGTGAAGATCGCGGGGGTGCTCCAGGGGTCGGAGCCCCGGCCGGTGGCCTGGCTGACCTTCCTGATCGTCCTCGCCGTGACGATCTTCGCCGCGGCCTACTACGTGCTCGCCTCGCAGCCCGGCCAGTTCCACGGCCTGCGCACCCGGCTCGACGCGGTCTACTTCACCGCTGTCACCCTGGCCACCATCGGCTACGGCGACATCACCCCGCTCGGCCAGGGGCCCCGGCTCCTGGTGATGCTGCAGATCGGGTACAGCGTGGTGTTCATCGCCGCGGCCGCCGGAACGCTGTCGCGGACGATCCTGGCCGGCATCTCCACGCACGGCCGCCGCGGGGAGTGAGTCGTCCACAGGCTGTGGACGGCGTCAGTCGTTCTGGAGGTCGGCGGCCGTGTGGAGGGTGCCGTAGAGGGCGGAGAGGCGCGCGTTCCAGTTGGCGTAGGTGGGGGCGTCGACGGCGTGCTTCTTGCCCATGTCCTTGATCACCTTCTGGGCGTCCTTCAGCTCCTGGGCGGCGCCGTCCGGGTCGCCCTCGTTCACGCGGGCGGCGGTCTGGTCGAGGATCCGCAGCAGTTCGACCTGGTGGTCCCGATCCTTGGTCACCTGGGTCTGGGCGACGGCCTGGCGGAAGGACTGGATCTGCACGGCCGCGGGCTGGTTGCGCGGGACGGCCTGGGTCGGTGCGGGGGCGGTCGGGGTGGCGGCCGTGGTCGGGGCCTGGGTGGCGGGGGTGGTCGCGGCCGGGGTGGGCTTCTGGGGGGCGGTGGCCCCGGGCTTGGCGGCGGCGTTGCCGGCCGGCTCGTCGAAGGCGGTCAGCGCGATGGCCGCGACCCCGGCCAGTGCGGCCACGCCCAGCGCCCCGATCACCAGGGGCCTGCGGCGACGGCCGGAGGCGGGCGGCGGCGGCACGGGCACGTACCCGGGGGCGGCCGGCGGTGCGGCCGGGACGGGGGCCATCACCGAGGTGGCCGCCGGGGGCCGGGACTGGAACTGGGGCTGGGACTGGGACTGGGACTGGGACTGGGACTGGGGCTGGGGCTGGGGCGGGAGGAGCGTGGTGTGCTGCTGGTTCGGGTGCACCGGGGTCACCGGCGGCAGCAGCTGGGTGGCGGCGGAGGTCGTGGCGAGCAGCTCGGCGGTCGGGTCGCCGACCATCAGCCCGGGCACGGTGGCGAGGAGTTCGGCGCGGGCGGCGGCGGCGTCCGCGGGCCGGGCGGCCGGGTCCTTGGCGAGCAGGCGCATCACCGCGGCGTCCAGCGCGGGCGGCAGGCCCGGGCGCCGGACGGACGGGGGCACCGGGTGCTCGCTGACGTGCTTGAAGGCGATCGCGACGGGGGTCTCGGCGGTGAACGGGGTCTCGCCGGTGAGCATCTCGGTCAGCACGCAGCCGACCGCGTACAGGTCGGTGCGGCCGTCCAGGGCCGAGGCGGTGGCCTGCTCGGGCGAGAGGTAGGCGGCGGTGCCGAGCACGCTCGCCGTCTGGGTGAGGTTGCCGGAGGAGCCGGCACGGGCGATGCCGAAGTCCACGACCTTCACGCCGCCGTCATCGGTGATCATGATGTTGCCGGGCTTGATGTCGCGGTGCACCAGGCGCGCGGCGTGGGCGACGGCGAGCGCCTCGCAGACGGCCGCGGCGATGCCGACCGCGCGCTCCACGGGCAGCACCCGCTCCTGCGCCAGGACGGCGGCGAGGGAACGGCCGCTGACCAGCTCCATGACGATGAACGGGGTGCCCTGGTCCACGCCCGAGTCGAACACCATGACGATCCGGGGGTGCGCCAGCATGGCGGCGTGCTGGGCCTCGCGGCTGAACCGCTCGGCGAAGCGGGGGTCGTCGGCGAGGCCCCCGTTGAGGACCTTGACGGCCACCTGGCGGCCCAGCACGCGGTCGACGCCGCGCCAGACGGTGGCCATGCCGCCGACCCCGAGTATCTCGCCGAGCTCGTAACGCCCGTTCAGCGCTCGACCTGTCACCTGGGACTCCCCTCGCGATCGTGCAACCCGTGCACGATAGCGGGGCCTGCCGCCGGGGGGTGGCGGTCGGGGGACCGGGCAGCGGTCCCCCGGCCGCCGGCCGGGGGGTGGGGGGCCCCCCCCCAGCGGGGGGGGGGGGCCCCCCCCCCCCGCGCCGCCGGGCCCCCGGGGGGGGCCGGGGGGGGGGGGCGGGGGCCGGGGCCCCCCCCCCCCCGGGCGGGGGGGGGCGCCCCGCCCGGCGGGGGGGGGGGGGGCCCCCACGAATCCGGGCCGGTCGGCCCGGGGGCGCGTCCGGGGGGTGCGCCTTGCCGGGCCGGCCGGGGCCGGCCGGGTGGACGGCGGGCACGGGGGAGCCGACCGTCCACCCGGGGTCTTCGGGTGGGTGTTGCGGGTGTTGCGGGTGTTGCGGGTGTTGCGGGTGGTTTGGGTCCGGATGGGCGACGAGCCCGGGGGGTTTCGCTCGCCGCCCATCCGGAGTTCTGGGGTTACCTCGGGGCGCTCCGATCGTCCTGAGGCTCGGTCCTGGACGCGTGGGGCACCGGCGGCGTGGCCGCGGAGGGCTGGGCGGGGGCGGTCACACCGTTCTTGCCGGGCTGCTTCCCGCCTTCGCCGCCACCGGAGTCGCCACCTCCGGAGTTGGCACCTCCGGAGTTGCCGCCGCCGTTCTGGTTGTTCTGGCCGTTGCCGTGGTCCGGCCCGGTGGTGCCGTGTCCGGGGTCGCGGGGCTGGCCCGTGGCGCCCGTGCGGCCGTCGTCCCCCGCGCAGTACTCGGCGATCCTGCCCGCCGCGCCGGCGGCCTCGAGCAGCGCCCTGTACTGCGGCTCGGCGGCCATCCGGTCGGGGTTCTCACCCTTGCCCGTACGGTCGGTGAAGCCGCGGCAGAGCAGGGCCAGCGGCGCCGGGACCTCTCCGCCGCGCCCGTCCGCCGTGGGGATGCCGGGGTTCGGCACGGCGGACGGGCCGCCCGCCCGCGGTCCGGCGGACGGAGTGCCGGGCTGGTGGGCGGACGCACCGGGGGACGGGTTCCCGGTGACGGAGCCGGGCTTGGAGCCCGAGGTGGTGGTGCCCGGGGTGCCGTCCGTGCCCGTCAGGGTGTGGGCCGGTTCGGCTGGTTCGCCACCACCCAGTGCAGGGAGGTTCCCGGTGCCGGCGGCGACCGCGACGCCGCAGAGCGCGGTGGCGCCGAGCACGGTGGCAGCGGCCTTCGCACTGAAGGCCCTGGCCAGCGTGGCGGTCGCCATCGATCGTCTCCGGACGGGTGTGGTCACTACGGGCTCGGACGCGAGACGGGCCGCCCGGAACGCGGCCAGCGCGGCCTCCTCCCCGGCCAGTTCCCCGGCCGTCGCCGGAGCGGCGGCCGCGGCCAGTACCCGGGCCACGGGCCCGGGACCGTCCGGTCCGGTGAGGGAGTCGCCCTGCCCGGCCGACGGGCCGCCCACGGCACCGCGGAGCAGCTGCTCGGCGGCATCACGGTCGATCCGACGGGATCGGTTGGTGCTCATCTCATGTCCTTCAGCGTCGCGGCGCGGTGTTCCGTCACACCTTGGGGAGAACTTTTTCTCGCGGATCTCCGGAAGGGCTTCGCCGACCGGTCCGGGGCCCCCTGCGCAGCCTCTCCCCGGGCCGCCGGAATCCCCGCGGCGAGGGGCTGGTCGAGCAGCTTGGCGAGTCGGCGCAGCCCCCGGTGGGCGGCCATCCGGACGGTTCCGGCTCGTTTTCCGAGCACCTGGGCGGCGCTCTCGGCGTCCAGTTCCATGACCACTCTCAGCAGGACGGCCTCGGCCTGGTCGCGCGGCAGCCGGGAGATGAGGGCCAGCGCGTCGGCCGTGCCGACCGTGGTCAGGGCGGAGCGGGCGGTGTCGTCGCCGCCGGCCAGCTCGGCGAGGTACTCGAAGGGCAGGTCGGCGACGGGCCGCCGGCGGCGGGCCCGCAGGTGGTCCAGGGCGCGGTGCCGGGCGATGGTGGCGGCCCAGCCTCGGAAGCCGTCCCCGTCGCCGGAGAATCCACGCAGGTCGCGGGCGATCTGCAGCCAGGCCTCCGAGGCGATGTCCTCGGCGTCCTGGGCGTCCTCGGGGCGGCCGCCGACCAGGACCCGCAGGTAGCGCAGCAGGCCCGGCTGGACGGTCCGGAAGAGCAGCCGGAACGCCTCCTCGCTGCCGTCCTGGGCGGCCCGGACGGCCTCCGTCAGCTCGGCGGGGTCGGGGGCCCGGCCCGGTGGAGGCCCTTCGGGCGGAACCGGGCCCGGCCGGCCGGCGGGGTCGCCCGGCTCGCCGGGGCCCGCTGCGGGGCGTTCTGCACTCTGCACCCGCCACATGATGCGCCATTCGGACGAACGGATCGGCTCCGGTCACGGGAGTAGGGGGGTCCGGGAGGCGGGGCGAGGACCTGCCGGCCGCGGCGGCCGACGGGCGGGACGAGCCGAGATCCTGGAGGAAAGCGCAGGTCACCGGGGGTGTCATGGGCGCCCCCATGACAGCTGTCATACGGATCGGGCAACGGACGGCACTGCTGCGGGACGGGGTCGGCCGCGAAGACTGGAGGCACGCCGCGGGCCGGGCCCGCGGAAGTCAGCAGCCGGGGAGGAAACCACCATGAGCCAGACCGTCACCGCCGGGACCGCCGCCGCCACCACCGCCAGCAGGACGAAGGCGCCGAACCCGGTGGCCTCCGCGCTGCGCCCGCTCGCCCTCGACGTGGTCGCGCCGCTGGCGGGCTACTACCTGCTGCACTCGGCCCTCGGGATGAGCGAGTTCGCCGCGCTGGCCTGGAGCAGCGTCGTCCCGGCCGGGCGGACGGTGCTCGGACTGCTGGCCGAGCGCAGGGTCAACCTGTGGGCCGCGCTGATGCTCACGGTGAACCTGGCCGGACTGGCGCTCACCTTCGTCACCGGCGACGCCCGGATGATGATCGCCAAGGACGGCGGGCTCAGCGGCACCGTGGCGCTGGCGATCCTGGTGTCGGCGCTGGTCGGCCGGCCGGTGATGACGCCGATGCTGATGCCGTTCGTGACCAGGGGCCGCCGGGACCTCTCCGCCGCCTGGCAGCGGCTGGCGGAGGGCCGGGCGGCGGGCTCGCGGGCCTTCCACCGGTACGAGCGGGTGTTCGCGGGCATCTGGGGCACCGCGCTGCTGACCGAGTGCGCGGCCCGGGTGGTCGGCGCCTTCACCCTGCCGGTGTCGACCATGGCCTGGCTGTCGACGGTGTTCCTGGTCGGCGCGATCGTGGCCGGCTCGATGCTCGGCCAGATCGCCGTCGAACCGATGGCCGCGCTCGTCCGCGCCGAGGCCGGCGCCCCGGAGGCCGTCCGCGCAGGTCACTGACGGTGTGTCGAACGTCGCGGAACCATCCGGACCACTCGGGAGTCGTTCCAGACAGTTGATAACAAGGGGGTAACGGGACCCCCGGTCGAGGAAACGGGGATTCCATGAGTCGGACGCACGCGCTGGCCGCCACCGAGGACCGCACCTTGGTATGGGACGGCTGCCTGAACGTCCGGGACCTCGGAGGCCTGCCCACCGCCTCCGGGCGGCCGACGGCCCGGGGGGCGATCGTCCGGGCGGACAACCTGGACCGCCTCACCGCCGAGGGCCGGGAGACCCTGCTGGAGTACGGGGTGCGCACCGTCGTCGACCTGCGGGACGCCTCGGAGCACAAGCCGCTGCTGCCGCTGCCCGAGGGCGTGGACCTGGTCCGTGTCCCGCTGGACGAGCTGGCCGGCGAAGCCTGGTGGGAGGCGTACGGCCGGCTGGACGGCACCCCGCTGGCCTTCGGCCCGTACCTGGAGCACTGCCCGCACGCCGCCGCCGCGCTGGTCTCCGCGATGGCCGGCGCCCGCCCGGGCCCGCTGGTGGTGCACTGCGGCGCCGGGCGCGACCGTACGGGGCTGGCCGCCCTGCTGCTGCTCTCGCTGGCCGGGGTGACGCCGGCCGCGATCGTCGAGGACTACCTGCTGAGCGACCCGAACGTCCGCCCGCTCTACGGAATGCTGCGCCTGCAGGACCCGTACCGCCGGATCGACGCGGTGATGGCCGAGGCCGGGACCGGCGCCGGGGACGTCGTCGCCGGACTCCTGGACGGCTTCGACGCGGCGGACTACCTGCTGGCCGCCGGGGCGACCGCGGCGGAGCTCGCCGCCGTTCGTGAGCGGCTGCTGCCGATGATGCCGATGCCGCCGGTCGGATGAGATGACTTCTCCCTAGCGTCAACTGATGGTTGACGATCCTCGGATCGACAACCTACGGTTGACGCATGGAGAATCTCGATCCGAGCACCACTCCCCTGCGCCTCGACGACCTGATCGCCGCGATCAAGAAGGTCAGCCCCGACGCGCTGGACCAGCTGTCGGACGCGGTCATCGCCGCGGACCACCTCGGCGAACTCGCCGACCACCTCATCGGCCACTTCGTCGACCAGGCCCGCCGCTCCGGCGCCTCCTGGACCGACATCGGCCGCAGCATGGGCGTCAGCAAGCAGGCCGCCCAGAAGCGCTTCGTCCCCAAGGACCCGGGCACCACCAACGACCTGGACATGAGCCACGGGTTCAGCCGGTTCAGCACCCGGGCCCGGAAGGTCATCGTGGCCTCCCAGGAGGAGGCCAGGGCGGCCGGCAACGACGAGATCACCGCCGAGCACATCACCCTCGGCCTGCTCTCCCAGCCGGAGGGCCTCGGGGCCAGGGCCCTCGCCGCGCAGGGGGTCGGGGCCCAGACCCTGCGCGAGGCCGTCGCCGGGGTGCTGCCCGCCCCCGTCGAGTCGGTGCCCGTGCTGATCCCCTATGACGCGCGGGGCAAGAAGGCCATCGAGCTGACCTTCCGGGAGGCGCTGCGCCTCGGGCACAACTACGTCGGCACCGAGCACCTGCTGCTGGCGCTGCTGGAGCTGGAGAACGGCGAGGGCGTGCTGAACGGGCTCAAGGTCGACAAGGCCGAGACCGAGACCTTCGTGACCGAGGCGCTCGCCGCGCTCGCGGCCGCCTCGCGGGACGGCGACCCGGTGGAGTAGGACCGGCGGAGTAGGCCCGGCGGAAACAGGGCTCACGGTAGCCGCCGGCCCCGGGCGACGGTGTCGCCCGGGGCCGGCCGTGGTGCTCCGAAAGCCTCAGAACCCGGAGACCTTGGTGGTGACGATCCGCACCAGGCCGTCCTCGAGGGCCTCCAGGGCGGCGCGCAGGCGCAGCGAGCGGGCCGGGCCGAGGAGTTCGAGCGCCTCGTCGAGCGTCGCCCAGCGGTGGTCGTCGAGTTCGCCGGCCGGGACGGTCACGGGGGTGCCGTCCGGGACGGTGCCGAAGTCGAACATGAAGTGCTCGGCGGGGTGGTCGAGTTCGGCCGAGGGGTGGGTCCAGGAGATGGCGAGCAGGTCGCCGGCGTCCTTGACGATCCCGGTCTCCTCCTCCAACTCCCGCTTGGCGCACTCGACCGGGCCCTCGCCCCGGTCGATCGTGCCGCCCGGGAACTGCCAGAACTCGCGGTAGCCCGCCTTGACGATCAGGATGCGGCCCGACGCGTCGCGCAGCAGGCAGCCGGCGGCCGCGTAGATCCGGGGCAGGGACGCCAACCATTCCTCACGGGACTTCAAGGGCTCGGCCGACACGACGGTCCTCCTGGGGCAGGGCGGGTACGGGCGGCACAACTCTGCCACCGCCCGCCCCCGGGTGTCCGGGGTGTCCGGTGCTCAGCCGGCCAGGGAGGAGAGGTGCTCGACCAGGCGGTCGAAGCTGGAGTTGAGGCCCGCCTCGGCCTCCGGGCCGAGGTACATCCCGGGCACGTCCTGCTGGTGCAGGACGATCTCGGTGCGGCCGTCGCCGAGGTCCTTGAAGGTCATGGTGGAGCGCATGCCCACGGCCTCCTCCTTGAGGGCGATCAGCTCGTTGGGAACGAACTCGGTGATCACCATGGCCACCGGGAACGACTGGCCGCTCTCGTCCATGGTCATGGTGCTCTCGTAACGGCCGCCCACGCGCGGCTCGATGGTCACGCTGTCCAGGTCCACGTGGGTGCCGACCGGGCCCCAGAAGCGGACGAACTGCTCGGGCTCGACGTAGGCGCGGAAGACGGCCTCCGGGGCGGCCGGCAGCTCGCGGGTGATGGTCAGCTCGCCCAGGTTCTCGGTCATGGTGGTGTCCGTCCTCGTTCGTGTTCCGGCGCCCCGGTGGCGCGCGTTCACGGGGTAGGACCGAGGGTGCGGGCGGAACTCATCGCTCCGAGCGGGATTTCCTCGAAAAGCTTTTTTTCCGGGGCATCAGGGGGCCGAGCGATGAGAGCGGGCCGGGCGGACGGTCCTAGGAGCATGGATCCGACCCGAACCGCCGTACCCGTGCCCGCCCGCGCCCCCGCCGTCACCTGTGACCTGGGCGCGCTGACCGCCCCCGACCTGGCCGTCGTCGACGCGCTCGCCCGGCTGCGCCTGGCCGCCGGGCGGCACGGGGTGGGCGTGGTGCTGCTGAACGCGGGCGGCCCGCTGAGGGAGCTGCTCGCGTTCAGCGGGCTCGCGGCGCTGCTGCCGGGGCCCGTCGAGGACCTGCCCGCCGTACCCGCCGTTCCCGACGGGTTGCTCGACGGGTTGCTCGACGGCCTGGTCGAGGGGCTGCCCGACGGGCTGGTCGAGGAGCTACTCGGCCGCGGGAAGGCGGGGCGGGAGGCCGAACAGCGGGAACAGCACGTCCGTGTCGAGGAAGTTGGTGAGCCCGGTGATCCGGCCCTCTGACACCTCCGGCACGATCAGCGCCCAGGGCTCGTGCCCGCCCTCGGGGCTCGGACGGTACTGGGCGAAGGCCGGGCCGCCGTTGGCCGTCACGGGGAGCAGCCGGGAGCCGCGGCAGCCGTGGCCCGGGCCGAGCATCCACGCCTCGATCTCGCCCCGGCCGCGCAGCCACATCGCGAACGGCGGCATGTTGAGCGTGACGTCCTCGTGCAGCAGCGCCGCCAGGCCCTCCATGTCGTACGCCTCGAAGGCGCGGACGTAGCGGTCCAGCAGGGCGCGGTGGTCCTCGTCCAGCTCCCTGGCCGGGCGGGCGGACTCGCCCTCGGCGGCGAGGACGGCGCGGGCGCGCTGGAGCGCGCTGTTGACGGAGGCCACCGTGACGCCGAGCAGTTCGGCCACCTCGGCGGCCTTCCAGGCGAGCACCTCGCGCAGGATCAGCACCGCGCGCTGGCGGGGCGCGAGGCGCTGCAGCGCGGCGACGAAGGCCAGCTTCACCGACTCGCGCTGGGAGGCGACGTCCGCCGGGTCCCCCGTCTCGGGGAGCACCCGGCCGTCCGGCGCCGGGCCGATCCAGGTGACCTCGGGCAGCTGGGCGTCGCTCGCGGTGGCGACCGTCACCGGGCCGGCCAGGTCCATCGGGCGGGCCCGGCCGTTGCGGGCGTTCAGCGCGTCCAGGCAGACGTTGGTGGCGATGCGGTACAGCCAGGAGCGCAGGGCGGCACGGCCCTCGAAGCCCTGGTGGTGGCGCCAGGCGCGGATCATCGTCTCCTGCACCGCGTCCTCGGCCTCGAAGACCGAGCCGAGCATGCGGTAGCAGTACCCCGTCAGCTCGGTGCGGTGCCGCTCCAGCTGGACCTCGACCGGCTCCTCGGTGATGACCTCGGACATCCTGCGCCCCCGTCGTGCTCTCTCGATCCGATCTGCCGGACGAACGTAGCGCACGGCACCGACAACGGCCCGAACGGGCGTCAAGGGCGGGGCGACCAGCGGGTTTCCGGTCGGCCCGCCCCTGAGCGGGCCCGCGTCAGTGGGCGGAGTGCTTCTCGGCGCCGCGGTGGCGGTGGCCCTTGAGTTCGGCGTGCATCGCCGGGGCCGCGTGCATCACGGAGCCCGCCGCGTCGCGTCCGCCGTGGCGGAAGGCGTCGGCGCCGCCCGGTCCGGCGGAGGCGGCGGCCGTGACGCCGGCGCCCGGCTGCGGTCCGAGCCTGCTGGGGGTGCTCTCCATGCCCCGGCGCTGCAGCAGGTCCTGGGTGCCCTGGCGGAGCTGGGCGGTGCTGCCCGGTGATCGTCTGGTCATCGTCGGCCTCCCTTCGGCGGGTGCCGGCCGGACGGAGGCGTCGGGCGGGCCCGCACGGGCGTTATGTCCGGATTTTACCGAGCCGGGGCGCCCGCGCCACCCGAACGGCCCCGGGGCCGGGCCGTCAGCCCATGACCTCGTGGACGAAGCACCAGCGCCAGTCCTCCCCCGGCTCGTACGAGCGGATCACCGGGTGGGAGGAGTCGTGGAAGTGGGCGGTGGCGTGGCGCTGCGGCGAGAAGTCGCAGCAGCCGATGTGGCCGCAGTCCAGGCAGATCCGCAGGTGCACCCAGTCCCGGCTGCCGTGGGCCAGGCAGTCGGCGCAGCCGTCGACGGGCGGGAGGGGATCGATGGTCCGGGGTGCCGCGGCGAGGTCTTCGCAGGCGCTCATGGTCGACGAGGGTAGTGACGGCCCCCGCCCCGCCCGTTCACGACACGCCCTGCCCCGGCGGCATGACAGCATGCCCCCCGTGGCGATCGTGACGGGGAGAACGAGCGGCGTGCAGGACGAGGTCCGCGGCGAGGATCAGGGCGCGGTTCAGGGCGCCGTTCAGGGCGGCCAGGGGGCCGGGGGGATACCGGAGGCCGGCAACGGCCGGGTCCGGCAGCCCGCCGCGCTGATCCGGCTGCTCACCGGGCTCGCCGTCGTCGCGCTCGCCCTGCTGCTCGCCGACTACGCCCGCGCCACCACCGGGGGCCTCGCCTCCGACGTCGCGGACGCCGCCGCCCTCGTACCGCGGCCGCTCGCCCGGATCGCCGAGGGCCTCACCACGGGCGCCGCCCTGCTCGTCCCGGTCGCGCTCGCCGCCCGGCGCCTGTTCGGGCCCGACCGGCGGCGGGCCCTCCAGCAGGTCTCCGACGGGCTGCTCGCCGCCGTCCTCGCGTACGGGGCCACCCTCCTGCTCGACCTCGGCTGCGAACGGCTCGCCCCGGACTCGCTCCTCGCCGCGCTCACCCAGCCGCTGCCGGGCGGCGACCACGGGCACACCGCCATCGTGTACGGGTACCTCGCACCCGTCCTCGCCTTCATGACCGCCTCCGGCAGCCGGGAGCGCCGGGTGCCCTGGGCCGTCCTCGCGCTCTCCTGCGCCGCCGGGCTCGCCGGCCGGTACACCACGCCCAGCGCGCTGGTCCTGGGCCTGCTCACCGGCTGGACCGTCGCCCACGGCACCCTCTACGCCGTCGGCACCCCCGACCCCCGGCCCCGGCCCGGGGAGGTGCTGCGGGCCCTGCGGGAGAGCGGGCTGCGGCCCGTCGAGGCGCAGCCCGCCGGGCCCGACCGCTACCGCGTCCGGCAGGCCGACGGCCGGCCCGAGCTCGACGTCCAGCTCCTCGACCGGCAGGCCGTCAAGGCCGCCGCCGTCCAGCGCGCCTGGCGCCGGCTGCGGCTGCACACCGCGCCGCACCCGCGCACGCTGCGCTCCCCGCGCGCCGGGCTGGAGCACGAGGCCCTGGTCACGTACGCGGCCGTCGCCGCGGGCGTCCGCACCCGGCGCATCGCCGCCACCGCGGGCATCGGGCCCGACACCGCGCTCATCGCGTACGAGGCCCTCGCCGGGCGCACCCTGGACCGGCTCGACGACGAGGAGCTCACCGACGGGCTCCTCGCCGACGCCTGGCGGCAGCTCGCCCTGCTCCAGCGCCGCGAGATCGCCCACCGGACGCTGGTGCCCACCGCGGTCGTCGTGGACGGGGAGGGCGCGGTGCACCTCGTCGACTTCGCGGACGGGGACATCGCGGCCGGCGAACTCGTCCTGGCCTTCGACATCGCCCAGCTGCTCACCGTGCTCGCCCTGCGCGCGGGCGCCGCCCGTACCGTCCGCGCCGCCATCGCCGTGCTCGGCCCCGAGCCGGTGCTCGCCGCGCTGCCCGTGCTCCAGCCGATCGCGTTCCCCGGCCCGATCCGCCAGGCCCTCAAGCGCCACCCCTCCGAGGAGGGCGGCGGGCTGCTGGAGGAGATCAGGGCGGAGGTGCTGCGCGGGCGGGCGCAGGGGGTGGGCCGGCCGGTGCGGGTGGAGCGGCTGCGGCCGCGGACGCTGCTGGCCGTCGTGGGCGGGGTGGTGGCCGCGTGGTGGCTGATCCCGCAGCTGTTCGCGGCGGAGGAGAACCCGGTCGCGGTGCTGGGGGACGCCGATCCGTGGTGGCTGGCGCTGGCGGTGCTCGCCGCGGCGGCGAGCCACGTCGCGGCGGGGGTGGGGTTCGCCGGGTTCGTGCCGGAGCGGCTGGAGTTCCGCAACGTGGTGCTGGCGCAGCTCGCCGGGTCCTTCGTGAAGCTGGTCTCGCCCGGGGGCGTCGGCGGGATCGCGCTGAACACCCGGTTGCTGCAGAAGGCCGGGATCCCGACCGCCCAGGCGCTGTCCAGCGTCGGGGTGAGCAACCTGATCGGCCTGGTGCTGCACCTGCTGCAGATCGGCGCCTTCGTCTACCTGCTGGACTTCCAGCCCGGCGGCGGCTCGGAGCTCAAGGTGCTGCCCACCGTGGTGGGCGGGCTGGCCGTGGCGGCCGCGCTGCTGACGGTGGTGTCGGCGATCGCGCCGGCGCGGCGGTGGCTGGCGGCGCGGCTGCGGCCGCTGACCGCCGAGGTGCTGCCCCGGCTGCTGGACCTGCTGCGCAGCCCGGGGCGGCTGGCGGTCGGGGTGACCGGGCAGCTGCTGGTGTCGATCTTCCTGATCACCTGCCTGTACTGCTGCGCGCAGGCGGTCGGCCGGCAGCCGTCGTACGCCGCGGTGGCGCTGGTGCTGCTGGTGGGCAGCGCGGTGGGGAACACGGCCCCGACCCCGGGCGGGGCCGGGGCGGTGGAGTTCACGCTGGTCACGCTGTTGCAGAGCACGGCGTCGATGGAGGAGGGGGGCGCGACGGCGTCCGTGGTGCTGTTCCGGCTGCTGACGCTGATCCTGCCGGTGCTGCCGGGCTGGGCGGCGATGGCCTGGCTTCAGCGGCGCCGGGCGCTGTAGGGCGCCTACTCCCGGTACTCGTCCTCGTCGAGCTGCACGACCCGGCTCTGCTCGGCGGCGTCCGCGAGGTCCGTGGCCGGGTCGGCGCCGACGGCACGGCGCTCGGCGACCTCGTCGTACTCGTCGCCCTCGGGGGCCGCCTCGTCCGGCTCGACGGTCTCGACGGTCTCGTCGATCAGGTAGTCCTCGTGGTTCTGCGGCATGGCGTCCGTCCTCGGTGGTGGCGGTACTCGCAGTATCCGCCGCCGTGCCGCCCGGCGCGACGGCAGCGGGCTCGAATTGACCCATGAAAGCAGTCCTTGAATGACCCGAGGAAGGGGTGCATTCGGCCCCTAGAGTCGTAGTCATGACGACGAACGAGATCACCGAGACCCCCGCCCGCCGCCTCGACTACGCCCGCACCGTCCCCAAGGTGTTCCGCGCGATGATCGCCCTGGACGCGGCCGCCCGGGAGGGCCTGGACCCGGCGCTGGTCGAGCTGGTGCAGATGCGCACCTCGCAGCTGAACAACTGCGCCTACTGCCTGGACATGCACACCAAGGACGCCCGCAAGGCCGGCGAGAGCGACGAGCGGATCTACCTGCTGCCGGTGTGGCACGAGGCCCCGGCCGGGGTCTACAGCGAGAAGGAGCGGGCCGCGCTGGCCCTCGCGGAGGAGATCGCCGGGATCGGCGGCGGGGTCTCGGACGCCGCGTACGCCCGGGCGGCCGCGCACTTCGAGGACGAGGAGCTGGCGCACCTGGTCTCGGTCTGCTTCACGATCAACACCTGGAACCGGATCAACATCACCACCCGCAAGACCCCCGGCGCCCTGTAGCGCGAAGGCCGACCGGAACCCCGGTGGGGGCCACCGGGGTACGATCGGTGCCGTACCAAGGGCTCACGAACAACAGGAATCGCATGTCCGGCTCGCACTACTTCTCCAGTGCACCCGAGGTCGCCAGCGAGCGCAGGCCGATCACGGTCTCCCTGCCGGACCTCACCCTGGAACTGACCACCGACACCGGGGTGTTCTCCCACGGCGGCCTCGACAAGGGCACCCGCATCCTGCTGGAGCACGCCCCGCCGCCGCGGGTGCGCGGCCCGATCCTGGACGTCGGCTGCGGCTACGGCCCGATCGCGCTGACCTGGGCGAGCCGCCGCAAGCGGCTGCCGGTGTGGGCCGTGGACGTGAACGACCGGGCGCTGGAGCTCGTCCGGCTGAACGCGCAGGAGCTGCGGCTGGGCAACGTCCAGGCGTCGCGGCCCGAGGACGTCCCGGAGGACCTGCGGTTCGCCACCATCTACTCCAACCCGCCGATCCGGATCGGCAAGGCGGAGCTGCGCCGGCTGCTGACGCACTGGCTCGGGCGGCTGACCCCCGACGGCTCGGCGTTCCTGGTGGTGCAGAAGCACCTGGGCTCGGACTCGCTGCAGGCGTGGCTGAACGGGCAGGGCTACCCGACCACCCGGGTCACCTCGGTGAACGGGTTCCGGATTCTGGAAGCACGGCCCCGCCCCGAGACGGGCGAGGGCACCGACAGTGGCAGGGGTACGACGTCGTGAAGCAGTTGCGCGGGACCGAACTGAAGCGACTGCACCGCTCGTGGCGGCGCAGCAACGAGTTCCGGCTCGCGATGATCCTGGAGAACCTCCAGTCGCCGTTCAACGTCGGCTCGGTCGTGCGGACCGGGGCGGCGATGGGCGCCGAGAAGCTCTACCTGACCGGGGACACCCCGTCGGTGCGCTCCTCCGGGGCGCAGAAGGCCGCCATGGGCACCGACAAGTACCTCAAGGTGGAGCACTTCCCGACCGCCGCCGAGGCGGTGGCGGCGGCGAAGGCGGACGGCTTCAAGGTCGTCGGCCTGGAGCTGGCCGACGACGCGGTGCCGATGTTCGCCGCCGAGCTGACCCCGGCGGTGGCCTTCGTGCTCGGGCACGAAGACCGCGGGATCACGCCGGAGACGCTGGCGCTCTGCGACCAGGTCGTCTTCGTGCCGCAGCTGGGCCGGGTCGGCTCGCTGAACGTCTCGGCGGCGGCCACGGTGGCCTGCTACGAGGCGCGCCGCCAGGGGTACGCGATCAGCGGGACCCCGGACGGGAGCGACGCGGGCGCGCTGGACGCGCTGGACGGCCTCGACGAGGACTGATCCGCCGGGCCCGACGGTCCGGCAGGCAGGAGGAGGAGCGGGCCCGGGGCCCGCTCCTCCTCGCGTTTCCCGGCGTTCTCCTGCGTTTCCCGGCGTTTCCCGGCGTTCTACCGGCGTTTTCCGGCCACCACCGGCGGCTTTCGGGGAACGGGGAGTCAGCACGGCGTCAGTTGGGCGTCAGCGGAGCCAGCGACCGTAGTGGGCATGACGTCGATCACGGCCGTCTCCAGCTACCTTCCCGACACGATCCAGATCTCCCGGTTCCAGGAGAAACTCCAGCTCACGGACGTCCAGTTGAGGCGCTACCAGCGCTTCTACGGTCTCGCCGAGGTGTGCCGCGACCCCGCGGCCGGCGAGACCGACCTGCTGCTGCGCGCCGCGACCAAGCTGGTGGAACTGCGAGGCCAGGAGCATCGCGTCCGGTACGTGCTGCAGGCGCGCACCATGCCCTCGCCGCTGCCCTACCCGATGACCTCCCTCGGGCCGGTGCAGGCCGAACTCGGGCTGGAGCACGCCTCCGCGTTCGTCGTCTCCCACCACGCGTGCGCCTCCGGGCTGCTCGCCCTCGACCTCGCCGGCACGCTGCTCGCCTCCGACCCGGACCCGGACGCGCTCGCGCTGATCCTGGCCGGCGAGAAGGCGTGCACCGTGCACACCCAGTCGATCCCGGACGTGACCGTGATGGGCGAGGGCACCACCGCCGTCCTGGTGAGCGCCGACCGCACCGGTCCGAACCGGCTCCTCGGGTACGCCAGCCGTACGTACCCGCGCTTCGGCGACCAGTTCACGATGGACGAGGCCGCCGCCAAGGACTTCCAGGACCTGTACGGGCCTGGCCTGTACGAGGTGATCGAGGCGGCCCTCGCCGAGGCGGACTGCTCCCTCGACGAGCTGGCGCTGGTCCTGCCGCACAACGTCAACCGGCTCTCCTGGCTGGGCGTCTGCAAGGCCCTCGGCCTGCCGATCGAGAAGGTCTTCCTCGACCTGGTCGGCAGCACCGGGCACTGCTTCGGCGCGGACCCCTTCATCAACCTGGAGAAGGCCACCGAGCTGGGGCGGCTGCGCCCCGGCGACCGCTACCTGATGACCAGCGTGGGGCTCGGGGCGACGTTCGCCGCGATGGTCCTCGAACACTGACGAGATCACCTTTCGAGCGAGGTCGACATGCATCTTCCGTCCCCCGGCTTCAGCGCGCGCCTCAAGCGCGCCGTGACCGGTTCCGCCGACACCCCGCTGGTGTTCCTCGGCAACTTCGAGGTGGAGAACCACTGGGCCATCGGCGAGCCGGCACTGCCCCGGGTCGCCTCGCACGCGGGCAGCGCGGTGGTGAACCGCATGGACGAGTTCGCGCTGCTGCTCGGCGGCAAGAACGACCACGTCGTGCTGAAGACCCCGCTCGACGAGGGCTACCGCGCCTACCTGGAGGGCCTCGGCCTCGAGCTGCCCACCGTGCACGTGGTGGCCGGGCAGGACCCGCGCCGCACGGTCAGCGAGGACGCCCTGGAGGACGCCGAACTGCTGGGCGCCCTGGCCGCGCTGGCGCCCGAGGGCGCCCGGCTGACGGCCCACGGCATCTCCGTGATCGAGGAGCAGCTCGCCGAGCGCACGGGCCTGTCCCTGGGCGCGCCCACCGCGGCGGTCTGCAAGCGCGTCAACAGCAAGGTGTACAGCCGCCGCCTCTCCGACCGGCTCGGCATCCGCCAGGCCCAGGGCTGGGCCTGCGAGACGCTGGAGGAGCTGGCCGAGGCCGTGGCCGCCGCGTCCGAACTGCTCGAGGCCGGCACCAAGGTGGTGCTCAAGGACGCCTTCGGCGTGTCCGGCAAGGGCATCGTGGTGCTGGACTCCGCCAAGCGGCTCGGCCGGCTGCACCGCATGGCCGTCCAGCAGGCCGAGAAGGCGGCCGCCGCCGAGGGCGGGGCCCCGCGCACCGCGCTGGTGATCGAGGAGTGGGTGGCCAAGCGCTGCGACCTCAACTACCAGTTCACGGTGGGCCGGGACGGGTCGGTGCACTTCGACTTCGTCAAGGAGCTGCTCACCGAGAACGGCGTGCACAAGGGCCACCGCATCCCGGCCCGGCTCTCCGAGGCACAGGTCGCCGAGATCGCCGCCACCGCCCAGCAGTTGGGCGCCCAGCTGGCCGCCGACGGCTTCTACGGCGTGGTCGGCGTGGACGCGATGGTCGACCCCGACGAGGGCCTCTACCCCGTCATCGAGATCAACGCCCGCAACAACATGTCCACGTACCAGAACGTGGTGCACGAGGGCGGGCTCGCCGGGGCGGACGACGTCGCCGTGGCCCGGCACTGGCCGCTGCGGCTCACCCGTCCGCTGCCCTTCACCGAACTGGCCGTCCTCCTGGACGGGCTGCTGCTGACCGCTCCCGGCCCGGGCGCCGAGGGCCTGTTCGTGAACAACTACGCCACGGTCAACGCCGCGGCCGCCGACGAGTCCGGGACGGACGGCTACGAGGGCCGCCTGTACGGCGTGCTCGTCGCCGCCGACGACGCCCGCATCGAGGCGATCGACGCCGACATCACCCGCCGCCTGGCGGCCCACCCGGAACGGAGCGGATCGTGAGCGTCCCCTACGAGGTCCAGGGCCTCGGAATCACCGAACTGGCCGAGGAGTTCGGCACCCCGCTGTACCTGTACGACGGCGAGGAGATCACCACCCGCTTCGCCGGGCTGCGCGAGGCCGTCCACCCCTCGCTGGAGTTCTTCTACTCCCTCAAGGCCAACCCCAACATCGCGATCTGCGCGCTGCTGCACGACTCCGGCGCCCGCGCCGAGGTGTCCTCGCTGACCGAGCTCGTCACCGCCCGCCGGGCCGGGGTCCAGCCGAAGGACGTCATCTTCCTCGGGCCCGGCAAGAGCCGCTACGAGGTCGAAGCCTGCCTGGACGAGGACATCTACTCGATCGTCTGCGAGTCCGTCGAGGAGCTCGGCCTGATCGACGAGCTGGCGCGCGAGCGCGGCGTCGTCGCCCCGGTCTCGCTGCGCGTCAACCCGAGCTTCCAGGTCAAGGGTTCGGGCCTGACCATGGGCGGCAAGCCCCGCCAGTTCGGCACCGACGAGGAGCTGCTGCGCGCCGAGGGCTCCGGCCTGGCCGGCCGGTACCCGAACATCCGCCTGATGGGCATCCAGGTCTACCTCGGCACCCGCATCCTCTCCGAGGAGTCGGTCGTCGAGAACACCCGGCGGATCTTCGGCCTCGCCGAGGAGCTCTCCGCCGAACTCGGCTTCCCGCTCGAGATGGTGGACGTCGGCGGCGGCCTCGGCATCGCCTACTTCGACAACGAGAAGGACCTCGACCTGGCCGTCCTCGCCGAGGGCATCAACCCGCTGATCGAGGACTTCTCCACCCGCCACCCCGACACCCGGCTCATCATGGAGCTCGGCCGCTTCCTCGTGGCCGCCTCCGGCACGTACGTCACCCGGGTGCGCTACACCAAGACCTCGATGGGCGAGAACTTCGCCGTCGCCGACGGTGGCACCAACCACCACATGGCGGCGGTCGGCATCGGCTCGTACGTCAAGCGCAACTTCCCGATGGTGGCCCTGGAGCGGCTCGACGAGCCCGCCACCGAGGCGTGGAACATCACCGGCCCGCTGTGCACGCCCAACGACCTGATCGGCAAGAAGGTCCCGATGCCGCCGCTGCGCCCCGGCGACCTCGTCGGCGTCCAGCGCTCCGGCGCGTACGGGCCGACCGCCTCGCCCGTGCACTTCCTGAGCCACGGCTACCCGGCCGAGGTGCTCGTCCTGGACGGCAAGGCGCACCTGATCCGCGAGCGTGACGACGTCGAGGCGATGCTCGGCCGCCAGCGGCTGCACCGCCCCGCCGCCGAGGGCTCCAACTGACCGGCACCACACCCGGATTCGCGGCCACCGGGCTCGCGACCGGCGATTCGAACGACTCGAACGACTCGAACGAGGAGCAGTACAGCATGAGCGACACCGACCCGAAGTACGTCGACGCCGTCCGCAAGGGCCTCTCCGAGGTCCTCAACAAGGACGTCAACGACGTCGACCAGAGCGTCCGGCTCTTCGACGAGCTGGGCCTCGACTCCAGCAGCGCCCTCGAACTGCTCATCACCATCGAGGAGATCCTCGACGTGCAGTTCGACGCCGACGAACTCGACATGACCCACTTCGAGACCGTGGGCTCCCTCGCCGGCTTCGTCGCGGCGGAAGCGGGCGCCTGACCATGTTCCGCGCGAGCGCGCCCGTCCGGCCCCCGGCCCCCGGCGGGCCGGACGACGACGTAGCGGTGCCGGCCCTGCCCCGGCTCGTCCGGGGGGCCGCGTACGCCCCGGACGGGACGGGCGCGCCGTACGACCCGGCCTCCACGCCGGAGGACTACTACCGCGAACTGGCCGAGCCCTACGGCGTGCCCTTCGACCGGGAAGGGTTCGCGGCCTCCCCGCGACGCACCTCGGTGGAGCTCGCGTACGGCGCGCTCGACGCCCTCGGCCCGATCGCCGACGGCGAAGCACCCCAGATGGTCGTGATCGCCTACGCCGCACCGGACTTCGAGCACACCGAGCTCGTCGCCTCCTGCGTGCGGCGCAGGCTGCCCGGCGACCCGCTCGCCTTCGCCGTCTCCGACCAGGGCGCGCTGGCGCCGTACACCGCGCTGCGGGCGGGCGTCGAGTACGCCCGCCGGTGCGGCTGGACACGGCTGCTGCTGCTCGCCGTCGACCAGGGCAGCCAGCCCTTCGCACTGCCCGGGTCCTCGGAGGGCGCGGCCGTGCGCGGGGACGCGGCGGTCGCGCTGCTGGTGGACTGGGACGGCGGGCGGCGCCCGCTCGGCGGCCAGGCGCAGGGGCGGCCCGGGGCGGGTTCGCCGCCGGTCTGGCCGGACGAGCCCTTCGGGGTGGTGGCCGGGGCCGGATTCTCCGAGGCCGGGGTCGAACTGCCCGCGCACGGACAGGTGTTGACGACGGTGGAGGGCGGCCTGCCCGCCACCGGGAGCTGGTCGGCGCTGCTCGGCCTCGGCCCGCAGGACGGGCCGGTGGTCCTCGCCGACTACGACCGGGAACGCGACTTCCTGGCCCACTGCACGCTCATCACGAGGGAGTTGAGGCGGTCATGACCGCACCGGCCGAGGTCCGGGACACCTGGCGGGAGGCCCGGTCCGGCGCCCGCAGCGACGGCCTCGTGCCGGCCCTCACCCTGCTCAGCCGCGCGCTCTCGCCCGGAGCGACGCCGCGGGGGCCGGGCGGGCACGCCATCGCCCCGCGCGAACTCCTCGACGGGCTCGACGAGTCGGAGGAGGAACAAGCCCTCTCCGTCCTGCCGCCGGGGCTCGCCGCCCTGCGGCCCGGCTCCGGCCACAGCACCGACAGCGACCGCAGCGCCACCCCGCACTTCGGCACCGGGCTGGCCTGGCTGCGCCTGGGCCTCTCCGAGCGGCTGCGGGAGACCTGCGTGGCCCACCTCGCCTCCCGGCAGGTCGAGGGCTCCCCGCTGCTGCTGCAGCAGTTCGTCAAGGTCACCCTGGCGGACGCGCTGATCGACCAGCTGGAGATCGAGGGCGTCCTCGACGACCTCGCCGAGGCGCAGGCCGGCGCGGAGGCGGGCTCCGCGCCCGAGATCGCCCGGCTCCAGGCGCAGATCACCGCGGTCGACCGGGCCCTGCTGCGCCTGCTCGGCGCGCACGGCTTCACCGCCGACGGGCCCGGCGCCGAGGCGTACGCCTCCGAACTCCTCGCCGGGGTGTACGGCGGCGAGCACGACGACGAAGAGTGTCCCAGGGGGAACGTGTGAAAGCCCTGCCCGAGCCGCTCCTGACCACGCAGCGGTACGCCAGGCTGTGGGCCGAGGACCTGCGGGCCGGCGCCGTCGAACTCGACCGCGACCCGGACACCATCCACGACCTCCTCGACCTGCCCGCCGTCCGCCTCCTCTCCGGGCACCTCGCCCCGCCCGACTGGAACCGCACCGGCCCCGAGCACGGCGCCGGCCCGGCCCACGGGATGCCCACCCTGGAGAAGGCGGTCATCAGCGAGGAGCTCGCCCGCGGCGACGCCGCCACGATGGTCGGCTCCCCCGGCGCCTCCATGTGCGGGGTGCTGCTCGGCGTGCTCGGCAGCCAGGCGCAGAAGGACTGGATGTACAGCCGCCTCGCCGAGCGGCCCACCTGGACGTGCTTCGCCCTCACCGAGCCCGAACGCGGCTCCGCCATCGGCGAGATGACCACCGTGCTCACGCCCGTCGGCGACGGCTCGTACCTGCTCGACGGCGAGAAGCGCTACGTCGGCAACGCCGCCAGGGCCGACCTGGGCGCCGTCTTCGCCCGGGTCGCCGGCACCGAGCGGCTCGGGGTGATGGCCGTCCTCGTGGACACCTCCGACCCCGGCTTCCGGGCCGAGCCGCTGCCCACCCTGGGCCTGCGGGGCGTCCAGCTCTCCCGGATCACCCTGGAACGGGTGCACGTACCCGCGGAGCGGGTCCTCGGCACGCACCTGCCGCCGACTCGGCGGGGCATGTGGAGCATCCTGTCCGTCTTCAACCAGCTGCGGCCGAGCGTCGCGGCCATCGCGCTGGGCATCGCCCGCGCGGCGCACGAGTACGTCGGCGAGAACCGCAAGGAACTCCGGGGTGCCGAACGGGAGTTGTGGGAGACGTTGGGCCGCCGCATCGAAGCGGCCCGCGGGCTCGTGTACCGCGCCGCGGTCGCCGTCGACCGCCGCCCGTCCGACGGCCACCTCGCCTCGGCGGCGAAGGCCCGCGCCTGCGAGCTCGCCGAGGAGGTCACGCTGCACGCGCCGCGCTTCTTCGGCTCCGGCGCGCGGCTGGACCACCCGCTGCTCGACAAGCTCGCCAGGGACGCCCGGGGGGTGGAGTTCATGGAGGGCACCCGTACCATCCAGAAGCTCAACCTCTTCCAGGGCCTGCACAACGGCAAGATCGGCCGCGCGTAGGTCCGCCGGGCCCGTGGGGCCCCACCCGGCCGGTCGGCCGCTCAAGGCCCCCTCAGGGCCTCTTTGGGGCCTCTTGGGGCCCCGTTGAACCGGTCGGCCCCATGGGCGCCGTTGGACCCGTTGGACCTGTTGAACCCGTTGGACCTGTTGGACCCGTTAGAACCGGTAGAACCGTTGGACCCGTTCGGCGCGGGAAATGGCAGGTCGTGGAAACGTGGTTGCCGGGGACATATGCCGAATCGGTAGCACCGATTGGTGAATTGCCCTTCAACGTTCAGGTGCTGATGTGGTATCGGTATCCAGTACCGCCCGGTAACTATGCTCACCGTGGCGCGCGTTCCGGTGTCAGGTAGATGTCAGGTAGAGAAAACCCCCCTTCGAATCGGCGAAGTTGTACCCGTGCCCGCCTGCCGGAGCGTCACTAGATTCACGAGGGTCGGCCCGTCGCTCCGCATTCCGGGTGCGTCTTCGTGAGGAGGGGAACGTGATCGTGGAAGGCAGGAACGTGATCACCAGGGCCGCCCGGTGGAGCGCCGTCCACCCCTGGTGGGCGATCGCGCTCTGGGTGGCGTTCGTGGTGGGCGCCCTGGTCGTGGGCGGCATGACGGGCACCCGGCAGGCCACCAACTCCGACCTCGCGATCGGCGAGTCCGGCCGGGCCGCCCAGATCGCCCGCAGCGGCGGCCTCCAGGATCGCGCCGTCGAGAACCTCCTCGTCACCGCCTGGAACGGCGGCCGGATCGACCTCCCCCGGGCCCGCTCCGCCGCCTCGGACGCCGCCCGCGACCTGGCGACCGTCAAGGGCGTGAAGTCGGTCGGCGAGCAGGTCGCCTCCCCGGACGGTTCGGCCGTGCTCGTCCCCGTCACCCTGGACGGGGACCCCGAGACAGCCGCCGGCCGGGTCCAGCCGCTGCTGGACAGCGTGGAGCGCACCCACGCCGACCACTCCGACGTCCGGATGGAGCTGGTCGGCGCCGGCACGATCCGGGCCGGGCTGAACGACATGCTGAGCAAGGACCTCGGCAAGGCCACCGTCCTGAGCCTGCCGGTCACGCTGCTCGTCATGGTCTTCGTCTTCGGCGCGATCGTCGCCGCGAGCGTCCCCGTCATCCTGGGCCTGTCCTCGGTGCTGGCCGGACTGGGCCTGTGGGGCGTGACCTCCCAGGCGATCCCCGACCCCGGCCCGGTCACGCAGTTCATCGTGCTGATGGGCATGGCGATAGGCGTGGACTACTCGCTGTTCTACCTCAAACGACAGCGCGAGGAACGGGCGTTGGGGGCCGACAGCACCGACGCCATCGAGATCGCCGCAGCCACCTCCGGGCACTCGGTGCTCGTCTCGGGGGTGGTCGTCATGGTGTCCATGGGCGCCCTCTACCTGGCCGGGCACCTGGCCTTCGAGTCGATGGCCACCGGCGCGGTCATCGTGGTGGCCATCGCCATCATCTCCTCGCTCACCGTCCTGCCCGCGATGCTCTCCCGCTTCGGCAAGTACCTGGACGCGCCCAGGGTGCCGCTGGTCTGGCGCCTGACCCGCCAGGGCGGCGGGGTCAAGCCCCGGCTCTGGTCCACCATGCTCAGGCCCTCGCTGCGCCACCCGGTGGTGGCCCTGGTGGCCTCGGTCGCCGCGCTGCTGCTCCTCGCGCTGCCCGCGCTGGGCCTGAAGCTCAAGGCCACCGGGATCGACGACCTGCCGCAGTCGATCCCGGCGATGCAGGCCAACGAGCGCCTCACGAAGTCCTTCCCCAGCCAGTCCGACACCCACACGGTGGCGGTGCGCGTCCCCGCCTCGCGCACGGACGACCTGCGGGTGGCGGTGGCGCTGCTGATCCAGCGGGCCGAACGGGACGACCTGTTCGTCCACGACCCCGCCCCGGCCGTGATCTCCTCGGAGGACGGCACCGTGACCACGGTGGCGATCGGCACCCGCTTCTCCAGCGGCTCCGAGGAGGCCCGCGCCTCGCTGAACCGGCTGCGCAAGGAGCTCGCCCCGCAGACCCTGGGCGCGGTGCCGGGCGCCGAGTTCGCGGTGGGCGGCAGCGACGTGGCCTTCGACGTGGACTACCGGGCGAACGTCATGGACAAGATGCCCTGGGTGACCGGGGTGGCGCTGGCGCTGACGTTCCTGGTCATGATGCTGGCCTTCCGCTCGGTGGTGCTCGCGCTGATCACCGTGGTGCTCAACCTGCTCTCCGCGGCGGCCTCCTTCGGCGCGCTGGCGCTGATCTTCCAGCACACCTGGGCGGAGGACCTGCTGCACTTCCAGTCCACCGGGAAGGTGGTGGCCTGGCTGCCGCTGATGCTGTTCGTGATCCTGCTCGGGCTGTCGATGGACTACCACGTCTTCGTGGTCAGCCGCATCCGCGAGGCGGCGCGCGGCGGACTGTCCCTGCGGGACGCCGTCGAGCAGGGCATCATCCGTACGGCGGGGGTGGTGACCAGCGCCGCCGTCGTCATGGTCTGCGTGTTCGCCCTGCTGGCCTCGCTCAACTTCATCGAGATGAAGCAGCTGGGCGTGGGCATGGCCTGCGCGGTGCTGCTGGACGCGACGGTGATCAGGATCGTGGTGCTGCCGGCCGTGATCACCCTGCTCGGCTGGAAGACCTGGTGGCCCTCGCGGCTCGCCCGCCAGGGCACCCGGTTCGCACCGAGGATTCCCGCGATGGTGGCGGCGGCCTCGGCGGCGACTAAGGCGCGTACGACTCTTCCGTAACAAGAGCCTCACGACGATCGGTCGGGACCAGGCCAGGGCCTGTGCCCGGCCGATCGTGCGTGCACGCGAGCGCGCCCGTCCTCGAGTAGGGGTTTGACGGCACCTGCACTGTGGTGGTTTGTTACGGGAGTTGTGAAGTCGCAAGCGCGTTCGTCGGCATGTGGAGGGCATGCCGGGACCAGGGGGCGCGGCTGCGGTTCTCGTGGCGGACGTGAAGCGGGGGGCGGTTGGCTTGCACGGTGACGGCGGCCTCGCGTCGGCGCGCTGGCGCGCGGAACTCACCCGGGTGGGGGCACTGTCGGGGCGGGAGCGGCAGGTCTTCGACCTGATCGGCGCCGGGCACTCGAACCGGGGAATCGCCGACCGGCTGCACGTGACCGAAAGAACCGTGAAGGCCCACGTCGCCAGCATCCTGGCCAAGTTGGGCGTGGAGTCACGGCTGCAGGCCGGACTGGTGGCACAAGTTCACCAACTCATGTACGAAGGTACATGGCCGGACGAGGTGCGCGCGTCGGATACTTGACCGCGCGAGTGATACCCGAGCTTTCCCCATTTGCAGGACGTTCCAAACAATGTCGACCTCTGTTGGCGGGCGTGAGGTTGCAAACAGGACAGCTTGTGGCTTGAGTTCACCGCTAGGGACGGGGAATTTGGTGCACATCTCCATATTGGGCCCACTGCTGATCGGAGACGGTCGGAGAACCGTGGGCTTACGGGCGAAGAAGAACCGCGTGATGCTCACCATGCTGGCGCTCAACGCCGGCCAGGTGGTCGCATTCGACGAACTGATCGACGAACTCTGGGGGGAGGCGCCGCTCAAGAACGCACGGAACGCCCTTCAGGCCAACGTCAAGCGCATGCGCAAGTCGTTGGCCGAACTCGGCCTTGAGAGGCCGGAGCAGGAACTCATCCGCACCGTCGACAACGGCTACATGCTGGACGTCTCGGAGCAGGAGGTCGACGCGTACCGCTTCCTGCGCACAGCGGAAAAGGGCGCGAACCTGGTCAACGACCGGCCGTACGAGGCCATGGACACCCTTCGCGGCGCACTGGCGATGTGGCGTGGACCGGCTCTGCTGGACACCAGCGACGGCCCATGGTGCCGCGCCGTCGCACTGCGACTCGACGAACAGCGCAAGACCGCCCGTGAGGATCTGATCTCCGCTCAGCTGCAGGCCGGCGAGGCCGGAACGGTCGTCGCCGAGCTGAAGCAGCTGCTCGGGCAGTATCCCGAACGGGAACGGTTCAGTGAGCAGTTGATGATCGCCCTGTACCGGTGCGGGCGCCAGTCGGAGGCGGTGGACATCTTCCACCGCACCCGCAAGTGGCTCGACGACGAGCTCGGGCTCAAGCCGAGCCGCCGGCTCCACCACCTCTACCAGGCGATCCTGATGCAGGACCCCTCGCTGTAAGTCCGCTGGGGCATGGGCAGCATGCCCCATGGCCGGCGCGCAGTCGTCGGCGGCACCCGTTCTTCCTCACCCGGGGGCCGCCGACGGCTTCGTTCTACGCGCGTCCATGACAAGTCGTCAATTGGCTGGTTCTCGCAGCCGGTTGCCGCATCCGCAGCAGGCCTCGCCGCGCCAACGGCTCAGTGATCGAGGTAGGCGAGGACGGCGAGGACCCGGCGGTTGTCGGCCTCGGTGGGCGGGAGGCCCAGCTTGGTGAAGATGTTGCCGATGTGCTTGGCCACGGCCTTCTCCGAGATGTAGAGCGCCTCCGCCGTACCGGCGTTGGAGCGGCCCTGGGCCAGGCACTCCAGGACCTCGCGCTCGCGGCCGGAGAGGGCGGTCAGGCGCTCGTCGCGCACCTTGCGGGTGAGCAGCTGCTGGATGACCTCCGGGTCCATCGCCGTGCCGCCGGCGGCCACCCGTTCGACGGCGTCTATGAACTGGTCGCCGTTGGTGACCCGGCTCTTCAGCAGGTACCCGACGCCCGCGGAGCCGGTGGTCAGCAACTCGTGGGCGTAGAGCGGCTCGACGTACTGCGAGAGCAGCAGGATCGGCAGGTCGGGCACCCGGGTGCGCGCCTCCACGGCCGCCCGCAGGCCCTCGTCGCTGAAGTCGGGCGGCAGCCGGACGTCCACCACCGCGACGTCCGGGCGCAGTTCGGTGAGCGCCCGCAGCAGCATGGGGCCGTTGTCGACCGCCTCGACCACCTCGTGGCCGTAGGCGGTCAGCAGTTGCACCAGGCCGTTCCTCAGGAGGAAGTGGTCTTCGGCGAGGACAACGCGCACGGCAACTCCATGGTGATCAGGGTCGGGCCTTCCGGCGGACTGCTGACAGCCATGATGCCGTCGAACGCGGCCAGCCGACGCTCGATCCCCCGCAGTCCGGTGCCCCGGTTCGGGTCGGCGCCGCCGCGCCCGTCGTCGGTGATGTCCATCCGGAGCATGCCGTTCTGGTACCGGACGTCGATCCAGGCGCGCTGGGCACCGGAGTGCTTGGCGGCGTTGGTGAGGATCTCCGAGACGGCGAAGTAGGCGGCGGACTCGACGGGCGGCTCGGGCCGGCCGGGCAGGTCGATGGTGACCTCGGTCTCCAGCGGGCAGAGCAGGGCGAGGGAGCGGATCGCGTCGCCGAGGCCCCGGTCGGCCAGCACCGGCGGGTGGATGCCGCGGACCAGGTCCCGCAGTTCGTCCAGCGCCTTGGTCGAGGACTCGCGGGCCTCGGCGAGCAGGCCCGCCACCGCGTCCGGGTTGGTCTTGAGGAGCCGCTCGGCGGCGTTGAGGGTCATGCCCATCGCGACCAGCCGGGCCTGCGCGCCGTCGTGCAGGTCGCGCTCGATGCGGCGGATCTCCGCCATCTGCGTGTCCATCGCGTCGGAGCGCGTGGTGGTCAGGTGCTCTATGCGCTGGGCCATCGCCTCGTCGGCGCTCGGCGCCAGGATGCGGGCGAGGTACCGGGCGTGGCGCGGGGCGGTGCGCGGGGCGTCCCAGAGGCCGAGCAGGGCCGTCGCGACGGCCAGCAGGACGGCGAGCACCGAGGTGATCGGGCCCTCGACGGGGATGAACATGTACCAGATGCTGCCCAGGTCCTCCGAGACCATGGGGCCGATCACCGCGGCCACCAGCCCCCAGACGCTGCTGAGCAGCAGCGCCACCGGGATGCAGGCGATCACGCCGCCGATCAGCGGGTCGACGACGACGAACCGCCAGTCACGCCAGACCTGGTTGTGCCGGGCGACGAGGAGGGCGTGGATCGCCGGCCCCTGCCGGGTGTCCGGGATCGGGGGGTAGTTGGAGGACACCGCGACGCCGGACCACTGCTGGGCCAACTCCCGGTGCCGGTCGACCAGTCGCCGGACGGCGCGCTGGCTGCCGGGCAGCAGGCCGACGGTCAGGCCGGTGGCCAGGAAGCTGTAGACGGTGGTCAGCCACGCGCCGAGCACCATGGCCCACAGGGAGAGTCTGAACAGCACCAGGGAGCGTCGCACACCGGTGATCGCCTCGCTGGTGGACGGTAGTTGCGTGCGCCCGATCACCGATGCGCCGTGCTGCCTGTCGTTCATCCGGTTCCCCCTGGGGTCCCGCATCCCTCGTTGATGCGCTGCCCTCCATTATCGGAACCGTGATCGGCCACCGCAGGGGAGGAAAATCCACCTTATGGCCACGGGACGGCCAACGAACGGGTTTCGGCGACACAGGCGACACCCGGCTCGCCCTCCACCTCGACCTCCATCCGCAGGCCGAACAGGCAGCCGGAGGGCAGCTTCCGGGCGCTGGTCAGCGTGGCGCCCGCCCGGATCCGCTTCCCGACGCGCACCGGCCGCTGGAAGCGCACCGAGTCCAGGCCCACGTTGATCATGTGCTGGGTGCCGTCGATGGTCAGGATGGTCTCCGTCATGCCGGAGAGCAGACTCAGTGTCAGGTAGCCGTGGGCGACCGTCCCGCCGAAGGGGCCCTCGGCCGCACGCTCGGTGTCGGTGTGGATCCACTGCTCGTCGCCGACGACGGCGCCGTAGCGGTCGACCATCTCCTGGGTGATCTCGACCCAGTCGCTGTGGCCCAGGTGTTCGCCAGTGGCGGCGGTGAACTCTTCGACGCTCGGGAAGGTTGTCACGGCGCACATCCTGCTGGGCGGCTCCGAGCAGTGGCAAGCGCCCGCGGCCGCCGGTCAGCGGGAGGTCAGCGCGGTGTCAGCCGACCCGTGGACCTTGTCCCCCATGACAGCGATCGACGCCGCGTACGTCGAGGTGTGGACCGTTCCGCTGGGCGCGGAACCTCAGCCTCCGCCCGCTCTCGGCGCGTACCTCGACGACGGGGAGCGCGCCCGCGCCCGCCTTCTGCGGGACGCGGTCGGCCGGGCCCGCTTCGTCACCGCGCACGCGGCGCTGCGCGCCGTCGTGGGGGCGCGAACGGGCTGCCCGCCCGAGGATGTGCGGTTCACCCGGGGCCCGAACGGGAAGCCCGAAGTCGATGGACAGGACGGGCTGTTCATCAGTCTGTCCCACTCGCACGACATCGCCCTGGTGGCGCTGGCGGCCCGCCCGGTCGGCGTGGACGTGGAGCGCCTGGGCGAGGCGTCCACCGTCACCAGGATCGCCGAACGCCACTTCCCCGCCTCCGAGTTCGCCGCCGTGGCGGCCGCGCCGGAGGAGGAGCGGGCGGCGCTCTTCGCACGTCTGTGGACGCGCAAGGAGGCGTGCGTCAAGGCGGCGGGCGCCCGCCTCACCCAGGGGCTCGGTCTGCCGGTGCAGGGCGTTGACGGCCAGCTGACCGTCCAGGGCGGCGGCGGGGCCCTGGACGGTCCGTGGCGCGTCGCGGATCTGGCTCCGACACGGGGGTACGCCGGAGCCGTGGCCCTGATCGGATCAGGGCCTTTCCGGGTCGCGGTTCGATCCTGGCTGCCACCGGCCGCAGAAAATAGGGGAGAAAAGTCCACCTCCCTCAGGGAACTTTCCCCCGCGTCGTCATGACGGTCCATCGATAGCGTGAAGTACCGAAGGCGGGTGCCGGGATGCCCATTGCGGGCCGGCACTTGGAGCACCTGGACTCGTCTTGCTCTCCACCGCCCAGATGATGCAGGTCGCTTCGCGGAAGACCGCGAGAAATTAGGAGCGGACGTGGCAAACCAGAACGTACTGACGCGAACGGCGCGGTGGAGCGCCCGGCACCCGTGGTGGGCCGTGGTGATCTGGGTCCTCTTCGTCGTGCTGGCGCTCGCCGTCGGCGGCAAGACCGGCACGAAGGTGGCCACCAACACGGACCTGGCGATCGGCCAGTCCGCGCAGGCCACCGCGCTCGCCAAGGCCGGCGGCCTGACGCAGCCGCCCACCGAGGCCCTGCTGGTGACCTCCCTCCACGGCGACCTCGACAAGGCGGCCGCCGAGCGCGCCGCCACGGACGCGACGGGCCGCCTCAAGGGCGTGGCCGACGTGGCCTCGGTCGGTGACCTGGTGCCGTCGGCCAACGGCCAGGCGGTGCTGGTGCCGGTGGTCATGAAGGGCGAGCAGGACACCGCCCCGGACCGGGTGCAGCCCCTGATCGACGCCGTGAAGGGCGCGCAGGACGCCAACCCCTCGGTACGGGTCGAACTGGTCGGCCCCGACACCATCAAGGCCGCCCTCAACACCCTGCTGGACGAGCAGGTGGGGCAGGCGACGCTGCTGAGCTTCCCCGTCACCCTCATCGTGATGATGTTCGTCTGCGGCGCCATCATCGCCGCCGGCGTCCCCGTGGTGCTCGGCCTGTCCGCCGTCCTCGCCGGCCTAGGCCTCTGGGGCGCCGCCTCGCAGCTCGTCCCGGACCCGGGCGCGGTGAGCCAGCTCATCGTCCTGATGGGCATGGCGGTCGGCGTCGACTACTCGCTGTTCTACCTCAAGCGCTACCGCGAGGAGCGGGCCCGCGGGCTCGGCAAGATCGACGCCGTGGAGGTGGCCGCCGCCACCTCCGGCCACTCCGTGGTGGTCTCCGGCACCGTCGTGATCCTCTCCATGGCGGCGCTCTACCTGGGCGGGAACCTGGCCTTCACCGCCATGGCGACCGGCAGCATCCTGGTGGTGGCCATCGCGATGTCCGCCTCGCTGTCCGTGCTCCCGGCCATGCTGATCATCTTCGGCCGGGCGCTGGAGAAGCCCCGGGTACCGCTGATCTGGCGCTTCCAGGGCCGCACCAACGGCCGGGTGTGGTCCGCCCTGCTCCGCCCGGCGCTGAAGCACCCGGCGATCAGCCTGCTGCTGTCCACCATCGCGCTGGTGGCGCTGGCCGTCCCCGCCATGCACCTTCAGCTGAAGGCCACCGGCGTGGACGACCTGCCGAGGGACATGCCCGCCATGCAGGCCGAGGCGCGGCTGACGCAGTTCTTCCCGATCCAGTCCAACACCCAGCTGGTCGTGGCCCAGGTGCCGGCCGAGGGCGCCGCGGACCTGCGCACCGCCATCGCCACCCTGGTGGAACGCACCTCCCACGACCCGCTGTTCACCTCCACCCCGCCGCCCGAGGTCAACACCTCGCACGAGGGCCGGTACGCCGCCGTCTCCATCGGCACCCAGCTCACCAGCGGTTCCGCGGAGGCCCGGACGTCCCTGAGCCGGCTGCGCACGGACCTCGTGCCCAACACCATCGGCAAGGTGCCCGGTGTGAAGTGGGCGGTCGGCGGCAGCGACGTGGCCTACGACGTGGACTACCGCGCCCAGGTGGTCGACAAGATGCCGTGGGTCCTCGGCTTCGCCCTGGCCCTGACCTTCGTGGTCACGGCGCTGTCCTTCCGGTCGCTCGTGCTGGCCCTGGTCACGGTCGTGCTCAACGTGCTCTCCGCCGGTGCCTCGTTCGGTGTGCTGGAGCTGGTCTTCCAGCACACCTGGGCCGACAAGATCCTGGACTTCCACTCGACGGGCAAGGTGGTGGCGTGGCTGCCGCTGACACTGTTCGTCATCCTGCTCGGCCTGTCGATGGACTACCACGTGTTCGTCGTCGGCCGGATCCGCGAGGCGGCCCAGAACGGGCTGTCCGTCCGTGAGGCCGTCGAGCAGGGCATCACCCGCTCCGCCGGCGTGGTCACCGGCGCCGCCCTGGTGATGATCTCGGTGTTCGCCCTGTTCGCCTCGCTGACCTTCATCGAGATGAAGCAGCTGGGTGTCGGCATGGCCTGCGCCGTGCTGCTGGACGCGACGCTGATCCGGATCGTGGTCCTGCCCTCGGTGATCGCCCTGCTGGGCCGGTGGATCTGGTGGCCGTCGAAGCTGCACACCAACGCCGAGGCCGCGGGCGGTGCGGTCGCGGGCGAGGCGGGCGGCGTCAAGTCCCCGGCGGTCGCGAGCGAAGCGGTCTGACACTCCTGAAGCAGTGCGTGGGGCGGGTACCGGGAAACGATCCGGTACCCGCCCCACGCGTTTTCCGTCAGCGCGTTCCGTCAGCGCGTTCCGTCAGCGGGTGACGTCAGCGGGTGACGTCAGCGCGACAGCGAGGCGTCCTGGGTGATGATCGCCTGGTAGAGCCGCTGCAGGTGGAGGCTGGGCAGCAGCCCCATCTCGGCGTCGAGCCGCCGGCGCGTGCGGTGGAAGGTGTCGATCGCCTCGTACTGCCGGCCCGTCCGGTAGAGCGCGATCATCAACTGCTCGCTGAGCCGCTCCCGTTCGGGGTGCTCGGCGTGCAGCTGCTTCAGTTCCGGTACGACCGCCCCGGCCTCGCCGGCCTCCAACTGGGCGGCGATCAGGTCCTCCTGGACGATCCTGCGCTGTTCGTCGAGGCGGAGCGCGGCCGCGCGGCAGCGCTGCCCGTCCGCGATGTCCACCAGCGCCGGCCCGTACCACATGGCCAGCGCGCCGCGCAGCAGGTCGGCGGCCTTGCGCGGCGAGTGCCCGATCAGGGCGCGGCCCTCCCTCGCCTGCTGCAGGAAGCGGTTGGCGTCGAGCCGGTCCGCCGGCATGCCCAGGACGTAGCCGTTGCCGACGGTGCGCACCACGCCCCGGTCGGTTCCGTCCAGTCCGATTCGCCCGAGCGATCCGCGCATCCGGGCCACGATGCCCTGGAGCGAGTTGCGCGTGTTCTTGAGCGGGGCCTCGCCCCACAGTTCGTCGACGAGTTCGTCGAAACCGACCACCTGGCCCGCGCGCAGGGCCAGGACGGTCAGCGCCATGCGGGCCTTCTTCGCGCCCAGAGCGGCGGTCTCCGTTCCGCTCCTGGCCCGCAGCGGTCCCAGCATCGTGATGTGCACGGCATTCCCCCCGAGTCCCGGCGGCGCCGTCGAGGTGCCGAATCCAAGGGTGTCCTGACGCCCGAACAGTACATCCAGCGAAGGGGCGGGGCCTCCTCGGCTCCGTCGCGTCAGCATGGTGTCAGCGAAGGCCGCCATCACGTCAGCAACGTGTCAGCGCCCAGTCAGAGCCGCAATGGAACCTTCTTGCTGTCGACGTCACGACGTACCGCCGACGGCCGGGAGCTTCGCAATGCCTGTCATATCTGCGCCGCACGAATTCGACGTCAGCGATCTGTTCGTCGATCTGCATCCGATCTTCGCAAGACACCTCTACCTGAAGGTGGAGGGGTTCAACTTCGCCGGATCGATCAAGCTGAAGGCCGCCCGCGAGATCGTCGCCCAGGCCGAAGCCGCCGGGGTCCTGGGCCCCGGCTCGACCCTGGTCGAATCCTCCTCGGGGAACATGGGCGTCGCGCTCAGCATGCTGGCCGCCAACCGCGGTTACCGCTTCGTGTGCGTGACGGACTCCCGCTGCAACGCGGCCACCCGCCGCACCATGCAGGCGTTCGGTGCCGAGGTCCACACCATCACCGAGCCGCACCCCGTCGACGGCTTCCTCGGAGCCCGCATCCGCTACGTGCAGGAGATGTGCGCCGCCGACGAGAAGGTCGTCTGGCTCAACCAGTACGAGGCGCCGGGGAACTGGATGGCCCACTACAGCACCACCGGGCCCGCGATCGCCTCCAAGTTCCCCGAGCTCGACGTCCTGGTGATCGGCGCCGGCACCACCGGCACCCTCATGGGCTGCGCCCGCTACTTCCAGGAGCACCGCCCCGGCGTCAAGATCGTCGCCGTCGACTCCGTCGGCTCCGTCACCTTCGGCGGCGCCCCGAGCCCGCGACACATCCCCGGGCTCGGCACCAGCATCCGCCCCGGCCTCCTGGACGAGTCCTACGTCGACACCGTCGTCCACGTCGAGGAGCCGGACACGGTGCGGATCTGCCGCCAACTGGCCGCCAACGGCTACCACTTCGGCGGATCGACCGGTACGGCCGTCGCCGGTGCCCTGGCCTGGATGCAGGAGAACTGCGCCGACCGCAGCACCCGGGCCGTCACCATCGCCCCCGACCTGGGCGAGCGCTATCTCGACACCCTGTACGACGACAACTGGGTCCGCGACACCTTCGGCGCCACGGCACTGGCCGGCGACGAGGAGCGGAACGAAGGGCGAGCAGCTCGATGACCGTGTCCCCTGGCATCCACCTGCCGCTCACCGCCGCCCAGTCCGAGGTCTGGTACGACGAGCAGTTCGCGACCGGGCCGCTCGGCTACGCCCAGGGCGACTACATCGACCTGCACGGCCCGCTCGACCCCGCCCTGCTCGAGCGCGCCCTGCGCCGGATGGCGGTGGAGGCCGAGGGCCTGCGGGTGCGCTTCGGCGAGCACGACGGGGTGCCCGGCCAGTTCGTCGCCCCGGTGGAGGAGGACCTGCTCGCGCGGGTCGACCTCTCCGCCGAGGCCGACCCGGTGGCAGCCTCCGAGGCGTGGATGCTCCGCGACCTGGACCTGCCGATGAAGGCCGCCGAGCCGCCGCTGACGCGCAACGCGCTGCTGCGCCTCGGCCCCGAGCACCACCGGCTCTACCTGTGCGGACACCACATCCTGTGCGACGGGTACAGCCGCAGCCTGGTCCACCCGCGCCTCGCGGCGATCTACAGCCACCTCGTGGACGGCGGCGACGAGGCGGGCCTCGCCTCCTCGGCGCTCCCGCCGTTCCGGCTGCTCCTGGACGCGGAGGCCGCCTACCGCGAGTCGCCCCGCCTCGCCAAGGACCGCGCCTACTGGACCGACCGCCTCACCGCGGGATCGCCCGAGCCGTCCTCCCTCTCCACCCGCGAGCCCGCCCCCGGCCTGGTCGCGCTGCGCCGCACCGAGTCGCTGGACACCGCCGCCGCGGACCTGCTGCGCACCGCCGCCGTGGCCGCCAAGGTCACCCCCGCCGTCCTGGTCTCCGCCGCGCTGGCCGCCTACGTGCAGCGGATGACGGGCCTGGAGGAGCCGCTGCTCACCCTGCCCGTCACCGGCCGGGTCGGCGCCGCCGCCCGCGGCATCCCCGGGATGGTCGCCAACTACCTCCCGCTGGCCGTACCGCTGCGCCACGGTGCCACCCGTGACGAGCTGCTGCGCGGCACGTGGAAGGAGATGACCAACGCGCTGCGCCACCAGCGCTACCGCGGCGAGCAGATCCGCCGCGACCTCGGCATGCGCACGGACGACCGCCGCCCGTTCGGGCCCTTCGTCAACGTCCTGGACCAGGACCCGGTCCTGGACTTCGGCACGTGCCGCGGCCAGGTGGTCAACCTGTCCACCGGCATCGTCAACGACCTGATCCTGACCGTCCTCAACCTGGGCGACGGCTCCCTCGAACTGCACCTCGACGGCAACAGCGAGCTCTACGACGGCGACGAACTGGCCGCGCACGCCGCCCGGTTCCGCGCCTTCCTCACCGCCTTCGCGAGCTGCCCCGGGGACACCGTCGTCGACCGCCTCGACGTGGTCCTGGACGGCGAGCCGAGCGGCATGCTCATCGCCGCCGACCTCGAGGCCGCCCGGCCGGCCGAGGCGCAGGACTCCGAAGCGCGGGACTCCGAGGCGCAGGACTCCGAAGCTCCGGGCGACGTGATCGGCCTGATCAGGGCCGCCGCCGCCCGTACCCCCGACGAGATCGCCGTGGTCGACGGCGACCGCCGGCTGACCCACGCCGAACTGCAGCGCCGCATCGAGGGCGTGTCCGAGCGGCTGCGCGAGGCGGGCTGCGGCCCGGACACCGTCGTCGCCCTGATGACCCGCCCCGGCGCCGGCTACGTCGCCGCGATCCTGGCCACCCAGGAGGTCGGCGCCGCCTGGCTGCCGCTGGAGGTCGCCGCGCCCGCCGCCCGTACGGCCTCGCTGCTGGGCGACGCCGGGGTCCGCGCGCTGCTCGTCGGCGAGGGCTTCGAGGAGCAGGGCCGGGAGGCCGCCGAGCTGGCCGGGGACGTCCTCGTCCTCCCGCTCGAGACGGAGTCGGACGACCGGGCGGCGGAGGGCCCGGCCGTTCCCCGGCCCGTCGGATCGGGCCAGGACCTCGCCTACGTGATGTTCACCTCGGGCTCCACCGGCCGCCCCAAGGGCGCGATGG
Organism: Kitasatospora sp. NPDC051170; assembly: GCF_044455705.1. Taxonomy (NCBI): domain Bacteria; kingdom Bacillati; phylum Actinomycetota; class Actinomycetes; order Kitasatosporales; family Streptomycetaceae; genus Kitasatospora; species Kitasatospora sp. NPDC051170. The sequence goes on along the minus strand of NZ_JBITFA010000004.1, from coordinate 30,215 downwards.
TGCACCGGGCCGGCATGCTGAACCACCTGTGGGCCAAGGTCGACGACCTGACCCTGCAGCCGGGCGAGGGCGTCGTCGCCAACGCCCCGCTCACCTTCGACGTGCACGTCTGGCAGCTGCTGTCCCCGCTGCTGGTCGGCGGTCGCACCGTCGTCGCCAGCCCCGAGACGGCCTCCGACCCGGACGCCCTCTTCGCGCTGGCCGTCGACGAGGGCGTCGCCGTGCTGGAGGTCGTGCCCTCCCTGCTGCGCGCCGCCCTCGACCTGTGGGACGCCCGCGGGGAGAACCCCCGCCTTCCGGGCCTGCGGCAGCTGATGGTCACCGGCGAGGCCCTGCCCGCCGACCTGGTCGGCCGCTGGTACTCCCGCTTCCCGTCGATCGGCATGGTCAACGCCTACGGGCCGACCGAGTGCTCCGACGACGTGACGCACGCCTTCGTCACCGCCGAGGACGCCGCCACCGGCCGCATCCCGATCGGGCGCGCCGTGCGCGGCACCCGGCTGTACGTCCTCGGGGACGGGCTGCGCCCGATGCCCGTCGGCGTGCCCGGTGAGCTGTGGGTCGGCGGCGTCGGAGTGGGCCGCGGCTACGTGGGCGACCCGGTCCGGACGGCGTCCGTGTTCCCGGCCGACCCGTTCGCGGGCGGCGGCACCCGGATGTACCGCACCGGCGACCGCGTGGTCCTGCGCAAGGACGGGCAGCTGGAGTTCGTCGAACGGCGCGACTTCCAGGTGAAGGTCCGCGGCCGCCGCGTCGAACTCGGCGAGATCGAGGCCGCCGTCCGCGCGGTGCCCGGCGTCCTGGACGCCGTGGTCGTCGCGCACGGCTCCGGGCTGGCCGGCTACGTGGCCGCCGCCCCGGGCGAGGTCGACGCCGACCTGCTGCGCGACCGCGTCGGCGCCGTGCTGCCCGGCTGGATGGTGCCGGGCTGGTGGATCGTCCTGGACACGCTGCCCCTGACCGCCAACGGCAAGGTCGACCGCAAGGCGCTGCCCAAGCCCGGCGCGGCCACCCCGGCCGCGAGCGCGCCCGCCGGACCGGTCATGACGGCCCGCGGGCCGCAGACCGACGCGGAGCAGACGCTGGGCGCCGTGTTCGCCGAGATCCTGGGCCTGCCCGGGGTCGGCGCGGACGACGACTTCTTCGCCCTCGGCGGCGACAGCATCCGCGCCATCGAGGTGGTCGGCGCGGCCCGCCGCGCGGGCCTGGTGCTCAGCACCCGCGACGTGTTCACGGGCCGTACGGTCCGCGTCCTCGCCCAGGTCGCCCGCCCCGCCGACGGGCAGGCCGGCCGGCAGAGCGGGCAGATCGAGCCGGTGGGCGTGCTCGACATGACGCCCATCGCCGCCCGCCTCCAGGAGGACACCGGCTCGACGACCGGCCCCGCCGCCGGCTTCAGCCAGCACATCGCCGTCCGGATCCCCGCCGGGCTGGACGCCGCACGGCTCACCACCGCGCTGCACGCCCTGATCGAGCACCACGACGCCCTCCGGACGCGGCTCACCGAGCCCTCTCCCGGCCTGTGGCAGATGGAGGTGCTCCCGCGCGGCGCCGTCCCGGCCGACGAGGGCCTGGTCCTCTCCCTGTCGGACGAGCGTCCCGCCGGGGACGGCGCGGCGCTGCTCCAGCTGATCGACCGCCAGGCCGCGGCCGCCCGCAACCGGCTCGACCCGGCGGCGGCCCGGATGATCCGCGGCGTCCTGATCCCCGGCCCCTCCGCGGAGCCGGGCGAGCAGATCCTGCTGCTGGTCGCGCACCACCTGGTGATGGACGGGGTCTCCTGGCGCATCCTGCTGACCGACCTGTCCGCCGCCTGCGACGCCCTCGCCCAGGGCCGCCGGCCCGAGCCGCAGCCCGTCGGCACCTCCTTCCGCGCCTGGTCCAAGCTGCTCACCGAGCAGGCCCGCACCGAGGTGCGCGGCACCGAACTGGCCCTGTGGGAGCGCGTCCTGACCGGCGCCGACCCGCTGCTCGGCCCCCGCCGGCTGGACCCGGCGCGCGATGTGAAGGCCACCGCCGACACCCTGCGCGTCGAGCTCCCCCCGGAGGTCACCCAGCTGCTGCTGACCAGCGTCCCCGCCGCCCTGCGGGCCGAGATCAACGACGTGCTGCTGACCGCCCTCGCGGTCGCCGTCGCCGAGTGGCGCCGCCTGCGCTGCGGCGACGGTTCGAGCGCCACGCTGATCGAGCTGGAGGGCCACGGCCGCGAGGAGCTCTCGGACGGCCAGGACCTCTCCCGCACGGTCGGCTGGTTCACCAGCATCCACCCGGTGCGGCTCGACCCGGGCCCGCGCCCGGAGGAGGCGCTCGGCCGGGCGCTCAAGCTGGTCAAGGAGCAGGTCCGGGAGGTGCCCGAGCACGGCATCGGCCACGGCCTGCTGCGCCACCTCAACCCGCAGGCCGCGCGGCTGCTCTCCGCGTACCCGCGGCCGCAGCTCGGCTTCAACTACATGGGCCGGTTCGACGCCCGGGAGGACGTCCTGTGGTCGCCGGTCACCGGTGACGGCATCGTCGGCACCGGCATGCAGCCGGCCATGCCGCTGGAGCACGTGCTCCAGCTCACCCCGGCGACCGAGGACCGGGCCGACGGCCCGCACCTGGTCGCCAACTGGACCTTCGCCGACGGCATCCTCGACCGGGAGTCCGTCGCGGAGCTGGCCGACGCCTGGTTCCGCGCGCTGCGCGCCCTGACCGAGTACGCCCTCTCCCCGGAGGCGGGCGGCGCCACCCCGTCCGACTTCCCGCTGGTCGGCCTCGACCAGCAGGAGGTCGAGACGTACGAGGCCGCGCTGACCTCGGCGAACCCCGCGCTCACCGCGGGCCAGGCGCTCTCGGACGTGCTGCCGCTCACCCCGCTCCAGCGGGGGATGCTCTTCCACCACGCGGCCGACCCGGACGCGGTCGACGTCTACACCCTGCAGATCGCCGCCGACCTCGAGGGCGAGGTCGACCCCGCGGCCCTGCGGGCCGCGGGCCAGGCCCTGCTCCGGCGCCACCCGGCGCTGCGGGCCGTCTTCCTGCACCGCGCCTCCGGCGACCCCGTCCAGCTGATCCCCTCGGACGCCGAGCTCCCGTGGCACGAGGCCGACCTGACGCACCTGCCGGAGTCCGAGCGGGCGGCCGAGGCCGCCCGCCTGACCGAGGAGGAGCGCACCCACCGCTTCGACCTGGCCTCGGCGCCGCTGCTGCGCTTCACCCTGATCAGGACCGGGCCGGAGCAGTACCGCTTCCTGTGGACCTGCCACCACCTGCTGGTCGACGGCTGGTCGATGCCGATCCTGGTCGAGGAGCTGCTCGGCCTGCTGAACGAGCAGGCCGAGGAGGGCGCCGAGGTCAGGACCGTGGCCGAGCCGGCCGGGCCCGCCCCGCACCGCTCGTACTACGCCTGGCTCGCCTCCCGCGACCGCGAGGCCGCCCGGGACGCCTGGAAGCGGGCGCTCGCCGAGCTCCCCGGCCCGACGCTGGTCGCCCCGGCGGCCGTCGCCGAGGCCGTCTCCCTCCCGGAGTCCCTGCACCTCGACCTCGACGAGGAGCTCACCGCCCACCTCCACGCCGCCTCCCGCGGCGCGGGCCTCACCGTCAACACCGTGGTGCAGGGCTGCTGGGCGCTGCTGCTCAGCGAGCTGACCGGCTCCCCGGACGTGGTGTTCGGCGCGATCACGGCCGGCCGGCCCGCGGAGGTGCCCGGGATCGAGTCGATGGTGGGCATGTTCCTCACCACCGTGCCCGTGCGCGTGCGGCTCCACCCGGACGCCACCCTCGGCGCCCTGTTGCGCACCCTCCAGGACGAGCGCGCAGAGCTCCTGCCGCACGAGCACCTCGGCGTGGCGGAGATCCACCGGGCCGCCGGGCTGGTCGGCGAGGCCTTCGACACGGTCCTGTTGTTCGAGAACTTCCCGATCGGGTCCGGAGCGTCCGCCGCCCCGGGGAAGGTCCGCGTGGTGCACGCCGAGGCGCGCGACGCCCGGCACCACCCGCTGAGCATGGCCGTCCTGCCGGAGGGCGAGCGGCTGCGACTGCGGCTGGACTACCTGCCCGCCGCCTTCGACCGCGACCAGGTGGCCGCGTTCACCGAGCGCTTCACCACGCTGCTGCGCCTCGCCGCCACCGCCCCCGACACCACGCTGGCCCGCCTGGGCACGCCGCTGGAGCCCGCGCCCGGCGCGGCGCTCCAAGGCCCGGCGGCCGTCCTCGGCGCCCCGGGCGGCGCCGACACCGCGCCGCGCGCGCCGCGGACCACCGGCGAGGAGGCGCTGTGCGCCGTCTTCGCCGAGGTCCTGGGTGTGGAGCAGGTCGGTGCGAACGACGACTTCTTCGCCCTCGGCGGGGACAGCATCCGGGCCATCCAGGTGGTCAGCCGGGCGCACCTCGAAGGCCTGGTGTTCGCCGTGAAGGACGTCTTCGCCGGCCGGACCGTCGCGGCGCTGGCCGGACTCGCCGAGGCGCACCACCCCGGCGAGGCCGACCGGCCCGCGGAGCCGGCCGCCGCGGACGAGCCCCTGCTGGCTCTGGACGACGACGAACTCGCCTTTATGGAGATCGACTTGAACGAGGACATGCTGTGACCGGGAAGCCGAGGATCGTCGAAGCGCTGCCGCTCTCCCCGCTCCAGCAGGGACTCCACTACCTCGCCGCCGAGGGCAGCGGCCCCGACCCCTACATCCTCCAGCTGTCGGTGCGGGTCGAGGGCGACCTGCCCGTCGAGCGCCTGCGCGAGGCGGCGGCGGCCCTGCTGGCCCGCCAGCCGCACCTGCGCAGCTGCTTCCGGCCGCGCCGCAACGGCGAGGTCGTGCAGGTGGTCCTGGACGAGGACTCCGTCCAGGTGCCCTGGCGCGAGCTGGACCTGACGGACCTTCCGTACCGCAAGCGCCAGATCGCGGCCGACCGCATCGCCGACGAGGACCGCCAGGCCCGCTTCGACCCGGCGCGCCCGCCGCTGATGCGCTTCACCGCGATCTGCATGGGCCGGCGCCGCTACCGGCTGCTCTGGTCGGTGCACCACCTGCTGCTGGACGGCTGGTCGATGCCGCTCGCCGCGCAGGAGCTGCTCACCTTGGCGGGCCTCGCCGGGCCCGAGCCGCTGGCCGAGCCCGTCCCGTACAAGACCTACCTGCGCTGGCTGGCCGGGCAGGACCAGGAGGCCGCCCGCGCCGCCTGGGCCGAGAACCTGGCCGGGCTGGACGGACCGCTGCGCCTGGCGCCGCGCGCCGTGGAGCACACCGGCGGGGAGCTGCCCGAGGTCGGCTCGGCCTCCCTCTCCCCCGAGCTGACCCGGGCCCTCTCCTCCTGGTGCGCCACCGAGGGCGTCACCCTCAACTCGGCCGTCCAGGCGGCCTGGGCGGTGACGATCGGCTACCTGTCCGGCCGTCAGGACGTGGTCTTCGGCACGGTCACCTCCGGGCGGCCCGCCGAACTGCCGGGCGTCGAGACGATGATCGGCCTGTTCGCCAACACGGTGCCCGTCCGCGCCGAGCTGCGCCCCGACCGCACCGTCGCCGACCTGATCCGGGCCATGGCCGCGCAGCAGGTGCGGCTGATGCCGCACACCCACCTGCCGCTCGCCGAGGTCCAGGCCGCGGCCGGGCTGCGCGGCGAGCTGTTCGACACCGCGGTCGCCTTCCAGAGCTACCCGATGGCCGAGGCCATGCCCTCCGACGGCAGCCTCATCCTGGACGAGATCCAGGTGCGGACCGCCACCCACTTCGCGCTGGGCCTGACCGTCACGCCGGGCGAGGGGCTGGACTTCTCCCTCGCCCACGCGCCCAGCGCCTTCGAGGAGGAGGGCGACGGCGCCCGTACGGCCGCCCGGGCACTGGAGCTGTTCACCGACACCCTGGAGCGCACGGCCGCGGACCCCGAGAGCCTGCTGGCCGGGTTCGGCGGCGCCGACGAGGCCGTCGAGGACGCCGGCCCGGACCTGCGCGACGACTTCACCCGCGGCGCCACCCTGCACGAGCTGTTCCGGTGGCACGCCGGGCGGAACCCGCAGGCGCCCGCCCTGATCGTCCCGGACGAGGGCCGCCCGGAGGACCCGGCCGCGGCGCTCACCCTGGGCTACGGGCAGCTCGACGCCGCCTCCGACCTCCTGGCCCGGCGGCTGGAGGGCTCCGGCGCGGGCCCCGGCGCCTTCGTGGCCCTGGCCCTGCCGCGCGGCGCCGACATGATCGTCGCGCTGCTCGCCGTCCTCAAGACCGGCGCCGCGTACCTGCCCGTCGACCTGGCCTATCCGCCCGAGCGGATCGCCTTCATGCTCGAGGACGCGGCCCCCGCCCTCATCGTCACCACCTCCGGGACGGTGCTGCCGGAGGGCTGCGCCGCCCGCCGGGTCGACCTCGACCTGCCCGGCGACGAGAGCGACGAAAGCGACGAGGGCTACGAGCAGGCCCCGCAGCCGGCGCGCACCCCCGTCGCCGAGCCGGGCAGCCCCGCCTACGTCGTCTACACCTCCGGCTCGACCGGCCGCCCCAAGGGCGTCGTCGTCCCGCACGAGGGCGCCGTCAACCTGGCCGTCCACCACGCCGCCCGGCTGCACGCGGGCCCGGGCGCCCGAGCCCTGCAGTTCGCCTCGTTCAGCTTCGACGCCACCGTGTGGGAGCTGTGCGCCTCGCTCTACACCGGCGGCGCCATGGTGCTGGCCACGGCGGAGAGCCGGATGTCGGGCGAGGCCCTGGCCCGGCTGTTCGCCGCGCACCGGATCAACCACGCGGTGCTGCCGCCGACCGTCCTGGCCGGCCTGCCCCAGGACGCCGAACTCCCCGCCGACCTGCGGCTGTTCACCGCCGGCGAGGCCCTCCCGGCCGCCCTGGCCGAGCGCTGGTCGGGCCGCGTCGAGCTGTGCAACGCGTACGGCCCGAGCGAGACCTCCGTCTGCGCCAGCGTCAGCGAGCCGCTGCGCGGCGCCGGCAAGCCGCCGATCGGCACCGCCGTCTCGGCCTTCCGGCTCTTCGTCCTCGACTCCGCCCTGCGCCCGGTGCCCACCGGCGTGGCCGGCGAGCTGTACGTGGCCGGCCCCGGCCTGGCCCTCGGCTACCACGCCCGCCCGGGCCTGACCGCCGACCGGTTCCCCGCCTGCCCGTTCGGCCCGCCCGGCGCCCGGATGTACCGCACCGGCGACGTGGTGCGGCGGCTGGCGGACGGCGCGCTGGACTACGTCGGCCGCGCCGACCAGCAGGTCAAGCTGCGCGGCTTCCGCATCGAGCTCGGCGAGATCGAGACCGTCCTCGGCGCCCACCCGTCCGTCGCCCAGGCGGCCGTGACGGTCCGCGAGGAGCGGCCCGGCGACCGCCGACTGGTCGGCTACGTGGTGCCGCGCGGCGCCGCCGCCCTGGACCTGGAGGAGCTGCGGGAGCACGCCGCCGCGACCCTGCCGGTCCACATGGTGCCCGCCGCCCTGGTCGAGCTGCCCACGCTGCCCGTCACCCCGAACGGCAAGGTGGACGCCAAGGCGCTGCCCGCCCCCGAGCACACCGGTGCCGGACGGCTGCCGGAGACCGACGAGGAGCGCGAGCTGTGCGCGATCCTCGGCGAGGTGCTCGGCCTCGAAAGGGTCGGCGCCGACGACGACTTCTTCGCCCTCGGCGGGCACTCGCTGCTCGCCGCCCGGGTCGCCAACCTGGTCCGGGCCCGGCTCGGCACCCCGGTGTCGGTGCGGGACGTCTTCGAGGCCCCCAGCGCCGCCGCCCTGGCCGCCCTGCTGACCCGCTCCGGCGACGACGAGGGCGACGGCAACGGCAACGGCAACGGCGACGGCACCCGCCGCGAGCAGCTCCCGCCGCTGCCCGAGCTGGTCGCGCAGGAGCGGCCGGCCTCCGTCCCGCTCTCCCACGCCCAGGAGCGGCTCTGGTTCCTGGAGCGGCTCGGCGTGCCCGAGGGGCTGTACTCCATCCCCTTCGGCGTGCGGATGCGCGGGGCCCTGGACGTCGGGGCGCTGCACGCGGCGCTGCGCGACCTGGTCACCCGCCACGAGTCCCTGCGCACGGTCTTCGCGGCCGTCGAGGGCGGCGACGGCACCGGCGCCGAGCAGCGCGTGCTCGCCCCGGAGGCCGTCGAGCTGCCGCTGCCGCTGGTGGAGTGCACCGAGGAGGAGCTGCCGCAGGCGCTCGCCGCCGAGGCCGTCCGCGGCTTCGACCTCTCCGCCCAGCCGCCGCTGCGCGCCAAGCTGTTCGCCCTCGCGCCCGACGACCACGTGTTCTCGCTGGTCCTGCACCACATCGCGGCCGACGGCTGGTCCCTGGGCCCGCTGTCGAACGACCTCGCCGAGGCGTACCGCTCCCGGCTCGCCGGGCGGGCCCCCGCCTTCGAGCCGCTGCCCGTCCAGTACGCCGACTTCACGCTCTGGCAGCGCAGGCTGCTCGGCTCCGAGCAGGACCCGAAGAGCGAGGTGTCCCGCCAACTCGCCTTCTGGAGCCAGGCGCTGGAGGGCCTGCCGGTCGAGACCGCGCTGCCCTTCGACCGGCCCCGGCAGGCCGTCGCCACCCACCGCGGCGGCACGGTCCACCTGCCCGTCCCGGCCGAACTGGTCCGCTCGCTGCGGTCGTTCGCCCGCGAGGCCGGGACCAGCGTCTTCATGGTCGCGCAGGCCGCCCTCGCCGCCCTGCTCACCCGCTACGGCGCCGGCACCGACATCCCCGTCGGCAGCCCGGTGGCGGGGCGCGGCGACGCCCGGCTGCACGGCCTGGTCGGCATGTTCGTCAACACCCTGGTGCTGCGCACCGACACCTCCGGCGACCCTTCGTTCGCCGAACTCGTCGGCCGCGTCCGGGACTTCGACCTGGCCGCCTACGGCAACCAGGACCTGCCGTTCGAGCGGCTGGTGGAGGAGCTCAAGCCGGAGCGCTCGCTGTCGCGCAACCCGCTGTTCCAGGTGATCCTGGACTGCCGGGACGCCGACCCCGTGCCCGACACCGGCACGGACCTGACCATGGAGCCGGTGCCCGCCGAGGGCAGCACCGCCAAGTGGGACCTGTTCGTCCAGCTGACCTCGGAGCCGACGGCCGACCGGATCGACCTGGCCGTCGAGTACGCGAGCGACCTGTTCGAGGAGCGGACCGTACGGCGCCTGGCCTCCGCGCTGATCCAGCTGCTGGCCTCGGCCATCGCGGCGCCCACCAGCCCGCTCTCCCGGCTGGAGGTCCTCACCCCGGAGACCAGGCGTGACCTGGCCACCCTCGGCGAGAGCCCGGTGGACACCTCCCGCACCACCGTCACCGCCCTGTTCGACGCCCACCTGGCCGCCGCGCCCGAGGCCCCCGCGGTGCAGTTCGCCACCGGCCTCGGCAGCCGCCTCGACGGCGCCCTGACCTACCGCGAGCTCGACGCCGCCGCCAACCGCACCGCCCACCACCTCGCCGCCCACGGCGTCGGCCGGGGCGACGTGGTGGCGCTGTGCCTGGAGCGCGGACGGGACGCCGTCGTCGCCATGCTGGCCACGGCCCGGCTCGGCGCCGCCTACCTGCCGCTCGACCCGGCCTACCCGGCCGCCCGGCTGCACCACATGGTCACCGACAGCGGCACCCGGGTCCTGCTCACCCAGCAGTCCCTGGCCGAGGCGGCCGCGGGCGCGGACCCGGAGGGCACCTGCACCACCGTCCGCCTGGACGACCCGCAGGTCCGCGCGGAGGTCGACGCCCGCCCGGCGACCGCCCCCGCGGGCGAGACCGACCCGGACGACCTGCTGTACGTCATCTACACCTCCGGCTCCACCGGCACCCCCAAGGGCGTCGGCGTCTCCCACCGGGCCACCGCCCGGCTGGTCCACGGCATGCCCGAGCTGGGCTTCGCCCGTACGGACACGTTCCTGTGGAACGCCTCGCCGGCCTTCGACGCCTCGGTCTTCGAGGTGTGGACCGCCCTCGCGCACGGCGCCCGGCTGGCGGTCAACCCGCCCGGCCCCGCCGACCCCGAGCGGCTCGGCGCGCTGCTGCGGGACACCGGCGTGACCGTCTCCCTGATCACCCCGCGGCTGGTCAACGTCATCACCGACCTCGACCCGACCTGCCTCGCCCCGCTGCGGCTGCTGCTCACCGGCGGCGAGGCCGTCTCCGCGGAGCACGTGCGCAAGCTGCGCCAGGCGCTGCCGGGCACCGAGGTGGTGGACGCCTACGGTCCGACGGAGGCGGCCGTCATCGCCACCGTCCACCAGGTGCGCTCCCTCGCACCGGAGGCGTCCTCCGTCCCGATCGGGCTGCCCATCGGCGACACTGCCGTGTACGTCCTGGACGAGGCCCTGCGGCCCGTCCCGTACGGCGCCGTCGGCGAGCTGTACGTCGCCGGCCACGGGCTCGCCCGCGGCTACCTCGGCCGCCCCGGGCTGACCGCCGGGAACTTCGTCGCGGACCCCTTCGGCCCGCCCGGCACCCGGATGTACCGCACCGGCGACCTGGTGCGCTGGGACGTCGACGGCCGGCTGCACTTCACGGGCCGCAGCGACCACCAGGTCAAGGTCCGCGGCTACCGCATCGAGATCGGCGAGATCGAGCGGGCCCTGGCCGCGCACCCCGCCGTCGCCCGCGCCGCCGTCACCGTCCGGAACGACGACTCCGGGGACCGGCTGCTCGTCGCCTACCTGGTGCCCGCGGACCCCGACGCCGCCCCCGAACCGGCGGACCTGCGACGGGACCTGGGCGCGACCCTGCCCGCCCACGCGGTGCCCGGCGCGTTCGTCCTCCTCCCGGAGCTGCCGCTGACGCCCAACGGCAAGCTGGACACCGCGGCCCTGCCCGCCCCGGCCACGCTGAGCGAGGAGCCCGCGCTGCCCCGCACCCCGGCCGAGCGCGTGCTCTGCGCGGCGGCGGCCGAGGTGCTCGGGCGCACGGCGGTCGGCCCCGACGACGGCTTCTTCGCCCTCGGCGGCGACAGCCTCAAGGCCATCCGCCTGGTGAACGCCGCCGGGCAGGCCGGGCTGCGGCTCGACCTGGCCGCCGTCTTCCAGTACCGCACCCTGGCCGAACTGGCCCTGGCGGGAAGCACCATGGACGCGGAGGGCCCGGTCGACATGCTCGCCCCGCTGCTGCCGATCCGCGCCGGCGGGACGCGCACGCCGCTGTTCTGCGTGCACGGCGGCCTCGGCTTCGGCCTGCCGTTCGCCGAGCTCGCCCGCCACCTCGACCCCGAGCAGCCCGTCCACGCCCTCCAGGCGCCGGGCCTGCGCGAGGACCAGGCCCCGCCGGCCGACCTGGCCGCGGTCGCCGAGGACTACGTCGCCCGCATCCGCACCGTCCAGCCCAGCGGCCCCTACCAGCTGCTCGGCTGGTCCTACGGCGGCATCGTGGCGCAGGCGATGGCCGTCCGGCTGCGCGCCGAGGGCGAGGAGGTCTCCTTCCTCGCCAACCTCGACTCCTATCCGGACTCCGCCCCCGAGACCCAGCCCACGGACGAGGAGTTCCTCGCGGACTTCCTCACCGAGGCGGGCATCGGCGCCGACGCCCTGCCCCACCCCACCGTCCCGACGGTCGCGACCCTGCTCGCCACCACCGGCGGACCGCTCGCGGCCTTCGACGAGCCCGCCCTGGTCCGGCTGCTCACGGTCATGCGCGCCAACGTCGACCTGTTCCGCGGTCACACCCCGGAGCCCTTCGACGGCATGATGACCCTGGTCGTCGCCACCGGTTCCCTGGACGGGGAGGACATCGAGGTCCGCACCAAGACCTGGGAGCGGTTCGTGACCGGCGGCGTCGACGTCCACCCGGTGCACTGCGCCCACCCGGACATGCTGGGCCCCGGCCCCGCCGCCGAGATCGGCCGGGTCGTCGAGCACCGGCTGAACGCGCTGAACGCGCCGGCCGCCCTGAACACCCCGAACGCCCTGAACGCCCTGAACGCCCCCACAGCCACCACCCGTACGACCTCCGACAGCCTGGGAGACGCGTCATGAGCAACCCCTTCGACAACACCGAGGGCCGCTTCCTCGTTCTCGTCAACGAGGAGGGCCAGCACTCGCTGTGGCCGGCCTTCGCGGACCGGCCCGACGGCTGGACCGTCGCACTCGACGAGACCGACCGCGCCACCGCCGTCGCGCACATCGAGCAGAACTGGACCGACATGCGCCCGCTGAGCCTGCGGAACCGGGGCTGACCCCATGGGCACCGATACGGCGATCCTCGCCGAGGGGCTGACCAAGAGTTACGCGACCCACACGGCCCTCCACGGGGTCGACCTGTCGGTGCCGTCCGGGACGGTGCTGGGCGTGCTCGGCCCGAACGGGGCCGGCAAGACCACCACCGTCCGCATCCTCGCCACCCTCCTGCGGCCGGACGGCGGCCGCGCCGTGGTCGCCGGACACGACGTCGCCCGCGCCCCGCGCGAGGTGCGCCGCCGGATCGGCCTGGCCGGTCAGTACGCCGCCGTGGACGGCCTGCTGACCGGCCGGGAGAACCTGGTGCTGCTCGGCCGCCTGCTGCGGCTCGGCAGGAACGGCGCGGCGGCGCGCGCCCAGGAACTGCTCGACCGCTTCGGCCTGCTGGACGCCGCCGAGCGCCCGGTGGGCACCTACTCCGGCGGCATGCGCCGCCGCCTCGACCTCGCGGCCTGCGTGGTCGGGGAGCCCGAGGTGCTGTTCCTCGACGAGCCGACCACGGGCCTCGACCCGGTCAGCCGGACGGTGCTGTGGAAGGTGGTGCGGGACCTGGTCGCCGACGGCGTCACCGTCCTGCTCACCACCCAGTACCTGGAGGAGGCGGACGAGCTCGCCGACCGCGTCGTGGTCATCGACACCGGCAAGGTCGTCGCCGAGGGCAGCCCCGACGAGCTCAAGCGCAAGGTCGGCACGGACAGCCTCGAGGTGACCGTCGCCCGGCCCGAGCAGCTGGCCGACGCGGCGGCCGCCCTCGCCGCCCTCGGCGGCCGCGTCCCCACCACCGACGAGGAGGGCCTGAAGGTCAGCGTCCCCCTCGAACACGGGCTGGACGACGTCGCGGCGGCCGCCTCGGAGCTGCGCGGCCGGGGCGTCACCGCCGCCGACTTCCAGGTCCGCCGGCCCTCGCTGGACGACGTGTTCTTCGCCCTCACCGGGGCCGCGGCCACGGCCAAGGCGCCCGCCGTCTCCGCCCCCGCCTCTGCCCTCGCCTCCGTGGAAGGAACCGAGAAGCCATGACGGCGCTGGGAGCCTACCTGGCCGACACCGCGGTCCTCACCGGCCGCCATCTGCGCCACCTGCGCCGGTCCCCGGCCAGGCTGCTGCTGGTCACCATGACCCCCGCCGTCATGCTGATCGCCATCGGCTACCTGTTCCGCGACTCGATCACCATCCCCGGTGTCGCCTCGTACGAGGACTACATCATGGCCGGGATCGCCGCCCAGGTCGCCCTCGCCGGGGTCGGGCCCACCGCCCTCGGCGTGGCCATCGACCTGCGCGACGGACTGGTCGACCGCTACCGCTCGATGCCGATCTCGGCCAGCAGCGTGCTGGTCGGCCGCGCCCTGTCGGACATGGTCACCTCGGCGGTCGCGCTGGCGGCCGTCTCCGGCCTCGGCCTCCTGCTCGGCTGGCGCCCCCACGGAGGAGCGGGGCGGATCGCGGCCGGCTTCGCGGTGCTGCTCGCCTTCTCCTTCGTCATGCTCTGGGTCGGCATCCTGCTCGGCACCACCATGCGCAACGTGGAGGCGATCGACGGCACCGGGGCGCTGATCCTGGTCGTCCTCTCCTTCCTCTCCAACGCCTACGTGGCGGTCGGCGGACTGCCGGGCTGGCTGCGTCCGGCGGCCGAGTGGAACCCCGTCAGCTCCGTCATCACCCTCTGCCGCGTCCTGTGGGAGAACCAGCCGACCGGACCCACGTCCGGGTTCCCCGCGGACCACCCCGGCCTCGTCGTCGCCTGCTCCCTCGGCGTCGTCCTGCTGGCCGTCGTCCCCGCCGCACTGCGCGGTTTCCGGCGCGCCGTGGAGCGTTGAACCAGCGTCAGCGGGATGTCAGTTGGCAATCATCGGCGCCCCCTAGTTTGGCCTCCGGGACAACCGGAGCCTCAAGTACCGACCCCGAAGCACCATCCCGAAGCCCCGGGTCCGCACCACCTCGCCGGAAGCACCGAGCCCGAAGGAGAACCACCATGTCCACCGTTACGCCAGAACACCACGTTCAGATCAAGGAGATCGTCGCGAAGCAGATCGGCGTCGAGTCCTCCGCCCTCGGGGACACGACGCACCTGGTCGACGAGCTGGGCGTGGACTCGCTGAAGCTCATCGACATCCTCAGCGCGATCGAGATGGAGTTCAACATCGTGATCGACATGGAGGAGCTCCCCGAGATGGTCAACGTCGACGCGATCCACCGGGTCACGGCGCGCGCGGCGGGATGGTAGGGAGTCCCGTGTCCACTGCTCCCCAGCCGGCGGTCCAGGGCCGCCGCCGCGTCGTTGTCACGGGCATCGGCGTCATCTCCAGCATCGGTACGGGTGCCGAAGAGTACGCCGTGGCGCTGCGGGAGGGCCGTTCCGGGGCCCGCCCGTTCACCCGGATCGACACCACCGGGTTCCTGCGGAAGAACGCCGCCGAGGTCGAGGACTTCGACCCGTCCCGCTGGATCCACAACATGCCGCTCGACTACACCGGCCGCGCCGGGCACTTCGCGGTCGCGGCGGCCCGTCAGGCCGTCGAGGACGCCGCGCTGTCGGACGAGGAGCTCGCCGACCGGCACGTGCTGATCAGCATCGGCACCACCGACGGCGAGTCCCACGACCTCGGGTCCCTCGTCGAGCAGGAGCTCGGGGACGGTTCCCCCGAGGCCCTGGACCCGGTGCTGGCTCGGCGCCTGGGCTCGGGACGGCTCTCCACCGCCGTCGCCCGCGAGCTGCGGTTGCGGGACGCCGAGGCGGTCACCCTCACCACGGCCTGCGCGGCCGGCAACTACTCCATCGGCTACGGCCTGGACGTCATCCGCTCCGGCGAGGCCGACATCGCGCTGTGCGGTGGCGCCGACGCCACGTGCCGCAAGACGTTCGCCACCTTCCACCGGCTCGGTGCCATCACCCCCGACGTGGTGCGCCCGTTCGACAAGAACCGCAAGGGCATCCTCACCGGCGAGGGCGGCGGCGTCCTCGTGCTGGAGTCCCTGGAGTCCGCCCTCGCCCGCGGCGCCCGCATCTACGCCGAGGTCCTGGGCTACGGCCTCTCCTGCGACGCGCAGCACCCCACCGCGCCCAGCCGCGACGGTGTCGCCCGCGCCGTGGAGCTCGCCCTGGCCGACGCCGGCGTCAAGAAGGACGAGGTGGACTACATCTCGGCTCACGCCACCGGCACCCGCGCCAACGACGCCGCCGAGGCCGGCGCCATCATCGACGTCTACGGCGAGAACCCGCCCCGCACCATCGGGCTGAAGTCCATGCTGGGCCACTCCATGGGCGCCGCCAGCGCCCTGGCGGCCGCCGCCTGCGCGCTGTCGATCCACAACGGGTTCATCCCGCCGACGATCAACCACCAGGAGACGGACCCGCAGTGCCCGGTGGACTGCGTCCCCAACGAGGCGGTCACGGCCGACGTGCGGATCGTCCAGAACAATTCCAGCGCCTTCGGCGGCAACAACGCCGTCCTGATGCTCGGTAGTCTCAAGGAGCGTGTCTGATGTCCGCCTCCCCGGTCGCAGCCACCCTGCCGGCCGACGGTCTCGTCATCACCGGCTGGTCGGCGGTCTCCGCGCACGGCCTCTCCCGCAAGGAGTTCGCCGACGGGGTGCGCTCGGGGCTGGCCGCGGCCCGCACCGAGCCCGAGGGCAAGAAGCTGCCCCGCCCCGACGCCTGCCTGGTCCCCGACCTCGACCGCCCCGGTCTGCTCGGTCAGGAGTACGCCTACACGCTCGACCGGCTGGCGATCATGTCGCTGCTCGCCACGGACCAGCTGCTGGTCGACCCGGACGGCGGCCCCGTGCCGCGCACCGACGACCGCACCGGCGTCGTCATGGGCACCACCATGGGCGGCAAGGAGTCCATGTCCGAGGTCATCCGGGGTTCGCTGACCAACGCGCGACCGTTCTACGTCGACGTGGGCCTCATCCCCGGCTGCGTGATGAACCACTCGGCGGGGGCGGCCGCGATCCGGCACGGCCTGCGCGGCCCGAACGCGACGGTCGGCGGCGGCCGGGTGAGCGGGCTGCTCGCCCTCAACTACGCCCGACGCCTGCTCGACCAGGGCCGGGCCGACAACTGCCTGGTCGGTTCGGGCGACGAGTTCTCTCCCACCAACAGCTGGCTGGAGCAGGCCGCCGGCACCCCCGGCGAGCCCGCCCCGCTGCTCGGCGAGGGCTGCGCCCTGCTGCTGCTCGAGCCGGCCGGCACCAGCCAACTGCCGCCGCTCGCCTCGGTGCTGACCGTCGCCACCGCGATCGACGTGGACGACGACCCGCAGGCGACCGTCGACTACTGCGCCCGCCGCGCCCTCGCGCGGGCCGGGGTCGCGCCGGAGGAGGTGTGGGCCGCCGTCACCACCGCCGTCCCCACCCCCGAGGGCGTCGCCGAGCGCGCCGCGCTCGCCGAACTGGTGCCCGCCGAGGCCCTGGACCGCGTCCCGTCGATGTCGCTGCTCGGCGACACCGGCGCCGCGTCCGCGAGCCTGCAGATCGCGGCGCTGCTCGTGGTCGCCGGCGAGGACCCGACGGCCGCCGGCCGCGTGGCCCTGGTCTCCGCCGTGGACCGCGACGGCACCGCCGCCGTCGCCGTGCTCCGACTCCTCGAGGTGACGTCATGACCGCGCTGGTGAGCGGTGGTTCGCGGGGCATCGGGCGGGCCGTCGTGCTGCGCCTGGCCCGGGACGGCCACGACGTGGCCTTCTGTTACCGGTCCGACGACAGCGCGGCCGAGTCGCTGCTGAAGGAGACCGAGGAGCTGGGCGTCAAGGTCGTCGCCTCCCGCTGCGACACCTCGGACGCCGAGGCCGTACGGGCCTGGGTGCGCGAGACCGAGGCCGAACTGGGCCCGGTGGAGACCGTGGTGGCGTCCGCCGGCATCACCCGGGACCGTCCGCTGGTCCTGATGCGCGACGAGGACTGGCAGCAGGTGATCGACGTCAACCTCAACGGCGTCTACCACCTGTGCCGGGCCGCGGTGCCCGGCATGGCCAAGCGCGGCCGCGGCTGCGTCATCAACCTGTCCTCGGTCTCCGGGGTCTACGGCAACGCCGGGCAGTCCAACTACGCGGCGTCCAAGGCCGGGATCATCGCCTTCACCAAGAGCCTGGCGAAGGAACTCGGCCCGCGCGGCGTGCGGGCCAACGCCGTCGCCCCGGGCCTGATCGACACCGACATGGTGGGCGGCGCCTCCGAGGCCGCCATCGGCAAGATCCTGCAGAGCGTGCCGCTGCGCCGGCTGGGCCGCCCCGAGGAGGTCGCCGAGCTCGTAGGCTTCCTGGCGTCGGACCGTGCGGCCTACGTGACCGGCTCGGTGTTCGAGGTCCACGGCGGCCTCACCATCTGACCCCTCTACCACCCCTAGCTCGTGGAGAACCGAACCTTGTCTCGCATCCCCACCTTCGCCGTGATCTCCGGCGCCCAGGTGCACCAGGCCACGGCCGGCCAGGAGAAGGCCGTCATCGCGGCGGTCGAGAAGGCGTACCGGCTGCACGGCGCCGGTGACACCGTCAACCCCGACTCGTACTTCCTGCGCTTCCCCGACCGGCCGTCCTCGCGCATCATCGCCCTGCCGGCCTCCGTCGGCGGCGAGGTGGGCGTGCACGGCATCAAGTGGATCTCGAGCTTCCCGGAGAACGTCGCCGCGGGCATCCCGCGCGCCTCGGCGGTCCTGGTCCTGAACGACGCCGAGACCGGCTACCCGTTCGCCGTCCTGGAGAGCTCCATCATCAGCGCCGCCAGGACCGCCGCCTCGGCAGCCCTGGCCGCCCTCACCATCAGCCAGGCCCGCGGCACCACCCCGCGCCGCCTCGGCTTCGTCGGCGGCGGCCTGATCGCCCGCTACGTCCACACCTACCTGGCCGCGGCCGGCTTCACCTTCGACGAGATCGGCGTGCACGACCTGTCCGCCGAGCACGCCGAGGGCTTCTCCGACTACCTGCGCCGCGCGCAGCCGTCGGACGTCACCATCCACCCCGCCGCCGAGGACCTGATCCGCTCCAGCGACCTGGTCGTCTTCACCACCATCGCCGGCGAGCCCCACGTCCACGACCCGGAGTGGTTCTCCCACAACCCCCTGGTCCTGCACCTCTCCCTGCGCGACCTCTCCACCGAGATCATCCTCTCCTCCTGGAACGCGGTCGACGACATCGAGCACTGCCTCAAGGCGGACACCTCCCCCCACCTCGCCGAACAGGCCACCGGCAACCGCGACTTCATCGCCGGCACCCTCGACGACGTCCTCTCCTCCCGCATCACCCCGCCCGCCGACAAGCCGGTCATCTTCTCCCCCTTCGGCCTCGGCGTCCTCGACCTCGTCGTCGCCAAGCACGTCTACGACGCCGTCTCCACCGCCGGGGACCTCAACACCGTCCCCGACTTCTTCCACGACACCGACCGCTACGGCCGCACCCTCCAGAAGTAACCGCCCCACCCCCAGAACCCCCCAGGCCACCCACCCTGGGGGGTTCTCGGCATCCCCCGACACCCCCGCAAGAGAACACCAAAAGGCCCGGTCAGATGATCTGACCGGGCCTTCCATTCCTGAGCCGCCTGCGGGATTCGAACCCGCGACCTACGCATTACGAGCCCGAGAGTGATCATGCTGGCTGCTGCCAGCATCGATCACTTGGTGATGAACCCGCAGGTCAGGACGTTGCGCCGTGATCCACGATCCCGCCCGAACCGGCACGTGCCGCCCCGTCCGCTCACGCATCGCTCACGCACTCCGTTGCTCACATCGCTGCGGCGGTGCATCAGCGGCACTGCTCAGGTTGGTAGCTCATTGAAGATCGATTGTCCGTAGCGCGGGAGGCAGATCCGCGCGGTAGGGGATCAGGCCCAGGCGCCGCTGCCTGACGGTGGCGGCGACGGAGACGTGCGCTCGCACGGCCGCGCCAGCTGGAGCTTTGACCACAATGGTCAGTGTCTCGTCCCCGATCAACGGGGCCGCGCTCGTCGCCTTGAATCGCCACTCAGGGTCGCTGTCGCGCTCGCCCATACCCACCAGGAACAGGTGCTCGTGCTGCTGATTGGGAGTGACATCCAGAGTGGACTCGACGATGGCCAGCTTGGCGGTCAACGCGATCCGTCCCACTCGTCCGGCAGGACTGGTCCGCTTCTTCGGGGCGATGGACCAGGCGATCGGTTGTCGGTCCTCGGGCTCGTCGGGAGCCTCCAACTGGATCCCGACACCCGCATCGACGAATTCGTCCTCGTTGTCGGCTGGCCGAAAGGCGCAGACCAGGCTGAGCAGCAGGTAGTCGCTGTGGGCGGACTCCGACTCAAGGTAGCCAAGCCACTCCTCATCTCCCTGGGACGCCTGCTCGGCCGTGAGCCGCTGCACCGCGGCCACCCCCAGGGAGACCCGTCCGCGCAACGGGGCTGACGGAGTCGGGGTATGGAGCCGCGGCACCGGAGACAGCTCGACGTCCATGAGGACAGGTGCGTCGATGATGATTTGGTTCACTGCACTACTCCTCGAGATGTGTGCGGCGCGCGCCAGTCGCCGATGAAACAGAACGCACCCCAGTCCCGGTACGCGGGGTGTTTGATACGCGTGTGGCACTGGGCGGCACGGAACGCGGCCCGCCGGTCATCATTGCCAGCCAGCTGTCCGTACAACTCGGCGAAGAAGTCGGTGGCCACGTCGGGATGGACCGGCCACAGGCAGCCGACGACAGCCGAGGCCCCGGCAGCCAGAAAGGCCGCCGGCAGGCCGCGCAAGTTGTCGTTCACGTCGTAGCGGCCCAGCGCCGACTCGCACGAGCTCATGGTGACGAGTTCGACGCCACGCAGGTCGGTTCTGAGGATGTCGTGCGCGAAGACCCGGCCGTCGTTGTCGGGATCGGGCGACAGGAAGAGGCACTGGTACCAGGAGGCCCACTCATTGTGCGCGCCGTGCGCCGCCACGTGCACGTAGCGCGAGGTGCCGAGCTCGCGCAGGAAGCGGCTGGGCGTGGCGGCGGCTCCGAGCACGGCTCGGCCACCCATCGACGCCGCGACCGAGGAAGCATGGTGCTCCAATGCCGTCTCGGCAACCAGGCCGTGCCGCACACCGCCGCTGGCCGACCCGAACGCCACAAGCTCATGGCGTGCTGTGGGCGGCGTCAGCTCTCCGGCGGTGGTGCGGAGCGAGGCAAGGCTCGAAAGCTGCGTCACGGTCCAGTCGTCCGCCACCAGCCCGTCTGCGACAGGAAGTAGCGGAAAGGGGACGAAGTGGAGTGGCCCGTTCGGCCAGATGCACAGATGCCGCTTGCCCTCGTCCTGCCAGCGCCCCATCAGCTCCGTGAAACCGGCCAGGCATTGTGCGCCAGCGTGGTCCAGAGCGGTGCCCGCCTCCCGGCTCACCGGGCGGTGCAGCGGATCGGCAGTAACGGCTTGTCGCAGCACGGAAACGGGGCTGGCCACCGGGTGGATCAGCATCGTGTGGAGACCGCGGGTGAGGCGAAGCAGATCGCCGCCGACATCGTTGAACGCGACGGTCCGCAGGCGGACTTCCTCGCGAGTCACCGCCAGGCCAACCGTCCCGGTACGGAGGCCGGTCGCATTCGGTCCCGGGAACTGCCCGAGGAACAACGACAGCAGCACCGTGTCCTCCGGGAGCAGCGCCTGGACTTCGTCCAGATCCAGGAGGGCGTTACGCGGAAGATTCCGGCTCAGGTGGAGTTCCATGCTGATCCGGCGGTCGACGGCCCGCTGCAGGTTGCGCTGCCGGGCGTCAGGATCGCTCTCGGGTTCGGCCTCGCCAGTTCCGACGTAACAGAGGATGGCGTCGTCCGGGCTCAGCGTGGCTTCCGCAGGCGGAGGTTGGGCGGCGTCGAGGCTCGCTCGGTCGATCGCGGCGGCGAGCGCACGTGATGGTGTGAACGGACCAGAGCGTTCGGTTGCGATCGAGAAGTCCATGCCCTTGGCCACCTGGTGCAGCAGGAGAACAGTGCTCGCATCGACACGGGCATGCGCAGACAGGAGGTTGCCGAGGGTGAGGCACAGCTCTCGGAGCTTCCAGGCGATTCCCTCGTCGGTGCTCGCTCGGAGCGAAGTCATTCTGCTGAGCAGTGCGTTGGCAGCACCGCTCGCCGCCGGATGGTCACAGCGCCCGACGCTGGCCAACCCGGCTTCGAATGCGTCCAGCGCCAGATCCTCCTGGTCGGCCATCGTGTACTGCGCGCCGGCCACGGCGAAGCACTCGGCCGCCGTCACCCAGTCCCCCGCGCGGTCGGCGCGCACGGCCAAGTCGTAGGACAACCGGCCGTACAGGTGCGCCACCATCTCGACGTGCTGGTCCACCCAGTCCGGAGCCGATCGGGCGGCCTCCAAAAGCAGGGTTCGGCCCAGGGCCTGCTCGTCGTCCTCACCGCAATGCGCGGCGAGGTGGACCAGTGCCGCTGCCTGCTCGGCCGGCTTCCGGGAAGGTTCTGTGGTGAGCTCCTCCATCGCGGCCCGGACCCCGCCCGGCACCGGGCAGTCGAGCGTGTCCTCATGGAGCAGGTGTACCTCGCTGGCCCAGCGCACCCGCTGCTGGTCGGGCTTCCGGAGCCGGAGACCCGCCCCGTCAGCGGCCTCAATGAGTGCGACCTCCAGATCCCGGTGCCCCGTTTCGGTGGCGAGGGCCAGTGCCTCGGTGAAGAGGCTCGCCGCCTCGTGCTCGCCTTGGCGCTCGCGGACTTCGTCGAGCGGGACTGGCAGCAGGCCGTCCAGCTCGTGGGGCAGGACCAGTTCACCAAGCAAGGCGAGGATCTTCAGCAGGTACAGGTAGCCGAGCGGATCGCGGAACGGGTCCAGGGTCCCGACTGCCTCCCGGGCCGCCGCCCTCGCCTCCTGGTCGTACGAGGTCCCGGTCAGACCGGCGAGCATGGAGAGGGCCTCGACCAGGGCCTTGAGCGTTCGGCCGCGCTGGTGGCCGGTGGCAAGCGCTGCCGCTTCCCCGAGCCGGGCCACGGCCTCCTCGATCGCATGCCGCAGGTCCGGCATGGTGACGCCCTCCCACCGCACGGTGTGGACGCCCATGTACCGGGCCTCGCGGTCGCGCCGGAGTTTCTGGGCTGAGGCGAATGACAGGTCCACTAACCCCCCGGTGTAAGGGGTCAGGCACAACAGGCTGTCTGCGAACAGGGTCTCGGCGAGTTCGGCGACGTCCTGAATGGCGTCACGGCCACGTAGTTCGTCGATCTGTCGGCCGGCCACCTCACGCGCGTGCTGGAACAGCACCGCGTCCGGCTGCTCAGCCAGGGTCAGCCGGGCCGCCTCGACGAAGGTGTCCGCCACCCACCACCATGGGCCGTCCCTATCGGTCCCCCAACGCTGCTCGGCCGCCGCCAGGGTCAGGGCCAGCACGGCAACCGCCCGCCGTGGCGTGCCAATCCTGACCACGTCGACGGCCACCGCCACCACGATCCGTACGGCGGCCTCCGACAGTTCGCTGCCCGACTCGCTGACCCGTCGCAGTGCCTCCTGCTCGGTGACGACCTGTTGGTCCACCTCGTCGCCGAGCGCGATCAGGCGACGTGCTTGCGCTGCCTCGGCCTCGGTCGGTGGCGGTGCTGGAGCTGGCGCGTCCTGTGTGCCCCGGCCGGTGACGGCGTCGCTGTCGCGCCCCAGTCGGAGTGTGTGCTCCAGCAACAGCCCGGTCGCCTTGGCCAGGTTCGTACGGTCGGGCCGCCGACCGTGCTCCAGGTCGAGGTCCGCTGCCCGACGCAGCCAGTCGACTGCCTCCCGCAACTGGGCGACGACGTCGCTCCGCTCGGTGCCCGGCAACTCGGCCCGGCGGCCAAACCCCGTCCCTACGCCGATCATCGCTGACACCTGCTCGGTAGACCCCGGTTGTGCCAGCTCCAGGGTGCGACGGTACAAGCGTTCGGCATCAGCCAGATCCGCCGGGAGTCCAGTCAGCTCGTAGCGGCCGACGTGGGCACTGCCTAGGGTCAACAGACGCGTGGCGGTCCGCGAAGCCGACTGCGCCGGCAGCGCCGCCACGGCACTCAACAGCTCAACGGCCTGGTCCACGTCGGCCAGCCGTGCCCGGTCGTCCCGAGCTAGCGCTGTCGCACGGTACTGGTACGCCAGACCCAGCAGGGTGTCCTGGTACGCACAGTCCCTACCCCGGGGAATGCGGTGTAGCAGCCCAAGAGCCTCGTCCAGAGCAGCCCAGTCCTGTTGTTCCTCGAAGTCCACCACCAGGTCAGCCGCATGCTCAAGCGGATCGGCCCACGGGTCGTGCCTGGTCTCCTGCACCAGCCTGGGCCAGAGCTCACGCGGGACCTTCCTGCGGTCCGCGAGGAATAGCAGACCGAAGAGATGGATCGCCATCTCGTGCTCCATCTGCGCACGGTCACCATCGCCAAGCACAACTGCTCGCGCCCAGTGGAACGCAGCCGCTGTGTACAGAGCCTTGGTGTCAACGTGGCGTGACCCCTGAACCTCCTCGGCGAGGAGGGCCACGAGTCTCATGGCAGACTCGCGCCCCGCTTCGTCGAGTAGCGCTTCTGTCTCCGACTGGTAGGCGTACTCGGCAAGCCGAGCATCCAAGTCCTCGACAAGTGCGTCCCGCATGGCTCCCCCGTGGTGACCGACCGCCATCGTGACACGATCCGACCCACAAGGCGGCGGAATGCCAGCACCTGTTCCCCTCCCCGAGGCCGACTCGGGCTCCCTACAGACGCGACGTTGGGCTCAGGCCAGGTAGGGAGGTCCGGACTCGCGAGGGGTTACCTCAACACGCTTTCCAATTCTCCCGAACCCCGTCCGCCGGGGTCCGCACCCGTCCTGAACTGCGGCGAAGCGAAACGCTGAGCAGTGGCCGGACCCGCCTGGACCAGGGTGAATGAGACCAAAACTGAGACCAGCTGGCTCCGCTCACCGGACCCGACATCCCCTGCTCGCGACATCTCTGGTCAGCTGGCTCCTGCCGCCTCCGCCATGAGGCGAGCCCGCTCCTCAGCACGTGGTTCGGCCTTCCAACCGGGCAGGAACCTCGACAGAAGCGGGTTGCTTTCGATCATCTGCTGGGTGGACCGCATGCCTTCGTCGATGACGGCGTCCCACTTCTCGGTGGCGAGCTCGACGCGGCAGGGCAGGTCCTTGATGATCTTCTCGTCCACAGTCAGGTAGTTCGATGCACGCCTTTCGCTTCCCCGGGCCGTGGGTACGTACGCGTCGGCACCGGCTTGGTCGGGAAGCAGGGAGATGAGGACCGCGTCCCCGCTCTCGGCGATCCTTCGGGCCACCCTGCTGGCCGCCCCGATCTCTGACTTGGAGGGCTCCCGTTCGAGCATTTCGATCAGGGTCCTGCGGATGCTCACCGCCTCCCGGCTGGCCAGCGCAGTCTGCAGGGCCTGGTGGAAGGTTGCTGTCATGGATGTCATAGCGGCGATTGTCACGGCGGTGTGCCCGATGTCGTGTGTTTTGGGGCGGTGCTTGGCGGGCGTTCCTCCGTACGGCAGATATGCCCATGCCCGCTACCGGAACCCGTGAACGCAACGGGTTGCGTTCAGTTGATCCTCTGATCCCGAGACCTGGGCTGTGCGATGCTCCAGGAATGACGAAGGAGCCAGCCGGGTGCGACCACCCTCAGGGGACGTCCGTAGGCCAGTACAACTGCTGGAAGAACGGCGAGACTGAGGTCCACTTGGAGAACGAAGAGTGGCCGGAGTGGAAGACGCGGCGGCTCGCAGAAATCCTCTTCAGCGGTCTCGTCGAGCGCCCAGCCAACGAATCAGCTTCACTGGCCGAGTAGACACGTCGAAGAACCTTCTCAACTCCGGTGATACGCCGCAG
This sequence comes from Kitasatospora sp. NPDC051170, assembly GCF_044455705.1. NCBI lineage: Bacteria > Bacillati > Actinomycetota > Actinomycetes > Kitasatosporales > Streptomycetaceae > Kitasatospora > Kitasatospora sp. NPDC051170. The sequence goes on along the minus strand of NZ_JBITFA010000004.1, from coordinate 5,392 downwards.
TCTCAGTCGGTCTGCTCCTCGCCGTCCAGGTGCGCCATCGCGTAGTCGTACTCCTCCGGGTGTCGTGCCAGCCGCGCCATCACCCAAGCGGTACGCGCATCTATCCCAGCCCCGAAATCGGCGGCCAAGTGGCGGGCGCGCCATGTCGTCCGAGGCGCGAGGATCCAGCGCGTGAGGGGGAACCGCACACGGGCGACGCCAGCGGCCACGTCTCCTACTGGTCTGAGCTGGTCTTCCCGGGGCTGGCCGGGTTCGCCCGCTGCGTGAGTTGTTGGGTCGGCCACTCGACGAGTGTTGCGATACCCCGGCCTCTGCGGTGTCGATCTGGGTGGTGATCACCGGAAAGAGCGGCAGAGCGGCTGTTCGTTGACACCGAACGGAACGTCCTCGGCATAGCTGCACGCTCAGTCTGTCGCACAAGGCGTTGTACGCCACTGACGTGCACTCCGCCACGGGCTGGGGCCGCCATATGCCTACCCGTTGGTGCCTTCGGGGAGAGGGGGCGAACCAGGCGGCTCCTGCACAGCAGGTTTGGGCATCTGGCCCGCCCAGGCGGCTGGAGCGTGACGACAGCCGCTGGCCGCGAAGATCGGAAGGATGGTCGGCACCGCCGTGGTGGTCACGATGCCAGCCACCCAAGGCTGGCCGAGTGCCACGAGCGTCACGACTGCTGCAAGCGTAAGGACCAGGGCCCAGAATCCGTAGGCATGCCCCCGCTTGGTGATCGCCGCCCAATCGCTGCGCTCCTGATCCCGCGCAACGCGGCAAGAAGGGCAAAGCGTTTGGTGTTCGGTGTGCCTGTGAGTGTTTTCCATGCCCTCGTATACTGCCCAGATGGGACATTGGTCCGAGAGCCTTGTAGGCGAGGTTTCCCGGCAGGTCGGCGGCAACCCTGACCGCAGCCGAATCGTGGAGATACTCGGCCGGGTCGGTCGTGAGATAGACACGCTCTCAGGCCGCAGTTTCCACGCGGTGCGTCGGACGACATCGACCTTCGAACCCAACGGCCTACCGTTCGTCGAAGTCCCAGGCCTGCGGGTCGGCTCGATGGATCCAGTGGACGGAGTGTGGCCGATCCCCGATCCGGTTAACCCAGAGCTTGCGGCTGTCCTGCAGGTGGCATCGCTGCCCGTTCCAGCCCCGACTGCCGCGCCCGTCGCTGATGCGCTCTGGATTTCTGGCCAGTTGCTTGCGGAGGCGTCGCAAAGGGGTTCCCTTTCCAGAGGCTTCGTCCTGAGTGGGCTCGGCGCAGTGGACGCTGAGCAGCGTATGGAGATCATGCGGCGGGCAATGGACCCTGCAGTTCGCTTCAGCATCCCGATCCTCGGTGTTGCTGTCGGTGGCTGGTGGATCCAGATCTCCCGCCGCCTCATATGGGTGACGAGCGAGACCGAGGATGAAGGACGGCTCGTCGAACTGCTGCTGGACGAAGAGGTAACCGGCAGCGATCCGATCCCGCTCGTTGCCACTGAGCCAGTTTTGATCATGGCTCCAATGACACGGCAACCAGCCGAGTGGGCATTCACCGCGCGCGTCTGGACCGAAGGGGTTCAGCAGTCCATCAACCGGCCCTGGGTCAAGATCGCCAAAGCCATTCACGGCAACGGGATACCGACCGTCACCCTCGACCCCGCCTCGACTCCGTACGAGATCGCTTGCCAGCTGCTTCTGAAGGGGTACTGGCATGGCTATATCGGCGGTGATGAGCCAGCCCTGGCCAACGCCCTCGCCATTGCGTACCGGCGGCAGGTCGAGCGGATCAAGCGCGAGACCCGCGCTCCGAACCTAACGTCAGCAGCAGCGACGCTGCTTGAACAACTGGTCCGTCCCGGCTTCGACCCGGCTCAAGGCGCGGAGGCAACCCGCCGCTACGTGCGCCGGAAGGCAAACATCGCGATCAAAGAGCACAAGAAACGCGAGGCGCCGGACCGCTACCCATGGACTCAAGTTGGGATCAGCGAACGTCGCTACTACAAGCTTCTGCCCCTGTTCGCGCAGAAGGTCAATGGCCGTTACGACGTCGAGCAGGCCGAGGTGGTGGCGCGCATGAAGGCTCACCTTGACCTCGTGGACAATACGCGGGAGATCCGCGCTCTCGCCCTTGGCCTGCTTCGGTCGCGCGGCTTCGGGGAGGCGGCTGCGCGCAAGTGGTTGCAGCGACACCCCCCTGAAGAAGCGGTGAATGCGTGGCCGCGTAGCCCACGCTCGTCGTAGCGGGCGCAACACAGACGACGAAGACCCGACCGCACTGTGGTTGGGGTCTTCGTCTGCCCAGGAGACCGGCGGCGGCAGACCATGGCGGCCGAGGGGCCTACTTCGGGAAGTCGCCGGCAAGCCACCCATCCACCACTGAGAGTGCAAGGGCTTCCTGGAGCCAGGGGGTGGTCTTGATGATCTCGGTGAGAAGCTGGCGCGCCTGGTCAGGCGGGAGCAGCTCCGAGACCACATGGCTGCCGTCGCCGAGCTGGCTCCCGCTCGCGCAGTCGATGAAGACGTCGACGAGACCTCGCTTGGTCGGCGCCACCCCAATGAACGCAGTGCCGCTCGCCAACGACTCGCCGACCTTGATCAACTTCTGTTGAGGTCCGGACTTGGAGGTGGTGGCCGATCGCGTGCCGGCGGTTGGCAGCGGTCCTCCCCAAGCGCGCTCGGTGAGCTCACCCCACACTCCGGCGGCGATGGTGCGGGGATCTACGCCCTCGGATGGGGCGCAGTCCTTGTACACGCCATCTGGCTGCTCTGAGCGGTCATGCTCCTTGATCCAGAAGACGCGACGGGCGAACCGAAAAGGCGCTTCGCCAGCCGGAGCGTCCGGCTTGAGCACCGAGTACCCCACCCGCCGGCCAGGCCCGTTCCAACGGACAGGGCCGCGACGGGTGCCAGCCGTCACCTCCAGATGTTCGCGCACGTAGTCGAGGTTGCCGATGCTCTCGCTCCAGACAATGCCGTCCTCGTGACGGATGAGATCCGGGTCCCTGTTCACGCACTCTCCTCCCGAGTGGATCGTGGCAGAGCTTGCCCTCAGCCTGCGGGCGTGAACCGTCTGGACTGCCCGGCTTGTTGCACGCCGACTGTGTTCGTAACGGGTTCGGCGTGAGAGCCAACACCCCAGGGCCGAGCGACCCTTGGTGGAGTGGTGACGCGCGCCCGGCTCTCGCACTTGCCGGCCTTCGCTGGCTCTACGGTTGTGTCGTGGACCTCATAGAGATCGCCCCCGGGGTAACAGTCACGCCCCGGTTCGTCACGCAGGAGAGCAGAGTGGGCACACTTGCCCGAATCCGTGGAACGCACCCGAGGTATGGGCTTGCCCGCGACTTTCTGCCACGCTCCGGTCCGCCATGGGGATGGGCTGTTCCGGAGAATGGACTGTACGAGTGGCGAGTTCGCAGTGATGACCGCGCTGGTGCTCGATTCTTCGTCGTGAAGCGCATGTTCAAGCGCAAGGTGATCCTTGTGTCGCAGGAAGCCGCAACTGCGATCGCCAACCGTATGGGCTCGCGGGCCAATTGATCATTTGTGTCGGGCATCGGACCTGGACGGCCATCCCCTGCCCGTATGGGTTGTGTTCTGGCTGGTCAGTAGGCCCAGGTTGACCCTGTGCCTCGGTATTCCTCGACCGGGATCGGGTGGACGTCGGGGCGCATGCGGTCGGTGTAGAGCAGGCCGTCGAGGTGGTCGATCTCGTGGGCGATGAGGCGGGCGAGGCTGAACTCGTACGTGACGGTGGTGATGGTGCCGTCGAGGACGGTGGCGGTGACGTCCATACGGAGGGGGCGGGGGACCATGACCCGGACGTCGAAGAAGCTGAGACAGCCCTCGTACTGTTCGTCGGCCTCGTCGGAGACGGCGGTGATCTTCGGGTTGAGCAGGATGATCGGTTCGGCGCCCGTGGTCGGGGGCAGGACGAGGGCGGCAGCGCGGGGGATGCCGATCTGCGGGGCGGCGAGGCCCATGCCCTTGGCGAAGGAGTGGACTTGGCCGATCCGCTCGACGGCGGCGAACAGCTTGTCGATCACGGCTTGGGCGGCTGCCCGTTCGGCCGGGAGGTCGAGGGGCTCAGCAGGGCGGTTGAGGATGGGGGTGCCCTGCTGGACGACGCCGAGGGACTGCATCTGCTGGCTGGGCCGTACCTCGATCACCTGGTCTCCTTAGTCTGTTGGGGTTGTCGGCGGTTGCCCAGGCGTAAGCGCTGGTACTCGCTGTCGTGGCGACTGATGGCAGTACGCGGGGGCCTCGGCTCCCACAGGACCTTTATGCCCAGGCGCCGACCATTACTGGCTCGAGCTGCAGTGCGATGCCGGTCGCGATTCCGACCTGGGCCGAGAGTTCGGTGAGGGCCTGGGCGAAGCCTGTCGCGGTGGCGTCGTCGTGGGCGGTGAGGGTGAGGGTGCGGCGTTCCGAGCAGCGGATGCCGTCTGCGATCTTGTAGCCGGGGCGGTAGCCGATGTGTTCCAGCAGCCAATCGGCGCTGGCCCGGAGTTGTCCGTCGCTGTCGGCGTGGGTAGGGCAGCCGGTGGTGGACAGGCGGGTGGCCTGGGTCGCGGTGACGGGCGGGTTGAGGAAGACCGATCCGGCCTGGCGGGCGGCGGGGCCGTGGGGGTCGAGGAGAAGTCCGCGGCGGTGGCGGTTGGCGAGGACGGCGGCCGTCACCTCGGCGACGGGCGGGCGGGTGCCGATGGAGGCGCCGAGTTCATCCGCGAGCGGCTGGTAGGCGATGGGGGCAGCTGGTGAGCGGGTGAGGTGGAACGTCGCCGTGAGGACGGTCCAGCGGCCGGGGTTGCTCTTGAACCGGCTGTCGCGGTGGCGCAGGCGGCACGCCTCGGCGGGCAGGGTCCGCATGCGGCCCATCTCCCAGTCCCACACCGTCAGGTGGTCGAGGGTGTCGGATATCTGCTGACCGTAGGCGCCGGCGTTCTGGACGGGGGCGGCGCCGGTGGTGCCGGGTATCCCGGCCAGGCACTCGATCCCGGCCAGGTGCTCGGTGGCGGCCCAGGCGGTGAGGTCGGTGAGCGGGTGTCCGGCCTGCACGGTGACGTCGACCGTGGTGTCGTCCGCGCGGGTGGCGGTGATGCCCCGGGTGTTCATGACCACGACGGTGCCGGGGTGTCCGGCGTCGGAGGCGATGACGTTGCTGCCGTGGCCCAGCACCACGGGTGCCTGTTCGTGGCGCTGCCCGATCGTCCTGACGGCGTCGGCCCAGTCGGCGGGGGTGGAGATCGTCAGAACGTGCTCGGCGGGGCCCCCGAGTCGCAGCGTGGTGAGGGACGCGAACGTGGTGCTGGGCACGGGTGGCCCTCCTAGAGATCGTCTTCAAAGATCAGATCCAGAGCAGGATCGAGGCGATGGTGACGGCGGCCTGGTAGGACTCGCGGGTCTTGTCATAGCGGGTGGC